>JAGXGW010000020.1 GCA_024636555.1 Paracoccaceae bacterium | reverse complement strand
GGTCTCGGTGTTCCTCGGCCTTGTCATCGGCCTGATCGCGGGGTTCTTCCGGCTGGCCGATACGCTCATCATGCGGATCATGGACAGCTTGATGGCGATCCCGTCGATCCTGCTGGCGATCGCACTTGTGGCACTGAACGGCCCGTCGATCACCTCGGTGGTCATGGCGATCACCATCCCCGAGATTCCCCGCGTCGTGCGGCTTGTCCGGTCCGTTGTGCTGACCGCGCGCGAGGAGCCCTATGTCGAGGCGGCCATCGCGCTTGGATCGTCCATGCCCAAGGTGCTGTTCCAGCATCTGATGCCCAACACCATGGCCCCGCTGATCGTGCAGGGGACCTATATCCTTGCCTCCGCCATCCTGACCGAGGCGATCCTGTCCTTCCTTGGCGCAGGTGTGTCGACGGAAATCCCGACATGGGGGAACATCATGGCCGAGGGGCGGCAGTATTTCCGCATCAAGCCGGAACTCATCCTGTGGCCCGGTCTGATGCTGTCGCTGTGCATTCTGGCGATCAACCTGCTGGGCGATACCGCGCGCGATCTGCTGGACCCGCGCCTCAAGAAACGGGGAGATTAAGGCGATGCTGTTCAAGACACGCACGTTCGATGATGCGAAAACGGTGTTGCAGGTCGAGGATCTGACCGTCAGCCTGCCCGCAGGCGCGAATGCCCTGCCGGTGCTCAACAAGATCAGCCTGTCCATCCGTGCGGGTGAGACCGTCTGCCTTGTGGGGGAATCCGGCTCGGGCAAATCCGTCACCTCGCTGGCCGTGATGGGGCTGTTGCCCAAGGATGCGCTGTTCGTGACAGGTGGCAAGATCACCCTGTCGGACACCGATCTGCTGGCCCAAAACATCAACGCGATGCAAAAGATCCGCGCCCGCCGTGTGGCGATGATCTTTCAGGAGCCGATGACCGCGCTGAATCCGGTGATGCGGGTGGGCGACCAGATCGAGGAGGTGCTGGAGAGCCATACCGATATGGGGGCCGAGGAGCGACGCACGCGCGTCAAGGCCATCATGGAGGATGTGCATCTGCCGGATGTGGAGCGGATCTACAGCAGCTATCCGCACCAGTTGTCCGGCGGACAACGCCAGCGCATCATGATCGCGATGGCCCTTGTGCTGGAGCCTGAGCTGCTGATCGCGGACGAGCCGACGACGGCGCTGGATGTGACCACGCAGCAGCAAATCCTGTCGCTGATCGCCGAGTTGCAGGAAAAACACGGCACCGCCGTGCTGTTCATCACCCATGACATGGGCGTGGTCGCCGAGATCGCCGATACCGTTTATGTGATGAAAAACGGCGATCTGGTCGAGAACGCGCCGATCGAGACGCTGCTGCGCGCGCCCAAACAGGATTATACGCAAAAGCTGCTGCGCGCCGTGCCAAGCCTTGTGCCGCGCGCCGCGCGTCCTGTGCCGGAGGGTGATCCGGTGCTGCGGGTGGAAAAGCTCGACATGACCTACGGTGGCGGTGGTTTCTTCGTCAAACGTGAAGGCACCCACGCCGCCAAGGAGGTGACGTTCAGCGTCGCGCGTGGCCGCACCATGGGCATCGTGGGGGAATCCGGCTCGGGCAAATCCACCGTGGCGCGCTGCATCATGCGGCTGATCGCACCCACCGCCGGCGCGATCCATCTGCGTGACACCGATATCGCGCATCTGTCACGCGCACAGCTCAAACCGCACCGCCAGCATCTGCAAGTGGTGTTCCAGGACCCGTTCCGCTCGCTCAACCCGCGCTGGACAGTCGGGCGCAGCCTGATCGAAGGCCCTGTGAACTATGGTACGTCCTCGGCCAAGGCGATGGAGCGGGCGGCTGAACTGATGGCGATCGTGGGCCTGCCCCGCGACAGTCTGGACCGCTATCCGCACCAGTTTTCCGGCGGCCAGCGCCAGCGCATCGCGATTGCGCGCGCCGTGATGATGAAACCCGATGTGCTTGTCGCGGACGAGGCTGTCTCGGCGCTCGACGTCTCGGTGCAGGCGCAGGTGCTCGATCTGCTGAACGATCTTCAGGAACAGCTTGGCATCACCATCGTGTTCATCACCCACGACCTGCGCGTCGCCGCGCAGATTTGCGACGATGTGATCGTCATGCAGCGCGGCGTTGTTGTCGAACAAGGCCCTGCCGCCGGCGTGTTGGCCAATCCGCAGCACGAATATACCAGATCCCTGATCGAAGCGGCCCCCGGACGGTCGTGGGATTTTGCCAATTTCCGGGAACTGGGCGCGGCCTGAGCCGTGCGCCGACCCCAATGACAGAAAGACCGAGGAGAGAGACATGAACATTCTGCCCGTGATCGCGGAAAGCTCTGACGAGTTGACAGCGATCTTCAAAGACCTGCACGCCCATCCCGAAATCGGGCTTGAGGAGCAGCGCACCGCCGCCATCGTGGCCGACAAGCTGCGCAGCTACGGCGTGGACGAGGTGCATACCGGCATCGGCATCACCGGCGTTGTCGGCGTGATCTACGGGCGCGGCGGCAAGGAGGCTGGCGGCAAGCGTGTTGGCCTGCGCGCCGATATGGATGCGCTGCCGATCCACGAGCAGACAAACCTGCCCTATTCCTCGACCAATCCGGGGAAGATGCACGCCTGCGGCCATGACAGCCATACCACGATGCTGTTGGGGGCGGCCAAACATCTGGCCGCCACCCGCGAATTCGACGGCACGGCCATCATGATCTTCCAGCCAGCCGAGGAAGGTCTGGGCGGCGCGCGCGGCATGCTGGCCGATGGCCTTTTCGACCGCTTCCCCTGTGACGAGGTCTACGGGATGCACAACTCGCCCAACGGCAAGCCGGGCACCGTGGGCATTTGCAAAGGCGCCGCGATGGCGGGGGCCGCGTTTTTCGACATTACCATCACGGGCAAGGGCAGCCACGCCGCCATGCCGCAGCAATCGCGCGACACGCTGGTGACCGCCGCCGCCCTTGTGGGCCAGTTGCAGACCATCGTGAGCCGCAATGTCGCGCCGCTGGATACCTGCGTGGTCTCGGTCACGCAGATCCATGCCGGTTCCGCCTATAACGTCATCCCCGAAACCGCGCAGA
This sequence comes from Paracoccaceae bacterium, assembly GCA_024636555.1. GTDB lineage: Bacteria > Pseudomonadota > Alphaproteobacteria > Rhodobacterales > Rhodobacteraceae > Seohaeicola. The sequence goes on along the minus strand of JAGXGW010000020.1, from coordinate 47,546 downwards.
TCTCCGGCACGATCCGTTATTTCAAGGATGAGGTCTATGCAATTGCCGAAACCCGTATGAAGGAAATCTGCGCCGGTTTCGGGGCGGCCTTCGGGGCCGAGGTCATTGTGAACCTGCGCAATGTCTTCGACGTGCTGCTGAATGACGCCAGCCTGTCGGATGCCTATATGGACGCTGCGCGCGATATCGTCGGCGAGGAGATGATCAGCCGCGATGACGAGCCTGCCACGGGGTCCGAGGATTTCGCCGATATGCTCAAGGTCGTGCCCGGTGCCTATTGCCGCGTCGGCCATACCGGCGATGTGCCGTTGCACAACCCCGGCTTCGTGCTGGGCACCGAGGTGTTGCCCGTGGGGGCCTCCATCATGGCGCGCATCGTCGAGCGCCGCCTTGGCGCAGGCACTCTGGCGGAGGCCGCAGCATGAACGCGTTGAACCTGCCATTCGACACCGATGATATGGTCGAGCGTCTGCGCCCGTGGATCGAATGCGAAAGCCCGACCTATGATGCCGCTGCCGTCAACCGCATGATGGATCTTGCCGCCTATGATCTGACGGTTGCGGGCGCTGTCGTGGAACGCATCCCCGGCCGCATGGGCTTTGGCGGCACCATCCGCGCGCGCTTTCCGCATCCCGATTTCGGCAAGCCCGGCATCCTGATCGCGGGCCATATGGATACGGTCCACCCCATCGGCACGCTGGAAAAGCTGCCCTTCAAGCGCGAGGGCGACATCTGCTACGGTCCCGGCATCATGGATATGAAGGGCGGCAATTTCATCTCGCTCGAGGCGATCAAGGCGCTGGCGAAAGCGGGTCTGGAAACGCCTCTGCCCGTCACGGTCCTGTTCACGCCAGACGAGGAGGTTGGCACGCCCTCCACCCGCGACCTGATCGAGGCGGAGGCAGCAAAGAACAAATACGTTCTCGTCCCAGAACCCGCCAAGCAGGATGGCGGTGCCGTGATCGGCCGCTATGCGATTGCGCGCTTCAACCTGCGCACCGTGGGCCGCCCCAGCCATGCGGGCTGGGCCTTGGCCGAAGGCCGCTCGGCCATCGCCGCCATGGCCAAGAAAATCCTCGAGATCGAGGCGATGACCTCTGAAAGTTGCACCTTCTCTGTGGGCGTGATCCATGCCGGGCAATGGGTCAATTGCGTCTCGTCAAGCTGCGACGCACAGGCCCTGACCATGGCCAAGACGCAGGAAGACCTTGATCGCGGTGTGGCCGCGATGATGGAGCTGCAAGGCGAGGAGAACGGCGTTTCCTTCGAGGTCACACGCGGCGTCACCCGCCCTGTGTGGGAACCGGACCAGCCCGGCACAATGGCCATGTTCGACGTGGCCAAGGAGATCTGCGCCGAACTGGGATTCGAGCTGACGGGTGCCAGTTCCGGCGGTGGCTCGGATGGCAACTTCACCGGTTTCATGGGTATCCCGACGCTCGATTCCATTGGCGTGCGCGGCAAGGGGCTGCATACGCTGGGCGAGTATATCGAAGTGGCCAGTCTGGCAGAGCGCGCGAAACTGACAGCGGCGTTGTTGATGCGGCTGGAGTAGGGCGACAGCCGACGCCTAGCACTTCGCCCGGGACCAGCGGCGCAGCCGCCCCGGGCAGAGCCCGTCCGCCCCCCGGGCGGGCTCTTCTGCAACCTGTTGCCTTATCTCGCCGTCCGATGACGCGGCACGATAAACTGCCATCCTGCGAAGGCGCGACGCCCACCCGCGGACGGGCTCTGCCCTAGCGATGCGGTCTCTCGCGGCGCGGCATGCGAAGCCCTAAGCCTCCACCTCGACCCGTCCGATCGGGTTGGAACAGCAGGCCAGAATATAGCCCGCCTCCACATCCTCGTCGCTGATCCCGCCGTTATGGACCATATGCACCTCACCCGAGACCTTGCGGATCTTGCAGGTACCGCAAATGCCGAACTGGCAGCCCGACGGGATATTCAGCCCCGCGCCGCGCGCCACGTTCAGCACCGTATCGGTTTGCGAACAGCGCGCCGACAGGCCAGCGCCCGCGAAGATCACCTCCGCGCCCACATCCTCCTGCGGGACCACATCGTCAAACTCTGTCAGTTCCGCTTTTGTCTCGGCGGGCGCGTGGAAGCTTTCCTGATGGTAACGGGCCATGTCGAAGCCCAGGCCGTTCAGCATGTCACGCACCGCCTGCATGAAGCTGTCCGGCCCGCAGCAATAGACATCGCGCTCCAGATAATCGGGGGCCATCAGGCCCAGCATCAACTGGTTGAACCGCCCGCGATAACCCGTCCAGACCTCGTAGGGGTCTTCCACGCTGACCACGAAATGCAGCTTCAACCCCTGCACCCGCCCCGCCATATATTCCAGCTTGCGCCGGAAGATCAGCTCGCTTGGCCGCCGCGCGATCTGGATGAAGGTCATATCGGGGTCTTCGCCGCGCTCGAACAGGGTCGAGGCCATCGACATCATCGGGGTGACACCCGAGCCTGCCGAGATGAACAGATATTTCCCGTCCGGCTGGGGCGGCAGATGGAACACCCCCGCAGGCCCGTAGGCGCGCAGCCGCATCCCCGGCTTGAGATTGTCCATCATCCAGCGCCCAGCCACACTGTCCGGCCCCGGCTTGATCGTGACCGAGACATAGGCGTTCACGACAGGCGAGGATGAAATCGTATAGGTCCGCTGCACATTGCCACCGGGCAAGGGCAGGTCCAGCGTCAGGAACTGGCCCGCGCGGTAGACGAACGTGGCACCGGACGGGGGGCGGAACACGAAGGTCCGCACGCCGGGCGTCTCTGGCACCACGGCCACGCATTCCAGCGGTTCGCTGTCCTGCCAGACAGGCGTATCGGCGCGGGGCATCGGGATCATGGGTCTACTCCGCCGCCATCTCGGCTGCCGGACGGGCAGGCGGGGTCAGGCGTTTTTCCAGTGTTGTGGCATACCAGTCGATGAACTGAATCACGCCGCTTTCCTGCCGCTGCGAATAGGGCCCCGGCAGATAGGCGGGCGAGGCGATCCCTTTCTGGTTTTCCTCGACAATCTGGCGGTCCTCGTCATTGGTGTGAATCCACACCTCGGTCAGGCGGTCCAGATCGTAATCCACCCCTTCCACCGCATCCTTGTGCACCAGCCATGTGGTGGTGACCTGCGTCTCGTTCACAGACACAGGGATCACGCGGAACAGCAGCACATGATCCGACAGGAAATGGTTCCATGTGTTGGGATAATGGAAGAACAGGCATGATCCCGCATTGTCGAACGGCATGTCGCCCACGCGCCGCGCCACCGCGGCCTTGCCATCCATCGTATAGCTGACCGCCGATCCCAGAAACGGGATGCGCACCAGCCGCCATTGATCGTCTGGATCGGCCACGTAGCGCGCGGGCAGGCCCGCCGCCTCGCACCGCTCGACATGCGCCAGACCTGCGGGGGAGGAGATGCTGTCATCGGCCCCCACCAGATCGGGATCATCGTTGAACGTCCGGCACAGCGACGGATGCGAGCCGGAGCAGTGATAACACTCGCGGTTGTTCTCCAGCACCAGCTTCCAGTTGGCGTTCTCCGTGATCGTGCTCTGATGCGCGACCTTCAACTGGCTGGGATCATGCGGTGTGATGTAGCGCGCCATCTGGGTGGCCACGGGGGCGAAATCCGGTGCCTCCTCGGCCAGACAGACAAACACCATGCCAGCCGCCTGCGTGCAATGCACGCCGCGCAAGCCGTGATCCTGCGGCTTGAAATCCGCGCCCATGTCGCGGGCATACAGCAGCCGGCCGTCCAGTTCGTAGGTCCATTGGTGATAGGGGCAGACCAGCTTGGGCGACGATCCTTTCTCGGCAGCGCAGATGCGGCTGCCGCGATGGCGGCAGGCATTGTGGAACGACCGGATCTGCCCGTCCGCCCCGCGCACGATGATGATGGAATAGGCCCCGATCTGGAGCGTGACATACGAGCCGGTCTTGGGCACCTCCGCGGCCGCAATCGCGAACAGCCAGTCATGGTACCAGATCTTCTCCATATCCGCCGCGAACACATCGGCATCCATGTAGAATGGCCGGGGCAGGGAGGTGGCGGGCTTGCGCGCCGCCAGAAGCGTCTGAAGTTCGGAATCGTCAAGCATGACAGTGATCCTATAGAGGGAATGGTGGTTTATGGTTGAGTAAGGGTAAGCTCTAGTCAGCTAAAAGTTGTCAGATGTCCTTGACCAGACGCAGCGCGTCATAGATCGCCGCGTGGGTATTGCGGGCCGAGACGGCATCGCCGATCCGGTAGAGCGCGAATTGGCCTGTGCCCGCGTCCCAGGGCTGCGGCTGTCCCGCGATCAGCGCATCGGGATCGGTCGCGCCCTTGTTGACCGAGTGCGGTTTGAGCGCGAAATACACCTCGTCCAACGGCAAGGTGCCGTGGTTGACGACGATCTGGTCGAACTCCCGCGTTTCGCGATGGGCGGAATAGTCGGTGCCGATCACGGCCCGCAGGTGATTGCCGGATTTTTCCACGGCTTTCAGCCTGTAAGTCACTGTAAAGCGGACATCCTTGTCCTGAAGGCTGCGCATATAGGGCACAAGATTCATCGCCATCACATCGGGGGCAAAGCTGCGGTCCGGCGTCATCACCTCGACATGCGCGCCGCTGCCCGCGATCACCTCGGCGGCTTGCAGGGCGGGATGGTCGCCCGCATCGTCATAGACCAGCACCCTTGCGCCGGGTTTGACATCGCCCGCGATGATATCCCAGCTTGAAACCACCAGATCGTGGCCGTCCTCCAGCACATCCGTATGCGGCATGCCACCCGTGGCGATGATCACCACATCGGGGTTTTGCGCTGTAATGTCATCGGCTTCGGCATAGGTGTTGAAGTGGAATTGCACATCGCGCGCCGCGCATTGCGCCATGCGCCAGTCGATGATCCCGATCATCTCGCGCCGCCGTGGGGATTGCGCGGCCAGCCGCAACTGCCCGCCCGCATCGGGGGCGGCCTCGAACACGGTCACGCGGTGCCCGCGCATCGCGGCGACCCGCGCCGCCTCCAGCCCTGCCGGACCTGCGCCTACGACGACGATGTGCTTGACCGTGGCGGCAGGCGCGATCCGGTCGTCATGCGGCATCGTCAATTCGCGCCCTGTGGCGGCGTTATGGGTACAGAGCGCATCGCCCGCCTGATAGATCCGGTCGAGGCAGTAATTGGCCCCTACGCAGGGGCGGATATCTTCCTCGCGGCCTTCCATGATCTTTTGCACGATCAGCGGATCGGCCATGTGCGCGCGCGTCATGCCGACCATGTCCAACTGGCCCGAGGCCACCGCATGGCGCGCTGTCGCCACATCGGGGATGCGGGCGGCATGGAAGGTTGGCAGGCCCACCTCGGCGCGGATGCGGCCCGCGAAATCCAGATGCGGGGCGGATTTCATCCCCTGCACGGGGATCACATCGGTCAGCGCGGCATCGGTATGGATCTGGCCCTTGATGACATTGAGGAAATCCACGCCTTCGGCCTTGAACATATGCCCGATGGCGATGCCTTCCGCGGGGGTGATTCCGCCTTGTGCGGCCTCATCCGCCGCATAGCGCATGCCCAGCAGGAACCCGTCTCCCACCCGTTTGCGACAGGCGCGGTAGACCTCAAGCGCGAAACGCGCGCGGTTTTCCAGCCCGCCGCCCCACGGCGCATCCAGTGCGTTGGTCAGCGGTGACATGAACTGGTCCATCAGGTGGCCGTAGCATTCGAACTCCACCCCATCGAGGCCCGCCGCCTGCATCCGCTCCGCCGCATCGGCGTAATCGGTGATGATGCGGTCGATCTCGTGATCCTCCAGCACCTTGGGAAAGGCGCGGTGCGCCGGTTCACGGAACGGACCGGGGGCCACCACGGGCAGCCAGTCGCCCTTGGCCCAGTGGGTGCGGCGGCCCAGATGCGTGAGCTGGATCATCACCGCACATCCATGCTGGTGGCAGCTGTCGGCAATGGCGCGCATCCACGGCACGACCTCGTCCTTATAGGCGAGAACATTGTTGAAAACGGGCGGCGAGTTGCGCGACACCGCCGCCGATCCCGCCGTCATGGTCAGCGCCACACCTGCTTTTGCCCGCGTCTCGTGATAGGCTCGGTAACGTTCTTTGGGCATGCCGTCTTCAGGGTATGCGGGTTCATGGCTGGTGGTCATGATCCGGTTTTTCAGAGTCAGATGGCCAAGCTGATAGGGTTGCAGGAGCGGGTCTTTGGATGGGGTCTGCATGATATGCGGCTCCGGCTGGGCATGTGGCTGGCCCTGTCATAGCGCAGGTGCAGCATGGGCGGCGTACCGAAAACGACGCGCTGCGACGCGGCTGCGAAGCGGGAGGGGGAGGGCGTGGAATAGCAGACCGGACCCCCGCCCGGGAACAGCGGCGTAGCCGCCCCGGGCAGAGCCCGACCGCCCCCGGGGCGGGCGCTTTTGCGAGGTTCCGGCATCTACGAAGGTCAGAGGTTTGTTGCGCGATAAACTGCCTCAAACAAAGGTCGCAGCGCCCACTCGCGGTCGGGCGCTGCCCTCAGCCCGATTCTGCAAGGCTTCTCCCCGCGCGGTCTAGCCTAGCCTGTAACGATCTCGGGAATACGCCCCGCAGGCGGCGTGTTGCGGCTGCGCTGGCTGGTCACGCGGCCATCGATGATGGTCATGCCGACACCGGGCAGGTTGCCCAGTTGCACCGATTCAAGGATCGTCTTGCCCGGCGCATGCTGCGCCTGATCCATCAGCACGAAATCGGCGCACATGCCTGCCTCGATCATCCCCGTGTCCAGTTCGCGCTGGCGCGCCGTATTGCCGGTGCCAAAGCAGAAGGCCAGTTCGGCGGGCACATTGCCAAGGCTCGACAGCATCGCGATCATCCGCAGGATGCCCAAGGGCTGGACCCCCGATCCTGCAGGCCCGTCTGTTCCAAGGATCACCTGATCCAGTTTACCCAGTTCGCGCGTGGTGTTCAGCGTCAGCAGGGCCGCGCGCTCGTTGCCGTTATGCACGATCTCCAACCCCTGACTGCAACCTTCGCACAGGCAGATGATCTGGTCGTCCGGCAGCGCGGAGTGGCCCCCGTTGATATGGCCCACCACATCGGTGCCGGTTTCCAGCACCATATCCGCATCGATCAGCCCCGATCCGGGGATCGACGGCCCGCCGGTGTGGATCGTGCTCTGGATGCCGTATTTGCGTGCCCAGTCAACCATTTGTCGCGCGGTCTTGCCATCCTTGACGGTGCCAAGGCCGACCTCTCCCAGCAGTTTGACGCCCGCCTTTGCCAGATCGGCGAAATCCTCCTCGACCATGCCGTGTTCGATGACGGGTGCCCCCGCATGGACCTTGACGCCGGAGGGGCGGAAATTCTCGTACCAGCGCTGCGAGGCAATCGCCATCGCCTTCAGCCCCACGATATCCTTGGGCCGCCCCGGCATATGCACCTCACCGGCCGAGATCAGCGTGGTCACCCCGCCGTGCAACGTCGAATCGATCCAGTGCAACTGCTGCTGGCGCGGGGTGTAATCGCCCACGACAGGATGCACATGGCTGTCGATCAGGCCGGGGGCCAGCGTGCAGCCATTGGCGTCGATCAGCGTATCGGCCCCTTCGGTGTCCATGTCCTTCTCAAAGCCCCAAGCGGTGATCTTGCCGCCCACGGCGATCAGGCAATCAGCGTCATAAATCGGCTCTTCCAACTTGCCCGACAGCATCAGGCCGATATTGCGGATCACCAGCTTGTGGGTTGCATCCTGCGTCTGGGGGGCGGCGTCGGCCATGGGATCACTCCTACTATTTTGTTGGAACGCTAACAGAAACCCGACCCCGATCAAGAGCGTAGATCGCACCACCTGCGCCGCTGCACCCGATCCTGAAAACTGTCCGGAAAACGGGCGAGAGCACCCGTCTCCGCAGGCTTTCGCACCGCGCTGCGCATAAAAGATTTGACAGCAGACCCGGCGTTGATTTCTTATTCGTATACAAACAAATTCAGGGGGTGACAGAATCCTGCGCCCCGATGAGGAAAAAGCCATGGGGTATTTGATGCCCGCTTCCTTGCCCGAGGCGCTGTCGGCCCTTGATCAAGGCAACGCAACGCTGATCGCAGGCGGGACCGACTGGTTTCCCGCCCAGGGTAGCCGACCGCTGACCGGCAATCTGATCGACATCACCCGCATCCCCAACTTGCGCGGCATCAGCCGCATCCCCAACTTGCGCGGCATCAGCCGCATCCCCGATTTGCGCGGCATCAGCCGCGACACCACAGCGACGAACGGGCAGGGCTGGCGGATCGGCGGGGCCACCACGTGGACGGATGTGATCCGCGCCGATCTGCCGCCCGCGTTCGACGGGCTGAAAGCCGCCGCGCGCGAGGTGGGCTCGGTCCAGATCCAGAATACGGGTACGCTGGCGGGCAACCTGTGCAACGCCTCGCCCGCCGCTGACGGTGTGCCGCCCTTGCTGACGCTCGGGGCGGTGGTGGAACTGTCCTCGACCACGGGCACACGGCTGATGCCGCTGGGCGATTTCCTGCAAGGCCCGCGCAAAACGGCGCGGCTGCCCGGCGAGATGCTGACCGCGCTGCTGATCCCCGACCTGCCTGAGGCGGCGCAGGGCGCGTTTCTCAAGCTGGGCGCGCGGCAGTATCTGGTGATCTCCATCGCGATGGTCGCCGCCTTGGTTACGGTGGATCAGGGCCGGATCTCGCAGGCTGCGATTGCCGTCGGCTCCTGCTCGGCCACAGCGCAACGCCTACCCGCGCTTGAGGCTGATCTGACGGGGTGCCGCGTGGATGAGGTGCGCGTCGCAGGCCCCGCCCTGATCACGCCTGCGCATCTGGCCCCGCTCTCGCCCATCGCGGATGTCCGCGGCAGCGCGGACTACCGGATGGAGGCGGCGGCGACGCTGATCGCCCGCGTGGTCGATATGGCACTGGGGCAGGGGGAGCGGATCAATGGATAAGCATACGGCACAGGAGGTCACCGCCTTTCACCTCAACGGCCAAGTGGTCGAGGTGGCGGGCGATCCCGGCGAGCGCCTCTCCCAAGCCCTGCGCGAACGCTTGGGCGCGAAAGACGTGAAAATCGGTTGCAACGCGGGCGATTGCGGGGCCTGCACCGTGCTGGTCGACGGCGCGCCGGTCTGCGCCTGCCTCATGCCGGTGCAGCAGGCCGCAGGCGCAAGGGTCGAAACGCTGGCCGGTCTGGTCAAGGCCGATCCCCATGCAAAGGCGCTGGTGGACAGCTTTCAGGCGCATCAGGCTGCGCAATGCGGTATCTGCACGCCCGGCATGATGGTCTCTGCCGTGGCCCTGCTGCGCGATGTGAATAGCCCCGATACCTTGCAGGTGCAGGACGCGCTGGGCGGTGTGCTCTGCCGCTGCACCGGCTATCGAAAGATCATCGATGCGGTGATGGACGCAGGCGCAGCCCGCCCGCTGCCCGCCGCGGTCTCTGGCGATGTCGGCACCAGCCTGCAGCGCCTTGACGGGCTGCCCAAGGTCACGGGGACGGAGGCATTCGGCGATGATGTCGCCCCCGCTGGCGCATTGGTGCTGCGCGTGATCCGCGCGCCGCATGCCCATGCCGCCTTCACCCTCGGTGATCTGGATGCCTACCGCACAGCCCATCCCGGCATCGTCTGCATCCTGACCGCCGCCGATATCCCAGGCCTCAATGCCTTCGGGGTGATCCCCGGTTTCATCGACCAGCCGGTTTTCGCGGTGGATCATATCCGCTTCCGGGGCGAGGCGGTGGCCGCCATCGTGGCCGACGCCATCACAATGGCGCAACTTGACCTTGAGGCCTTCCCCGTCACATGGGAGCCGCGCCCTGCCGTGATGGAGGTGGCGGATGCACTGGCTGACAGCGCCCCGCAACTCCACGACGGGCGCGCCGGCAACATCATGTGCGGCGGGCACGTCTCCTGCGGTGATGCCGATGCCGCCTTGGCCCGCGCGGCCCATAGCGTCACTGGCCGCTTTACCACCGCCTTTGTCGAACATGGTTATATCGAACCGGAGGCCGGTTTTGCCGAGATGGAGGGCGACCGCGTGGTGATCCACGCCTGCACCCAAGCGCCCGTGATGGACCTCGAGGCGCTGATGCCCATCCTCGCCTTGCCGCGCGAGCGCATCCGCATTGTACCCACCGCCGTGGGAGGCGGCTTCGGTTCGAAAATCGACGTCTCATTGCAACCCTTCATCGCTTTGGCCGCGATCAAAACCGGCCGCGCCGTGCGGATGACCTATGAGAGGGTGGAAACCATGCAATCCACCACCAAACGCCACCCCGCGCAGATCACGATGCAGATCGGAGCGGATCGTGAAGGGCGCATCTGCGGCATGACCTTTGACGGCGATTTCAACACCGGCGCCTATGCCTCATGGGGGCCGACCGTGGCGAATCGTGTGCCGGTCCATGCCTCCGGCCCCTACCGCGTGGCCGATTACCGCGCCTCCTCCCGCGCGGTCCATACGCATTGCGTGCCGGCTGGAGCCTTCCGGGGTTTCGGCGTACCGCAATCGGCCATCGCACAGGAAAGCCTGTTCGACGAACTGGCCGATAAACTGGGGATGGATGCGCTCGATTTCCGCCTCCTCAACGCGCTCGACAACAACATCCCCACCGTGTGCGGGCAGGTCTTCGCGCAGGGCGTCGGGATCAAACCCTGCCTAGAGGCGCTGCGCCCCGCATGGGGGAAAGCCAAAGCCGATTGCGCCGCCTTCAACGCCAAGAACAGCACCCACAAACGCGGCGTCGGGCTGGCGGCGGGCTGGTATGGCTGCGGCAACACCTCGATGCCCAACCCCTCCACCATCCGCGCAGGGCTGCGCGCCGATGGGACGGTCGTGCTCCATCAGGGCGCGATGGATATCGGGCAGGGTTCCAACACCGTGATCCCGCAAATCTTCGCCAGCGCTTTGGGCGTTCCGGTGCGCCAGATCGCACTGATCGGCCCCGATACCGACCTGACACCCGATGCGGGCAAAACCTCGGCGAGCCGCCAGACTTTCGTAACCGGCAACGCGGCACGGCTCGCCGGAGAGGCCTTGCGCGCCGCGATCCTGTCGCAGGTCAACGCAAGCGCCGAGGCCACGATCACGCTCGACAATGGCACTGTCACCGTCACGGATGGCGCGCAGGTCTTTCCCCTTGATCTCACGCGCTTCACCTCCAACCCGCAGGGCTACCTGCTCGAAGTGAACGAAACCTATGATCCGCCCACCAAACCGCTCGACGCCAACGGACAGGGCGCGCCTTACGCCCAATACGGCTATGCCGCGCATCTGGTGGTGGTCGAGGTGGATCTGGCGCTGGGCCGCGTCCGCCCGCTGCATTTCACCGCCGCGCATGATGTGGGCCAAGCCATCAACCCGCTGCTGGGCGAGGGGCAGGTGCATGGCGGCATCGCCCAAGGTATGGGCATGGCCCTGATGGAGGAATATATCCCTCACCGTATGGAAAACCTGCACGACTACCTGATCCCCACCATCGGGGATGTGCCGCCGATCGACACGCTGATTATCGAAGTGCCCGATGCCCATGGTCCCTACGGGGCAAAAGGTCTGGGCGAACACGTCCTGATCCCCACCGCGCCAGCGATCCTCAACGCGATCAAACACGCCACCGGCGCGCGGATCACCCAAGTCCCGGCCACCCCCGCGCGGGTCCGCGCCGCCCTCAAGGAGGCTGGACATGCCTGACGACAATGCGCCTCCGAGCGCAGAGAAAATCCGCTGCGATGCCTGCCCCGTGATGTGCTACATCGCCGATGGCAAGGCGGGTGCCTGTGACCGCTACGCCAACCACGCGGGCGAACTGGTGCGCCTTGATCCGCTTACCGTCATTCAGGGCGGCGCGCAGGCCGTGGCCTTCCTTGACCAAGGCGAGAACGCGCAGGACTGGGACGGCGACGTGATCCAGGGCAACCGCACCTTTGTCACCGCCGTAGGTGCGGGAACCACCTATCCCGATTACAAACCCGCGCCCTTCATCGTCTCGCAGTTGGTCGAGGGCGTCGATATGGTCACCGTCGTCACCGAAGGCATCTTCAGCTATTGCGGCGTGAAGGTGAAGATCGACACCGACCGTCACATCGGCCCAGAGCGCGCCATCGTGCGGGTGGATGGCGAGGCGGTCGGCCATGTGATGACTGCCGAATACGGCTCCAAAATGCTGTCGCTGGGCGGGGTCGAACACCTCACAGGTGGCTCCAAGAAAGAAGGCCGCGTGACCTGCGACGCGCTGATGCGTCTGTGCAACCGCGAGGCGGTGGAGATGCAGATCGACGAGGGCGTTTCAATCGTGGTGCAGGCAGGCCATGCGCCGATCATCAACGGCACCCCCGAGAAACTGATGCGCGTGGGCTGCGGGTCTGCCACCATCGGGATGTTCGCCAAACAATGGCACGGCCATGTCGACGAGGTGGTGGTCGTCGATGACCACATCACCGGCGTGCTGAGCGAACACGAGGCGGGCAAAGGGCTGGAGATGCGCCTGTCCGGCATCAAGGTGAAGGGCCGCAAATCCACGCCGGGGCGCTATTTCCAGGTGGCAGAACCCGGCACCGGCTGGGGCGGCACCGATGTCGAGGACCCGCTGACCATCCTCAAACCCGCCGATCCGAAGCTGGCATGGCCCGGCCTGCGTCTGCTGATGATCTCGACCACGGGCGAGCAATGGGCCTATTATGTGCTGGACGATGCGCTTGTCGCGCAACCAGCCGAGATCACGCCCTCGCTGCTGGCCACCGCCGAACGGATTGCGGAAAACTGCGAACCCTCGCTATGCTCGGTGCTGTTCATGGGCGGCGCGGGCGGGTCTTTGCGTGCGGGCGTGACCGAGAACCCCGTGCGGCTGACGCGGTCTGTCAAGGACGCGCTGACATATGTGTCCTGCGGCGGGGCGGAGGCCTATGTCTGGCCGGGTGGCGGCATCACCGTGATGGCCGATGTGATGGATATGCCCACCAATTCCTTCGGCTATGTCCCCACGCCTGCGCTTGTCGCCCCCATCGAATTTACCCTGCGGCTGGCGGATTATGCGGCCTTGGGCGGTCATATCAACCATATCCGCCCCGTGGCCGAGGTACTGACCCCCGCGATCCGCAAGGTGCTGCCCAATGTCAGCCAGCCCGACCCGCATGATCCGCAGAACTACCGCTGGCGGCCTGACAGGAAGGGGCGCCGCTGATGGCCCCGCAAGCCAGCCTTTTGCCGGATGGCCGCCTGCATCTGCATCACGGCCCGATCGACCTGATCATCATGGCCGAGGAGCGCGGTGAGGCGGCGCGCCGCATCGCCTACCGCGCCGCGCGGGACCGTTTTGCCACCGTGCTGGATGAACTGGTCGCCGAACTGCCCCTGCTACGCCAGACTTTGGGCACAGTCCCGAAGGGCAGCATCGCCCGCCGGATGCACCACGCCTGCACCGCCACGGCGCAGGGGGATTTCATCACCCCCATGGCCGCCGTCGCCGGATCGGTCGCGGATACGGTTCTGGCCGCGATGCTGGCCGCCACGCCGCTGCGTCGCGCCTATGTCAACAACGGCGGCGATATCGCGCTGCATCTGGCCCCCGGTGAAAGCTACCGCGCTGCCATCGCGGGGCTGGACGGGCAGACGCACGGCCAGATCACGCTCCACGCCGCAGACGGTATCGGCGGTCTCGCCACATCAGGGCAGGGCGGGCGCAGCCTGTCGCGCGGAATCGCCACATCGGTTACGGTGCTCGCCGCCTGTGCCGCGCAGGCCGATGCCGCCGCCACGCTGATTGCCAACGCGGTCGATCTGCCCGACCATCCCGCCATCGCCCGCCGCCCCGCGCGGCAGGTGTTCCCCGACAGCGACCTTGGTGCGCGTCTGGTGGTCACGCAGGTCGGACCGCTGTCCCCCGCCGATATCGCGCTCGCCCTGTCACGCGGCGCGGCGCGCGCGCGTGCTCTCCATGCAACCGGCGCCATTGCGGCGGCGGCACTGGTCCTGCAAGGTCAGGGCGTCAGTTTCGGACAATTCCCGAGGGCCACGGCCCCGACAGCAAGGAGCCTGCAGCATGCCTGAGGTCGAGATCCGCAAGATCATGAACGTCACCGAGGAGATTTTCCACGAAGGCGGCCCCCGCGCCAACACGCCGCTGCGCCGCGCTGCCGTGATCGCCGTGATCCGCAACCCTTTCGCAGGTGCGTATGTCGAGGATATCCAGCCTTTCATGGAAGACCTCAAACCGCTGGGGCTGATGATGGCGCGCCGACTGGTAGACCTTTTGGGCGGTGATCCCAAGCTGGTCGAAGGTTACGGCAAGGGTGCGATTGTCGGCGCGGATGGCGAATTGGAGCACGGCGCGCTCTGGCATGCGCCGGGCGGTTATGCGATGCGCGAGGTGCTGGGCGATGCCATGGCGATTGTACCCTCCACCAAGAAGGTGGGCGGTGTCGGCGCGCGGCTGGATGTGCCTGTGACGCATATCAACGCCTCTTACGTCCGCAGCCATTTCGATGCGATGGAACTGGGCCTGAACGATGCGCCCCGCGCCGCTGAACTGGCGCTGATGCTGGTCATGACCACGGGCGCGCGGGTGCATAACCGCGCAGGCGGGCTGGAAGCCGAAAAGATCACCGGAAAGGACGGACTGAGATGAGCGCCGAGATCCGCAAGATCGCCGTCTGGGTCGAGGAAACCCACCTTGAGGCAGGCCAGACAATCGCACCGCCCACCCGCAAGGCCGTGGCTGTCGCGGTCATCGCCAACCCTTTCGCGGGCTGCTATGCCGAAGACCTGTCCGACCTGATCGAGATCGGCGCGGAACTGGGCGGTCTGTTGGGCGCGCGTTGCGTTGCCGCCTTGGGCATCACACCCGCCGAGGCGCAAAGCTATGGCAAGGCCGCGATGGTGGGCGAGGGCGGAGAGCTGGAACATGCTGCCGCGATCCTGCACCCTAAATTGGGCGCACCATTGCGGGCGGCGGTCGAAAAGGGCGCGGCCCTCGTGCCGTCCTCCAAGAAAATGGGCGGGCCGGGGCAGGCGCTCGACGTGCCCTTGGGCCACAAGGATGCCGCCTATGTCCGCAGCCATTTCGACGGGATCGAAGTGCGCCTGAACGATGCGCCGCGCGCGGGCGAGATCATGGTCGCCGTGGCTGTGACAGATTCGGGCCGCCCCTTGCCCCGCGTCGGCGGGCTGACCCATAGGCAAGCCGAGGGCAAAGACGGGCTGCGCTAGAGCGCGCCATCTGACACAAGATACCTTTTGCCTCGTTGGAGCTATGAGCGGACTGCCAACGATCCGCGCATCGCCGTGCCGGGGGGGCGCAGCGGCGCTTCGCGCTTTGTTCCGCGCCTGTCCTGCAAAGCTGCCTTTCGCGCTTGATTAGGTTGAGTTGAACTAAGTGCAACGCGCGCCAGCGCCTGCGGCAATGCCGGATTTGAGTATTTGGAGAACGATGAAAGGCTGGGTGTTCACAGCTTGTCGAGCAGTTCCAGAAGCCGCGCCAGCTCGCGGGGCGTCAGGTTGCCGGCCGTGGCGGCGGAAATACCCGTGGCTGTCTCTACCGCCTGTCGCGCGAAGGCGCGCCCCTCGGGCGTCAGGGAAATATCCAGCCGCCGCATGTCGCTGGTGCTTTTGGTCCGCAACACAAAGCCCTTGGCGCGCAACCGTTCCACCACGCCTTTGGTCGTGGCGGCGTCCATCCCCACAAGCCTGCCCAGCTGGTTTTGCGAGATCGCCCCCTGCGCCAGCAGCTTGGCCAGCACGGCAAATTGCGTGGGGGTGACATCCGGCATCATCCGGGCGAAAACCTCGAGATGTTTCTGGTTCGCCAGCCGCAGCTTGAAGCCGATCTGGTCTTCCAGCCGGTAGCCGGGTCTGTCGCGGTTGTCGGTATCCATCGCTCGTCTTTCCTGCGGTGCAACCGGGCGTGAACCGCTGCAATGCCTATCATCCGGGCGCCAGTGTTTCACGAAAGGCGGGCAGGGTCCATTTCCTGTTTCTCGGTAAAAAATTGTTTGACAGCTAACAAGTTTTTGATGCCGTATGAGGGAAAGATCAAGGCCCGCGCCGATCGGTCGCCACAGGTGACGCACAGATCGGCTGCATGGGTGCCGCACAGTCAAGGATCCAAGCAAACCGCCCTTTTCTCAGGGGCGGCCCAGCCGGAAGGAGAGGCGATGTCTTTTGTGAAAAATGCCTGGTACGTCGCCGGATGGTCCCATGATTTCGGCGCGGATATGCGCGCGCTGACCATTGTGAACGAGACGCTCGTGCTGTTCCGTGCCAGCGACGGCGCGCTTGTCGCGCTTGAGGATCGCTGCCCGCACCGTCAGCTGCCCCTGTCCAAGGGCAAGCGCATCGGCGACACGATCCAGTGCGGCTATCACGGCATGACCTTCGACCGGACGGGGGCCTGCGTGCGCGTGCCGGGGCAGGACAATCTGCCCGCCAGCGCCTATGTCGATGTCTATCCTGTAATTGAGCGCCACGGTATCGTCTGGATCTGGATGGGCGATCCCGACCGGGCCGATCCCGCCACCATCTTCGACATGCCCGAGTTCAGCGACCCCGCATGGCATGTGCATCACGGCGACGCGCTGCATCTGCACGCCAATTACCTCAACGTGGCGGAAAACCTTGTCGATCCCGCGCATGTCAGTTTTGTCCATCCCACCACGCTGGGCAGCGCCGCCTCTGAAAACGTGCCCGTCCATGTCAGCACCGCTGGAAAGTCCATCGTTGCATGGCGCTGGATCAGGGATGCGCCGCCGGTGGGGTTTTTCCAGAAATTCGGCGGCTTTTCCGGCAATGTCGACCGCTGGCATTACTACCATCTGCACCTGCCTAGCACCGCCGTGATCGATTTCGGCAGCGCCGATGCCACGCTGAACCTGCCCGAGGAGGACCGCCAGCAGGGCGTGCGGATCTTCGCGCTGCATTTCGTTACGCCTGTGACCGAGGATTACACGATCGACCACTGGATGCATATCCGCAACGCCGCCGTGGGCGACGATGCGGCCTCAGCGCAGATGGATGCGATGTTCCGCGTCGCCTTTGCCGAGGACAAGGACATCCTCGAGGCGATCCATATCGAGGAACAGCGTCCCCAAAAACGCAAACCCATACGGATTGCTATCGACAAGGGACCGAACGTATACCGTAAAAGGATCCGTGACCTCATCGAGGCCGAGGCCACAACAGACCTTGGCGACCCCGTAAGACCGACCTTCGTCCAGCACGACTAAGGCGCGCTAACAGCAAAGGATACCCAAATGCACCGCAAGACGTTTCTCAAATCACTGGTGGGCGCTGCGGCACTTGCCATGACAGGACTGCCCGCCCTCGCGCAGGACACGATCAAGATCGGCGAGATCAACCATTACAAGCGGATGGCGGCCTTTGCCGAACCCTACAAGATGGGCATCGAACTGGCGCTTGAAGAATTCAACGCCGCAGGGGGCGTGCTGGGCAAGCCGATGGAATTCATCTTCCGCGACGATCAGGGCGAACCCGGCGAGGCGATCAAGATCGCCGAGGAGCTGATGACGCGCGACGGCGCTGTCATGATCACCGGCTCGATCCTGAGCAACGTGGGGCTGGCGCTGTCGTCGCTTGCGGCGGAAAAGCAGTTCATCTATCTCGCCTCCGAGCCGCTTGCGGATTCCCTCGTCTGGGCCAGCGGCAATGACTATACGTTCCGGCTGCGCTCCTCGACCTATATGCAGGCGGCGATGCTGGCCGAACAGGCCGCGCAAACCGACGCCGTGCGCTATGCTACGATCGCGCCCAACTATGCCTACGGCAAGGAAGCGGTCGAGGCGTTCAAAAAGGTGCTGACCGACCTCAAGCCCGATGTGGAATTCGTTACCGAACAATGGCCCGCCCTGTTCAAGATCGACGCTGGCGCCGAGGCGCAGGCGCTGGAGCGCGCCAAGCCCGACGCGATCTTCAACGTCACCTTCGGCACCGATCTGGCGCGTTTCGTCCGCGAGGGTACGACCCGTGGCCTGTTCGATGATCGCAAGGTCTTTGGCATGCTGACAGGCGAGCCGGAATACCTTGATCCGCTGGTCGATGAAGCTCCCGAAGGCTGGGTTGTCACCGGCTACCCCTGGTATGACGTCAGCGACGAGGCCAATACCGCCTTCGTTGAGGCCTATCAGGCGAAATACGACGACTATCCGCGCCTTGGCTCGCTGGTCGGTTATATGACCGTGCAGTCGATCCACGCCGCGCTGGAAAAGGCAGGCAGCACCGAGACCGAGGCCCTCAAGGCCGCGTTCAAAGGGCTGGGTGTGGACACGCCCGTCGGGCAGATCACCTTCCGCGAGATCGATCATCAGGCGACAATGGGTGCCTTTGTCGGCACCACCGCCCTGCGCGACGGCAAAGGCGTAATGGTCGACTGGGCCTATCGCGACGGGGCCGATTACCTGCCCACCGACGAGGAAGTCCGCGAAATGCGCCCCGCCAACTGAGACCGCAGCGCAAGGGGCGGCCACGTCGCCTCTTGCGCGCTTCTCCCTGACGGACCCGCATCCATCCTGTGCACCACAACACCGGACAGCCTCACCGCGCCGGAAAATCCCGCTGCGCCTGATTGTCCGTCCGATCCTTGCCCCTTCTGATACCGGAACCGCCTCATGGGATTTTTCATCGCGCAGTTTCTGACCGGTCTGGCCAATGCCAGCGCGCTGTTCATGGTCGCTTCCGGTCTGTCACTGATCTTCGGCGTCACGCGGATCGTGAATTTCGCGCATGGCTCGTTCTATATGCTGGGGGCCTATGTCGGCTATACGACGATGCAGATGCTGCCCGGTATGGTGGGGTTCTGGGCTGCAATCCTGCTGACTGGCGTCATCGTGGGGCTGATCGGTGTGATTGTGGAAATCTGCGTGCTGCGCCCTGTCTACCGCGCGCCGGAGCTGTTCCAGCTTGTGGCCACCTTCGGGGTGATCCTTGTCATTCAGGATCTGACCCTGATGACATGGGGGGCCGAGGATCTGATGGGCCCGCGCGCGCCCGGCCTGACCGGCATCATCCGCATCATGGGAGAACCGGTGCCGAAATACGATCTGGCTTTGGTGGCGATCACGCCTTTCGTGGCGCTGGCCCTGTGGTTCCTGATCACCAAAACCCGCGTTGGCGTGCTGGTGCGCGCCGCCACACAGGACCGCGAGATGGTCGGCGCGCTGGGCGTCAACCAGTCGTGGCTGTTCACCGGCGTGTTCTTTCTGGGCTGCGCCATGGCCGGTCTGGGCGGCGCGCTGCAACTGCCCAAGGGCGGGGCCGATCTGCTGATGGATTTCACCATCCTCACCTCGATTTTCGTGGTGGTCGTGATCGGCGGGATGGGGTCACTGCCGGGGGCTTATCTGGCGGCGGTGCTGGTGTCTGTGCTGGGCGTATTCGGCGTGACTTACATCCCGCAAAGTACGCTGGTGCTGATCTTCGTCATCATGGTGCTGGTGCTGATGATCCGCCCTTACGGCCTGTTCGGACGGCCCGAGGTGGCAGGCGAGCACGGGCAGGTCGGAGAGCCGGAACGCCCGATCAAACCCGCAGGCCCGCGCGCGCGGATGATCGTCGCCGCAGGGCTGGCCGTGCTGGCGCTGATGCCGGTCTACGGCTCCAGCTTTGCGATGGTGCTGACGACCGATATCCTGATTTTCTGCCTGTTCGCCGCCAGCCTGCATTTCATGCTGGGTCTGGGCGGCATGGTCAGCTTTGGCCACGCCGCCTTCTACGGGGGCGGGGCCTATGCGGCCGCGCTTTTGGTCACCTATGCGGGCACGCCGATGGAACTGGCGCTGTTACTCGCCCCGCTGGGTGCGGGACTGCTGGCCGTGATCATCGGCTGGGTCTGCCTGCGGCTCACAGGCGTCTATTTCGCGATGCTCACGCTGGCCTTCTCGCAACTGCTGTGGTCGCTGGCCTTCCAGTGGAGCGATGTGACGCGCGGCGATGACGGGCTGGTCAATATCTGGCCCTCGGCTTGGGCGTCGAGCACGATGGTCTTTTTCTACCTCACGCTGGTGATTTGCGTGGGTGGTATCGTGTTCCTGCGCCACGCGGCCCATTCCCCTTTCGGCTATGCCCTGCGCGCCGCGCGTGACAGCACCCGTCAGGCCGAGGCGACGGGCATTCACACCAAGCGCGTGCAATGGGCGGCCTTTGCGCTGGCCGGCGCGATGGCGGGGCTGGCGGGCGGGCTGTTCGTCTTCTCCAAGGGCAGCGTGTTCCCCAACGAGCTTGAGATCGTGCGCAGCTTTGATGCGCTCATCGTCGTGTTCCTCGGCGGTGTCAAAACCCTTTCGGGCGGCGTTGTCGGCGGTGCGGCGCTGGAAGGGGTCAAGGATGTGCTCACCCGTTTCGAATACTGGCGTCTTGCCTTGGGTGTGCTCATCATCGTCGTGGTGATCCTTGCCCCGGACGGCCTTGTCGGCACCGCGCGCAAACTGGCCGAGAAATGGGGCCTGATGCGCGCACCGGAGGACGGCAAATGAGAAAGATCACGGAGTTGGGCGCATGAGCATCGTTCTGGAAACCCGCGGCCTGTCGAAATCCTTCGGCGCGATCAAGGCGGTGCAGGATGTCTCCTTCGCGCTGCAAAAGGGCGAGCTGCTGGCGATGATCGGTCCCAATGGCGCGGGCAAATCCACCTGTTTCAACATGCTGATGGGGCAGCTCAAACCCAGCGCGGGCACTGTCTGGCTCAACGGCACGAATCTGTCCGGCCATGGCCCCCGCCAGATCTGGCGGATGGGCGTGGGGCGGACCTTCCAGATCACCGGCACCTATGCCTCGATGACCGTGGCCGAGAATGTGCAGATGGCGCTGATCTCGCATAACGGGCGGGTGTTCTCGATCCTGCCCTATGCCCACCGCCTTTACCGCGATCAGGCGCTCGATCTGCTCGGCCTTGTCGGCATGGCCGATCAGGCGGATCGGCATTGCGCCGTGCTGGCCTATGGCGACCTCAAACGGCTGGAGCTTGCCATCGCGCTGGCGCATGAGCCAAGCCTGCTGCTGATGGACGAACCCACCGCCGGCATGGCCCCGCGCGAACGGGTCGCGCTAATGAAGCTCACCGCCGATATCGTGCGTGACCGTGGCGTCAGTGTGCTGTTCACCGAGCATGACATGGATGTGGTCTTTGCCCATGCCCACCGCGTCATGGTGCTGAACCGTGGCCAGTTGATCGCCAATGGCAGCGTCGACGAGATCCGCAACGATCCCCGTGTCCAGGAGGTGTATCTGGGCGGCGGCACCCTGTTCAATCCCGCCGAAGAGGGCCAGCATGCTTGAACTCGCCTCAGTCAACAGCTTCTACGCCAAGGCCCATGTCCTCAGCGACCTGACCTTCTCGGTCGCGCGCGGTCAGGTGACGGCCCTGTTGGGCCGCAACGGGGCGGGCAAATCCACCACGATGAAATCCATCATGCAACTGGTCGTGCCGCGCGGCGGTTCCATCCGGTTCCAGGGGCATGATCTGGTGGGGCTGCCGCCGCATAAGGTGGCCAAGCTGGGGCTGGGCTATGTGCCCGAGGACCGGCGCATCTTTACCGATCTGACCGTGCTGGAAAACCTCGAGGTGGGCCGCCAGCCCGCGCGCGAAGACACGGTGACATGGACCCGCGATATGCTGTTCGACCTGTTCCCCAATCTGGCCGAGCGCCGCCACAACCGGGGCAAGGAAATGTCGGGCGGCGAACAGCAGATGCTCACCATCGCGCGCACGCTGATGGGCAATCCCAGCTTCGTGCTGCTGGACGAACCCAGCGAGGGCATCGCGCCGGTGATCGTGGAACAGATGGCCCGCGTCATCCTGCAACTGAAATCCGAGGGGCTGACGGTGCTTTTGTCCGAACAGAACCTGCATTTCGCCCGCGCCGTGGCCGATATGGCGGTGATCATCGAAGCCGGCGCGCAGAAATTCCACGGCACATTGGAATCGCTGAACGCCCAGCCCGAGATCAGGGACGCGTATCTGTCGGTGTGAATGAGGGCAGGCGCGGGTCGCGTGACCCGCACACCCGCGCCGGGCACCGCACCTGGACAATCGCCGCAAGGGGGGGGCGTGACTTCGAGCGCGCGGCTATGCCGTGCGCTTTCGCGTTGTGCGGGACGCACACTTCGCCGGCATCGCCGCGAAAAAAGCCCTCTGCCGGAACGAACAGACGCACCCGGCGTTAGTCGTCTATCCCGCAGCAAGAAACGGAACACCAAAATGGATATCTTACGCATCATCGTCGCCATTCTGTTGCCGCCGCTTGGCGTCTTTTTGCAAGAAGGTCTGGGCAAGCATTTCTGGATCAACATCCTGCTTACACTTTTGGGCTATATCCCCGGCATCGTGCATGCCGTCTACATCATTGCCAGAAAAGGGCGTAGCGCTGCATGAGGCCGCCCAATTCCCGCCGGACGCGGTTGCACGAACAGCCCAGCCGGAGGGGTGACCCCTCCCGCACAGCGCCCGGGCGCAGGGACACCGCAGACCATCTCAAGCGGGCAAAGCGGCTTGACCGGCTCGATGGGCTGGCCCGCCGCATGGATCGTGTGTTCCGGTTTCCGTTCACGCGCATCCGGTTCGGTTGGGATCCGATTCTGGGGCTCGTGCCGGTCATCGGCGATACGCTTGCCATAGCGCCCGCCGTTTTCATCCTGCGCGAGGCGCATGACATGGGGGCGTCAAAATCCGTTCTCGCCCGCATGGTCGGCAATATCGGCATCGACTGGCTGGTCGGGCTGGTGCCTTTCGCAGGCGACATTCTGGACGTTCGGGTCAAAAGCAACACACGCAACGTGGCCCTGTTGCGCGACCATCTGAAGAACTGACGCCCTGCCCGTAGAGCCGGCACCTTTGCCTATTTCCGGCTCCGATCCTCACGGTCATGTTGCCGATCGATGGGCGGGTCATTGCCCTCAAATCACCCTCCCGAACCAAAAAAATTTCGCCACAATCCTAAAATGCGCTAAGTTTGATTGTCACACGGCTGACCTTGTCTGAACAGAAAAGGAGACAGTTCCATGGCAACTCAATCCGTTCGCCCCGGCACGCGCCTGATGGACCGGTCTGAATATCCCCACAAACCCAAACCCCTGACCTGCCCGCCTGATCGCATGGTCGCCGACGCGGTGGCCCAGATGTCCGAGAAGAATTATGGCTGCGTTATCATTACCGATCCGGAAGATGTCGTGATCGGCGTCGTGACCGAACGCGACATCATGATCAAACTTGTCGGCAAGGGCAAAGACCCGAACACCACAAAACTCTCCGAGATCATGACAGAAAATCCCCGCGTCGCGCGCGAGGATGACAGCATGCTCGACTGGATGCGGATGATGTCCAACGAAAGATTCCGCCGTCTTCCCGTCGTGGATGACAAGGGCCGGATCAAGGCGGTCTTTACCCAAGGCGATTTCGTCAGCTACACATGGCCCGACACGTTCCATCAGGCCAAGTCCATCGCCAAGGCCGCCGTGCTCACCAATCTGCATCTCGTCCTGATCGGCGGTGGCGTTCTGGTCTATATGTTAGGCACGCTCGTCCTGTTCGCAGCGAACTGAGACAGACTCCGCTCAAGCCCGTGCCGAACGCGCTGTGCGGCGGGGGGCATAGGGTAGTTTTTGGTGAATGCGTCCGCGTAACGTCTTCAAAATGCTTTATCAGAAAGCTGTCCCACGATAGGACACGGGCAGCACGCCTCAGCCGCGCATCGCCACCGGCTGCGGTTTGGCGCGCAGGTTGGATTGCTTGTAGCTGGCAATCAGATCGTTGAACTTGCTGCCCTGAACCGCCACGTGGTCGCGCAAAACGGCCTCGGCGGTGACGCTGTCTCCGGCTTCCAGCGCATCGAGGATCTGGCGGTGCTCGGTCAGCGATTGTGCCATCCGGCCCCGTACCCGCAACTGCATGCGCCGGAACGGTTGCAGCCGGCGGTGCAGGCGTTGCGCCTCGCCTGCCAGAAACTCGTTGCCCGAGGCAGTGTAGATCAGGTGGTGAAAGCGCTCGTTCTCGCGGTAATACCCGTCCGTATCTCCCGCCTCGACAGCCGCCTCGCAGGCGATGACCGTCGCCCTGATCTCGGCCAGCACTTCCGGCGTGACACGCCTCGCCGCCAGCCTCCCGCAGAACGCCTCCATCTCCGCCATGACCTCGAACATCTCGATCATCTCGTGAAAGGCGGGATGACGCACGAACGCGCCGCGGCGCGGCAGCAGTTCCACCAGCCCGGACGCGGCCAGCACCTGAAACGCCTCCCGCAGGGGCGTACGCGAGACGTTGAACCGCTCGGCCAGCCGGATCTCGTCCAGCCGCTCGCCATCGGCGAACTCGCCGGTGATGATCATCTGTTCCAGTGCTTCGCGCACGTGATCGGCCATCCGTGTATTCATGTATGCGATGATATGCAGGCCGGAGATTTTCGGCAATCAAAATCTTGTATACAAAAAGTTTGACATAGAATGCAAAGCCGCGCAGGATCAGACAGATTGCGGGAGGGAGCCCGCAGCGTATCTATCTGGGAGGATAACATGGCTATCAGAACTTACGCCGCAGCAGTGGCACTTGCGGTATTCGGCATGGGGCTGTCCGCCGCCAATGCCACCGAACTGCGCCTTTCGCATCAATGGTCCACGGGCGATGTGCGCCACAAGGTGGCCGAGATGATCGCCAATGACGTGGCGGCCGCCGATGTGGATCTGGACATCCGCATCTTTCCATCCGAATCCCTGCTGAAGGCGCGCGAGCAATACAACCCGCTGTCGCGCGGACAGATCGACATGATCGTCTATCCGCTGTCCTATTCCGGCGGCCAGCGCGGCGAATACAACCTGACCCTGATGCCGGGACTGGTGAAGAACCACGACCATGCGGCGCGGCTGAACGAAAGCCCGTTCATGGAAGAGATCGAGAAGATCCTCGCCGAGGATGACATCATGGTGCTGGTGCACGGCTATCTGGCGGGCGGGTTTGCCAGCGTCGGCGATTGCATCACGCGGCCCGAGCATGTGAACGGGTTGAGCACCCGCGCGGCAGGCAAGTCCTTCGAGGAGATGCTGGCGGCTGCCGGTGCGTCGATCTCTTCGATGGCCTCGTCCGAGATCTATAACGCGATGCAGACCGGCGTACTTCAGGCGGTCAACACCTCGTCTTCGTCCTTTGCCTCGTTCCGTCTGCAAGAGCAGGTAAAGTGCTACACCCCTGCGGGCGATGTGGCGCTGTGGTTCATGTACCAGCCTGTCCTGATGAACAAATCCACCTTTGACGGGCTGAGCGACGCGCAGAAAGAAGCGCTGACAACAGCCGCCGAGAAGGCCGAAGCATGGTATCTGGCCGAAGCCAAGGCCGAGGATGCGGCCTCCGTCGAAGTGTTCGAGTCCGCCGGTGTCGAGATCGCGGAAATGACGCAGGACGATTTCGATGCATGGCTCGCACTGGCCAAGGAAAGCTCTTACAAGGCGTTCGCGGACAGCGTTCCGAACGGTCAGGCGCTGCTGGATATGGCCCTTTCGGTCGAGTGATCCCCCCCGTCTGAAACCGTGACCGGCCGGGCAGTTTTCTGATTGCCCGGCCCCCGAAACCCCCAACATACCCGGAGCCGCTTATGGCAACCCTGCCCACGACCCGTGCCGCCAGCACTGGTGGTTACCTGATATTACGCCTGATCAAGGGCCTGTCCACGGTCTGCGGATGGATCTCGGCGGTGATGATCCTTTTCTCTGTGCTGATCACCTGCCAGATGATCTTTGTCCGTTTTGTGATGGAGCAGTCCACGATCTGGCAGACCGAAGCCGTGATCTATCTGATGATCGGCGCCACCCTGCTGGGCCTGCCTTATGTGCAAAGCCTGCGCGGCCATGTGAATGTCGATCTGATCCCGATCTTGATCAAGGGGCGGGCGCGCAAGATACTGGCCGGGGTGGTGCTGCTGATGACGATGGCGGTGGTCAGCGTGATCCTGTTCTACGCCTTTGAGAACTGGCTGTTCGCATGGAACCGCGGCTGGCGCTCCGAGACGGTCTGGGCACCGAAGCTGTGGATACCCTATCTCGCGCTACCCTTGGGCTTTGGCCTTTACCTTTTGCAATTGCTGGCGGATTTCGTGGCGCTGGTGCTGGGCGTCGATCGCGCCTTTGGTCTGGAGGACGATTGATGGACCCTTTATCGCTTGGCCTGTTGGTCGCATTGATGACCATCATCGTGCTGTTTTCCGGTGTCTCTGTCGCCTCCGGGCTGCTGATCGTCTCGGCAGGGTTTCTGCTGGTCTTCGACGGGATGCGGTCATTGGAACTGATGCCCGAGATTTTCTTTGGCAAGCTCAATTCTTTCGCTCTGCTGTCGATCCCGATGTTCATCATCATGGGGGCCGCGATCTCGTCTACCAGGGCAGGGGCCGATCTCTACGAGGCGCTGGAGCGCTGGCTGACCCGTGTGCCGGGGGGGCTGGTGATGTCCAACCTCAGGGCCTGCGCGCTGTTTTCCGCGATGTCCGGTTCCAGCCCCGCCACCTGTGCAGCCATTGGCAAGATGGGCATCCCGAGATGCGCAAGCGCGGCTATCCTGACGAGGTGGCCGCAGGCTCCATCGCGGCGGGCGGTACACTGGGCATCCTGATCCCGCCCTCGGTCACGATGATCGTCTACGGGATCGCGACCGAGACCTCCATCGGGCGGCTGTTCCTGTCAGGCGTCATTCCGGGGCTGCTGCTGGTCGGCCTGTTCATGGCATGGTCGATCTATCACACATGGCAGCACGGCTCTGCCGAGGTGCTGGCCAAACGCAGCTACACCCTGCGGCAGAAGCTGGAGATCCTGCCGCGTGTCATCCCGTTCATCATCATCATCGTCGGCGTGCTTTACGCGATGTATGGCGGGATCGCCACGCCGTCCGAGACCGCCGCCGTCGGGGCATTGCTCTGTCTGGTGATCGCGATGGTGATCTACCGTCTCTGGTCGCCAAAGGCGCTGTGGACCGTTCTGAGCGACAGCACCCGCGAATCCGTGATGATCCTGTTCATCATCGGCGCAGCGGGCGTGTTCTCGTACATGCTGTCCTCGCTGTTCATCACCCAGTCGATTGCGGCGTGGATCTCCGATCTGGATGTGAACCGCTGGGTGCTGATGGCGATCGTCAACGTCTTCCTGCTGGTTGCGGGGTTCTTCCTGCCGCCCGTCGCCGTGATCCTGATGGCGGCACCGATCCTGCTGCCCATCATCCTCGCCGCTGAGTTTGACCCCTACTGGTTTGCCGTGATCCTGACCATCAACATGGAGATCGGGCTGATATCGCCCCCGGTCGGGTTGAACCTCTATGTGATCAATTCCATCGCACCGGATATTCCGTTGAAGAAGATTCTGGTCGGATCGCTGCCCTATGTCGGCTGTATGGTGCTGGCCATCGTGATTTTGTGCTTTTTCCCCGGTATCGTCACATGGCTACCTGATCTGGTAATGGGACCTGTATAATGGCGAGAACATGGGATTTGGGCGGCTGGGCGCTCGGTGATTTTCTCAGCACTTTGTTCGAGCGGCGGCGCGCGGGCGAACTGGCGGCAAGCGGCAAGCCGCTGCCGGACCTGTGCCGCGCGCTGCTGTCGGGGCAGGGCGAGGTATCGGGGATCAAACGCGCCGCCGAGGTGCTTATGCGCTACCGTCAGTCCGCACGCGCCGAGAAACACGCGTTTTTCCGCTTTCTGGCGGATGAGATGGACCTTGATCCGGCAGCCGTGGCTGAGGCCGCACAGGCCTATGCCGCGGGGCGCGAGGCCGCGCAACTGTCAAAGCTGCTGACAGTGGCAGAGCCGCCCCGGCAAGAGTTGCTCCGCAGGCTCAATCAGGCACCGGGCGGTACCGCCGATCTGGTGGCGATGCGGGTCGATCTGATGGCGGCCGCCAAGGAGCATCCCGATCTGGCGCGGGTCGATCTGGATTTCCAGCATCTGTTCGCATCATGGTTCAACCGCGGGTTCTTGCTGCTGCGCCGGATTGACTGGGAAAGCCCTGCGAATATTCTGGAAAAGATCATCGAATACGAGGCGGTGCACGAAATCCATAGCTGGGATGACCTGCGCCGCAGGCTGGAGCCGGCGGACCGTCGGTGCTTTGCCTTCTTTCATCCGGCCATGCCGGACGATCCGCTGATCTTTGTCGAGGTGGCGCTGACACGGGGCATTCCGGGTGCTGTCGGCCCCTTGCTGGCGGAGGATCGCAAGGCGCTGACCGTGGCCGAGATGGATACGGCGGTGTTCTATTCGATCTCGAACTGTCAGGCGGGGCTGCGCGGTATTTCCTTTGGCAATTCGCTGATCAAACAGGTGGTCGATGTGCTGGGCCGCGAGGTGCCGGGGCTGAAGACTTTTGTCACGCTCTCGCCGATTCCGGGCCTGTCGCGCTGGCTGGAAGGGCAGGACGATCCGCAGGCCCGCACCTTGCTGGCAGGGGACGCCGCCGATATGGATGCCGACATGCTCCGGCGTCAGGCCGCGCTCTACCTGCTGGAGGCAAAGGGCAAGAACGGCCAGCCGCTCGACCCGGTGGCGCGGTTCCATCTGGGAAACGGGGCCGAAGTGCACGAGGTTCATGCCGCCGCCGATCTGTCGCCCAAGGGCCGCGCGCAATCCTGCGGGGCGATGGTGAACTACCTTTACGACCCCGCGCGGGTTGAACAGAACCACGAGGCGTTTGCGACGCATCAGACTGTGGCCGCTGGCCGCGGGATCAAGGCGCTGGTCAAAGCCGGGGTGAAGGCCGGAACGAAAACCGGAACCAAAACCGGAGCCGCCCCCGCGAAGGAGCAGCCGGAAAAGGAAAGAAAGACGAATGACTAACCTGCTTTACGATGCATTCTTCGCCCCGCTTGCCGGACGTGAGCGTGCCTTTCTGATCCTGCCGGACGGGTCCGAGATCAGCGGTGATGCCTTTCTCGGAATGGTGCACCGGGTCGCCAATGCGCTGGTGGACAGCGGCGTGCAGCCCGGAGACCGGATCGCGGTGCAGATCAACAAATCCCCGATGGCGCTGGCGATCTATGGCGGGGCCGTCGCGGCGGGCGCGATTTTCCTGCCGCTGAATACCGCCTATACCGCCACCGAGATCGACTATTTCGTGGGCAATGCCACGCCGAAACTGTTGCTGGCGGACGGTGCCAAGGCCGATGCGCTGGCTCCCGTGGCGCAGACGCATGGCGCGCAGCTTATGGTCTTGAACGCAGACGGCACCGGCAGCTTTGCCGATCTGGTCGCAGCACAGCCGGACAGTTTTGCCCCCGTCGCGCGCAGCGCAGATGATCTGGCGGCGTTTCTTTATACATCCGGCACGACGGGCCGCTCCAAAGGGGCGATGCTGACGCATGAAAACCTGCTGTCCAATGCCGAGGTGTTGACCAAGGCATGGCGCTTCACGGCGGATGATGCACTGTTGCACGCGCTGCCGATTTTCCACACGCACGGGCTGTTCGTGGCCACCAACATCTCGCTGATGGCGGGCGGGGCGATGATCTTTCTGCCGGGGCTGAACATGGACGACATGATCCGCCTGATGCCGCGTGCGACCACGATGATGGGCGTGCCCACCTTCTACACCCGCCTGCTGGACGAGCCGCGCTTTACCGCAGACCTGACCGCGCACATGCGGTTGTTCGTGTCCGGCTCGGCCCCTCTGCTGGCCGAGACGCATGTCCAGTTCGGGGAGCGCACGGGCCACCGCATCCTCGAGCGCTACGGCATGACCGAAACCAATATGAACACCTCCAACCCCTATGAAGGCGAGCGCCGCGCGGGCACGGTAGGAATGCCCTTGCCGGGGGTGGAGGTTGTGGTGACCGATCCCACGACGGGTGAGGCCCTGCCGCATGGCGAGGTGGGCATGGTTGAGGTGCGCGGACCGAATGTGTTCAAGGGCTATTGGCAGATGCCGGAGAAAACGGCGGAGGAATTGCGCGAAAACGGCTTTTTCATCACCGGTGATCTGGGCCAGTTTGACGCGGACGGATATCTGTCCATCGTCGGACGGCAGAAGGATCTGATCATTACCGGCGGGTTCAATGTCTATCCCAAAGAGGTGGAGATGATCCTTGATGACCAGCCCGGCGTTCTGGAAAGCGCCGTGATCGGCGTGCCGCATCCCGACTTCGGCGAGGCGGTGCTGGGCGTGATCGTGGCAGAGCCGGGCCAGACCCCCGATATGGCGGCGATTGACGCGGTGCTGCGCGACAGTCTGGCGCGATTCAAGCAGCCCAAGGCACTGGAACTGGTCGAGGCTTTGCCACGCAATACCATGGGCAAGGTCCAGAAGAACGAGTTGCGCGCCGTGTTCGGCAAGGCCTTTGCGCACTGACGGTTTTCAGGCGGCGGAGGTATCTGCCGCCTGCTGGCTTGCGGCGCGGACCAGCGCCGCCGCGATCAGGGCGGGCACGTCGCGGTGCTGGCCAATGGGTGGCAGGATCGGCCCGTCAAAGCCTGCCTCTTCCATCGCTTCGGGAATGTCGCCCACGACATGGCCAGCTTCCAGCGCGAAGAAGGGCAGGCAGATGCCGCTCCCCAGCGCGCGGGCCTGATCGGCGAGAAAGGGTGCCTCTTCGACGAAGCCTGCAAGGATGCGGCCAAAGCCGGTGAGCGCGCGCAGGTGTTCGACCATTGCATGGGTACTGTCGGCAGAGGTGCGCGACACCTTGCTGCCATGCGCCGCGACCAGCAGCGCGGATGTGGCGGGCGTCAATCCAGCCTCGGCGGCTGCCTCAAGCGCCACGCGCGCCACGCGCGCCATCAGCGCGGGCAGGGAAGGGTCCACACCGAAAGGTGCAACCTGATGCGCGGTTATCGCACCTGCATCCCGCAGGCGGCGCGGCAGCAGGGTGCCGGTAAAGAACCCTTCGGCCATGAAGAACGGATAGACCAGCGGCGCCTCCATCCCGTCGAGTGCTGCCTCCAGCGCGCCGTCAGCGGCCAGCGTGGCGCCGCGTATGCGCCAGCCCTGCGGCAGATGCGGGGCTGTGGCGGCGGCCAGCGCCTGCAACACCACCTCTTGCGGGGCAGGATCGGCAGGCGCGCCATGGGCCACGATCAGGGCATCGCGCGGTCGGCTCAAGGGGGATACGCTGCTCATTTGTCGGGGGCGCCCCGGGATTCCGCGATCTCGCGGGCCGCATCGCTTTCAAACCCGGCCCAAGGCCGCTCTGACCCCGTGGGCGAGACTTGCGAGCGATCCACATTGGTGTGCAGATTGGCCTTGGCGATGAAATGCGCGGTGATCGGTGCCGTGATGAACAGGAACAGCGTGATCATCAGCTCGTGAAAGCTGAAAAAGCCGGTTGTGAACACGAAATAGAGCATCGAGGCGATCAAGGCGCCGCCGACACCCAGCGTCGTCGCCTTGGTGGGCGCGTGCAGCCGTGTCATCGGATCGGGCAGCTTGATCAGGCCGTAAGAACCCACGATTCCGAAGATACCGGCGATGACGAGAAAGGCCGCAACGATGATTTCTTGCCAGATTTCCATAGTAACCCCCCCGCTCATTCGATGATGTTGCTGCGCAGCATGAAGCGCGCATAGGCCACGGTCGAGATGAAGCCGACCATCGCGATCAGGATGGAGGCTTCGAAATAGACCGAGGTGCCCTCGATGATGCCGTAAAGCACGAGGATGGCGATAAAGTTGATCACCATCGTATCCAGCGCCAGAATCCGGTCAGGCACACCCGGTGCCTTGACGACACGCCAGAGATTCATCAGCAGGGCCAGTGTGTAACAGCCGGTCGCGAAGAACAGCGCATAGGTCACGATCATTCGAAAATCTCCTTCAGGCGGCGCTCGTAGCGCTGCTTGATGTCGTTGCGCACCGCGTCGGGATCGGGCGCGTCAAGACAATGGACCAACAGGCTGCGCCCGTCTGCGGATATGTCGCTGCTTACGGTGCCCGGTGTCATCGTGATCGTGCCGGCCAGAACGGTGATCGCCTCGGGCGTTTTCAGGTCCAGCGGCACGGTGATCCATGTCGGGCGCATGTCCTTGTTGCGGGTGAACAGGATGGTGCGGGCCACGACCAGATTGGCGACAACGATGTCCCACAACACGACCAGCAAGAATTCCACGATCATGGCAGGGCTTTTCAGCCGCGCCCGGTCAGGCCAGTAGGGGGCTGTGACCAGCGGGATGATGATGCCGAGGATCAGCCCGAAGACCAGTGTACCCAGCGAGATGTAGTTGACCAGCATCTGCCAGACCACGACGAGCAGCAACGTCAGCAGCGGATGAGGAAGGATACGGGACATCATTGCTGCGGCTCCTTGGGGGTGGACGGGTAATCGAGCGGCAGGCTCTGCGCCTCGATCGCACGCGGCGTTTCCAGCACGGCGGAGATATAGGCCTGCGTGTCGAAAATCTGCGCCGAGGTCGCGTCCAGAAACGCGGTAACGGGTCCGGCGAAGACCGTCATGACCACGATTGTCGCGATCAGCCCGCCTGTCGCCACGAAGGGCAGGGCGGCGGGAGCTGTCTGCTGCGCGGCAAGGCGCGTATCCGGCTCCTCGACCTTCCAGAAGATCAGGCTGCCCGCGCGGGCAAATCCGACGATCGCGACCAGCGACATGATCAGGATCGCGCCCCAGATCAGCCAGGCCTGATCATGGCCGCGCGTGGCATCGAGCACCAGCAGCTTGCCCACGAAGCCTGACAGCGGCGGCATGCCCGCCACGGCGATGGCGGTGGCGAAATACAGCGAGGCGATCAGCCCGTTCTGCGCGATCACCGGACGCGGCGCGATGATGTCATCCTCGCCCATGCGCCGGGCGCGGACCATATCGACGATCAGGAACAGTGCGGCACCTGCAAGGGTGGAATGGATCAGGTAATACAGCGCCGCCGACGTTGCCTGCGGCGTGAACAGCGCAATGGCGATCAGCAACGTTCCCATCGAACCGATGGCCGAGAACGCCGCCAATCGCCCGAATTGTCTGGCTCCCAGCACGCCCAGCATCCCGATCGCCAGTGTCACGATGGCCGCAGGCATCAGCCACGGGCCGACGATCCCCGCAGTCGCCTCCACCTCGGGGCCGAAGACCAGCGTGTAGACGCGGATGATCGCATAGGCGCCGATCTTGGTCATCACGGCAAAGAGCGCCGCGATGGGGGCAGGTGCCTCGGCATAGGTGGCGGGCAGCCAGAAATGCAGCGGGATGAGGGCGGCCTTTAGCGCGAAGACCAGCAGCAGCAGGACCGCCGCCACGCGGATCATCGCGGTATCCTCGGCTGGCAGTTCGGCCACACGCAGCGCCAGATCGGCCATGTTCAGCGTGCCGGTCGCGCCATAGATCGTGCCCAGTGCGAACAGGAACAGCGTCGAGCCGAGCAGGTTGTACATCACATATTGCACACCCGCCCGCAGCCGCGATGCGCCGCCGCCATGGATCATCAGACCATAGGAGGCGATCAGCAGCACCTCGAAGAACACGAACAGGTTGAACGCGTCGCCGGTCAGGAAAGCGCCGATGATCCCCATAAGCTGGAATTGGAACAGCGCATGGAAATGGTGGCCGCGCCGGTCCCAGCCGGTGCCAATGGCATAGAGGAGCACAACCGTCGCCAGCAGGGCCGTCAACGTGACCATGATGGCCGACAATCGGTCGAGCACAAGCACGATCCCGAAAGGCGCGGGCCAGTTGCCAAGCTCGTAGACGTCGATCACGCCGCTGGCGCTGTAGACCAGCAGGCCGGTGGTTATGCCCAGCAACGCGAAGGTGGCGGCGAGGGACATGACGCGCTGCAATTCGATCTGGTAGCGCGCGGTAAGGATGATGACCGCCGCGACCAGACTGGGCAGCAGGATGGGGGCAATGATCCAGTGGTTCATTTGCGGCCCTCCCCGGCGGCGGGCTCGGTGGCGGGCGCTTGCGGGTCCGTCGGCGTCAGGCTGACCTCGTCATTGCGCGAGGACAGGAAAGCGCCCAAGGCCAACAGCACCACCACGGCCGTCATCCCGAACGAGATCACGATGGCCGTCAGCACCAGCGCCTGCGGCAGCGGGTCGGCATAGGTGGGCGTCTCGTTCAGCAGAACGGGCGGCAGGTTGATCGCGATGCGCCCGGAGGCGAACAGAAACAGGTTCACCGCATAGGTCAGCATCGAGATGCCAAGGATCACCGGAAAGGTCCGCATCCGCAGAAGCAGGTAGATTCCGGCAGCGCTCATCACGCCGATTGCACTGGCAAGAAGATATTCCATTTAACTGTCCTTCGCCTCCTGCGGCTGGTCCCGCGAGGGGTCGATATCCATCGGGTAGGGGCTGGGACGGTCGCCCGCGCGGTGCGCAAAGCGCGACAGGCTCTCCAGCGCCAGCATGACCGCGCCCACGACGCAGAGGAAGACACCGACGTCAAAGGCCATGGCCGTGGCCAGTTCGAACTCGCCCATGGGGGGGATCTGGAAATAGCCGTAGTTGCTGGTCAGGAAGGGTCTGCCCGCGAACCACGAGCCGATGCCCGTGAAGGCGGCGGCAAATACGCCCATCGCGATGGTCGCGTGATAGGGGAAGCGCTGGCGCGCCGCCGCCCAGTCAAAGCCGCTGGCCATATATT
This sequence comes from Paracoccaceae bacterium, assembly GCA_024636555.1. Lineage (GTDB taxonomy): Bacteria > Pseudomonadota > Alphaproteobacteria > Rhodobacterales > Rhodobacteraceae > Seohaeicola. The sequence goes on along the minus strand of JAGXGW010000020.1, from coordinate 13,018 downwards.
GCATGACAAGCGCGATTGCGACGATCAGACCGGCGATGAACCCGCCGCCCGGCTCGTTATGGCCGCGCAGGAAGATGAACACGCCCACCATCAGCGCGATGGGCATCATCACGCGGGTGGCGACCACCATCATCAGCGGGTGGCGGTCACCGGCCTTGTCGTTCGTGGCGGGCCGCTGTTTCAGCCATGCGCCGACCGGGCTGTTCAGAACGGATTCCGTCATCGCAAAGATGACCAGCGCGCCGATGCCCAGAACGATCACCTCGCCGAATGTATCGAAACCGCGGAAGTCCACGAGGATCACGTTCACCACATTGGTGCCGCCGCCGCCGGGTTTGGAGTTTGCGAGATGGAAGGCCGAGATGCTCTCCTGCGGGAAATCGCTGAGCAGCATGACAAGCGTCAGACCGCCGATGGCCACCCCGCCCAGAGCCGCAATCGTCCCGTCGCGCCAGCGGCGCGCGCTGCCGCTTTCGTCAGGCGTTGTCTTGGGCAGGAAGTTCAGCGCCAGCAGCAGCAGGATGATCGTTGCCACCTCGACGGAAATCTGCGTCATCGCGAGATCGGGCGCGGACATATAGATAAAGGCGACCGAGACCATCAGGCCGACAATGCCCATCAGCACCAGCGCCAGAAGACGGTCACGGTGGAAGATCACCATGCAGGCCGAGGCCACGACCAGCAGCAGCCAGCCCACGATGGGGACGGGGCCAACGGCGGTCACCTCGCGTGTCGCACCAGCAGCGGTGCCGCCGAACCACGCCGCTGCACCCGCGCCGATGACCACGACGATAAAGACCGAGGCATAGCGCGGCATCGAGCCGTCATGCAGCCCGTCTGTCACGCGGTTTGCGGCCTGAGTGATACCGCCCACCACAGAGTCAAAAATCGCCTTGGCCTCCGGGCGGCGGGCGCGCAGCCATGCCGCATCCAGCCCGCGATGACGCGACAGCAGAACCAGACCACCGGCAACGGCGATGATGGACAAATACAGCGCCGTATTCACGCCGTGCCAGATCTTGAGCGAGTAATAGGGAAGCTCTCCCCCGATCACGGCACCCGAGGCCACGGCAACCAGCGGGCCGACCATCAGCGCGGGAGCGATCCCGATCAGCACCACCAGCACCGCCAGCAGCGCAGGCGGGGCCCACATGCCGAAACCCGGATCATGCGGATGGGCCGGGTAATCGTCACGCTTGGGGCCAAGGAACGTGTGGATGATCAGGCGGAAGGAATAGGCGACCGAGAACAGCGCGCCTATCGTTGTCAGCGCCGGAACGATCCACGGATTGTCCAGCCACGGCGTCATGGAGGCTGCATCCAGCATCATCTCCTTGGACAGGAAACCGTTGAAGAACGGAATACCCGCCATCGACAGCGCCGCGACCGTCACGATCACGAATGTCACCGGCATCAGGTGGCGCAGACCGCCCAACCGCTTGATATCGCGGGTATGCGCCTCGTGATCCACGATACCCGCGCTCATGAACAGGGCGGCCTTGAATGTTGCATGGTTGATAATGTGAAAGACCGCGACCACGGCGGCAAAGGGCGTGCCAAAGCCCAGCAGCATCGTGATCAGGCCCAGATGCGAGACCGTCGAAAAGGCCAGCAGCGCTTTGAGATCATCCTTGAACAGCGCGATTACCGCGCCCAGCACCATCGTAATCAGACCCGTCGTGGCGACGATGTAGAACCATTCCGGCGTGCCAGCCAGCACCGGCCAGAGCCGCGCCATCAGGAAAAGCCCCGCTTTCACCATCGTGGCCGAATGCAGATAGGCCGACACCGGCGTGGGGGCGGCCATCGCGTGGGGCAGCCAGAAGTGGAACGGGAACTGCGCCGATTTGGTAAAGCACCCGATCAGGATCAGGATCAGCGCAGGCAGGTAAAGCGGGCTGGCTTGCACCAGTTCCTTATTCTGCAGGATCACGCTCAGGTCATAGCTGCCCACGATATTGCCAAGGATCAGCATGCCCCCGATCAGGGCCAGACCGCCCATGCCAGTCACGGCCAGCGCCATCCGCGCGCCCTGGCGGCCTTCTGGCAGGTGTTTCCAATAGCCGATCAGCAGGAAGGACGACAGCGAAGTCAGTTCCCAGAAAATGAGCAAAAGCAGGATGTTGTCGGACAAAACGATCCCGACCATCGCGCCCTGGAACAGCAGCAGATAGGTGTAGAACTGGCCCATCGGGTCCTGCCGCGCCAGATAGAAGCGGGCGTAGATGATGATCAGCAGACCGATCCCGAGGATCAGGCCCGCGAACAGCAGCCCCAACCCGTCGAGAAAGAAATTCACGTTCAGCCCCAGCGCGGGCATCCATTCCAGCTGATACCGGATCACCTCGCCGCGCATCACGGCAGGGGCATGAACCAACAGCCCGATGAGTGCGGTCAGGGTGACCATAGCCGTGGTCCAAGCGCAGACGGTACGGCCTGCCCGGATCATCAGTCCGGGTAACAGGGCACCGAGAAACGGAAGGGCAGCAATGAGAATCAGAGTCACGAAACAGGGCTCCTTGGTCAGACTGTCATACCGTACACGGCAACGTATTTCGCCGCTTTAAAGACCATGAAACCCTTGTTTGCAACTCGGTTTCGTTGCCTGCGATCAGGGAGGCTCCCGAAACAGGTTCAAATTTCTTCAAAAACAGCACATGGCGCGCACAGCGCCTCATTTGGGATCAAATCACCCGCGGGCAAGATATCCGCGTCCGGTTTTCGCGCCCGACAATGCAGGTTTACGCTGCATCAGCTATGCCTTGACGGATCCGCGCACCGTCAGGACGGGAACGGTCGCATGCCGCGCGACCTTGCCACTGTTCGAGCCGACCAGCAACGTGCGCAGATCGTCGGGTTGCAGCGCGGTGATCACGATCAGATCCGCCCCGATCCGGTCTGCGGCCTTGAGGATGTGCTCCGCCACATGGCCGTGGCCTACATGGGTCTCGACGCCGATGCCTGCCTCTGCCACGCCAGCGGCCAGTTCGTTCAGTCGCGCCTTCATCTGTTGCAGCGACTTTTCCTCGAAGTCGCGGGGCAGGGATTGCGCGACCCAGGCCGAGCCGACATCATGCACGATCCCCAGAATATGCACCGTGCCGCCGGTATCGGCGAGCTTCATCGCCATGGGCAAGGATTTCTCCCATGATTCCGGGTGTTCGATATCTACAGGCAACAGGATGTTCTGGAACATGGAGTTTCTCCCTCAGGCGGTCGCGGGCTGCGCGGCCGCGCGTCTGCGTTGCATCAGAACCAACCCACCCAGAAGCAGGAAGGTGGGGACGAAGATCCAGTATTTCGACGGCTGCGGCACCGGGGCCAGAACCTGCGTGATTGTCTGGTCCCAGTCAAAGCCCGCCCGCTGCGCGGGGCTGCCGAAGGTCGCATTTTCCACGATCACTTGATTTCCCTCGGTGCCAAGCTCCAGCCCGGAGGCCAGCAGCCGCTCCTCTGCCGTGTCACCTACGGATACCGGCAGCAGGGCCACGAAACTGATCGGATCACCCAGATCGTTCAGCCCGTCGATCCGCAGGCGCAGCAATTCGCCCGGCGGGGTGGTCATCACGGCCTCCTCGATCTGCGAAGGCGGCAGGATGTCATAAGGCGGCGAGATCATATCCATCCAGTACCCCGGACGGAACAGGCTGAAAGCGATCAGCAGCAACAAGGCGGATTCATACAAGCGGTTGCGCGTCAGGAACCAGCCCTGCGTTGCGGCGGCAAACAGCAGCATGGCGATGGTGGCGATAACGAAGATGAATATCCCTTGAAACCACGTCACGTTGATCAGCAAAAGCTCGGTGTTGAAGATGAACAGGAACGGCAACGCGGCCGTCCGCAGCGAATAGAAAAACGCCACCACGCCGGTCTTGATCGGATCACCGCCCGACACGGCGGCGGCGGCAAAGCTGGCCAGACCGACCGGCGGGGTCACATCCGCCATGATCCCGAAATAGAAGACGAACAGATGCACCGCAATCAGCGGCACGATCAGCCCGTTCTGCTGGCCCAGGGTCACGATGACGGGTGCAAGCAGGGCGGAGACGACGATGTAGTTCGCCGTTGTCGGCAGACCCATGCCAAGGATCAGCGACAGTACGGCGGTCAGCAGCAGGATCGCCATGATATGCCCGCCGGACAGCACCTCGACCACATCGGCCAGTGACGAGCCGACGCCGGTCTGGCTGACAGAGCCAACGATGATGCCCGCCGTGGCCGTGGCGATGCCGATGCCGATCATGTTGCGGGCACCGGCGACCAGCCCTTCGAGCAGATCGACAAAACCCGCACGGACTGCCAGACCGATCTCGGCTTCGCGCCGGAAGATGGCCATGATGGGCCGTTGCGTGATCAGGATGAAGATCATGAAGGACGCCGCCCAGAAGGCCGATAATCCGGGGCTGAGCCGGTCCACCATCAGCGCCCAGACCAGCACGATCACCGGCAGGATGAAATGCAGGCCCGACCGGACGGTGGGGCCGGGCAAGGGCAGCGAGCTGACAGGTGCGTTGGGGTCGTCCATCTTCAAAGGCGCTTCGCGCGCGGCGATGCGCAGCAGGCCGATATAAACTGCGATCAGCAGCACGAAGATGACATAGGCCGCAGCATCGCCAAAGGCGGGCCGGATCCAGCCCATACCGAAATAGACCGCAAAGCTCAGCGCGCAGATGGCCGCAACCGTGAAGGCGATCCCGATCAGGCGCTGGATGATGGGCGGCGGCTCGTAGGCGCGCGGCAGGCCCTTCATGCCCGCCTTCACCGCCTCAAGGTGCACGATATAGACCAGTGCGATATAGCTGATCACGGCGGGCAGGAAGGCATGTCTGACCACGTCGAAATAGGGAATGCCGACATATTCGACCATCAGGAAGGCCGCAGCCCCCATGACGGGCGGCATGATCTGCCCGTTGACCGAGGATGCCACCTCGACGGCCCCCGCCTTTTCCGACGAAAAGCCCACCCGCTTCATCAGCGGAATGGTGAACGTGCCGGTCGTCACCACATTGGCGATGGAGGAGCCGGAGATGATCCCCGTCATCGCGGATGAGACAACCGCCGCCTTGGCCGGACCGCCGCGCATGTGGCCCATCAGGCTGAAGGCGACCTGAATGAAGTAATTGCCCGCCCCGGCCTTGTCGAGCAAGGAGCCGAACAGCACGAAGAGGAACACGAAAGAGGTGGACACGCCCAAGGCGATGCCGAACACGCCCTGCGATGTGATCCATTGGTGATTGACCACCTCGGACAGGGAATTGCCCTTGTGGGCGATGATCGAGGGCATCATCGGGCCAAGGAATGTATAGACCAGAAAGACGGTCGCGACGATCATCAGCGCCGGACCAAGGGCACGGCGCGTGGCCTCCAGCAGGACAAGGATGCCGATCACGGCCACGACGAAATCCTGCAGGACGGGCGCGCCGACACGGCGGCTGATATCGTCGTAATAGACAAAAACGTAAAGCGAGGCCGCTGCGCCGATGATTGCCAGCGCCCATTCCCATGCGGGTATCCTGTCGCGCGGAGAGCCGAGCAGGACAGCGCCGATCAGCAGCGCGGCAACCGCCGGAATCCACCAGATCGGATCATCGGCGCGGCTGCCGTAAATGAACATGAACGACAATACGACAGGGACCGCCACCGCCAGCCCGGTCTGGAACATTCCGCGCGCCGCAGGGTAGGCTGCGAAGGCCAGAAAGACGGCAAAGGCCAGATGGAATGAGCGCGCCTCGGTATCGTTGAAGATGCCGAACCCCAGCATGAAGGGCAAAGGCGACGCGATCCAGAGCTGGAACAGGGACCATGACAGCGCAACCAGCATGATGAACATGGCCACCGGGCCTGACGGGGTGCGCCCGCCGGTATCGGCCGCAGCCACAAGTGCGTCTATTTCCGCTTGGCTCAGGCCGTCGGTATTGGATTGAGCGGTCTTGCTGCGGTTGGGGTCATCGCTCATCTGCAGGTCCCTGATGTTTGCTTGATTAAGCCTGCCTCGTTGCGGGCAGATTGTTGTCCGGCCCGCGCTTGACGGCGGGCCGGACGGTATCACACCGAAGGGACGTGCTTATTCGATCCAGCCACGCTCCCGGTAATACTTCTCGGCACCCGGATGCAGCGGGGCAGAGTTGCCGTCGGTGATCATCTCTTCCTCGGTCAGGTTCGCAAAGGCAGGGTGCAGCCCCTTGAAGCGGTCGAAGTTCTCGAACACGGCGGATACCACCTCATAGACCACATCTTCGGGCACATCGGAGGAGGTCACGAAGGTTGCCTTGACGCCGAAGGTCGTCGTGTCCTCTTCGTTGTTGGCATACATGCCGCCCGGGATCGTAGCCCGCGCGTAATAGGGGTTCTCCGAGATCAGCTCGTCGATTTCCGGACCGGTCAGGTTCACCAGACGCGATTCCACGGTCGAGGTGGCCTCCTGAATGGAGCCGTTGGGATGGCCGACGGTATAAACGATGGCATCCACGTTGTTGTCGCCCAGAGCGGCGGCCTGTTCGGTCGGCTGCAATTCGGAGGCCATGGCGAAGTCGTCCATCGTCCAGCCCAGAGCGTTCAGAACCACATCCATCGTGGCGCGCTGGCCCGAACCGGGGTTGCCGACATTCACCCGCTTGCCCTTGAGATCCTCAAACTCGGTCACGCCCGCATCGGCGCGCGCCAGAACGGTAAAGGGTTCACCATGCACCGAGAACACGGCGCGCAGTTTGTCATAGCCATCGCCTTCGAACTGCGACGTGCCATTATAGGCGTGGTGCTGCCAGTCGGACTGGGCCACGCCCATATCCATATCGCCCTGTTTGATCGCGTTGATATTGGCGATGGAACCGCCTGTCGACGGTGCGGTGCAGCGCAGGTTGTGGTCTGCGGTGCCACGGTTTACGAGGCGGCAGATCGACTGGCCAACCACGTAATAGACGCCCGTTTGACCGCCTGTGCCGATCGTGATGAATCGTTCCTGTGATTGGGCCATCTGCGCCGATAGCGCGATAACCGCAGTCATGGATGCGGTTTTGAGCATTTTCATGTCTTGTCTCCCTTGTTTGAAGCTCGGGTGCCGAGAGACGTCTGGCCTGTTTTGGTCTGCCTCAGGGCTGTTAAGATCAGCCCTTGGTTATTTTTATTATCCTTTAGCCTAGTGGTATTTTTACAAAGTGCAACGCACGAAAGGGCTGATTTTAAGATCAACCTGAGTTGCATTATTTGTAAGCTAATGATTTGCAGGCGTTAATCGCGGGTCTATGCCGCCAGCACCTGTTCGAGTGCGCGGCTGAGCTTGTCGGTCAACTCGTCCAGTTGCGCGTCCTCGATAATAAAGGGCGGGGCCAGCAGAACATGGTCGCCCACCCTGCCGTCGATCGTGCCCTGCATCGGATAGCAGATCAGACCTGCCTCGAACGCCGCTTTCTTGAGCTTGCCCGCAATACCGCGCGCCGGATCGAACGGCGCTTTGGTGTCGCGGTCCGCAACCAGTTCGATGCCGCGGAACAGCCCACGCCCGCGCAGATCCCCGACATGCGGATGCTGCCCGAAACGCAACTGCAGCCGTTCGGCCAGCTTGTCGCCCTGTACGCGCACCCGCGTGATCAGGTCACGCTCAAGGATGGAGGAGACCACTGCCAGACCCGCCGCCGCCGCTGTGGGATGGCCCAGATAGGTGTGTCCATGCTGGAAAAACCCAGTGCCGCTTGCGATGGTGTCATAAATTTCCGCGCTGCACAGCATCGCACCGATGGGTTGGTAACCCGCGCCCAAACCCTTGGCGATACACAGGATATCGGGGCTGATCCCGTCCGCCTCGCTGGCGAACAGATGGCCGGTGCGCCCCATGCCGCACATGACCTCGTCCAATATCAGCAGGATGCCGTATTGGTCGCAGATCTCGCGGATACGCTTGAAATAGCCCGGTGCGGGTGTCAGCGCGCCCGCGGTGGCGCCCACCACGGGTTCGGCCATGAAGGCCATGACCGTTTCGGGGCCGACGCGCAGCAGTTCCTCCTCCAGCGCATTGGCGGCGCGGATGCCGTAATCCTCGGAGGTCTCGTTGTCATGCCGCAGGCGGTAATCGTAGCAGGGCGGGATGTGGCTGACGTCCAGCAGAAGCGGCGCGAATTGCGCGCGCCGCCACGCATTGCCGCCCGCAGACAGCGCGCCGATGGTGTTGCCGTGATAGCTTTGTTGCCGCGCGATCAGCCGTCCGCGCTGCGGCTCTCCCTTCTCGACCCAGTATTGCCGCGCCAGTTTGATCGCCGCCTCCGTGGCCTCGGACCCGCCGGAGACCAGATAGACGCGGTCGATGCCTTTGGGGGCATGCGCGATCAACAGATCGGCCAACGCCTCGGCAGGCTCGCAAGTGAAAAATCCGGTATGGGCAAAGGCGACCTTGTCCAGTTGCGCCTTGATCGCGTCGATCACGGTGCGGTCGCCATGGCCAAGACAGGACACCGCCGCGCCGCCCGATCCGTCCAGATAGCGCTTTCCGGTCGAATCGATGAGATAGCAGCCGTCTCCGTCGACAACCGTGGGCACGCTCTGGCGGGAATGACGGGGGAATATATGGGACATGGGGCGGCCTCCTGATGGCTCAACCAGCCTAGTCCGCGCAGCAAGGACTGGCAATTGCGATTGTCATGCCCAGCCTGACGCGTTGAAAACAGTCAGGAAATCCGGAACGGGACAAATTACTTCAAACTTAAAAGATTTATACTTGAAATAAAATTGAAGCCGGATAGGCTTTCCTTATGAGCTAGGGGAAGGGTGACGCGCAATGAAGATCGCATGTCTCGGAGGCGGGCCGGCAGGCCTCTACTTTGCAATCTCGATGAAGCTGCGCCAACCCGACACGCAAGTGACCGTGTTCGAGCGTAACCGCGCCGATGACACCTTCGGTTGGGGCGTGGTGCTGTCGGATGACGCGCTGGGCAAGCTTGAGGTGAATGACCCGGTCAGCGCCGCCACGATCCGCGAGAATTTTGCCTATTGGGACGATATCGCCGTGGTGCATGACGGGCATCGCACCGTGTCGGGCGGGCATGGTTTCGCGGGGATCGGACGGATGAAACTGCTCAACATCATGCAGGAGCGGGCGCAGGAACTGGGCGTCGATCTGCAATTCCAGACAGAGGTTGGCCCGGTCGAGGATTATGCCAGGGAATATGATCTCGTGGTCGCCGCTGATGGTCTGAACAGTCGCGTCCGCAGCCAGTGGGCGGAACACTTCAAACCCGATGTGGATACGCGGCTGTGCAAATTCGTCTGGCTGGGCACGCATCAGAAATTCGACGATGCGTTTACCTTTATTTTCGAGAAAACGCAGCATGGCTGGGTCTGGGCGCATGCCTATCAGTTCGACGACAAGACCGCGACCTTCATTGTGGAATGTACGCAGGAGACGTGGGACAACTGGGGTTTCGCCGATATGTCCAAGGAGGACACGGTCGAGACCTGCCGCAAGATATTCGAGGGGCATCTGGGCGGTCATGCGTTGATGTCGAACGCGCATCATCTGCGCGGCTCGGCGGTGTGGATCAATTTCCCGCGCGTGAATTGCGAGACATGGCATCATCAGAATGTGGTGCTGATGGGCGATGCGGCGGCGACGGCGCATTTCTCCATCGGTTCCGGCTCGCGGCTGGCTTTGGACAGCGCGATTGCGCTGGCCACCTATCTGGATACGGAGCCCACGCTAAGCCAAGCTTTCGTCAAATATCAGGACGAGCGGCGGCTGGATGTGCTGCGCCTGCAATCGGCGGCGCGCAATTCGCTGGAATGGTTCGAGGAGGTGGAGCGGTATCTGGACCTTGATCCGGTGCAGTTCAATTACTCGCTGCTGACGCGGAGCCAGCGGATTTCCCATGAAAACCTGCGCTTGCGCGATCCTGACTGGTTGGCCTCGGCGGAACGCTGGTTCCAGACACAGGCGGGCGTGTCGGACAATGCGCCGCTGCGCGCGCCGATGTTCGCGCCGTTCCGGCTGCGCGAGATGGAACTGGCCAACCGCATTGTCGTGTCCCCGATGGCGCAATACAAGGCGGTGGACGGTTGCCCGACAGACTGGCATTTCGTGCATTACGCCGAGCGCGCCAAGGGCGGTGCGGGGCTGGTCTATACGGAAATGACCTGCGTGTCGGCGGAGGGCCGAATCACGCCGGGCTGTCCCGGGCTTTACGCGCCGGAGCATGAGGCGGCGTGGAAGCGGCTGGTGGATTTCACCCATGCCGAGACAGAGGCGAAAATCTGCTGCCAGATCGGCCATTCAGGGCGCAAGGGATCAACGCAGCTTGGCTGGGAAAAGATGGACGCGCCCTTGGTGGCGGGTAACTGGGAGGTCATGTCGGCCTCTGCCATCCCGTGGTCAAAGGACAATGCCACCCCGCGCGAGATGACCCGCGCCGATATGGACAGGGTGACGGCGGAATTCGTGTCAGCCACGGAAATGGCGGACCGCGCAGGCTTCGATATGGTCGAACTGCATGCCGCGCATGGCTATCTGGTGTCGTCTTTCATCTCGCCGCTGTCGAACAAGCGCACGGATGATTACGGCGGCAGTCTGGAAAACCGGATGCGCTGGCCGTTAGAGGTGTTTGCCGCGATGCGCGCAGTCTGGCCCGAGGAAAAGCCGATGTCGGTGCGGATTTCCGCGAACGACTGGGCAGGTGACGATGGCGTGACGCCGCAAGAGGCGGTGGAGATTGCGCGGATGTTCCACGCGGCGGGGGCTGACATTATCGACGTGTCGGCGGGCCAGACATCCACCGAGGCACGGCCCGTCTATGGCCGCATGTTCCAGACACCGTTCAGCGACCGGATCCGCAACGAGACGGGTCTGGCGACGATGGCCGTGGGCAATATCTTCGAACCGGATCACGTCAATTCGATCCTGATGGCGGGGCGGGCCGATCTGGTCTGTCTGGCGCGCCCGCATCTGGCCGATCCTTACTGGACCCTGCATGCAGGCACCGCGATCGGTGACCGCCACGCAAGCTGGCCGCTGCCCTATATCGCGGGGCGCGATCAGGCGTGGCGACTGGCCGAGCGTGAGGCGGAACAGGTGGGCAAGGTATGAGGCGCGTTCTGGTCACGGGTGGCGGATCGGGCATCGGGCGCGCCGTGGCGCGGGCCTTCGCGGCGGCAGGCGATCATGTGACGATCACCGGACGGCGGCTGGAGGCCTTGCAGGAGACGGCACAGGGTTTCGATATGGATTGCCACAGCGCCGATGTAACGGACGAGGCGCAGGTGCAGGCGCTGTTCGATACGCCCTACGATGTGGTGATCGCCAATGCGGGCGGCGGGGTGGCGGGCAAGCTGCGCGGGCTGACGCTTGAAAACTGGAACGCCACATTGGCGGTGAATATGACCGGGACATTCCTGATCTTCCGCGAGGCGTTGCACGGTATGACGGCGGGCGGGCGGCTGATCGCCATGGCCTCGACCGCCAGCCTCAAGGGCGGTGCCGCGATCCCGGCCTATGCGGCGGCGAAACATGGCGTGCTGGGGCTGGTCCGGTCTGTCGCGCTGGACGTGGCCAGCAAAGGCATCACCTGCAACGCGGTTTGCCCCGGTTTCGTGGAGACTGATCTGGCCGAGGCGGCAATCAGCGCTGTCTCCAAACGGTTCGATCTGGACCGCGATGCGGCATTGGCGCAGGTGGTCAGCGACAATCCGATGGGCCGCCTGATCGCACCGGACGAGGTGGTGGCGGCGGTGATGTTTCTGGCCTCGCCCTACGCATCCATGGTCAACGGACACGCGCTGTCGGTCTCGGGGGGCGAGATATGAAGCGGATGCCCGAAATCCGGCCCGCCGAGCAGGGATCAAAGCAGCGCCTGCGCCTGTGGCTGCGCCTGCTGGCCGTGACCCGCAAGATCGAGGCGGAACTGCGCGACAGGATGCGGACCGAGTTTGACAGCACCCTGCCGCGCTTTGACGTGCTGGCGGCACTCAGCCGCCATGAACAGGGGCTGCGGATGTCGGCCCTGTCAGGCGTGCTGCGGGTGTCGAACGGCAATGTCACCGGCATTGTGGACCGGTTGGCCGAGGATGGTCTGGTCGTCCGTGTCCCCGTGGCGGGCGACAGGCGCGCCATGCTGGTGCGGATGACTGCCAAGGGGGCCGAGGTTTTTGCCAGACAGGCTGCCGAGCACGAGATGTGGATTGACACCATGCTGGCCGAACTCAGCCCCGACGAGGCGCGCAGCTACGCCGCCCGCCTGCGGACGCTGGCGCAGAAACTGGACGAAAAAGGAATAGCCCAATGACCGAGATGCGAACCGATGTGCAGCACTTTTTGTGCAAGGTCGAAAACGGGGTCGCGACAATCGCGCTGGACCGGCCCGAGCGAAAGAACCCGCTGACATTCGACAGCTATGCCGAGTTGCGCGACTGGTTCCGCGATCTGGTCTATGCCGATGACGTCAAAGCGGTGGTGTTTGCCGCGAATGGCGGCAACTTCAGCTCGGGCGGCGACGTGCATGATATTATCGGCCCGCTGACCAAGATGAGCATGAAGGAACTGCTGGCCTTCACACGCATGACCGGCGATCTGGTCAAGGCTATCGTGCATTGCGGCAAGCCGGTGATCGCGGCGGTGGATGGCATCTGCGTGGGCGCGGGGGCGATCATCGCCATGGCGGCGGATCTGCGGATCGGCACGCCGGAGGCGAAAACCGCGTTTCTGTTCACCCGCGTCGGTCTGGCGGGCTGCGACATGGGCGCTTGCGCGATCCTGCCGCGCATCATCGGGCAGGGACGGGCGGCGGAGCTGCTTTATACAGGCCGCATGATGACAGCGGATGAGGGCGAGCGCTGGGGGTTCTTCAACCGGCTTGTGGCGGGCGATGAACTGGAGGCGGCGGCACAGGAGATGGCGGGCCGCATCGCGGCGGGGCCGAATTTCGGCCATATGATGACCAAGACCATGCTGGCGCAGGAATGGTCGATGTCGATCGATCAGGCCATCGAGGCCGAGGCGCAGGCGCAGGCGATCTGCATGCAGACGCAGGATTTCGTGCGGGCG
>JAGXGW010000019.1 GCA_024636555.1 Paracoccaceae bacterium | reverse complement strand
TCGGCGAGGCGGGGCTGGACCATGATCTGATCGAGGATACGGCAGAGGATGTCGTTCTGATGCCTGCGGGCTGCATTTGCTGCACCGTCCGCGGCGATCTGTCAAAAACGCTCGCCTCCCTGTTCGAACGGCGCGAAGCCGGCACGCTGGCCTTTGACCGCGTGGTGATCGAGACCACGGGGCTGGCCGATCCGGGACCGATCCATCACACGCTGCTGGTGGACAGTGCGCTGGCGCGCGACTATGCGCTCGACGGGATCGTCACGGCCGTCGATGCAGTGCTGGGCGCCTCCACGCTGGAACGGCACGGCGAGGCGCAGGCGCAGGTTGCCATGGCCGACAGGATCGTGCTGACGAAATGCGATCTGGCGGATGCCGCAACATTGGCGCAACTGCATGTGCGGCTGGATCGCCTCAATCCCGGCGCGAAGCGCATTCAGGCAGTCAAAGGCGCTGTGCCGCCGGGGGCTTTGTTCGGCTTGGGCGCGATGCGAAAACCGATGGCGCCGGATCAGGCGCTGGCCTGGCTGGCGGCGTCTCCCCCTGACCCGCTGGCCGGATTGTCGGGCCTGACCCAGCCAAAACAGACAGCGGCGTTCGATCTGTCAGCGCCGTCGCATCACGCCTCCGACGCGCGGATCACAACCGCCTCCATCGCAATCGACGCGCCGATCCCGGCAGAGGTCTTCGACTTCTGGCTCGACACGCTGATCGCGCTGCGCGGGCCGGATATCCTGCGGATGAAGGGGATCGTGCATATCGAGGATGTGGGCAAACCCTTCGTTTTTCACGGGGTGCAGCACATCTTCGAGCCACCCGTTCCGCTGGAAAGCTGGCCCACCGGCAACACGACAAGCCGCGTTGTCGTGATCGCGCGCGATATCCTGAAATCCGATCTGGAGAAAAGCCTTGCGGTATTGCGGATGCGGCCCAAACCGGGCGAAGCAACGGGCGGAATGACCGTTCAGACGCTGGACACGCCGATCTGAAAACGCAAGTGGCTGGCCGTCATCGCCCCGTGCATCAGCGGCCCGCGTCACGAATCATGCTTCAAGCTCGGCATCCCAGTAGAGATAATCCATCCAGCTTTCATGCAGATGGTTGGGCGGGAATTTCCGGCCCATGTTGCGCAGTTCCTCGGCGCCGGGTGCGCGCGGCGGCTTGCGCAGATGAAACCCGGCCTGCCGCAGTGATTTCGCACCTTTCCTGAGGTTGCATGGCGCGCAGGCCGCGACCACATTTTCCCAGCTTGTGATCCCGCCCGCTGCGCGCGGCACGACATGGTCAAAGGTCAGATCGCCCCTGGCCCCGCAATACTGGCAGCTGAACTCATCGCGCAAAAACAGGTTGAAGCGGGTGAAGGCGATGCGCTTTTGCGGTTTGACATAGTCTTTCAACACCACAACAGAGGGAAGCTGGAACACGGTGCTGGGGCTGCGGACCACTTGGTCATATTCCGCCACGATATCGACCCGGTCCAGCCATGCGGCCTTGACTGCCTCCTGCCAGGGCCAGAGCGACAGCGGGTAGTAGGACAAGGGCCGGTAATCCGCATTCAGCACAAGCGCGGGGTGATGCTTGAGCATCGCCGGTTCCCTGACAAATTCCGTTCTGAAATCTCCACTCATCTGGCGCAAAGCTCCTTTGCCCTGTCTGCCGGTCCCGGCCCCAGAGCGGGTGCACCCGCCCCGATATGACCTGACTATATATCGTGGTTCTGATCCGGCAAGCCCCACGACATGCAGTAGTTGCCCATTCGGCTTAGCGGGGCGATGCAACATTCATGTGACGGCTGTTGCGCGGGATTTTGCCTGTCGCGCTTGGAGACTGGCCTGTTAGTGCCTATTTTATCACCATGAGACAGAAATCACCATCCTCCGACACACCGCAACTTGGGGGCGTGCTGGAAACCGCGCTCTACGTTGACGATCTTGTGACCGCACGGGACTTTTACGGCGAAACCCTCGGGCTTGAACTGGTCACCGAGGTGGAGGGGCGGCACGCGTTCTTCCGTCTGGGTGACGGAATGTTGCTGATCTTCGATCCGGTCACCACAGTCGAGCCGCCCGCGCCGGACGATGCCCTGCCGGTGCCGCCGCATGGCGCGACGGGCCCGGGGCATGTCTGTTTCGCGGTGGATGCCGATGATCTGGATGCATGGAACGCGTGGCTGGAACGGCACGGCACCCCGATCGAGGCGGATTTTCATTGGCCCAACGGCGCGCGCTCGGTCTATTTCCGCGATCCGGCGGGGAATTCCCTCGAACTGGCGGCGCGCAGCCTGTGGTTCGATGACGCCTAAAGGCTGAGCTTGTCGCGCATGAACGCAAGCGAGACAGACAGACCATCGGGCGCAATGCCATGCGCGGTGCCCTTCATGACATGGGCAAAGACGTCCTTGAACCCCGCGTCCTGCAACCCCTGCGCCGCATCGGGCAGCGATTGCACCGGCACCACATCATCGGCATCGCCATGCACCAGCAGGACCGGCATCCGGCTGACCACCTCGTCGGGAAGCACTTCGGGCTGCAACAGCCGACCCGAAAAGGCCACCACACCGGCGACAGGGTCCTCGCGGCGCGGCGCGACATGCAGCGCCATCATCGTGCCTTGCGAGAAGCCGAACAGCACCATCTGTTCGGGCAACAAATCCTCGTCCACCAGAATGGCATCCAGAAACGCATCGAGATCCGAGGCCGCCGCCTGCATCCCGCGCGCCGCCTCCTCCTCGGAGGAGCCGTCGATCCACGGGATCGGGAACCACTGGAACCCGAAGGGCGCACCGGCACAGGATTCCGGGGCATCGGGCGCTATGAACAGCGTGTCGGGCAGATGCTCGGCCAAGGGATCGGCCAGCCCCAGCAGATCGGCACCATTCGCGCCATATCCGTGCAGGAACACCACGACAGAGCGTGTGTCACCCGACAGCGGCGCGCGCCGCTCTGCATTCAGAACCCGTGTCATGCGATACCTTCCCTTTGCTTTTGCACATGGTAGTAGGCCCAAAGCATCCGCGCTGCAACCGATCGCCACGGCTGCCAGCGCGTTGCCATCTGCCGCAAAGCCGCCTCGCGCGGGCGGTCTGGCAAGTCGTAGAGCAACCGCGCCCCCTCCTGCAGCGCCAGATCGCCCGGCGCGAAGACATCGGCACGGCCAAGGCTGAACATCGCGTAGATCTCCGCCGTCCAGATGCCGATGCCTTTGACCGCAACCAGCGTTGTCACCACCTCGTCGGTGGGCGCATCCCGCAGTGCCGCGTAATTGATGCGCGCAGCGGCCAGCGCATGGGCATAGGCGGCCTTCTGGCGGCTAAGACCGAAGCTGCGCAATTCCTCCAGGCCCAATGCGGCCACCGCTTCGGGCGTAACCAGCCCTGCCGCGTCCAGCCGTCCCCAGATCGCACGGGCCGAGGCGACGCTGACCTGCTGGCTGACAATCGCGCTGAGCAACTGGGCAAACCCGTCGGGGCGGCGCCGCAACGGGAGCGCACCGGTCTCGGCATAGGCCCGCGCCATCGCGGGATCATTGGCGCAAAGCCAGTCCACGCCTTCAGCCACGCAGGCATCCGTCATGATAATCTTTTCCGCCACAGATCGTCCTTGCCACGAATCGGCATGACCCCGCGCCACGCCCCGCCGCAGCCTAACGCGACAGCACCGAAAGACCATATCAGCGTAAGGCAGGCACCATTTCCTTCGCCAAGGCAGAAAAGATCACACATCCTTGCCGCCTGCTTCTTCTTGCCGAAAAATATCCATCCGCGCTGTCCAGCCAGAATTTTCAGTAGATGTTTTCGCAGGAATTGGAATTAATTTTTCTTGATCAGTGAATTTACGCACAACCCGAACCACAAACGCCCTTCCATTGCGCATAATTCGGAACGATATTCCATGCATGAGCAATATGTCCCCCCTCCCCGCCGCCGCCTGGCCTGTCATGAGCCCCGGTTCCGTCTGGCTTTGCGGTGCCGGTCCCGGCGATCCGGGCCTGTTGACCCTGCATGCGCTCAACGCGCTGCAACAGGCGGATGTGATCGTCTATGACGCGCTGGTGAGCCGCGAGATTCTCGCATGGGCACCGCAGGCCGAACTGGTCTATGCCGGCAAGCGCGGCGGCAAACCCTCGGCCTGTCAGGGCGACATCACGCAAAGCCTGCTGGATCTTGCGCGCCAGGGCCGCCGCGTGTTGCGGCTCAAGGGTGGCGATCCCTTCGTTTTCGGGCGCGGCGGCGAGGAGGCGCAGGTTCTGGTGGCCGCCGGCATTCCGATCCGCATCATTCCGGGGATCACGGCCGGGATCGGCGGGCTGGCCTATGCGGGCATTCCCGTCACCCATCGGGGCGTGAACCAGTCCGTCACCTTCGTCACCGGCCATGATGCCAGCGGCACTGCCCCCACCAAGGTGGACTGGCGCGCGATCGCGCAGGGTAGCCAGATGATCGTGATCTACATGGGTGTGAAGCATATCGGCCAGATCTCGGCGCAGCTGATCGCCGCCGGACGCCGTCCGGACGAGCCTGCCGCGGTCGTCGTCTCGGCCACGACGCCGCAACAACAGGTGCTGGAAACCACGCTGGGCCGGATGGAGGCCGATATCGCCGCCGCCGGGCTGGAGCCGCCCGCGATCCTGTGCATCGGTGAGGGTGTGCGCCTGCGCGACAGTCTGAACTGGCAGGCGATGGCGATAAGTATGGCTCCGTCCCTGCCGGACGCCCTGCTAGGGACAGCGAAAGAGGCAATGGTCGCGGCGGGTTAACGCAGGCACAGGTGCGCGCCCCTACTCATTATCGCCCTTGCGGCTGTCCGGCCTGCGGTCTAGCACTTTCGCATGAGCGAAATTGGATACATCCCCGATGACACCCGCGCCAAGCGCAATGTGACCATTCTGGTTCTCGCCCAGGCGATTCTGGGCGCGCAAATGCCGATGATTTTCACCATTGGCGGCCTTGCGGGCCAGTCGCTGGCGACGAATCTGTGCTGGGCCACGCTGCCGATCTCGATGATCGTGCTCGGCTCCATGCTCGCGGCCACGCCGGTGTCGGCCATCATGCAGAAATACGGTCGCCGCACCGGCTTTCTGATCTGCACCACGGCCGGGGCCATCGGGGGTGCGATCGGGGCTTACGGGCTTTATGTCGCCTCCTTCCCGATCTTCCTGCTCGGCAGTTTCATCACCGGCATTTATATGTCCGGTCAGGGGTTTTACCGCTTTGCCGCCGCCGATATGGCCTCGGATGCGTTCCGGCCCAAGGCGATTTCCTTCGTCATGGCGGGAGGTCTGCTCAGCGCCGTCATCGGCCCGCAACTGGTCAAGGTGACCGCCGAGTCGATGGTGATCCCCTTCCTCGGCACCTATCTGGCGGTGATCGCCGTCAACGTGGTGGGATCGGGTCTGTTCTTCTTTCTCGACATTCCAACGCCCAAGCCGCCCGCCGCCGATGCCCCCAAGGGCCGCAGCCGGATCGAGCTTCTGAAATCCCCCGCTGTGGCTGTCGCGGTGATCTGCGCCACAGTCTCCTACGCGTTGATGAACCTTGTCATGACCTCCTCGCCGCTGGCTGTGGTGGGCTGCGGGTTCGACACCAATGATGCGGCCAATGTTGTCAGCGCACATGTTCTGGCGATGTATGCGCCGTCATTCTTCACCGGCCATCTGATCGCGCGGTTCGGGGTGGAGAAGATCGTGGGCCTTGGCCTGATGATCCTTGCCGCAGCAGGCGGTGTGGCGCTGATGGGGGTCGAGCTGGAGCATTTCTTTGTCGCGCTGATCCTGCTCGGGGTGGGCTGGAACTTCGGCTTTATCGGGGCCACCACGATGCTGGCCTCAAGCCATGCGCCCAGCGAACGGGGCCGTGTGCAGGGGATGAACGATCTGATCGTCTTTGGCGGGGTCACGATGGCCTCGCTATCCTCCGGCAGCCTGATGAACTGTTCGGGCGGCACCCCGCAAGAGGGCTGGATGGCCGTCAATATGGCGATGCTGCCCTTCCTCGTGCTGGCCACCGGCGCGCTGATCTGGCTGGCAAAGCGCCCGCGCGGCGTGAGCGTCTAAAAGAACCGTCTGCGCACCAGCGACAGGCGGCGCAGCACCTCCGGTTCGGCAAGCCGGCCTTCGGGAATGGCCGCAGGATCGCGCAACGCGCGTTTGAGGATGGTCGCGACGCGCCAGCCCGCCAGCTCGGCCATGCGTTGCGGAAAGGCGGTACGCCCGGACGGGCGCGCCATGTCCAGATGCGCCTGCACAAGGTCGTTGAACTGCGCCGTGGTCATTTCCGGCAGGGGATTGAGCCCGCGCTGCAGGAACGAGGGCACCCCGAGCAGGTAGTTCGCCAGCCCTGCTGCCGCCCCGATGCCACGGGCGCGGGTTTCATCATCGCCGCCCAAGGCGCGCGCGGCCACCCACATCAGCGTGCCGCCGGTCTCGGCCACATAGTCGCGCAGATCGCCCGCATCGGCCATCGGCAGGCGCTGCGCCTCGCGCCGCCGCGCGCTGACGCAACCAGTCAACAACGCGGCCCCTTCGGCATCCAGCACCTGTGACAGCGGCGTTGCGACCTCGTGCCGCCGCACGGGGCCACCCGCCGCGATCTGGTCCAGCGTGTCATGCCACCATTGCAGGCGCATTTCCGCGATCAGGGGCTCCGCGCTCATCCACGGGGCGCGGGCAATTTCCAGATTGAAGGCATAGAGCGGGAACAGCACGCGCCGCATCGCAACCGGCGTTGCCATCGTGGCGGCAAAACGGTCCGGATCGCCGCGCTCGACCAGTTGCGCGCAGGCGGCGATATCCCCTGTGATCACTCCGCCGCCTCCGCGCCCTGCGCGGCCGTGCGCAGCAGTTTCCAGTTGATCGCATCCAGCAGCGCCTCGAAACTGGCATCCACGATATTGGGGCTGACCCCCACGGTGGACCAGCGCCGCCCCTGCCCGTCCTCGCTGTCGATGATGACGCGGGTGACGGCCTCGGTGCCGCCTTGCGTGATGCGGACCTTGAAATCGACCAGCCGCATATCGGCAATGGCATCGCTATAGGCGCCCAGATCCTTGGCCAGCGCCTTGGACAGCGCGTTGACGGGGCCGCGATCCGATCCGTCCTCGTCCATCGACTCGCTGACGGACAGTTTCTTCTCGCCGTCCACCTTCACCACCACGACCGCCTCGGACAGGCTGATCATGCGGTTGTACTTGTTCTTGCGCCGCTCGACGGTGACGCGGTAGCGCTTGACCTCGAAGAAATCGGGGGCCTGCCCCATCTCGGCGCGCGCCAGCAACTCGAAACTGGCCTGCGCCGTGTCATAGGAATAGCCCTGCTCTTCGCGGGCCTTCACCGTCTCGAGGATGCGGCCCAGGACCGGATTATCGGGGGCAACGTCCAGCCCCGCCTCGGCCAGACGGCGGCGCAGATTGGACTGGCCCGCCTGATTGGACATCGGGATGATCCGCGCATTGCCGACCACGGCGGGGTCGATATGCTCATAGGTCGCGGGGTCTTTCAGGATCGCGCTGGCGTGCAGCCCCGCCTTGTGGGCAAAGGCCGATGCGCCCACATAAGGGGCCTGCCGCATCGGCACACGGTTCAGGATATCATCCAGACGGCGGCTGGCACGGGTCAGGCCTTGCAAGGCGTCCAGCGTCACCCCGGTTTGATAGCGGCTGGCATAGGGTTCTTTCAGTAGCAAGGTAGGGATCAGCGTTGTCAGATTGGCATTGCCACAGCGCTCGCCCAGACCGTTGAGGGTGCCTTGAATCTGCCGCGCGCCTGAATCGACGGCGGCCAGAGCGCCTGCCACGGCGGTTTCGGTGTCGTTATGCGTATGGATGCCCAGCCGCGCGCCGGGGATGCCTGCGGCGATCACGGCGGCGGTGATGCGCCCGATCTCTTCCGGCAGGCAGCCGCCGTTGGTATCGCACAGCACGATCCAGCGCGCGCCGGCATCATGGGCGGCGCGCAGAACCGTCAGCGCATAATCGGGATTGGCGCGGTAGCCGTCAAAGAAATGCTCGGCGTCGAACAAAGCCTCGCGGCCCTGCGCCACCAGATGCGCGACAGAGGCGGCGAGGTTCTCGACATTCTCCTCAAGCGTCACGCCAAGGGCGGTGGTGACGTGGAAATCATGCGCCTTGCCCACCAGACAGACGGCCTGCGTGCCGGCATTCATCACCGCCGCCAGCACATCGTCATTGGCGGCAGAGCGCCCCGCCCGCTTGGTCATGCCAAAGGCAGTCAGCGTGGCGCGGGTCTGCGGGGCCGCGTCGAAAAACGCCGAATCCGTCGGGTTCGCGCCGGGCCAGCCGCCTTCGATATAATCGACGCCAAGCGCGTCCAGCATCCCTGCGATCTGCACCTTCTCGGCGGTCGAGAATTGCACGCCTTGCGTCTGCTGCCCGTCGCGCAGCGTGGTGTCGTAGAGGTAGAGGCGTTCCTTGCTCATTCCTGCCCCCCTGCTTCTTCTTGCCCGCAATATCCTCGGGGGGCGTGGCCCGCAGGGTCACGGGGGGCAGACAGCCCCCCTGCCCGGTCCGAAACGGCGCATCGGCTTAAGGGATGCTCCATCACAGATCCTCCAGCTTGGCGGGATCGAAATCCGGCCCCGGCACAAGCTCGACCCCGGCCTTGGACATCCGCACCTCGACACCCGCCGCGATCAGGGCAGATTTGATGCGATCCACGTCCGCGAAATCCTTGGATTGCTTGGCTAATGCTCTTGCCTCTTCAAGTCTTGCTGCAATCGCGGCAAATTCCGGCGTCGACCGTGCGGTTTTTACAATTGAGAGCGTGACACCATGGTCACTGGCCTTGCGTAAGGCCGCAGCATGCTTTTTCAGGTTAAAACCAAGCAGCAATTGAGAGGCATAGATGTCATCTAGCAAGTCAATTCTCTCGCTAGCACCGTAGCGTTGGTTCAGGTTTTTTCGTCTCAACAAAGAAATCGCTTCATGGGTATTCAGGTCGTCGGCAAGCGCATTTACTACCTCGGGAAGAGGGTTCCCAACCGCAAGCTCTTGAAGCCTTTCATGTCCGAAAGACCCTAGCATGCCAGCCATTTCATCAATGGCTTTTCGAGCGTCCATTGCTTTTCGCACCGTCCAGTCCATCGGCTTGCGGTAATGCGTCATCAGGAAGACATAGCGGATCACCTCGCCGGGTACGCCTTGGTCCAGCAGATCACGGACGGTGAAGAAGTTGCCAAGGCTTTTGGACATCTTCTTGCCCTCCACCAGCAGCATCTCGTTATGCATCCAGACAGTCGCAAAGCCGCCTTGCGGGTGGGCGCAGCAGCTTTGTGCGATCTCGTTCTCGTGATGCGGAAATTGCAGATCAATGCCGCCGCCGTGGATATCGAAGCTCTCTCCCAGCAGTTCATGCGCCATGGCCGAGCATTCGATATGCCAGCCCGGACGCCCCCGCCCCCAAGG
>JAGXGW010000018.1 GCA_024636555.1 Paracoccaceae bacterium | reverse complement strand
TTGCAGCCTCCCGGCGCTCCCGCTCTCGCTCTTTGATCGGGTCATTGCCTTCGCGAACGACAGCCTGCCACTTTGCAGCCTGCTCGCGGGCTTCTTTTGCCGTAACGTCATCAAGGCGACCAAGACCCATTTCGCGCCGCCGACCGTGAACCGTGACTCGCAGAACCCACTGCGCGCCACCATCGTCGCGCTTGTGTAGCCACAACCCGCCGCCATCCGAATATTTGCCCGGAGGGGCTGTCTTGATCCTGACGCTCGAAAGCTTGTGTAGCGCTGGCATTTTCGGTCCACCTCTCAATCCACCCCTACTTATAGTATGATTTGGGACCGCATGATAGGGGGTGACGCTGTTAAAGCACTGTAAAATAGGGAGCGTGGCATTCTGTGCGTCTGGTCGAGACTACATGATATTGATATTCAATGCCCTCTCACAGCACCATCTTTTTCCTTTCTTGACTGAACAGATGTCGTAACGCCCGCAGCTGTACCGTTTGCGGGACACACAAGGCCCGACCGCGTACAAGGCCCACGTCACGGTCAGCCGACGCCTGATAGACTTACCACCGCACAGCCGCTAGGAAGACGGGTCACTCTTTCGGATCAGAACGCCCGCATGAATTTCGTCAAAAACAAGATTGCACCCACGGCGCAAAAGCTGCGCGGGGGGTATTATACGCCGGTGTCGCTTGCCCGTTATCTGTGTGAATGGGCGGTGCGTGACGGCGGCGAGAAGGTTCTGGAGCCCAGCGCGGGGGATGGCAACTTTCTGGTGGCGCTGGACGCGGCAAATGCGGGGCGGGCGCCGTTGCGCGTCACGGCTGTTGAGCTGGAAGCAAAGGAGATGCGGAAGGCCAAGGCACGTATCGCACAGGCTGACGGTATTGCGGTGGACTGGCGGCGCGGTGATTTTTTCAACCAATACAGCAAGTTACCGCGCGATTATGATGTTGTCGTCGGCAATCCGCCTTTCATCCGGTTCCAGCATTTTGACGCCGCTATCCGGGAAACCGCCTTCGGCCACTTGCGTCAAAACGGCTACAGACCAAACAAGCTTGCGAATGCCTGGGCGGGGTTCGTACAGCTTTCCATCGCGCTTTTGCGTCCCGGCGGACGGTTGGCGATGGTGCTTCCGGCCGAGCTGTTGCAGGTCAAATATGCCGAGGAATTGCGCGCCCGGATCACCCAGATGTTCGAGCATGTCGTTCTGGTATCCTTCCGCCAGCTTGTGTTCGACGGCATCCGTCAGGAGGTTGTGCTGCTTCTGGCGGA
This sequence comes from Paracoccaceae bacterium, assembly GCA_024636555.1. Taxonomy (GTDB): domain Bacteria; phylum Pseudomonadota; class Alphaproteobacteria; order Rhodobacterales; family Rhodobacteraceae; genus Seohaeicola. The sequence continues at coordinate 23,088 of JAGXGW010000018.1, read as the reverse complement.
AGGGCGGCGGGCGGTGCCCGGCGATCATGCGCTGATCCATACGATCGAATTCCCTGACGCGGCCGCACTTTTCGGCCTGCGCTCCATCTCCGAGGCGATCGCCCATGCGCCTGACAAACACGCGCGCCGCGATGTGAAGTGGACGGCCCTGTTCCTGTCCGAGACCGCCTTTGCAACCCTGCAAAACGCCTACAGCGCGCGCGGTGTCGTGGCGCTTGGGGAACTGGCGAAAGTCGAGGTGGGCATCGTCACCGGACGCAACAGTTTTTTCGTCATCGACGGGGCGCGGGCAGAGGCCATCGCGCTGAACGGTTTCTCGCACCCGCTTGTCGGGCGCACATCTTCCTTGCGTTCTATCCTGTTCAAGGCAGACGACTTTTTGGCGCATAGCGCCAAACACCCGTCCGTCCTGATGAACTTGAACGGGGTGGACAAGGCAGAGATGGGCGAGCCTTTGACGGCGTATCTCAGGGCGGGAGAGGCAGAAGGCGTTCACGAGGGCTATAAATGCAGCATCCGGCGGCGCTGGTATGACGTGCCGTCGATCTATGTGCCCGATGCCTTCGTGTTCCGCCAGATCCACGACGCGCCGCTGCTGGTGGCCAACGAGGCGGGCGCGACCTCGACCGACACGATCCACCGCGTCCGGTTCAAGAAGGACATCCCAGCCCAGCAAGTGGCCGCAGCCTTTTGCAATTCGCTGACATTCGCATGGGCAGAGGTATGCGGGCGCAGCTACGGCGGCGGTGTGCTGGAGCTGGAGCCGCGGGAAGCCGAGGAACTGCCGATCCCACTGGAGGCGGCCTTGGGTATCGACGCCCAGCACCTTGACATGCTGCTGCGCGAAAAGGGTGTGGAGGTTGCGCTGGATTATGCTGATCCGATCCTGCTGGGCGCGGGCCTCGGGCTGTCGACGGCACAGATCGCGGATATCCGCGCAAGCTGGGTGCAGCTTCGGGACCGCCGGAAGAACCGTCGCCATGCCAAGGCGCGGTGATGCGCCGATCTGAGGGCCGCCCTGACCGCACATCCGATTGCGCGAGCCTTGCAACACCTGCCAAGACCTGACAATTTGCGGGATTGAAAATCCGCCCGGCAACCGGTCGTGGCGCGCCTGAAGGTTTCTGGATGGATCCGGTCAATATCATTTGCGTCAAATGGGGCACAAAATACGGCCCCGACTACGTGAACAAACTGAACTCCATGGTCGGGCGCAACATGACGCGGCCCTATCGCTTCGTCTGCCTGACCGATGATCCCACCGGCATTGATCCGCAAATCGAGACGCATCCCCTGCCCGCCATCGGCATCCCCGCATTCGACGCAGCCTCCGGCTGGACCCGTCTGCACGGCTGGCTCAAGGTCACGGTCTTTGCGGCACCTCTGTATGATCTGACGGGGCCGACGCTGTTTCTGGATGTCGATATCGTCATCACCGGCCCGCTTGATCCGTTCTTCGATCCGCCGGGGGAATTCATCGTCATCAAGGAGTGGGACAAGCGGGACGAGACCGGCAATACCTCGGTCTTCCGCTTCACGGCAGGCGCGCATGGCGATCTGATCGACCATCTGGCAGGGTCGCTGGCCTCGGCGCAAAGCGACTACCGCAACGAACAGGAATTCGTGACCAGCTATTTCTCGAAACAGGGCAAGATGAGCTATTGGCCCGCCGCATGGTGCGTCAGCTTCAAACGCCATTGCATGCATCGCGGGTTGATGGGGTTCTTCAAGCCTGCGCGCATTCCCGAAGGCTCCAAGGTCGTGGTGTTCCACGGCAAGCCCAACCCGCCAGAAGCCATTGTCGGGCGCAGCGGCAAATGGTACAGGCGTGTGCTGCCTGTCGCATGGGTTGACGAGCTATGGCGCTGATCCGATATGGCTGAGATTGCGACCCATCGCGCGGATGGTCAGGTCATCTGGTATGACAGCACGGTTCTGCCACAGATCGAACCGCGTCTGTTCGATCCCGACTGGTTGCGCCAGACCGCAGCACTGACCGGACAATCGCAGGGGCGCAACACGGCATGGTTCCTGCATCATGCAGGGCTGGACATGGTGCTGCGGCACTATTGGCGCGGTGGCATGGTGGGGCGGTTCAACAAGGATCTCTACCTGCGCGTGGCCGTAGAAAACACCCGTGCGATGCGCGAATTCAACCTGCTGCGCTGGATGCGGGATCAGGGCCTGCCCGTGCCGCGCGCGGTCGCTGCACGCTATGCGCCGGCGGGGGTGTTCTACCGCGCCGATTTGCTGATGGAGCGGATCAGCGACACGTGGACGCTGGCGGACCACCTTGCCAAGACGCCCCTGTCCGCCCCCGACTGGGAGCGCGTTGGGGCAGTGATCGCAAGGATGCACGGGCTGGGTGTGCAGCATGCCGACTTGAACTGCCGCAACATCCTGCTGGACGGGCAGGATCAGTTCTGGCTGATCGATTTCGACAAATGCGACCGCCGCCCGCCGGGAGCATGGGCGCAGGCCAATCTGGAGCGTCTGCACCGATCCTTTGCCAAGGAAAAGGGCAAAGTAACGGGTTTGTACTGGGATGAGGCCGCGTGGCAGGCCCTGCTGGCAGGGTATCGCGCGATGCAGGGGACGGACGCATGAGCCGCCCTTCCTCCCCGCCAGCGATGCAGTTTCCCGGCGGGCCGCTGGAGCTTGCGACGCTCACGCCCGTGGCCAACGGGCAGGACCGTCTTGTCTATGACCACCCCGCCTATCCCGCCCTGCTGTTCAAAGCGCCAAAGCCGCTTTATGCCGCGCTGAACCAGTCTGCGGATGCGCCGGTGCGCCTGTCGCTGTCGGATCTGGGCAATTTCCGCCGCTTCATGCTGAAACTGGCCCCGCAGACGCTGTGGCATCCGTTTTTCAAGGAAAGCGACTGCTATCTGCTGGCGCGGTTGCGCGGTGTGGAGACGCATGATCTGCCGATCCCCAATCTTTACGGGTTTTGCGATTCCGATATCGGCCCGGTGCTGGCCGTCGAGCGGATCACCCGGCCCGGTGAACGACTAGGCCGCACGCTGAAATCCATTGCCGCCGAAGGGCCGCTTTGCGCGGACATGATCGCTCTGCTGGATCAGTTCGCGGACCGTATGTTCCGCCACGGCATCGTGGCAGGTGACATGACGGCGGCCAATATCGTGTTGGGCCAGCGCGGCGATGGCTTGCAATTCGTGCTGATCGACGGGTTCGGCGATATCCATGCCATCGCGTTCCGCTCGGCCTCGGCCCGCCTGAACCGGATCGCGATGATCCGCAGCTTTCGCAAGATGGCGGGACGGATCGGGCTGCAATTCGATCCGGCGCGCCTGCGCTTCAGTCGCGCGTCCTGATCCGCGCCAGCAGGTTCTGACGCTTGAAACTTAAGGTGATCGCCTCAGGATCATAGGCGGTTCTGATCCAGTCCTCGAACCCGATGCCGGTGTCCTGATGCGCCGCGGCATAGTGCAACACCATCTGATCCAGCACACCCGTAGAGGACCAGCGCCAATGCCCGAAACGCGCCGCCAGCATCGCCCGCGCCTCGGAGACGGGCCGTTCCGCGACAGCCAGCAGATAAATCGCGCTGGCAAGGCCTGTCCTGTCTGCTCCAGCGCGGCAATGCATCACAAAAGGCTTTTCGATCTCGCGGAACAGCGCGATCAGCGCCAGTATTCGCTCGGCAGGTGGCAAGCGATGCGCGCTCATGTGAAAGATCTGAAAGGACAGCCCCAGCGCGGCACAGGCCTGCGCCTCGGCACGGTAAGGCGCGCCCATGGCCGCACCGCGCAGATAAAGAACCGCGCGCAAGCCGTTGTTCTGCCACTCTTCCAGCCGCTTGCGGTCTGGCTGGTTGGCGCGGAACACACCCGGTGCGATTTCGGCGGTGTTCTTCCACAACAGCCGCACCACGCCCTGATCTATCCAGAAATTATGCAGCCGGTCGCGCCAGTCATTCATCGCGGTACCACCGTGATCAAGCCGTTCTCAAACATGCGGGACACCGCCCTTCCAGCGGCGATGGATCCAGAACCACTGGTCGATATTCTGCTCGATCCGCGCTTGCAGGCTGTTGTTGAGCGCCTGCGTCATCTCGACCGGCGTGGTATGCGGGATCGGAGCCTCGAAGACCGCATCGAAAGACAGGCCATCGGCACGCCTTATGCCGTAGCAGGGCACCAGAAGCGCGTCGTATTTCAGGGCCATTTCGGCGGCGGACAGCGCAGTCAGCGCGGTCTGCCCCATGAACACAAGCGGCTCGCCCTTCTGGATATGCTGGTCGATCAGCATCGCCACCGTGCCGCCCTCGCGCAGGAAACGGACCATCTGCGCGATCCCGCGCCGCCCGCGCTCGAACAGGGGTGTGCCGATGGTGCTGATGTTGCGCAGATAATAGCGGTTGAAATAAGGGTTGTTCAGCGCGCGGTAGATGCCGCCTACGCGAAAGCCGCGGGCGATCGTGCCGGCGCGGATCACGTCGTAATTGCCGAAATGCCCCGACACCAGAATGACCGGACGGTTGATCTTGCGGGCTTCCTGCATCGCCTCCCAGCCCGGCCCCTGCACGGGTGCGGCCAAGGCCTGACGGCGCAGCCCCTTTGGCGACAACAGTTCGATCACCATCCGCCCGATATTACGCAAGGTCGCAGCACCTGTTCTGACACGCTCGTCCTCCGGCATGTCGGGATAGATGAGGCGCAGATTGTCCTGCACGCGCGCTCTGTAGCCCGCGCGGTGGGCGACGAGCCGGGCAAAGATCCAGCTTCCCAGCCGGACCCGCAGCGCATAGGGCATCAGGTTCAACAGCCCCAACATGGCCAGAAAAAGGCTAAAGGGCACAAGATCGGACAGCCGGGCCGACAGGCCACGGACCCGGTCCTGAATATTCTTCCGCATCGCCACTCCTGCCCCATGGCTCAATTGACGCCGTACAGCATCACGAACCGGTCTGCCCTCACATACTACTTGTCGGGCCACGGGGTAAAGCCTTTGCCCGAGGGATGGATTACGGCGGATCTGTAGTCGGGGTCACGGGCCTGAAGGCTTCAACCCGGACATGAAAAAAGCACGTCAACTTGCGCTGACGTGCCTTGATTACTTGAACCACCGGCGCAGGGGGTCGCCCCCATGCGCCGGAACTCGTTAAAATCTTTTATGCGAGATCAAAACGATCCGCGTTCATCACCTTGGTCCAGGCCGCCACAAAATCCCGCAGGAACTTCGGCTTGGCATCGTCTTGCGCGTAAAGCTCGGTCAATGCGCGCAGTTGCGAGTTGGCCCCGAAGATCAGATCGACACGGGTGCCGGTCCATTTGACCTGACCTGTTACACGGTCACGCCCCTCGAAGGTCTGCTCGCTCACATCGGTCGGTGCCCATGCGGTTTGCATATCCACCATGTTCACAAAGAAATCGTTCGTCAGCGTGCCCGGACGATCCGTGAAGACACCGTGTTTGGTGCCGCCATGGGTCGCGCCCAGAACGCGCATGCCGCCAACCAGAACGGTCATTTCCGGCGCGGTCAGGCCCAGAAGCTGCGCCTTGTCGACCAACAGACCTTCGGCAGGAACGGAATAGACACCCTTGGCGAAGTTGCGGAAACCGTCAGCAATGGGTTCCATCACCTCGAAGCTTTCCACATCGGTCTGTTCCTGGCTTGCATCCATCCGACCGGGGGTGAAAGGCACCTCGACGCTCTGGCCCGCGTCTTGCGCCGCCTTCTCGATAGCAGCCGAGCCACCCAGCACGATCAGATCGGCCAGCGAGATTTTCTTGCCGCCTGTCGCCGTTGCGTTGAAGTCGGCCTGAATGGCCTCCAGCACCGCCAGCGCGCGCGCCAGGTCCTCGGGCTGGTTGACCGCCCAATCCTTTTGCGGTGCCAGACGCAGACGCGCACCATTCGCGCCGCCACGCATATCCGAGCCACGATAGGTCGAGGCCGAGGCCCAGGCCGTCATCACAAGGTCCGATACCGACAGCGAAGACGACAGCAGCTTTGACTTGAGCGCCGCGACATCGGCGGCATCCACCAGCGGATGATCGACCGCAGGGATCGGGTCCTGCCAGATCAGGTCTTCGGCAGGCACTTCATCGCCCAGATAGCGCGCTTTCGGTCCCATGTCGCGGTGGGTCAGCTTGAACCATGCACGTGCATAGGCATCGGCGAACTCTTCCGGGTTGTCATGGAAGTGCTGGGAGATCGGGGCATAGATCGGATCAAGCTTCATCGCCATATCCGCTGTCGTCATCATCGGGCGATGCTTCTTGGACGGATCGTGCGCGTCCACGACCATATCCTCTTCCTCGCAGTTGATCGGGTGCCACTGATGCGCGCCCGCCGGGCTTTTGCACAGCTCCCAGTCATATTTGAGCAGCACCTTGAAATAGCCCATATCCCAAGTCGTCGGGTTCGGCTTCCACGCGCCCTCAAGACCGCTCGTGATCGTGTCGCCGCCCTTGCCCGACCCATAGGTGCTGATCCAGCCAAGGCCCAGCTGGTGCATCGGGGCACCTTCCGGCTCTCGCCCGACATGGGCTGCATCGCCTGCACCATGCGATTTGCCGAACGTATGGCCACCGGCTGTCAGGGCGACCGTCTCGTAATCGTTCATCGCCATCCGCGCAAAGGTTTCGCGCACGTCGCGGCCAGAGGCCAGCGGATCGGGGTTTCCGTCCGGTCCTTCGGGGTTCACGTAGATCAGGCCCATCTGCACAGCGGCCAGCGGGTTTTCAAGCTCGCGGTCGCCCTGGTAGCGGGAAAGTTCGTGGTCGGTCGTGGCCAGCCACTCGTTCTCGGACCCCCAGTAGATGTCCTCCTCAGGCTCCCAGATGTCGGCACGCCCGCCGCCGAAGCCGAAGGTTTCGAAACCCATCGTCTCCATCGCGACATTGCCCGCGAGAATGTAGAGATCGGCCCAGGAAATCTGGTTGCCGTATTTCTGTTTGATCGGCCAGAGCAGGCGACGCGCCTTGTCGAGATTGGCATTGTCCGGCCAGCTTCCTGTCGGTGCGAAACGCTGCGAGCCTGTGCCACCGCCCCCGCGACCGTCAGCCGTGCGGTAGGTGCCTGCGCTGTGCCACGCCATGCGGATGAACAGGCCACCGTAATGGCCCCAGTCCGCTGGCCACCACTCCTTGCTGTCTGTCATCAGGGCAGCCAGATCGGTTTTCAGCGCCTTGAGGTCGAGCTTCTTGAATTCCTCGGCATAGTTGAACGCCTCTCCCATCGGATCGACTTTGGCGGAATGCTGGCTGAGGATCCGGAGGTTCAGAAGATTGGGCCACCACTCACGGTTCGAGCGACCTTCATGTATGGCGTTTGGATTCACTGCCCCGTGCATCACCGGGCATTTCCCGATATCGTTTCCGTCCATGTTGCTCTCCGATCGTGGCTAATATCTGTTTTTCCCGTACCAGCCGGGCAGGCTCTGCCTGGCAAAGGGTCATCTCACCCTTTACCAACTGAACCACTTGTCTCCACGACTGATACTGGAATGGTTCTAACAAAACCAGATCATTAGATAAAGTTGCATTTACTGATCACTATTATAACCGGAGATTATGACAACTTAGGTCACTTAGGTCCAGCCTCACGCGGCTGCCGGGAACATATCACATTATCGGAATGAAGCCGAGAAACCGCTCATACTGCGCTTTCCTGCCGCATACCCAACCGATCCGCTCACCATAGGTATCCTTTCAACTCCAAGGCGGCACGCTTTGGATCCGGGACGACGAAGCTGGAAAGGCCATGCTTCGCCCCCGCTGGTTGACGGCTGAAACAGGCCGAAAGGAGTTAACGATGGAGATGATGGACACCCTCTTGCTGTCGCGGATCCAGTTCGCGGCCAACATTTCGTTCCACATCCTCTTTCCCACGATCACGATCGCCCTTGGCTGGGTGCTGGTGTTTTTCAAACTGCGCTACGCCCGCACGGGTGACAGCGTCTGGATGGATGCGTATTTTTTCTGGGTCAAGGTGTTCGCCCTGTCCTTCGCCATGGGCGTTGTGTCCGGCATCACCATGTCGTTCCAGTTCGGGACCAACTGGCCCGGCTTCATGGAGAGCGTCGGCAATATCGCGGGCCCTCTCTTGGCCTACGAGATCATGACGGCCTTTTTCATGGAAGCCGTGTTCCTCGGTATCATGCTGTTCGGCTTCAGCCGCGTACCTTCCTGGGCGCATACCGGTGCGACCGTCCTTGTGGCCATCGGCACCACGATGTCGACCTTCTGGATTTTGGTGCTCAACAGCTGGATGCACACGCCGCAGGGGTTCGAACTGCGTGACGGTGTGGCCCATGCCACCGACTGGTTCGCGATCATTTTCAACCCGTCGATGCCCTACCGGCTTGTCCATGTTCTGCTGGCTTCCGGCCTCACGGTCGCCTTCCTGCTGGCGGGCATCTCGGCGCTGCGCTGGGTGATGGGCGAGAAAAGTGCCGAAGTCCGCAAGACGCTGCGCGCCGGTGTGATCATGGCTGCGGCACTGATGCTGGTGCAGATCTATGCCGGTGACATGCACGGCCTGAACACGCTGGAATACCAGCCTGCGAAAGTGGCCGCGATGGAGGGTAACTGGGAGACGCGCGGCAACGTGCCGTTGCTGCTGTTCGCCCTGCCCGACGAGGCCGCGCGCGAGAACCGTTTCGAGATCGGTATCCCCTCGGGTGCAAGCCTGATCCTGACCCACCGCGCCGATGGCGAGGTGCCCGGCCTGAACGACTTTGTGGCCGAGGACGGCTCCCGCCTGCACCCGCCCGTCAATGCCGTGTTCTGGTCGTTCCGTGTGATGGTCGGCACCGGTATGGCGATGCTGCTGCTGTCGTGGAGCGCGTTGTTCCTGATGCGGCGTGGCCGGGGTATCGAAGGGTTGCCGCGCATCGTGCTCTGGGCCTTCCTGCCGATGGCCTTCTCGGGCTGGCTGGCGACGCTGGCGGGCTGGTACACGACCGAGATCGGGCGTCAGCCGTGGCTGGTGACAGGCGTGCTGAGCACGAAGGCCGCTGTCGGTGATGTTGCCCCCACGTTGGTGGCCTCGACCCTGATCGCCTACCTGATGATCTATGCTGCGCTGCTGACCGCTTATATCGGTGTGCTGGTCTATCTGGCACGGACCCGCGCCATTGGCGCCTCCGAGCCGCAGCAGGGCCGTCCGCCCAGCGGTGCCATCCAGACAATGCCGGCGGAGTGAATGCCATGATGAACCTGTTTGGAGATCCCGCTGTCTGGCTGCCCGTTGTTTTCGCGGCACTCATGGGCCTGTCGATCCTCATCTATGTCGTCCTTGACGGCTTTGATCTGGGGGTCGGCATCCTGACGCCACTGGCAGACGAGGCCGAGAAAGACCGCATGGTCGCCTCGATCGGGCCGTTCTGGGACGCGAACGAGACATGGCTGGTGATGGCCGTCGGCATTCTGCTGGTGGCCTTCCCCGCAGCCCACGGCGCGATCCTGACGGCGCTGTACCTGCCGGTCGCGATCATGCTGATCGGCCTGATCCTGCGCGGCACGGCGTTCGAGTTCCGCGCCAAGGTGGCCTTGCCGAAAAAGCAAGCGTGGAACCAGGCGTTCTTTGTCGGGTCTGTGATGACGTCGATGTCGCAGGGCTACATGCTGGGCTTTTACATCATGGGGCTGGAGCACAGCATCGTCGCGCATGGTTTTGCCTTGCTGTCTGGCCTGTTCCTGACGGTGGGCTACAGCTTCATCGGGGCCTGCTGGCTGATCCTGAAAGCCGAAGGGCAGTTGCAACTCAAGGCGGTGAAATGGGCGCGTGGCGGTATCTGGGGGGTGATCCTTGGCGTCGGTGCCATCTCGCTTGCCACACCGCTTGTCAGCCCCCGCATCTGGGAGCGCTGGTTCTCAGTGCCGGAGGTGTTCCTGCTGGCGCCACTGCCACTGATATCGGCGGCGCTGATCCTTGGCATCTGGGCGGTGTTACGACGTCTGCCGACGGATAGCGACAGCTTCGCATGGTTGCCCTTTGCGGGTGCAGGCATGTTGTTCACACTGGCCTTCACGGGACTCGCCTATTCCTTTTACCCCTATGTAGTGCCGGACAGGTTGACGATCTACGAAGCCGCCTCGGCACCCGAAAGCCTGATCATCATTCTGGTCGGTGTCCTGATCGTGACACCGATCATCGCAGGCTATTCGGCGCTGGCCTATTACGTGTTTCGCGGCAAGGCGCGCGATCTGCGATACGACTGACCAGCGGCGCAATCTGCCGCGCCGCTCTGGCGTTCGCTACCCGACAAGGGTTGCATCGCGCGCCAGGCAATGCGGCGCGGCAAGCCGTTGTGCGGGCATTTCCGCCGTTCAGGTCTGACCAAGCGCGGAACAAGGCCCAACGATGCGCGGCGACCGGATAAAGTTTTTCTCAACTGCCCGAAAATAAGGCGTCATTGAATTGCCTCGGCCCCACACAGCTTCTATAAGACGCAAGTCCGTGGCTCCGGGACAACGACGGGGCCTTATCCACTAGGGAGAGAGAAAAATATAATGGATCGTCGTTCATTCCTGAGAACTTCTGCACTGGGTGGCACCGCTGCCGCAGCATCCACGCTGGCAGCACCCGCCATTGCACAGGGCAACATAACATGGCGTATGGTCACGACATGGCCGAAAAACTTCCCCGGTCTGGGTGTGGGCGCACAGCGTCTGGCCGACCGCATTACCGCCGCCACCGACGGCGCGCTGACCATCCAGCTTTTCGCCGCTGGCGAAATGGTGCCGCCGCTGCAGGCACTGGATGCCGTGATCGACCAATCCGCCGAGATGAGCCACGGTGCCGCCTACTACTGGCAGAACAAATCCGTCGCATTGTCCTTCTTCACGGGTGTGCCTTTCGGCATGACCTCGCGCGAGCTGACAGCTTGGGTGCGTCACATGGGCGGTCAGGAAATCTGGGATGACATCTATGACCAGTTCGGTCTGCAGGGCTTCCTGTCCGGCGATACCGGCACACAGGCAGGCGGCTGGTTCCGCGAAGAACTGACCGGCGTCGAGGATGTGCAAGGCCTGCGCTTCCGCACCCCCGGTCTGGGTGGTCAGGTCTGGCAGAAAATCGGTGCCTCCGTCACCAACATGGCGGGTGGCGAGATCTTCGCTGCGCTGCAGTCGGGCGCGCTGGACGCGGCCGAATTCGTGGGCCCCTACAACGATCTGGCCCTCGGCTTCCATCAGGTCTGCAAGCATTACTACACCTCGTCCTTCACCGAGCCGGGACTTGCGACAGAGCTGGTCGTGGACAAGGCCAAGTTCCAGGCGCTGCCGCAGAACATCCAGGAAATCGTGCGTAGCTGCTGCGCGGCTGAATACGATAACACCGCCGCCGACTTTGCCGCGAACGATCCGCGCGCATTGCAGACGCTGGTCAATGAGCACGGCGTCATCGTGCATCCGAGCTTCCCCGACAGCATCGTCGAGGGTGCCGCACAGGCCGCCGCCGAGATCCTGACAGAACTGCGCGAAAGCAGCGACCCGCTGGTCCAGCGCACAACGGAAAGCTTCATCGAGGCTCTGAACATCGTGCGCCAGAAGACCGAAGGCACCGATGCGGGCTTCGTCGCCGCGCGCGAGAAGTTTTTCAAGATCTGATCCGGATCACATCACAAAGCAAAAGGCCCGGAGGATGCTCCGGGCCTTTTTTGTTGGTTTTTTCTTGTCCGGGTACAGCGGCGCAGCCGCCCCGGGCAGAGCCCGTCCGCCCCCCCGGCGGGCTCTTTTGTACCCTGTCACCGGATCGAAACCGAGCGGGAATGCTGCACGATAAATTGCCACACCGATGCCGTGCAACGCCCCCCCGCGGACGAGATCTGCCCTTATTCCACTACCGCGACAGCCTTAATACAGAACAGACGGCAACCAGGTCACGATCCCGGGGAAGATGAACAGCAGCGCAATCGCCAGAATCTGCAGCAGCACGAAGGGCACCGCGCCACGGTAGATCTGCATCGTCGAGATCGAGTTGGGGGCCACGCCGCGCAGATAGAACAGCGCAAAGCCGAACGGCGGTGTCAGGAACGAGGTTTGCAGGTTCACGCCCACCATCACACCCAGCCAGATCGGATCGATCCCCAGCCCCAGAAGCACGGGCGCCGTGATCGGGATCACGATAAAGATGATCTCGAACGTGTCCAAAATGAAGCCGAGCACGAACATGATCGCCATCACCGCGATCATCGCGCCGGTCGCACCGCCCGGCAGACGGGTCAGGAATTCCTCGACCAGATTGTCGCCGCCCATCTGGCGGAACACGATGGCAAAGATGGATGCGCCGAACAGGATGATGAAGATCATCGAGGTGATCGTCGCCGTGGCAAGCGCTGTCGAGCGCAGCACGCCAAAGCTGAGCCGCCAGCGCGCCGCCGCCAGAATGGTGGCCCCCACGGCCCCGACCGAGGCCGCCTCTGTCGGCGTGGCGATCCCGCCGAGGATCGAGCCGAGCACGGCCACGATCAGCAGGAGCGGCGGGAAGAAGGCCACGAAAATCTCGCGCATCAGATCCTTGCGATCCTCCGGCGCGACAGGTGTGGCGGGGCAGCTTTCAGGGTCGATGACTGCCTTGAACATGATGAAGGCCAGATAGATGCCGACCAGCATCAGACCGGGGAAGAAAGCACCGGCAAACAGGTCACCCACCGAGACGGAGGTAGGCGCGAAATTGCCCTGTGACATCTGCACTTGGCTATGGATGCCCGCGATCATGTCGCCCATGAAGATCAGCACGGTCGAGGGCGGGATGATCTGGCCCAATGTGCCGCTGGCGCAGATCACGCCTGTTGCCAGCGCAGGCTTGTATCCGGCCTTGAGCATCGCAGGCAGCGAGATCAGCCCCATGGTGACCACGGTGGCCCCGACAACGCCGGTCGAGGCCGCCAGCAAGGCCCCCACGATCACCACCGAAATGCCCAGTCCTCCGCGCATGTTGCCAAACAGCTTGCCCATCGTCAGCAACAACTGCTCGGCGATGCGCGAGCGTTCGAGCATCACGCCCATGAAGATGAACAGCGGCACCGCAACCAACACCTCGTTCGTCATGTAGCCGATGTAGCGCCCGGCCAGAGACCCGAAGTTCGACGGATCGAAAACACCGTATTGCATCCCGATCACCGCGAAGATCAGCGAGGTGCCGCCCAGCGTGAAGGCCACCGGAAAGCCCAGCATGAGCATACCGATGACACCAAAGAACATCAGACCCGCGAGGATCTCGCCAATCAGGACAGGATCCATCGCGTTTACTCCGTCTCGTATTTGTAGCGGAAATTGTCAGGGATCAGATCTTCGCGTCCGGCGAGGATCAGAACAGAGCGTATCAGCATGGCAATCCCCTGAAGGGCCACCAGTGCGGCGAAGACAAGGATGAACGTTCGCAGAATATACAGCCCCGGCATCCCGCCGACATTGGCCGATGCCTCGAAGCGCGACCACGAGCGCATCACGTTGGGAAAGGAATAGGTCCAGACGATATACATGAAGGGCAGCAGGAACAGGCAGACGCCAATCATGTCCATCACCGCCTTGCGCCGCAGCGATGCGGTGCGGAAGAAGATATCGACCCGGACGTGATCGTTGCGAAACAGGGCGAATGCGGCCACGGCGGTAAACATCGCCCCGTTCATCCAGACATAAAGATCCTGCATCCACAAACGGGTGTTGCCAAAGAAATACCGCTCGATCACCACCCAGAAACAGACGGCGAAAATTCCGACGGCAAGCCATGAAAACGTATGGCCTACGATGATGTTAATGCGATTGATCGCCCGCATCAGAATGGCAAGATATGCCAAGACTGTGTCTCCCCCACGATCCGCTTTTGCGGCCTAGTCCGGCCAAAGTACGGATATGCCCCTGTTTCACGCCTCGCACAGCGTATGCTGTTTCCAACCCCTGTTAGTCAACCATATTTGCCTCGCAACCGCAGAGCGCGGATGTTTGACGCTTGATTTGTCGCGTGGCCGCGCGCACTTCTGAGCGCAGCGCCCTGCCATATTTTTGAAAGCCCTGAACGTGCCGGATCACCGCAACACCCGCGCCCAGCCCACCGGACAGCCGCTTGGAACGCCTCCCGGACCCGGACACAACCTTGCCCCCACGCCGTCAGCCTGTGGCATCAGCATATGTGGGCGCGTGCGCGCGCCGATCATCCCGACAGCCGCCTGCCGCTGCCTGTGGTAAAAATGCGGATGGCACGCGCGGCGGAACTGGGGATGCGTTACGCCGATTATGCGGCATTGTACCGGACGGGCGGGCGTGATCCGGCGGCTTTGCTGTTCACGCCCGCAGCTTTGCATCTGCGTCTGGCACGGCGGCTGGACATGCCCGATCCGGTGCGTCGGCATCTGGCGCGGCTGCGCGCCTGCGATCTGCTGGCCCTCGCCCCGCAAAGCGAAGACCCCGATGCTTTTCTGGAAGAGTTGCGCGAGGTCTCCGCCCTGCCCTTTCGCACGGCCGGCATGATGCCCGCGCCGCAGGCCTCGTGGCAGGCCCTTGGCGCGTCGCTGCGCCGCGCCCTTGATCCGCTGCGCCTGTCCGGCACGGCGGTGGCGCTTGTCGCGCATGATCTGTCCGAGGCGCGGATTTCGCAGGCCTTGTGCACGGCGGGACGGCTGGCGGGGGTGGTGGACCGTGACGCCTATTTCGGCATCATGGCCTGAACGTTTTCCGCAGCAGCGCCGCGCCGTTACTCTTTGGGTGCGATCTTGTCCTGCGTCTTGGTGTCGAAGTCGCTCGCATCATGGCGTTCGTGCAGTTGCGTTTCCGGCTCGCCGAAAGCGCGGTTGACCATACGGCCCCGTTTGACCGCAGGGCGGGCATCAATTTTTTCCGCCCAAGCCACGACGTTCGTGTAGGAGGCGACATCAAGGAATTCCGCCGCATCATAAAGACGGCCCAGCACCAGTTGTCCGTACCACGACCAAACCGCCATATCGGCAATCGTGTAATCATCACCGGCCAGATAGGCGTTATCGGCGAGGCGCTGGTCCAGCACATCGAGTTGGCGTTTGGCCTCCATCGCGAAACGGTCGATGCAATATTCGATCTTTTCGGGCGCATAGGCGTAAAAATGGCCAAAGCCGCCTCCCAGATAGGGCGCGCTGCCCATCTGCCAGAACAGCCATGACAGGCATTCCGTGCGCGTGGCATGGTCTGTCGGCAGGAACGCCCCGAATTTCTCGGCCAGATAGAGCAGGATCGCACCGGATTCGAACACCCGCTGCGGGGTCTCGCCGCTGCGGTCCATCAAGGCGGGAATTTTGGAATTGGGGTTCACCTCGACAAAACCGCTGCCGAACTGGTCGCCTTCGTTGATCTTGATCAGCCATGCGTCATATTCGGCCCCGGTATGTCCCAGCGCCAGCAATTCCTCCAGCATGACGGTAACCTTCACCCCGTTGGGTGTGGCCAACGAGTAAAGCTGGAACGGATGCTTGCCGACTGGCAATTCCTTGTCTTGCGTGGCTCCGGCGGTGGGTTTGTTGATGCTGGCGAACTTGCCGCCGTTGCCGGGGTTCCATTTCCAGACTTTGGGAGGGGTATAGCTCATGATCACTCTCGCTTTGCTAGGGTATCGCGCCGAACCTAGTGCAAGCGGCGGGGAGGTGCACCCCCCGCAGCCGCCACGTCGCGCACATTGATTGTGCGGTTGCGAAAACAGGCCCGCGCTTCAGTCCGCCCATTCCCATGGACGGGTGAACGCCCCCAGCACGTGGCCAACCTCGTCGTCATGCACCACGCCCGAGCGTTTGATCCGCGCAACCAGACCGCGCTTTTTGTCATCGATCACCTCGACCACGGTCGCGTTCAGCTTGGCCTCTTCCAGCGCGGCATTGTAGACGCGGGTGATGGCCCGCTTGCGCAGATCCGGTTTGAACACCTTGCCGACAGCGGTTTTGGGCAGTTCCGACAGCACCTCGACGAAACGCGGCTGCGCCGCGCGCTCGTGCACATGGACCTTGCAATGCTCGCGCAGTTCATCGCCAGTAACAGTACCACCCGCGACCAGTTCGACATAGGCGCAGGGGATTTCGCCCGCATGGGCATCGGGCTGGCCGATCGCCCCTGCAAAGGCCACATCCTGATGGGCCAGCAGCGCTTCTTCGATCTCGGCAGGGTCGATATTGTGACCGCCGCGGATGATCAGATCCTTGGCGCGCCCCGTGATCCAGATATAGCCGTCGGTGTCGATCCGGCCCAGATCGCCGGTCCGCAGATATTTGCCATAATGGTAAAGATCGCGGTTCTTGTCATGCTCGGTATAGGTATTGCCCGCCCAGACACCGGGGTTGGAGACGCAGATCTCGCCCACCTCGTCGGGATCGCATTCCACAGGCTCGCCGTGCACCGTCTTCATGATCTTCACATCGGTATAGGGGAACCTGATGCCGACCGATCCGACTTTCTTCTGGCCGTCCACGGGGTTGACCGAGACAAGACATGTCGCTTCCGTCAGGCCGTAGCCTTCGACGATGGTCACGCCAGTGGCCGCCTCGAAGCGTTTGAACAGTTCCAGCGGCAGCGGCGCGGACCCGGAAAAGGAGGTTTTTACGCTGGAGACATCGGCGTTGACCGGCCGCTGCATCATCGCCGAAATTGCCGTTGGCACCGTGATGATAAAGGTGATCTGCCAGCGCTCGATGAGCTTCCAGAAATTGTCGAACACCCCCTCGCCGCGATAGCCCGCAGGCGTCGGGAACACGACATGCGCGCCCGATTTGATCACCGCCATCAGGATCACATGGCAGGCAAAGACGTGGAACAGCGGCAGCGGACAGATCACGTTGTCTTCCGGCGTGTAAAGCAGCGTGCCGCCCAGCCAGCCGTTATAGATGATCCCGGAATAGCGGTGCTGTGCCACCTTGGGCATGCCGGTGGTGCCGCCTGTGTGGAAATAGGCCGCAACGCGGTCACCCGCACTGTCGGCAAAGCTCAGCGTCTTGGGCTGGCGCGCCAGTTCGGCGTTGAAATCCTTGACGTCGGCATGATGGTTGCCAAGGTTCTTGGGCCGCACCAGCGGCACGATCCATGATTTCGGCGGCGTCAGATAGCGGTTGAGGTCAATCTCGAGCACCGTATGCACATTCGCGGCATGGCGCACCGCCTCGGCAGTCTTTTGCGCCACATCGGTTTTCGGGAAAGCCTTGAGGGTGACGACAACCTTGGCTTTGGTCTCGCGCAGGATCGCGGCGATCTGCTCGGGCTCCAGCAGCGGGTTGATCGGGTTGATGATCCCCGCGATGGCACCGCCCAGAATGGTCAGGACCGTCTCGTTGCAGTTCGGCAGGATACAGGCGACGACATCGTCTTCCTTGATGCCCAGACTGCGGAACAGGTTGGCCGCCTGACAGGTCTTTTCGTGCAACTGGCCCCAGGTCAGCGTCTCCGCCTTGTCCTTGGGGCCGCTCAGAAGCTGGAATGTCACCGCCTTGCCGGACGGGTTGGTATCCCGCGTCTGCGTCAGCATCTGGTACAGCGTCTTGGGCACATCCCGCTCCGCCCAGGACATTTCCTTCTCAATCGCGATCGTGTCGGCAACGGATGCAAACTTCATCCCGGTCCTCCCCTATCGGGCCCTGTTTCGCGGCCCATACCTCATCCTGCGCAGCAATTTGATGAGAAACCGGTTATGATACAAGCCGTTTGCGGCCAAAGCCGCGCAAAGTGGCGTGACGTTAAGGTATTCGCGCGCCGGAAACGCCGCCGTCTGCGCGACGGCAGGGCGATCCCTGCCGCTCACGCTCATGTGCAAGCTGAAGCTGCCGCCTCTCGTTGACCGCAGCAGCCGGAAAGTCTATGCTGCAGTGCAGCAATAGAGTGGGAATGACATGGCGACCAAGTCGAAAACCAAGCGGATCAATCTGGCCCTTCAGGGCGGCGGATCCCATGGCGCGATCACATGGGGCGTGCTGGACCGCCTGCTGGAAGACGATCGTCTGCAGATTGCAGAGATCAGCGGCACCAGCGCAGGTGCGATGAATGCAGTGGTTCTGGCCGATGGCTACGAGCGTGGCGGGCGCGAAGGCGCGCGCGGGGCCTTGCGCGACTTCTGGAAAGCCGTCAGTGCATCGACGCGTTTCTCCCCGATCCAGCGCAGCCCGTGGGATCGTGTGGCGGGAAACTACAGCCTCGATCTGTCTCCGGGCTATCTGTTCATGGACAGCCTCAGCCGTCTGTTCTCTCCCTACGAGTTGAACCCGCTCGGCATTGATCCGCTGCGCACCATCCTTGAAGGTCAGGTGAATTTCGACAATGTGAATATCTGCAAGGATATCTCTGTCCATGTCACCGCGACACAGGTCCGCACGGGCCGCGCGCGGATCTTCTCGCGCGGCGCCGTGACGGTGGATTCGGTCATGGCCTCGGCCTGTCTGCCGCAGATCAGCCGCGCCGTGATGATCGAGGGCGAGGAATACTGGGACGGTGGCTATAGCGGCAATCCCGCGCTGATGCCGCTGGTGATGAGCAAGGAGAGCACCGACATCCTGATCATCCAGATCAATCCCGTCGTGCGTCAGGAGACCCCGCGCAGCGCGCGCGATATCATCAACCGCGTGAACGAGATCAGCTTCAATACCTCGCTGATCAAGGAGTTGCGCGCGATCCATCTGATGCAGCAGATGGTCGATGCCAAAGGGCTGGATCTGGGAGCGATCGGCCGGACCAATCTGCACCTGATCCATACCGACCCTGAGGTGCAGCACCTGTCCGCCTCCAGCAAATCGAACGCCGAGTGGGAATATCTGGCGCATCTGTTCGATCTGGGACGCAGTTGGGCCGATGGCTGGCTGGACACGCATTTTGACGCGATCGGCGAACGCTCCACGCTTGATCTGGACACGTTGTTCGCCGATCCCGGCGTCGAGGTGCCCGAAAGGGTATGACGCCATGATCGGCGTTGGCGTCATCGTGCTTGCCCTCGCCGCCTTGGTCTATCTGGCCTATCGTGGCACCAGCCTGCTGCTGCTTGCGCCCGCGATGGCGGTTTTCGCGGTCCTCGCGTCGGAGGGCGGGCCGGTTCTGGCCAGCTATACGCAGGTGTTCATGCAGGCCACCGGCGGGTTCATCATCCAGTATTTCCCGATCTTCCTGCTCGGGGCGGTCTTCGGCAAGCTGATGGAGGCATCGGGCAGCGCGCAGGTTCTGGCGGACCGGATCATCCTGCGGCTCGGGGCGGCGCGGGCGGTGCTGGCCGTGATCCTGTGCTGCGCCGTGATGACCTATGGCGGGGTCTCGCTGTTCGTCGTGGCCTTTGCCGTCTATCCCATTGCCGCCGCCCTGTTCCGGCGGGCTGATCTGCCCAAGGTGCTGATCCCCGCCGCTATCGCTTTGGGGGCGTTCACCTTCACGATGACCGCCCTGCCCGGCACGCCCGCCATCCAGAACGCGATTCCGATGCCCTATTTCGGCACCACGCCCTATGCCGCCCCCGGTCTGGGCCTGCTGACGGGGGCCGTGATGCTGCTGCTCGGCTGGCAATGGCTGGAATGGCGGGTCAGGACACTCAAGGGCGGATATGGCGACCATGCCGTGGTCATTCCGGCTGGCGACAAGCTGACAACGCCGCCGTCGCTGGTCTTGGCGGCGCTGCCTTTGGTGCTGGTGATCGTGCTGAACATGCTCTTCACCTTCTTCATCATTCCCGCGATGGATACCGCCTATCTGGCGCAACCCTTCTATGGTGCCACCGATATCGACGCCCTGCGCGGCATCTGGTCGATCATCGCCGCATTGACGCTGTCCTCCATCGCGCTGGTCGTGCTCAACCTTGGCCGCTTACGTGCCATTCTGGGCGAGACGCTGGACCACGGGGCGGCGGATTCGCTCAAGCCGATTTTCAACACCGCAAGCCTTGTCGGCTTTGGCGCGGTCATCGCCTCGCTTTCGGGCTTTGCCCTGATCCGCGACTGGGTGGTGACTGTTGGTGGGGACAACCCGTTGATCTCGCTGGCTGTCGGTACAAGTCTGCTGGCGGGGATGACCGGCTCTGCCTCAGGCGGGATGAGCATTGCGCTGTCAACGCTGGGCGAGACCTACATGCAAATGGGACAGGCCGCAGGGATCGCACCAGAACTGTTGCACCGCGTCACCGCCGTGGCAACAGGCGGACTGGACGCGCTGCCCCATAACGGTGCGGTGATCACGCTGCTGACGATCTGCGGGCTGACGCACCGCGAGGCTTATGGCGATATCGCCGTGGTCGCAGTGGTTATCCCGATCCTTGCGCTGATCCTGCTGATCACGCTGGGAACGGTCTTCGGCAGTTTCTAGGGCAGCTCGCGAACGGCGCATCCCGCGCGGAGCCACGGCCCGCATGAGCCGACACGCGGGGTGGCGACCCATCGTCCGTTCGGGGCAGTTTATGGTTCAGCATCCTCCGACCTGAACAGCTGCCACACCATCAGCCAATCGCCGCCCCGGGGGGCGTGTCGGCGATCGCGCGGCGGCGCGTGCCGCGCCTTGATTCCGCGCGGGGGTATTGTGATCAGCGGTCTTATCGAAAGTTCTGGAGGGCATCTCCTGAACTGCCCCACGCTCCTATTTCTTCCGCATCGCATCCAGCAAGGCCGCGCCAAACGCACCTTGGCTTTCCGCCGCCGCAGGCTTGGCCTGCATCTGCTTGGGCTGTGGCGATTTGCTCCGGCTCGCCTTACCCTGCCCCGCCCTCTCCTGACCCGCTTTGCCCTGCCCCTCACGCGCCTCCGCACTACCGCCATCCTTGCGCATGCTCAACCCGATCCGCTTGCGCGGCACATCCACCTCGGTCACCCGCACCTTGACGACATCGCCCGCCTTGACCACCTCATGCGGGTCCTTGATGAAGCGGTCCGCCAACTGGCTCACATGCACCAGCCCGTCCTGATGCACACCGATATCGACGAAAGCGCCAAAGGCCGCCACGTTCGTTACTGTGCCTTCCAGCATCATACCAGCCCGCAAATCCTTGATGTCATCCACCCCGTCGGCGAACTTCGCGGTCACGAAACTGGGGCGCGGATCGCGGCCGGGTTTCTCCAGCTCGGACAGAATATCGCGCACCGTGGGCAGGCCGAAAGTATCGTCCACAAAATCCTCTGCCCTGACGCCGCGCAGCGCCTCGGGCTGGCCCATGATCGCGCGGATGTCGCGCCCGCAGGCCTGCACGATCCGGCGCGCCACGCCATATGCCTCGGGGTGGACGGATGTGGCATCAAGCGGCTCGACACTGTCGCGCAGACGCAGGAAACCCGCGCATTGTTCATAGGCTTTCGGCCCCAGCCCCGCCACTTTCAGCAGGGCCTTGCGGCTAGGGAATGCCCCCTGTGCGTCCCGGTGCGCCACGACCGCCTGTGCCAGTGACGCGCTCAACCCCGCAACCCGCGCCAGCAGCGGCGCGGAGGCCATGTTGAGATCGACCCCCACAGCGTTCACCGCATCCTCGACCACCGCATCCAACGCCTGCGTCAGGCGGCGCTGATCCACATCATGCTGGTACTGCCCGACGCCAATGCTCTGCGGTGTGATCTTCACAAGCTCCGCAAGCGGGTCTTGCAACCGCCGCGCAATCGAGACAGCACCGCGCAAGGATACATCGAGATCGGGAAATTCTTTCGCCGCCAGTTCGGAGGCGGAATAGACCGAGGCCCCTGCCTCGGACACGATCACCGATCCGGGCCGTTTCACCTCCGCAGGCAGCGCCTTGAGCGCATCGGCCACCATCCGCTCGGTCTCGCGGCTGGCGGTGCCATTGCCGATGGCGATCAGTTCAACCCCGTGTTTGCGGACCAGTTGCAGCACCGCAGCCTGTGCGCCGCGCAGGTCATTTTTGGGCTGGAACGGATAGAGCGTCTCGGTCGCCAGCACCTTGCCCGTCGCATCGACCACCGCCGCCTTGACACCGGTGCGGATGCCCGGATCAAGCCCTAGCGTCGCGCGCGGACCTGCCGGTGCTGCGAGCAGCAAATCCTTGAGGTTGCGGGCGAAAACCGCAATCGCCTCGTCATGCGCGCGGCTTCGCAGATCGCCCATCAGATCGACATACATCGACAGGCTCAGCTTGACGCGCCAGACCCAGCCCGCCGTTTTGCGCAGCCACGCATCGCCCGGCCCTTCCCCCCGGATACCGATGGCCGCCGCGATCATATCCACCGCACGCGCCGCGCCCGTGTCAGGATCGGGGGCGATATCGACGGTCACCACCTCTTCCTTGGCGGCCCGCAGGATCGCCAGCGCACGATGCGAGGGTATTTTGGACCATGCCTCGCGATGATCGAAATAGTCCGAGAATTTCGCCCCCGCCTCTTCCTTGCCGGGCTGGACACGGGCGGTGATCAGCGCCTCGGCCCGCATGAAATCGCGCAAACGGCCCAGAAGCGTGGCGTTTTCGCTCAACTCCTCGGTCAGGATGTCGCGCGCGCCGTCCAGCGCGTCTTTGACCGTGGCCACCGCCTCGGACAGGTAGGCCGCCGCCAGATCCTCGGGTGCGGCGTTCCGGTTATCGAGAATCGCGCGCAACAAAGGCTCCAGCCCGTTTTCGCGTGCGATCATCGCCTTGGTGCGGCGCTTGGGTTTGAACGGCAGGTAAATGTCTTCCAAAGTCGCCTTGGTATCGGCCCCGGTGATCGCGCGGGCCAGTTCGTCGGTCAGCTTGCCCTGCTCCTTGATCGAGTTCAGGATTACCCCGCGCCGCGCTTCCAACTCGCGCAGATAGGTCAGCCTGTCGGCCAGATTGCGAAGCTGTGTGTCGTCCAGCCCGCCCGTCACTTCTTTGCGGTAGCGCGCGATGAAGGGCACCGTGGCCCCCCCGTCCAGAAGGGCCACTGCCGCAATGACCTGCGCGGGCTGTGCGGCGATATCGGTGGCGATGCTGCGGGCGATTCGGGCGGCGGTATCGGGTGCAGTCTGGCTCACGGAAAGGGGTATCCTGTTTCTGGTCCTGTTGGGGGACGTGACTAGCCTATCCGTTCAATCGGGGCCAGTCGCCAGCGCGCTAAAGCGCCCGACTCGAAACCTGAATCGTTGGGATTCCCTTGAGCGTTGATCTGTGATTCATCCTGTTTGGGAGGATGGATCATGTCAGCACCTTTGCCGGATGCGCTGCGGGCGCGGTTTCAGCAGTTGATTGAGG
>JAGXGW010000017.1 GCA_024636555.1 Paracoccaceae bacterium | reverse complement strand
GGCGCGCGGGCCAGAGGCCGCCCGCGCAAGGATCACAGCCGCCCTGCGCGATCTGGGGCCGGGCCTTGGTGATGTGGCCTTGCGCTGCTGCTGCTATCTGGAAGGGCTGGAACTTGCCGAACGGCGGATGGGCTGGTCGGCGCGGTCGGGCAAAATCGTGCTGCGGATCGCGTTGCAAAGGTTGCGCCGCCATTACGACGGGTTGGGACAGGCAGGCGGGCTTATCGGGTAAAGCGCCGCCTCACCCCCCAACAATCCAGCCCACGGCATAAGCGACCAAAGCGCAGACCGTACCCACGGCCACGGTTTCCGCGACCGCGCGGGGCAACCTGTCCCGCGTGGCGATCCAGCGCAGCAGACCCAGCGCGACAAGTGCCAGCAAGGTCATGGCCACGGAGAGCATGAAGGTGGTCGTGCTTGGGTCGAGCACGAAATAGGGGCTCAGCGGGACCGCGCCAAAGACCACGAAAGACAGAAACGTCATCAGCCCGTTCATCACCGGACTGGCGTCTTCGGGCGCGGACATGCCAAAGCCCCATGATAGCGTCAGATCCGCCATCAGCGGCGGATGCGTCGACATCAGTTTCGCACCGGCGGCGGCATCGGCGGGGGATAGCCCGCGATCCCGCAACAACCCGGCCATGCGGTCAGCTTCGGTGGCCGGATCTGCCGCGATCCGGCGGATATGTTCGGCATGGCGTTGATGATAAAGATCGTTTTGCGAGCGCATCGACAGAAATTCGCCGAACCCCATGCTGACGGCATCGGCGAACAGATTGGCCAGCCCGAACACCAGAACAGCCAGCGCCCCGATCTGCGCCACACCTTCCGACCCTGCACCGGCAAAGCCCGCGACAATGGCAAAGGTCGTGACAATGCCGTCATTGCCGCCATAGACAAGTTGTTTGAGGTGATCTTGTGTGCGCGCAAGGGCGGATGGATCGCCGCGTTTGACAGGCTGCTGGGCTGGCTGGGTCATGCAAGACCTCTTGGCTGGACCGTTCCGCCATCATGTAGCAAGCCCCCGCCCACGGCGCAATCGACCCCAGGCCCCGCAGCCACAGCTAAGACTGCGATTATTGCCGATGTAGTGGGTCGTCTGGGCCAGCATGGTGATGATGGTCGTGATCGGCTTCATCCCGCTGTGGTTCGCTGTCAACTCGCTCGCCATGCCTGCCTGCTGATAACCGCACTGAGCCTGTTCGTACTTGCCTTCCCCCGGCTGATTGGGCTGGCCTTGCGATAATGCACATTGCGAAAACGCTTCTGCCTGCATAACTTCAGCTTATGAATATAACCCTTCGCCAACTGACCTATTTCAAGGCCCTTGCCGAGCAACGCAATTTCGGGCGCGCTGCCGAGGTCGTCCATGTCTCGCAGCCGGCCCTGTCGGTGCAGATCCGCGAGTTGGAAAAGACCCTCGGCGCCGTGCTCGTCGAAAGACAGGCCCGCGATGTGGTGCTCACCCCGTTCGGGCGGCGCATTCTGGAACATGCCGAGCGCGTGCTGGAGGCGACGCAGGCGCTGGGGGAGGCCGCACGCTGGCGCGGTGGGCTGGCCGGCGAGCTGCGGATCGGCCTGATTCCTACGATCGCGCCCTATATCCTGCCCGCCGCGCTGGAGGCGTTGCGCTCGCGCGATATCTCCCTGGATGTGCAGGTGCAGGAATCCACGACAGGCCGTCTGCTGGCCGAGTTGCGCGCGGGGCGTCTGGATGCCGCTGTGATCGCCCTGCCGTCGGGCGAGGACGGATTGGTCGAACTGCCCCTGTTCGAGGACCGTTTTTTGCTGGCAGGCACAGCCGCGCGTCTGGCTGCGCAACATCAGGGGCAGGGGGCCGAGGCGCTGCGCCCGATGGAGCTGGGCGCCAGCCAGCTTTTGCTGCTGGAGGAGGGCCATTGCCTGACCGATCAGGCGCTCGAGGTCTGCGGACGCGGGCGCGGCCATGCCCAGATCAACATGGGCGCCTCCTCGCTCAGCACCCTGTCGCGGCTGGTGGCGGCGGGCTTTGGCCTGACCCTGATGCCGGAACTTGCCGCCCTGCAGGAACAGCGCGCTGCCCCTGACATGCATCTGATGCGCTTTTGCGCGCCGGAGCCTGCCCGCATGATCGGGCTGGTGCGGCGCGAGGCCAGTCAGGATGACGGCTGGTGCACCACGCTGGCCGAGATCCTGCGCGACGTGGGAGAGCAACTGGTCGCGCAGGCCCGCCGTGACTGCCTGTGACCGGATCGCGACACAGCGACATCGCGACCCTTTCAACAGCGCCGCAATCGGCGTACATAACAGATAACACCCGTATTTCCGAAAGGCAGCCTGATGCGCGATCTGAAGATCCCCGGCCAGAGGCACCCTGAAAAGGCGCACCGTCCCGATAATGCCCAGCCCAAGAAGCCGGACTGGATCAGGGTCAAGGCACCTACATCGCAGGGCTACAAAGATACCCGCAACATCATCCGCGAGCACAAGCTGGTAACGGTTTGCGAGGAGGCAGGATGCCCGAATGCGGGCGAATGCTGGTCTCAGGGCCATGCCACCATGATGATCATGGGCGAGATCTGCACCCGCGGATGCACATTTTGCAACATCGCCACCGGCAAGCCGCAGACGTTGGATGTGTTCGAGCCGGGACGCGTGGCCGATGCGGTGGCCAAGCTGGGGCTGAACCATGTTGTTGTCACCTCGGTGGACCGCGACGATCTGGACGATGGCGGGGCCGATCATTTCGCCCAGACCATCCGCGCCATCCGCCACCGCGCGCCCGGCACCACAATCGAGGTGCTGACGCCCGATTTCCTGAAATGCGGTCCCGGTGCGCTGGAAACCGTGGTTGCGGCACGGCCAGACGTGTTCAACCACAACCTTGAAACCGTGCCGGGCCTCTACCCCGAGGTCCGCCCGGGTGCGCGCTATTTCCACTCCTTGCGGCTGTTGCAGCGGGTCAAGGAACTGGACCCGTCGATGTTCACCAAATCCGGCATCATGGTGGGCTTGGGCGAGGACAGGCAGGGCGTTTTGCAGGTCATGGACGATATGCGCGCCGCCGATATCGATTTTCTGACCATCGGCCAGTATCTGCAACCCACACCCAAACATCACGTGGTGGACCGTTTCGTGCATCCCGACGAATTCGTGGCCTACGAGAAAGCGGCCTATGGCAAGGGCTTCCTGATGGTGTCGGCCACGCCACTGACACGCTCGTCCTACCATGCGGGCGAGGATTTCGCGCGGCTGAACGCAGCGCGTCAGGCCAAACTCGCGCGCGTCTGACGGCACGCGGGCAGGGGGGCGCTGCCCCCCGTCCTGCGGACTCCCCCCGGGATATTTCGGGCAAGAAGAAGCGGGCGTCAGGGATCGGTGAAGCGGACCTTGCCGATATAGGGCAGGTTGCGATTGCGCTGCGCGAAGTCGATCCCGTAACCCACGACGAATTCATCCGGTATCTCGAAGCCGGTCCAATCCGCCTTGATCGGGGCCTCGCGGCGGCTGGGCTTGTCCAGAAGCGCGATGGTACGCAGCTTGTTCGGATCACGCGACAAAAGCAGCTGGCGCACATGGAACAGGGTGTGGCCGGTATCCACGATATCCTCGACCACCAGCACATCGCGCCCCGCGATGGTGCCGCGCAGATCCTTGAGAATCCGCACCTCGCGGCTGCTTTCCATCGCATTGCCGTAAGAGGAGGCCTCGAGGAAATCGACCTCCACCGGCAGATCCAGCTCGCGCACCAGATCGGCGATGAAGACAAACGAGCCGCGCAGCAGCCCCACCACGATCAGCTTGTCGGTCTGGGCAAACTCGGCTTCGATCTCGTGCGAGAGGGTTTCGATACGGGCGGCGATGGACTTGGCCGAAATCATCCGGTCGATGACATAAGGACGCTGCGACATGGGTTTTCCTTGCAATTCGGCGCTCACTCTACGACATGAAGCCCCACTGTCACGCCCTTAACATGCCGGAACTG
Organism: Paracoccaceae bacterium; assembly: GCA_024636555.1. Lineage (GTDB taxonomy): Bacteria > Pseudomonadota > Alphaproteobacteria > Rhodobacterales > Rhodobacteraceae > Seohaeicola. The sequence continues at coordinate 25,082 of JAGXGW010000017.1, read as the reverse complement.
TCCTGATCCATGCCCACCCATAACGAAACCCGCCGCCTGCCGTATAGCGCCCAGCAGATGTATGATCTGGTCGCGGATGTCGGGCAATATCCGCAATTCCTGCCATGGTGCGCCGCGGCCCGCATACGCTCTGTCACGCCGCGCGATGACGGTTCGGAGGTGATGGAGGCCGATCTGGTGATCAGCTTCAAGGTGTTCCGCGAGCGATTCGGCAGCCGCGTGACGTTGTGGCCGGAGCAGCGCAAGATCGATACCGAATATCTCGACGGGCCGTTCCGCTACATGAAATCGAACTGGTCGTTCAAGGAGGCGGGCGAAGAGGCCTGCGAGGTGACGTTCTTTGTGGATTTCGAGTTTCGCAACGCGGTGCTTCAGGGGATCATCGGCATCGTCTTCAACGAGGCGATGCAGCGGATCGTGCGCGCTTTCGAGCGGCGTGCAGCGCAGCTTTACGGCACCTAGGATACCTTTATGCTGGCACCGACATAGCCGGAGCCGAGCGCATGAAGATCACATCACAACTTGCTGACTTTGCAGCACAGACACAGTCGCATGATATTCCCGCACCGGCATTGCGGATGATGCAACTCTCGTTGCTGGACTGGGCGGCTGTGGGCATCGCCGGACACGACGAGCCGGTATCGCGCCTGACACGCGACATGGTCCTGGCGGAAGGCGGTGTGCCGCAGGCCAGCCTGATCGGCCATGCGACAAAGGTTCCGGCACGGGCGGCGGCGCTGGTCAACGGGGCCACCAGCCACGCGCTGGATTATGACGACACGCATTTCGCCCATATCGGCCACCCCTCGGTGGCGGTGATTCCCGCCGCTCTGGCGGTGGCGCAGGCACGGGGGCTGGATGCGGCCGCGTTTCAGGTGGCCGCGCTGATCGGGGTGGAGGCGTCGATCCGTATCGGCATCTGGCTTGGGCGCGATCACTACCAAACAGGCTTTCACCAGACCGGCACCGCAGGGGCCTTTGGCGCGGGGCTGGCGGCGGCGCGTCTGATGGGGTTGGATGCAGCGGGCTGCGCGATGGTGCTAGGGCTGCTGGCCACCCGCGCTTCGGGTCTAAAAAGCCAGTTCGGCACGATGGGCAAACCCTTCAATGCGGGGCTTGCTGCGGCGAATGGTGTCGAGGCGGCTGATCTTGTGGCGCGCGGTTTTATAGCCAACCCCGATGCGCTGGAATCACCTCAGGGATTCGGGCCGACCCATGCCGGTCAGAACAGGAGCGAAGGCTTGCAAAGCATTGGGAAAGAATGGATGTTCGAGAGCGTGAGTCACAAGTTTCACGCCTGCTGCCATGGTCTGCATGCAGCACTTGAGGCTTGTCTGATCCTTGCGCCGCTCAAGGCCGGACAGATCGCGCGGATCGAGGTGGCAACCCACCCGCGCTGGATGACGGTGTGCAACCAGACAGAGCCGATGACAGGGCTTGGTGCCAAGTTCAGCTATGGCACGGTGCTGGCGATGCAGATTCTGGGGCATGATACGGCAGTGCTTGACAGCTACAGCGCCGCGGTCTGTGTCGATCCGGCCGTGCAGGCTCTGCGTGCGCGGGTGCAGGTGCGCGCCGACGACAGCGTGGCCGAGACGGCGGCGCGGGTGCGGATCGTGCTGCAGGACGGCAACAGCCTTGATGCAACGCATGATCTGAACGCGCCACTCTCGCCGGACTTGCGCCAGCAGAAGCTGCAGACAAAGGCGCGCAGCCTGTTGGGGGCAGAACGCGCAGACAAGCTCTGGAGCCGGATCACGGCGCAGGATGATATCGAGGGATTTGCGGATTATTTGCTGCCGTAACAGCAGCTTGAGGCATCAAGCTCGTGTTAGTCCAGTGCGGCGAGCAGCATGGCCAAGGCATAGTCTGTTGCTGCCTTGCGGACAGCAGCGCGCCCGAGGGCACCAAACTCGACCGTTTCCACGCGCGTGTCAAACCCGTGCCGCGCCAGTCCGAAACAGACGCGCCCTTCGGGTTTGAACTCCGATCCGCCCGGCCCCGCGATGCCTGTGACCGAAACCGCCACATCCGCACGGGACGCGGCCAGTGCGCCCTGCGCCATCTCGCGCGCAACGGGCTCTGATACGGCGCCATGGGCGGCAAGCGTGGCTGGCTTCACGCCGATCAGATCGGTCTTGGCCGCGTTGGAATAGGTGACGGTGCCGCGCTCGAACACCTCCGACGATCCGGCAAGATCGGTCAGGGCCGCTGCGACCATGCCGCCCGTGCAGCTTTCCGCAATGGTGATCCGCAAGCCTGCAGCGCGGTAGCCCTCAAGGATTTGTGTCGCAATATCAGTCATTTCAGAGCCCCAACACGCCATGCGAGAGATAGGCGCCCAAGCCCACGACCATCGCTGCAAGGATACCCGCGATCACATCATCCAGCATCACACCGACCGGGCCGTGCTGGCGATCTGCCCAGCCGACGGGGCCGAGCTTGGTGATATCGAAAAACCGGAACGCGATGAAAGCGGTGACCCAACCGGGCCAGAGCGCCAGAACACCCGCGCCGGAATGGCTGGCCCCGATCATCACAGGCAACAGCGCGATCCATTGGCCCGCAACTTCGTCAATCACGATTTCGGACGGGTCATGATCCTCTTTGCCTTTCGTTTCCAGTTCCGTAGCCCACCATCCTAATGCACATGCCAGCACAATTCCCACGCAGAAAAGCGGCACGCCGCCCAGTTCAAACAGCAGCCATCCCGCAGGCAATGCCGCGAGCGATCCCCATGTGCCGGGGGCGGGTTTCAGGTGACCGACGTAGAAGAAGGTCGCTACGAGGTGGCTGGCGGTGCTCATGGCTTCACCAATGCGGCTGTGGCGATCGCGGCAATGCCTTCCTCGCGTCCGGTGAAGCCCAGACGCTCGCTTGTCGTGGCCTTGACAGAGACGCGGGCCGGATCAATCCCCATGATCGCGGCCATCTGCGCCTGCATCGCTGCGGCATGCGGGCCGATTTTGGGATATTCGCAGACAAGAGTGCAATCTATGTTGCTGATTTGAAAACCGTTTTCCAAAACAAGGCCCGCAGCATGACGCAGGAATATTTCGCTGGCGGCGCCTTTCCACTGCGGATCGGAGGGCGGGAAGTGCCGCCCGATATCGCCCAGAGCCAGGGCGCCATAGAGCGCATCCGTCACCGCATGCATGCCCACATCGGCATCGGAATGCCCAACCAGCCCGCGCCCGTGCGGCACCTCTACGCCACACAGCGTCACGTATTCGCCGGGACCGAAGCGGTGCACGTCATAGCCATTGCCGAGCCTGATATCCATTGCCTTGTCTTGTCCTTTCAGGATGCGTTCCGCCCTTGCGAAATCGGCGGGGGTGGTGATTTTGAGATTGTCGGCGTGACCGGGCGTGATGACAACCCCGATCCCCGCCGCACGGGCCACTTCCACGTCATCGGCAGCACCACCGGCATGGGCGCGGTGCGCGGCCAGAAGCGCGTCGAAATGGAAGCCTTGCGGTGTCTGCGCGCGGTAAAGCCCGTCACGCGGCGCGGTATCGGTGACTAGGCTATCCTGTCCGCGCCAGAGCGCATCCGTCATCGCCAGACCGGGGGCAGCGGCCTGCGCCACATCAAGCGCGGCCAGCACATCGGCGATCACCTTGCGCGGGGTGCAGGCGCGGGCCACATCATGGATCAGCACCCGCGCAAAGCCTTGCCCTGCCAGCGCCTCCAGCCCGCAGCGCACAGAGGCATCGCGGCTCGCGCCGCCGGTGGTGACGCTGACGCCCTCAGCCGGTGGGAACAGCGCCAGATCCTCGGCATGCAGCACAACCACGATATGGTCGATTCCGGGCATGGCGCGAAAGGTGTCCAGCGTCCAGTCGATGACACGGCGTCCGGCCAGCACCTGCCATTGCTTGGGCTGATCGCCTCCGGCACGGGTGCCGCGCCCTGCGGCAAGGATGATAGCGGCCACGCTCATCTCGGGTTGCCCGGCGGCAGCGAAAGGAAAATCGGGTGTCTCACGCGGTCTGTGACCTTGTTCTGTTGTTGTCTTCTCTGCATAGGATGCGTGCGTTCAAAGGGCAATGTGCCAGTTAGACGGTCATTTTGCTTATTTATTAGGCGATGAGCACCGCTTTGCCTATATTTAGGCCATGCACCCCCCGCCTGCCGTTGTCGGACCCTGCGGCCTGCGATAGCGAAGGTTCAACGTACAAGGAATAGGCACGTGTCACTGCAAATCGGCTCCACCACCCTGACATCTCCGGTTCTGCTGGCCCCGCTTGCGGGAATCACCGATCTGCCGTTCCGCACGCTCGTTGCGTCTTTCGGCGCGGGTCTGGTGGTGAGCGAGATGGTGGCAAGCCACGAGATGATCACCGGCAGGGTCGAGGCGCGCGACCGGGCCGAGCTTGGTGCCGATGTGGCGGGCACTTCGGTGCAGATCGCCGGGCGCGACCCGCACTGGATGGCCGAGGCGGCACGGATGATCGAGGCTTCTGGCGCGCGGATCATCGATATCAATATGGGCTGCCCCGCGAAAAAGGTGGTGGGCGGCATGTCCGGTTCTGCCCTGATGCGCGAACCAGATCACGCCTTGCGCATGATCGAGGCGGTGGTTGCGGCCGTGAAGGTGCCTGTGACGCTGAAAACGCGGCTCGGTTGGGACACGGATTGCCTGAACGCGGCGGATATCGCGGCCCGCGCCGAGGCGGCGGGTATCCGCATGATCACAATCCATGGCCGCACCCGGTGCCAGTTCTACAAGGGTCGCGCGGACTGGGGCGCGATTGCCGCCGTCAAGCAGGCGGTCGGTATCCCGGTAATCGCCAATGGCGATATCACCGATGCGGCCAGCGCGCGCGAGGCGCTGCGTCTGTCGGGGGCCGACGGGGTCATGGTGGGGCGTGCGGCGCAGGGGCAGCCATGGCTGCTGGCACAGATCGCGCATGCGCTTTACGGCACGCCCGCGCCGAAGGTTCCCCAAGGCAAAGATTTTAGTGACATGGTTTCAGGACATTATAAGGCGATGCTCGGTTTCTATGGCCCTGTTCTGGGATCGCGGAACGCGCGCAAGCATCTGGGCTGGTATATGGACCATGCGGGCACGGATCCTGTGATGCGCCATCGTATCCTGACGGCCAAGCAACCCGAGGAGGTGCTGGCGTTGCTGGAGCCTGCGCTTGCCCACGCCTCGACCAGTGCGACCGCAACCCAGCGGAGGCATGCCGCGTGATCGACGACATGGCCCTGTGGTCTTCCTTGCCGGTTCCCGCCATCCTGCTGGACCCGCAGGACAATATCGCGGATGCTAATCCGGCGGCGGAGCTGTTTCTGAATGCTTCGATCAAATCGGTACGCGGCCAGCCTGTCTGGGACCGCGTGATGGTCGATGCGCCGATGCAGGAGGCGTTCGAGCGGGCGCGCGAAACCTCGACACCTTTGTTCGTCAATGATGTGGACGTGGGCACCGGCGAGCGCATCCCGTTGCATTGCAACCTTCAGATCTCGGCGGTGCAGGGGCATGACGGTTATATGATCCTGCTGATCTCGCCGCGCGAGTTGTCAGGACGGGTCACGCATTCGCATTCCGTCAAATCCGCAGCCAAATCGGCCATCGGCATGGCGGAGATGCTGGCCCACGAGATCAAGAACCCGCTGGCCGGAATCACCGGCGCGGCGCAGCTTTTGTCGATGGGCCTCAGCCCCGAGGATATGGAGCTGACCGATCTGATCGTGGAGGAAAGCCGCCGCATCGTGAAACTGCTGGAACAGGTCGAGCAGTTCGGCAACCTCAGCCCGCCGGACCGGCGCGAGGTCAACATCCATGATGTGCTCGACCGTGCAAGGCGCTCCGCGCTCCTGGGGTTTGGCGCCCATATGAAGATCATCGAGGATTATGACCCGTCCTTGCCGATGGCATGGGGCGATCCGGACCAGTTGTTGCAGGTCGTGCTCAATCTGGTGAAGAACGCTTCGGAAGCCGCTGACAAACAAGGCGGAACCATCCGCCTGCGGTCCTATTTCGAACATTCCTTCAGGATGCGGCGCAGCGATGGCACGGGCCATTCCTTGCCGTTGCAGATCGAGGTGATCGACGATGGCCCCGGTCTGCCGCCGGAGATAGCGGGCGATATCTTCGATCCCTTCGTGTCCGGTCGCGAGAATGGCACAGGGCTTGGCCTGGCGCTGGTGAGCAAGATCCTGTCCGATCACAACGGGTGGATATCGGTAGATTCCGTGCCGGGGCGCACCGTGTTCCGCATGTCGCTGCCGCGCGCACCGCTGGAAAAGGCCAAGCTGCGGGAGCCCGGCAAATCGAAGCCCTCTATCAAGCAGTCCGACAACTCAAAGTCCTCAAGGGAGTAGACGCCGATGGACGGAACCGTTCTGGTCGCAGATGACGATCGCACAATCCGCACAGTGCTGACACAGGCGCTGACACGTGCCGGATGCAAGGTGCATGCGACCTCGAGCCTGACCACGCTGATGCGCTGGGTGGCCGAGGGAAAGGGCGATGTGGTGATTTCGGATGTCATGATGCCCGATGGTAACGGGTTGGAAATGCTCCCGAAGATCGCGCAGGACAGGCCCGGACTTCCGGTGATCGTGATCTCGGCGCAAAACACGATCATGACGGCCATTCAGGCCGCCGAGGCCGAAGCCTATGATTATCTGCCCAAGCCGTTCGATCTTCCCGATCTGATGAAGCGCACCGCGCGCGCGCTGGAAAGCCGCCGCCGCGTGGCACCGGCCGCGACACAGGCCGGTCACACGAATGACCGTCCCGACGATCTGCCGCTGGTGGGGCGCACACCTGCGATGCAGGCGCTTTACCGTTTGGTCGCGCGGGTGATGAATACCGATCTTCCGGTGTTGATTTCGGGTGAAAGTGGCACCGGCAAGTCATTGATCGCCCGCGCGATTCACGACTTCTCCGACAGACGGACCCTTCCGTTCGTGACGGTGACCGCCAGCGATTTGCAGGATATCGAAGGCCCCGCGCGGGTGCTGGCGCGGGTCAAGGGTGGCTCGGTGCTGTTCGACGAGATCGGCGATATAGATCTGGAAAGTCAGGCCCGCATCGTGCGGATGATGGACAGCCCCGGTGACCATGTGCCGCGCTTCATGGCAACGAGCCAGAGCAATCTCGGTCAGGCGATGGAGCAGGGCCGGATGCGGCAGGATCTCTATTACCGTCTGGGCGGGGCAACGCTCGAAGTGCCGTCGCTGCGCGAGCGGGTCGACGATATCCCGCTGCTGGCCGAACATTTCCTGTTCCGCAGCGAGAATGACGGCGCGCCCAAGCGGCGGCTGGCGCGGGCGTGCGTCGAACTGATGCGCGCCTATAGCTGGCCGGGCAATGTGCGCCAGCTGGAGAATGCGATTCGCCGTCTGGTCCTGACCAGCCGCGCCGACGAGATCACCCGCGCCGAGGTGGAGGCGGTTCTGGGCAACCAGCCCGAGATGGAGCCGGTTCTGGGCGGCGGCAACGACACCGAGAAACTCTCGGCCTCGGTCAACCGCCATTTGCGGCGCTATTTCGACCTGCACGGGAATATGCTCCCGCCACCGGGTCTTTACGGGCGCATCCTGCGCGAGGTTGAGGGGCCATTGCTTGAAATCGCCCTTGAGGCGACGGGCGGCAATCAGGCCAAATGTGCCGATCTTCTCGGGATCAACCGCAATACCTTGCGTAAGAAGATCACCGATCTGGATATTCGCGTGACACGGCGCCGCAAATTGATGTAAAACCGCCACAGGCAAGTGGCAGAATGGCGCCGTTGCAATTTTGTCGTGAAAAGAGCGGCAAGGTGCATAAGCGCCACATCAATCAGGACGGGGGCAACGGGTGATCACCCGGGCGCAGGGACGCATTGACTGGAACAGGCTGGCGCAATTGCGCCGTCTGAAAAAGGTACAGAACGCCGCCACGCTCGGGCTGGTGCTTCTTGGGCCTGTTCTGGCGGTTGCAACATTTCTGGTTCTGGGTCCGCTGGATCAGGGCACCTCTGCGATCGGGCTGCGCGTTATCCTGTTGATCGATCTGGTCTATGTGCTGCTGGTGGCGGCACTTGTCCTGCAAAAGGTGGCCGGATTGATCGCGGCGCGGCGCGCGCGCTCTGCCGGCTCGCAACTGCACTTGCGGCTGACAGGCGTTTTTGCCGTTCTTGCGCTCATTCCCACCGTCTCGGTTGCCATCTTTGCCGGGCTGACCATCAATATCGGTCTGGAAGGGTGGTTCTCCGACCGTGTGCGGCAGGTGGTGGGCAGCTCGCTTGCCGCCGCCGAAGCCTATGAGGAAGAGCACCGCCGCGACCTGACCGAGGATGCCACGGCGCTGGCGGTCTATCTCGACAATACGCGGCGCAACACGTTTTTCATGGGTGACGGCGATGTGCGGCGCGTGTTGGCGCAAGGACAGGGCCAGATCCAGCGCGGCCTGCGCGAGGCCTATGTGATCGACGGCACCGGCGAAATCAGGGCGCGCGGCGAGCGCTCCTACCTGTTTGATTTCGAGATGCCCCCCGCCGAAGTGCTGGCCGCTGCCACCACGCAAGACGCTGTGCAGATTATCGAGGATTGGGACAACAACGAGTTTCGCGCCCTGGTCCGGCTGGACGCTTTCGTGGACCGTTTTTTGTATGTGAGCCGTGATGTTGACGGCGAATTGCTCAACCTTCTGGATGAAACCAAAGAGACAGCACGCTTCTACCAGCAACTCGAAAACGAGCGTGGCCGCGTTCTGTTCGAGTTCGGCCTTGTCTATCTGGGCTTTGCGGTGATCCTGATTCTGGCGGCGGTCTGGCTGGGCATGTGGTTTGCCGAGCGCCTGTCGCGGCCTGTCGGGCGCCTGACAGGCGCGGCGCAGCGTGTCGGCGCGGGCGATCTGGACGTGCAGGTGCCCGATGAGACGGGCGACGACGAACTTGCCATGTTGGGGCGCTATTTCAACCAGATGACCAAGCAACTCAAAGGCCAGCGCGATGCGCTTCTGGACAATACCCGCCAGATCGAATTGCGCCGCCGCCTGTTCGATTCCGTGCTCAGCTCTGTCACATCCGGCGTGGTGGGGGTGGATGCCGAAGGGCGGGTGACCTTCGTAAACCGCTCCGCCGAACGACTTCTCGATTGGAAGGAAGACCAGCAATCCGTCTCGCTCTGGTCGGCCGTGCCTGAATTTGTGGCGCTGTTCGAGCGGGTGCAGCACTCGCAGACGGAGACCGCGCAGGAGGAGATCAAGGTCAGCCGTGCCGGCAGGCTGGAGAATCTGTTGGTGCGAATGTCGACGCGGCGGGGCGAGGACGGACGGCTTGAGGGCTATGTGGTGGCCTTTGATGACGTCTCCGATCTGGTGGCGGCGCAGCGCATGGCCGCTTGGGGCGATGTCGCGCGCCGCATCGCGCATGAAATCAAGAACCCGCTCACCCCGATCCAGTTGTCGGCAGAGCGGATCAAGCGCAAGTTCCGCCGTCATCTGGACGAGGAGAATGCCACGAGCCTTGAGCAGTTGACGGATGTGATCGTGCGGCAAACCAATGACTTGCGCCGCATCGTGGACGAGTTTTCCAAATTTGCCCGCATGCCCGAACCCGAGCGCAGGCCCGAAAGCCTGACCGCCTTGTTGCGCGACGCGGTGCTGTTGCAGCAGGCCGGACAGCCGGAGGTCAGGATCGACACCGATTTCGAGGATGATCCGCTGCCCGCGGAGGTCGATGCGACGATGATCCATCAGGCGCTGACAAACGTGATCAAGAACGCGGGCGAGGCTATTGAAACGCTTCACAAAAAAGGCGCGCCCGAGGGGCATGTGCCGCAGATCAGGATCACTTCGCGGCGCAGTGGCGCGCAGGCCGAGATCCGGATCATGGACAATGGCATCGGGCTGCCGGAGGACCGGGCACGGTTGTTCGAGCCTTATGTGACCACGCGCAGCGAGGGCACCGGATTGGGCCTGCCCATCGTGAAGAAGATCATCGAGGAACACGGCGGCACACTCAGCCTTGAGGATGCGCCCTGTTTCGACGGGCAGGAACGCCCCGGCGCGATGGCCGTGATCCGCCTGATACTGGCACAAGACACCGCAACCCTGTCACCCGCAAGCGGCGCATCCGGGGCGCGAAACGACGCCTCCGATCACGCGGGAACGGACGGGGAAAACCAAAAAGAGCATAGGAGATACAGATAGATGGGCGATATTCTTATTGTCGATGACGAGCGCGACATCCGCGAACTGATCTCGGATATCCTTGAGGATGAAGGCTTTCTCACACGGCTTGCCGGTAATTCGGACGAGGCGATGGCGGCCATCAATACCGAGCCACCGGCGCTGATGATTCTGGATATCTGGCTCAAGGACAGCCGGATGGACGGGATCGACATTCTGAAATCGGTCAAGCGCGACAATCCCGATGTGCCGGTGGTGATCATCTCCGGTCACGGTAATATCGAGATCGCGGTCGCGGCGATCAAACAGGGCGCATATGATTTCATCGAAAAGCCTTTCAATATCGACCAGCTTCTGGTGGTCATCCGGCGTGCCATGGAAACCAGCCGTTTGCGACGCGAAAACAACGAGTTGCGGCGCAAGGATGTGACGGCCGCCGAGATGGTCGGCAATGCGCATGCCTACCGCACCCTGATCGCGCAGCTCGACAAGGTCACCAAATCCAATGGCCGCGTGATGCTGACGGGCGCGCCCGGATCGGGCAAGGAAGTCGCCGCGCGCTATATCCACGCCCATTCCAACCGCGCCGCTGCGCCCTTCGTCACAGTCGGCTGTGCCTCCATCGAGGCGGACCGCATGGAGGAGGTGCTGTTCGGGCGCGAGACGCCGGAGCGGGGGGTGGAGCCGGGCTTGCTGGAACAGGCACATGGCGGCGTGATCTATTTTGACGAGGTGGCCGATATGCCGTCGGGCACACAGTCCAAGATTCTGCGGGTCTTGGTGGACCAGCAGTTCACGCGGCTGGGTGGGTCGGACAAGGTGCGCGTCGATCTGCGGGTGATCTCCTCGACCAATCGCAACCTCGATGCTGAAATCAAGGCGGGGCGGTTCCGGCAGGAGCTATATCACCGTCTCAACGTGGTGCCGATCGCGGTGCCGCCGCTGGCCGAGCGGCGCGAGGATATTCCGGTGCTGGCCGATCATTTCATCGACCTGTTCCACCGCACGCAGGGCCTGCCGCACCGCCCGCTGAGCGCGGATGCCGTGGCCTTGATGCAGACGATGGAATGGCCGGGCAATGTGCGCCAGCTGCGCAACCTGATCGAGCGGGTGCTGATCCTTGGCGATGGCACCGGCCCGATCGACGTGCGCGATCTGCCCCATAGCGAGGAAAAGGGCGATGACGAGGGCCGCGTGGTTCTGTCGGGCGCGCTGGCGACGCTGCCGCTGCGCGAGGCGCGCGAGGCGTTCGAGCGGGAATACCTGCTGACCCAGATCAACCGTTTCGGCGGCAATATCAGCCGCACCGCCAGTTTTGTCGGCATGGAGCGCAGTGCGCTGCACCGCAAGCTGAAGTCATTGGGCGTTGTCACCTCGAACAAGAGCGGCGGGCGCATGGCCCATGCCGATGATGATATGGACCAGTCAGAGGAGACGGCGGCGGAGTAAGCGCCGCGCTCCTTTTCAGCCCGGTCTTGGTAGCCCGGCCTCAACCCGGTGTTACGATCTGCCATGTGCCGTCATTGTTACTGATGGCGCATGAATTCGTGGCCAGTTGCGGCATGATCGTGGTCGCCCCCGGAGGGGCCGCGCGCTTGATGGCCTGCGAGCAGGCGGGCAATTCGACGTAGCGGTAGCCTTCATCGGCCATGCACTGGTTGAGCACACGCTGGCGCAGCCCTACGTTATTGTCATAACTGCGGACCTCGCCGCCCACGCGGTCATAGACGACGCTGCAATTTCCGGCGCTGTCGCAGACTTGGCGCGGCACGATCCGGACGGGATCACGCTCAATCCGCCGGTCCACAGGCACCTTTCCCAGCGCCGCGACCTCGCAATTCGTCAAGGCCCGGTTCATGGTCGAAACCTGCGTGCCGGGCTTGTGATAGATACCGAGCGGCGTGCAGGCGGTCAGAAAGACGGCGGCAAGGCCAAGTGTGATCAGGGCGGGACGGTGAACAAGTGCAGGACGGGCAACACGGGCAGGGCGGCGCATGGAATGACCTCGTATGATGATGCTGGCCCCAATGTGATGGCTCTGCGCGCAAATGACAATTCAATTGACCATGATGGACCTATCTGCCATCCCAGTCCCTCAGAAATCGTGGGAAACCCGTCATGAAGATCATCATCTGCGGTGCCGGGCAGGTGGGCTGGCAGATCGCCCGGCATCTGGCCGGCGAGCGTAATGACATCACCGTTGTCGACAGCAATGCCGATCTGGTGCGCCGGGCCACGACTTCGCTTGATGTGCAGGGCATTGCCGGGTTTGCCAGCTCTCCCGACGTGCTGGACAGGGCAGGCGCGCGCGACGCCGATATGATCATCGCAGCCACCTATTCCGACGAGGTCAATATGGTGACCTGTCAGGTCGCCCATTCCGTCTTTTCGATCCCCCGCAAGATCGCGCGGCTGCGCAGCCAGTCCTATCTGGATGCGATCTATTCCGATCTTTACCGCCGCGACCATCTGCCCATCGACGTGGTGATCAGCCCCGAACGTGAAGTGGCCGATGCGGCGTTGCAGCGGCTCTATTCGCCTGCCGCTTTCGATACAGAGGTGTTTCTGGGCGGGCGGGCGCAGTTCATGGGCATCACCATCGAGGAGGATTGCCCCGTTGTGAACACGCCGCTGCGGCAGTTGAACGAGCTGTTCTCCACCCTGCGTGCCATCGTGGTGGGGGTGCGGCGTGACGGCGTTTTGTTCGCGCCCGAGGCCGAGGACCAGATTTTCGTGGGCGACGACTGCTATATCTTCACCGTCAACGAGGATATCCACCGCACTTTGGAAATCTTCGGCAAGTCGACCCGCAAGCAGGAACGCGTGGTCATCATCGGCGGCGGCAATGTTGGGCTTGCCGTGGCCCGCGCGCTGGAGGAGAGCACGCAGAAAATCCGCGCCAAGATCATCGAGAAAAACCGCGCCTCCGCCGAGCGTGCCGCCGAGGCATTGGAGCGCACCATCGTTCTGAACGGCGACGGCTTGGATGTGGCGCTCTTGTCGGAGGCCAATATCAGCCGCGCCGATGCGGTGCTCTGCGTCACCGACGACGACAAGACCAACATGCTGGCCGCGGTGCGGGCCAAATCTGAGGGCTGCCCGATGGCCATCGCACTGATCAACGATCCCACACTGGTGCCGCTGATGGGGCCGCTGGGGATCGACGCCTATATCAACCCGCGCGCCAGCACGGTGTCGTCCATCCTGCGCCATATCCGGCATGGCCGCGTGCGCGGCGTCTATTCCATCGGTGATGCCGAGGCCGAGATGATCGAGGCGGAAATCCTGTCGACCTCGCCCATGGCGGGCAAGAAAATCCGCGATATCGACTTTCCCGAAGGCGTGCTGGTGGGCGGCATTCTCAAGGGCAACAAGGTGATCAAGCCAACCTCGGATACGCGGATCGACGAGGGCGATATCGTGGTCATGTTCTGTCTGTCCAAGGACGTGCCAGAGGTCGAGAGACTGTTGCAGGTCTCGATCGACTTTTTCTGAGGCGGGGCCGGGATGCGATTACGCCTGTTCGATCAACCGCTGCTGATCCTGCTTGCAGGGTTCGCGGGGCTTGCCATGTATGTGCCTGCCGCCTACGCACTGGCGTTGAACAGCTACACCGAGGCGCGCGCCTTTTTCTATAGCGGCACGCTGACGCTGACGATCACCGTTCTGATCGCCGTGGCCATCGCCGCCCAGATGCGCCGCCGCAGCGCGATGCGCAACCTTGCGGCGCTGATCGCGGCTTTCACCTTGCTGCCGCTGGTCCTCGCCGTCCCGTTCTACGAGGCACTTGGCACCACGTCCTTTCTCAACAGCTATGTCGAGATGGTCTCGAGCATGACCACGACGGGGGCCAGCCTTTTCGAGCCGGCACGCCTGTCGCCAAGTCTGCATCTGTGGCGCGGTCTGGTGGCATGGCTGGGCGGTTACCTGATCTGGGTGGCGGCCTCGGCCATTCTGGCGCCGCTGAACCTTGGCGGGTTCGAAGTGACCGCCACCGCCGAACCGGGGCAGGGCGAGACCCGATTCACCCAAGGGGGCGCCGCCGATCCGCAGCAACGGATCTTTCGTATCGCAATGCAGTTTCTGCCGATCTACGCGGGGCTGACGCTGGCGCTGTGGCTGCTGCTGCTGATCATAGGCGACCCCACGCTGGTGGCCCTGATCCATGCCATGTCGGTGATGGCGACGAGCGGCATCTCTCCGGTTGGCGGGATCGATGCGGCCTCCTCCGGCGTGCCGGGCGAGATGGTGGTCGCACTTTTCCTGTTGTTCGGCCTGTCACGGCTGACCTTTGCCTCCGACACGATCACCACGGCGCGGCGCGGCATCCGCCACGATCCCGAATTCCGGCTTGGCATTATCATCGTGGCGGGCGTCACTGCGGCACTCTTCCTGCGGCATTATGTGGCAACGCTCCAGATCGATGCGACACAGGATGCGGCCGTGCCGTTGCGGGCGCTCTGGGGCAGCTTCTTCACGATCCTGTCCTTTCTCACCACGACCGGCTTTGAAAGCGCCGACTGGCAGGCCGCGCGGCGCTGGTCGGGGCTGGACACATCGGGATTGATCCTGATGGGCCTTGCCATCATGGGCGGCGGTGTGGCCACCACGGCGGGCGGGGTCAAACTGCTGCGGGTCTGGGCGCTCTACCTGCACGGGTTGGGCGAGATGGACAAACTGGTGCATCCCTCCTCGGTCACCCGCTCGCGCCGGGGCAACAGCCGTATCGCGCGCAAGGGGGCTTTCTTTGCGTGGATCTTCTTCATGTTCTTCGCAATCTCGCTGATGGTACTGGTGATGGCCTTCGCACTGACCGGCGCGACATTCGAACAGGCGATGGTGCTGGCCATTGCGGGGTTGACCACGACAGGCCCGCTGGTCGAGGCTGCCGCCGCCACGCCGATCGTGCTGAACGAGTTGAGCCATGCCGCCAAGCTCACATTCTGTGCGGCGATGGTGCTGGGACGGTTGGAACTGCTGGCCTTCATCGCGCTTCTGACAAGCGGTGTCTGGCGCGAAACCTCGTTCTGAGGGTTTGGCCGCATGTGCAGATGGTCCGCACCCAGTTGACAGGGCGGTAAAGGGCTGATTTTTGGGCTGGAATCTTCGGCTTTGGCGCAGCATAGTAGGTGGACAGGGATAAGAACCGATCCGCGGTCATAACAAGAACAAAGGTTTTCACATGGCTTCCGACAGACAGAACCTTCAGGATGCGTTCCTGAACCACACGCGGAAAACCAAGATCCCCGTGACGATCTTCCTGATCAACGGTGTGAAGTTGCAGGGTGTCATCACGTGGTTCGACAATTTCTGCGTCCTTCTGCGGCGCGATGGCCAGTCGCAACTGGTCTACAAGCATGCAATCTCCACGATCATGCCGTCGCAGCCAATCAACCTTTATGACGGTGAAGACACCAATTGATGGAACATGACCGGGTCGCCACCCGCGCCTGGGTGCTGCATCCCGAACTCAAATCCGATCAGGATCGCAGGACCGCCGAGCACAAGCTCGAGGAAGCGGTCTCTCTGGCTGCGGCCTTGCCCGACCTTGAAGTCGTCGGCGCGGATGTCGTGCGGCTGCAACGCGCCCATCCCGGCATGCTGTTCGGCAAGGGCAAGATCGCCGAGCTGAAACAGAAGATGCATGATGCGGATGTGGAACTGGTGCTGGTTGACGGCCCCGTGACCCCCGTGCAGCAGCGCAACCTCGAAAAGGAATGGAAGGTCAAGCTTCTGGACCGGACCGGGCTGATCCTCGAGATTTTCTCCGATCGCGCGCGCACCAACGAGGGCGTGTTGCAGGTCGAGATGGCGGCTCTCAGCTACCAGCGCACGCGGCTTGTACGGGCATGGACCCACCTTGAGCGGCAGCGTGGCGGGCTGGGCTTCGTGGGCGGCCCCGGCGAGACCCAGATCGAGGCCGACCGCCGCGCGATTGACGAGCAACTGGTGCGCCTCAAGCGCCAGCTGGACAAGGTGGTCAAGACCCGCACCCTGCACCGCGCCGCGCGCGCCAAGGTGCCCTATCCGGTCGTGGCGCTGGTGGGCTATACCAACGCGGGCAAATCGACGCTGTTCAACCGGCTGACCGGGGCGGATGTTCTGGTCAAGGACATGCTCTTTGCCACGCTGGACCCGACGATGCGCTCGGTCAAGCTGCCCAACAACGGGCCCGATATCATCATGTCCGATACGGTTGGGTTTATCAGCGATCTGCCGACCGAACTGGTCGCCGCCTTCCGCGCCACGCTCGAGGAAGTGCTGGGCGCGCATCTCATCCTGCATGTCCGCGATATCAGCCACCCCGACACAGCGGCACAGGCCCGCGACGTGCACGAGATTCTTGCCACACTCGGCGTGCAGGACAGCACGCCGATGATCGAGGTCTGGAACAAGATCGACCGGCTGGACCCCACGGAACATGATGCGCTTCTGGCCAGCGTCACGCGGCAGGACGACACTTTCGCGATCTCCGCCATCACGGGCGAGGGGCTGGATACATTGCTCGAGGCCGTGACCACCAAACTCGAGGCTACCAAACACCCGACCGATCTGCGCCTGTCCTTCGCCGAGGGGCGTAAGCGCGCATGGCTGCACGAGCAGGGCGTGGTGGAATCCGAGGTGCAGACCGAAGAGGGGTTCGACCTCACGGTGCTCTGGACCGCGCGTCAGGAGAAACGCTACCGCGACCTGTAGCGCGCCCCGCCCCCGAGACATGAAAAAAGGCGCGCCCGTTATCCGGTCGCGCCTTTTGATTGTCACATCGTGTTTCTTCTTGCCCTAAATATCCATCCTGCAGCGCGTCAGGGCGCGCTGCAATCGGACGGCCCAGATCAGGCCCGCAGCGTACGCTCCGCCTGAAACGAGATCAGGCGGCGGGCCTGTTCATCCCACAGATGGAACTTCACACAAGACAGGCTTTCGCGGAAGCCCAACCGTTGCGCCTGCGCCAGTTCCTCGTTGTCGCGCAGCACCTGCGGCAGCTTGTAATAAGGGATACGCGCATAAAGGTGATGCACATGGTGGATGCCGATATTGGCGGTGAACCAGCGCGCCAGCGGCGGCAGGTCATAATGCGACGAACCATGCAGGGCCGCATCGTGGATCTGCCATTCGCTGTCACCTTCCCAATAGGTGTCCTCGAACTGGTGCTGGATGTAGAACAGCCACATGCCGATCGTGGCGGCAATCATCACGCTGGGCAGGAAGATCAGCAGGATCGGCGCCCATCCGGCATAGGCATAAAGGGCCACCAGAAAGGCGAGGGTTGCCGCATTGGTGCCCATGGCGCTGGCCCAGTAGAACCAGCCTGCGCGCGTCAGCCCATAGGGAATCCGGTTTTGCAGCAGGAACAAAAAGCCCGGTCCCAGACCGAAAAGCACCACCGGATGGCGATACAGACGGTACATCAGGCGCTGCAACGGTGTGGCGGCGCGATATTCGGCCACGGTCATCGTGTGGACATCGCCAAAGCCGCGTTTGTCCAGATTGCCCGTGGCAGAGTGATGCGCCGAATGGGTACGCTTCCAGACGTCATAGGGCGTCATGGTGAAGACGGCCAGCACCCGGCCGATCCAGTCGCCGGTGCGCTTGTCCGCAAAAAAGGCACCATGTCCGCAATCATGCTGGATCAGGAACAGCCGCAGCACGAAGGCGGCATTGGCAACACCCAGCACGAAGGCCAGCAGATAGCTGAACGATAGCGCCCAGAGCGCCAGCGCCCAGAGGCCGATAAAGGGCAGGACGCTGATCGCAAGCTCGAACGCGCTGCGCGCCGGGTCCGGTTCGCGGTAGCGGGCCAGCACGCGCACCCATTCCTGAGCGGTGCGGGGCTGAGCCGTCACGGGTGTAACCTCTGCGGAGGTCTGTATTTGCTGCAACACGCCGGTCGGGGCGGGCGTTGGCTGTTCGGCTCCGGATACGGCAGAATCGGGCTGCGTCGCGCATGCGGAACTTGTGGCGTTGGGCAGACGCTGGGCTGGCACATTCATGTAAGGATTAGTCTCTTTGCTTAGATTTTTCTTGCCTGTTGCCGGACCGTTTAAAGCACTCTTCCCCACCTGTCGAGAAAACAACGCGTGACAGGCAAGTCAACTTGCCGCAGGAGCAGTTTCAGCGCGGCATGATCCATGTGACGCCGACTGCGGCGGCACGGGCAAGGTTCTCGTCCAGCGACATCGGAATATATTCGCCGCGCCGCCACAACTCTCCCAGATCATCATAATGATAGGACAGGAAATGCCCCGACTGACCTGTGGAGATGATGAAAACCGAACTGTCCGGATCGGCGAAATCATAGACCCCCCGGTAGCCCGCGCCATGCACGTTGAGAAACGGCTCGGGGCCTTTTCCCGAAGTCCGCCCGCGCAAAAGCGAATGGTCGCCCCCGCTGGTGGACTGGCGGATATTGACGAAATACCGCAACAGCGGCACTTCGCCCAGCGTCGGATGGTCATGCGCGGCCTGATGCGAGTCACCCCAGCGCAATGCCTCGATCTGGGTGCCGTAGCGCTCCTCGAGCCAGAGCAGCGCATCGTCAAGCGCCATTCGCGCCATATCGGGGCAGGTCTCCACCGGCGCGCTCTGGATCACGTCGCACCAGACCCCGGCCCCCTCGACATCGCGGAAAACGCGCTCGATGAACAGCGGCTCGACATGGGTGAACATATCGGCCAGCGGGCCAATCTCGTCGCGGATCAGCCGGTCCTGCAATGCGCGCAGCCAGGCGGCATAGATCAGCGGCTCGGGCAGATGTTCGTTCATCTCGCCGTTCCAGTTGGCCAGCAGGTCAAGCGCGCGCCGCCGCTGCCGCTCGCGCGTGCCCGCGGGTGCGGCCTCGCCGGTGAACCACAGATCGGCCGCGATCAGCGAGAGCAGCGATTGTGCGGTCACGCTGACAGTATCAAGCTGCGCCTCGATGAAGCTGTCGCGCGTATGCACCTGACGTGACTGCATCAGACGCTCCCAGCGTTGCACCCTCTGGCTATCGCCCCAGACATGGCTGACATGCAGGGGAAAAGGGCGGTCCACGATCTTGTTGTTGGTATTGCCCAGCAGGCCACCGACCGGATTGATGAACTCCGGATTGGCGCTGTAAGGCAGGATGCCCTGCCAGCGGTTGGCCGCGATCCAGCCCGGGCTCGGGATGCGCCCCTGGCTCTGGTGCCGGGCATCGCGGCGCGGCATCGCCCCGATCGTCTTCATCGCGATCTGTACGCCATCCGCCAGCACGAGGTTCTGCGAGGGCGCGATGTGGCGCGCGGCTGCGGCCAGCCCGTCCTGCACGGTGCGCGCATACATCAGGGCCAGCGCGGCACTCATCGTGGTGTCCCGTGCGGTCAGCGCCGTCCAGCGCAGCGCCGCAACATGCCCTTCCGGCGTGACCGTGCCCAAGTCGTAATGGCTGCCCGGCAGAATCGGGCCATTCTCGGACCAGCGCAGGGTGAGCGTGATCGGGGCCGCATCCTTGATCTTGACGATGGAGGGCCGCGTCTCGAACCGCGCAAAGCCGTCGGGCGTGAGATATTCCTCAGCGTTGTCGGGGTTGAGCTGTTCGATGAACACATCCTGATCATCCAGATAGGACGAGGTGATCCCCCAGCCCAGATCCTCGGACCGGCCCGACAGGATCACCGGAATGCCCGGAATCGTGCCGCCGATGACACCGCCCGAGGCCAGTTCCAGCCGCGCAAGGTACCAGGTCGTCGGCGCGCTGAACCCCAGATGCGGATCGGAGGCCAGCAAGGTGCCGCCATTGGCCGACCGGCTACCATCCGCCGCCCAGGCATTCGACGCCCCCGCCAGATCATGCGGATGGAAGGGCGAGAGCGGATGATCCGGCATCGGCACACTTTCGGCGAAACGCGGCAACGGGGCGTCAAACAGGCTTGCATAGCTGGGCAGCGCCGCCACGCCGCTGCCGGGCGCATCCGGCAGGATATCGCGCAGCCGTTCGGGATCGGGCAGCGCCAGCGACACCCGCGCCCGCCGCACCTCGGCGCTCAGATGGCCCGACAGTTGCAGTGCCATCAGCTTGACCATCGCGATGGAATCCGCCGGTTGCCACGGCGCGATGGGCGCGTTGAACACGAACATCTCCGGCGTGCCGCGCCCCATTGCGCCCTCGTTGATCTCCACCAGCCGCGCATTCACACCTGCCGCATAGGCCGCCAGCGCCGCCTGTGTGCGTGCGTCCTGCACAGAGACCGACCGTTGCGCGAGCGGATAGAGATCCAGCCGCCGCATCAGCGTGTCGATGCTGACCGTGCGCTGGCCGAACACCTCCGACAGCCGCCCCTGCACGGTGCGGCGCATGGTGATCATCTGCCACAGCCGGTCCTGCGCATGGGCATAGCCCAGCCCGAAAAACACATCCTCGTCGGTCTCGCCGAAGATGTGCGGCACATTGGCATTGTCGCGGACAATCTCGATCGCTGCCGCAGGGCCAGTCACGCCCTCGGGCAGGGTCACGGTGCGGTTGTAATCGGGCAGCGAGCGGCCCGCGAACCAGTAGACCAGAACCAGCGCGCCCACGGCCAGAAAGATCATCCCGGCGGTGATCCGCATCAGCCATATAAAGACACGCCGCATCGTCAAACCGTCCAAGCCCCTTGCATTCAGCCCGCTAGCTAGACACAAACCAGTGAAAAGACAATTGCACAAGGAGTGGGCTGATGGCGAAACTGGCATTTCTGGGTCTGGGCGTAATGGGCTATCCGATGGCGGGGCACCTGCAGGCCAAGGGCCACGAGGTCACCGTCTACAACCGCACCACCGCCAAGGCGGAGGCCTGGGTCAAGCAGCATGGCGGGGCGATGGCGAGCACGCCGCAGGCCGCTGCAAAGGGCGTGGAATTCGTGATGGCCTGCGTCGGCAACGATGACGACCTGCGCGACGTCTGCACGGGCGAGGACGGCGCGTTCAGCGGCATGGAGCGCGGGGCGACCTTCGTGGATCACACCACCGTTTCGGCGGCTGTCACGCGCGAGATGTTCGCCGCCGCAGCCGAACTGGGCCTCGGCTTCGTCGATGCGCCCGTCTCCGGCGGGCAGGCGGGGGCGGAGAACGGCGTGCTTTCGGTCATGTGCGGCGGGGTGCAGGCGCAATATGACGCGGCAGAGCCGGTGATCGCATCTTACGCCCGCATCTGCCGCCGCATCGGCGAGAGCGGCGCGGGTCAGATGGCCAAGATGTGCAACCAGATCGCCATTGCGGGGCTGGTGCAGGGCCTGTCGGAGGCGCTGCATTTCGCCGAGAAAGCGGGGCTGGACGGCGAGGCCGTGGTCGAGGTGATCTCGCAGGGCGCTGCCGGAAGCTGGCAGATGGCCAACCGTCACAAGACCATGCTGGCGGACGAATTCGAACACGGCTTTGCGGTGGACTGGATGCGCAAGGATCTCGGCATCTGCCTGTCCACCGCCGACGAGACCGGCGCGAGCCTGCCCGTCACCGCGCTGGTGGACCAGTTCTACAAGGATGTGCAGAAAATGGGCGGCGGCCGCTGGGACACCTCATCGCTGGTCAAACGCCTACGCCATATGGGCTGACGCGGCCTTTATCTTGCCGGAAACGCGGAAAGCCTCGCCCTCAATGCGGCGAGGCTTTCGAGAACAGATGGATCACCACGATCCCGCCAAGGATCATGCTCATGCCCAGAATGGCGGGCAGGTCGAGCCTTTGGCCGAAGACCACAAACCCGATAATCGCGATCAGCACGATCCCCAGCCCCGACCAGAGCGCATAGACCACGCCCACCGGCATGAAGGCGAGCGTCTGCGCCAGCAGGTAGAAACTGATCCCGTACGCCACCACCACCAGCACCGAGGGCCAAGGCCGCGTGAACTGCTGGCTGGCTTGCAGGGCGGATGTGCCGATGGTTTCCGCCACCACAGCGAGGAGGAGGATGAGGTAGGGCATGGGGGTGGTCCTTTGGCAGTTAGGCCGCGAAAAAACAGTCGCGGATGTGGTTAATTGCTATGGTCAGCTTAGACCGCAACTCCCAGAATGGACCAGATCAGTGCGGCGGAGTCGATCAGGAAAGCGACTTCGTCAAGAGACAAGTTTAAAGACTAGCTGTTACGCTAAAGATGGACCGCGATTCGTCGTGGGGTGTGCTAATACTGGTGATGTTGTGCAGCTTGAAAAAAGCAATGAGCTAAGTGAATTTTCTTCAACATACTGTATCAAAAAATTAGCAACTTATGACACGAGCTTATTAAAATTCAAATTCTTGGCAAAAGGACTAGAGATTATTTATGGCTTCGCGACATAGTCTTCCAGCAGAGGTTGCCCGAGTACTTAGGGCAGAGGTAGGATTTGGTTGCGCTATTTGCGGCAATCCAATTATTGAATACCATCATATTATACCATGGGCAGAGCGAAATCATTTCGAAGCTGAGCATATGGTTGCAGTTTGCAGAAATCATCATCATGAGCTAGGCAAACAAAAGCGGAATGTTGCATATACCGCGAAGCAGAATCCCATCAACATAAGATACAAAAGATTCAAAGGTTATCTTGTAACAAGCAGAGACAATCAGGGAATTTTGTTAGGTAATTCAAAGTTTATAAATGTAGAAAATGCTATAACTTACTATGAAATTCCGTTGTTCGGCCACCGAATTATTGATGGAGAGATTAGGCTCAAATGTTTTATTCCAGACGCTAATTTCTTTCCTGAAGTAGAAGTTCATGATAATAAAATTCAAGCTATGATAGACGGTTTTTGGGATATTGAATTTAAGCAGAATTACATCAAGTTTCGCAGAAAAAAGGGTGAAGTTTTTTTATCTATGGATTTCAGAAAAGACGATGTGGAAGTCAATGGTGCATTTTTAATAGGTGGCGAAGAGTATAGCTTTTCTCCCAAACACTGTGAATTTGGTGGCCAAAGGTTTGAAGGGATCACTATCCAAGGAAATGGCAAAGGTACAGGTATCGCTCATGGCGACGGTAGAAATCGCTTACTGCGTCCAAACTACGCGATGGTAGACCCAAGACCCAGATTAGTTCCTCGTTGAGACCCCCAAACGCAAAAGGGGGCCGCCTTCCGGCAACCCCCTCCACACCAACTAACCGATCTAATCACCCAGCCAACGCCTTGTTGAGATACGCGTCGACCTTCTCCTGTTAGCCGATGATGCTCAGCCATTTCTGCTCGAGGCCGATCAGCAGGGCGAGGTATCAATAGGGCTCCATCCACAATCCCATCAAACCTTGCCACACCCCACCTTGCGGTATATCTTGACGGTATAAATCGGAGCACACCCCATGACCACAGCGACAAAACGCAAGACATCCCTGACGCTCGACAGCGCGGCGCTTGAGGCGGCGCGGGCGTTGGATATCAACGTCTCTGCTGTGGCCGAGGCGGCCCTGATCCAGGCCGTCGCCGAGGCACGCCGCAAGAACTGGCTGGCCGAGAATGCAGCGGCCTTTGCCGCGCAGTCGGACTGGCATGACCGCAACGGCCATCCCCTGGCCGATATCATGACAGCGCCCGGCGGGCCATCTTGGACGCGCTGAGCCGCTTTGATGTTGCAGAGTACAACGGCATCTTCATGGTCATTATTGAAAGCGACCTGCTGCCGCCCGATGCCTCTGTCGTCGTCATACCGCTGTTGTCCGGCTACCCCGCCGTGCGGTTCTTGAACCCTGAGATACAGTTCAACGGCGCGCGGTTCGTCCTTGCGACTAGGCTGATCACAGCGGTGCGCCGCGCGCGTCTGACCCGTCGCGGCACTGTCGCGGACCAAGGCGACGCAATCACCCGCGCGGTGGATATCCTGATGTCAGGTGTCTAACCCCTGATCCACAAACGCAAAAGGGGCCGCCTTGCAGCGACCCCCTCCACACCAAACCAACCGATCAATCAGCCAGCCAGCGCTTTGTTCAGGTACTCGTCGACCTTCTCCAGATAGCCGATGGTGCTCAGCCATTTCTGGTCGGGGCCGACCAGCAGGGCGAGGTCTTTGGTCATGTGGCCGTCTTCCACGGCCTGCACGGTCACGCGCTCCAATGTCTCGGCAAAGGTCGCCAGTGCCGCGTTGTCGTCCAGCTTGGCACGGTGCTTCAGACCACCCGTCCAAGCAAAGATCGACGCGATGGAGTTGGTCGAGGTTTCCTTGCCCTGCTGGTGCTGGCGGTAATGCCGCGTGACGGTGCCGTGGGCCGCTTCCGCCTCGACGGTCTGTCCATCGGGTGTCATCAGCACAGAGGTCATCAGGCCCAGCGAGCCGAAGCCCTGCGCGACCGTGTCGGACTGCACATCGCCGTCATAGTTCTTGCAGGCCCAGACATAGCCGCCCGACCATTTCATCGCCGAGGCGACCATATCGTCGATCAGGCGGTGCTCGTAGGTGATGCCTGCGGCCTTGAACTTGTCGGCGAATTCCTCGTCGAAGACCTGCTGGAACAGATCCTTGAAGCGGCCGTCATAGGCTTTCAGGATCGTGTTCTTGGTCGACAGATACACCGGCCAGCCCTTGACCAGACCGTAGTTCATGGAGGCACGGGCAAAGTCGATGATCGACGCATCAAGGTTGTACATCGCCATCGTGACGCCAGCGCCGGGCGCGTCGAACACGTCGCGCTCGATCACGGTGCCGTCTTCGCCCACGAATTTGATCGTCAGCTTGCCCGCACCCGGAAAGCGGAAATCGGTGGCGCGGTATTGATCGCCGAATGCATGACGGCCCACCACGATGGGCTGGGTCCAGCCGGGCACAAGGCGGGGCACGTTCTGGCAGATGATCGGCTCGCGGAAGATCACGCCGCCAAGGATGTTGCGGATCGTGCCGTTCGGGCTGCGCCACATCTGCTTGAGGCCGAATTCCTCGACCCGCTGCTCGTCCGGCGTGATGGTCGCGCATTTGACGCCGACGCCGTATTTCTTGATCGCATGGGCGGCGTCGATGGTGATCTGGTCATCGGTGCGGTCACGCTCCTCGAT
>JAGXGW010000016.1 GCA_024636555.1 Paracoccaceae bacterium | reverse complement strand
CTGCCGCGCCGATACCGATAAGAAGCGAGACGCGTCCACCGATGAGCACGCGGGAATAAAGATCGCGGCCGAAAGGGTCGGTGCCCAGAAGATGCTCAGCACTGGGGCCTTTCAGGCGGTTCATGGTCTGCATTTCCAGTGGATCGTAGGGTGCGAGCCATGGTGACAGCAGCGTGACGATGACGATCATGGTCAACACCGCAGCGGCGATCAGCGGTCCTGTGCCCAGCTTTGCAAGGGACGGGATCGAGAACAGGCGCAGCACGGATTGCATCGCCGAGGAAGGGGGCGCGTAATTGGACATCAGTAGCGGATCCTCGGGTCAAAAATGGTGTAGGAAATGTCGATGATCAGGTTGACCATCACATAGACGCCGCTGGTGATCAGGATCATCGCCTGAATGACCGGATAATCGCGCGCAAGAATTGCATCTACGGTCAGACGGCCCACACCGGGGATGTTAAACACGCTTTCGGTGACCACCACGCCGGAGATCAGCAGCGCAAAGCCGGTGCCGATCACGGTCAGGATGGGCACAGCGGCGTTGCGCAGCGCATGGCGGAACAGAACGCGGCTTTCCTTCACACCCTTGGCGCGGGCGGTGCGGATATAATCCTCACCCAGCACTTCCAGCATCGAGGCGCGGGTCATCCGCGCGATCAGCGCGATATAGATCGTGGCCAGCGTGAAGGCGGGCAGGATCGCACGATAGAGGAATTCGTCAAAGCCCCGCTCGGCGGGGGCGGCATAGCCCTGCACCGGCAACCAGCCGAAGGTGATCGAGAAGACCAGAATGAAGACATAGCCGATCACGAAGACCGGCACCGAAAAGCCGAGCACCGAAAAGCTCATCACCGCGTAATCCACCCACGAGCGGTGACGCCATGCGGCCAGCACGCCCATCGGCACAGCGATGGCAACAGCGATCAAGATGGTCAGAAGCGCGATATTGATCGTGGGGAACATGCGCTGGTACACCATCGTGGTGACCGGCGTGCCCGAAATCAGCGACACCCCCAGATCGCCCTGCAACAGACGTCCCATCCAGGTGATGAACTGGGTGTGGATCGGTTGATTCAGGCCCATCGCCTCGCGGATCCGCTCAAGCTGCTCGGGCGTGGCCATGTCACCGGCGATAATGGCAGCAGGATCACCCGGCGTGAGGCGTAGCAACAGGAACACGAAGATGGCAACGATCAGCATCACGGGAAAGATCGCCAGAACGCGACGGATAAGATAGCCCAGCATCGGCAGGGGATCCTTTCGGCGGGAAAATGCATGAATTGGGAGGGGTCTCGAGCGTCAGGTCGCCCGCAACAAAAACCCGGCGCACGAATGGCGCGCCGGGCAGGGTCAGAAGAGGTTCACTCTTTCTTGACGTTCCAGAACACCGGTACCGGCGTGGGCAGCAGGTCCACGATATCGGCGCGGCGTGCCTGCGGCCCGACATACTGACCCAGCGGGATATAGAGAACTTCCTCCATATTGTGGGCCTGAATGCGCTTGGCTACGTCAAGCTGTTCTTCCGGTGTCGTCGCCGCGATGAACTCTACTTTCAGCTCTTCGATGGTCTCGTCGGTGGGCCAGCCGAACCATGCGTTGTCCCCACGGCCGTTCAGCATCGGAGAGATCAGCGGGTTGAAGATTTCCGGCACCAGCCAGTTGGTGAAGAAGATGTTCCAGCCACCATCGGCGGGATCTGCCTGGCTGGCACGACGTGTCACCAGTGTCTGCCAGTCCATCGGCTGCATGTCGACGTTGAAGCCCGCTGCACGCAGGGCCTGCGCCGCAACGACGGGCTGAGCCGAAAGCGAGATAACATCGGTCGGTGCCATCAGCACGATGGGTGTTCCGTCATATCCAGCTTCTTCCAGCAGCGCCTTGGCCGCCTCCATATCGCCACCCGACGTCAACGTGTCAGATCCGGCGTCATCTGCCAGCGGCGTGCCGCAACCGAAGATCGCACCACACACCGCGTAGTACTCGGGGTTGCCCATCATGGCGACCAGAACGGCCTCCTGATCAAGCGCCTTCAAGGCGGCCTGACGAACCAGCTTGTTGTCGAAAGGTTCATGCAGGAAGTTCATACGGCCAATGGTCTGATACCCCAGTGGCTCGCGCTTTTCGTAGACGACGTCAGGATCGCCTTCGAGCAGCGGCAGAAGATCCACCTGCACGGATTCGATATAGTCGATCTCGTCACTCAGCAGCGCGTTGATCGCGGTCGAGGCATCCGGCATCGTGGACCAGACAACCTTGTCCACATGCACGACCTTGCCGCCGGCCATGTTGCTGGCAGGCTCGTCACGCGGCACATACTCTTCGTTCTTGAGATAGGTGACGCTCACGCCCGGCTGGAAATTCGCCTCGGCAAAGGTGAACGGGCCGGAGCCGATATGCTCGGTGATCGCCGTGTCCGACGGGGTTTCCGCCACGCGCGCGGGCATGATGAACGGCGGCAGGGCCGATTGCTTGCCAATCGTGTCCAGCAGCGGGCCGAACGGCTCGGTCAGGGTCCAGACCAGTGTGGAATCATCCGTCGCAGTCAGGCTTTCAGTGCGGTCCATGATCAACTGGCCGCCGGAATCGCGCTCGGCCCAGCGCTTGAGCGAGGCTTCGGCATCCGCCATCGTGACCGGCGCGCCATCGTGGAATTTCAACCCGTCGCGCAGGGTGAAGGTGTAAACCAGCCCGTCATCTGACACGGTCCAGCTAGCCATCTGCGGCTGCGGGACAAACTCGTCATCCACCGCGACCAGCACATCATAGATCATATAGGCATGGTTGCGCGTGATATGCGCTGTGGTGATCACAGGGTCCAGCACACGCAGGCCGGAATGCATCACGGCTGTGATCGTTGTTTCGGCAAAGGCCGCACCGGCGGTGACCAGCGCGGTCGAGGCCAGAAGCGCCCCGCCCAGCAGGCCGCGGACACGCGATGCGCCCTTGGAACGGAAATTTTGGATCGTCATGTTGTCGTCTCTCTCTCTGTTGTTGCTCTTGAGGTCGTCATCGGGTGCCCCGGATTATGCGCCGGGTGCACGGGAATTCAGGAAACAGGTTCGCGTGCCTCCGGGCTGGATGCGGCATCTTGCGCGGGGGACCAGCGCGCACCCATCGGTTCCAGTTTCATGCCGGGAGCCAGACGAGTCCATGGCAAACTCGCGGGGCTGAGCGGCATCGGGCCGGGGGCTGTGCAAACGAGGATTGTTTCGGCAATCGGCTGGAAATGCGCACGGAAATGCACCGAGCTTTTGTTCACCAGAATGGCCTGCTCTGTCGGTTCGATCCCGACAAAACGATACATTTCCTGATCCGCCATCTGCGCCTTGTGGCTGGCCACGACAACACGGACGTCACCGATCCGCAGGCAGGCCGACGGCCCCAAATCCAGCGGCGCGCTGCCATAGAACGGGCCGGTCGTGATGAACTTGCCGTCCGATAACGCCTCCACAGTGTAGCGTGCCCGAAACGGGCTGTCGCCGGGAATGCCGGAAAAACCGCCCAGCGCGATGTCGATCTCGGCCCCCTGCCCTGCGGCGTGGGCCGCCTTGGCGGCGGCGGGATCGACCATGATACCAAGGGCTGCGCGCTTTGCATCCGCGCGCACCAGAGCGCGCAACATGCCGGTGGTGTTGGAATCACCGCCCGCGCCGGGATTGTCCTGCGTATCCGCGATAATGACGGGTTTGGTCGCGGTCGCAGCAAGACGGATCGCCTCGGCCACGCCTGCGTCAGGATCGAACGCCTGTCCCGCAAAGGCAGGCTCGGCGGCGTTAACATCGGCGGCCACGGCATCCGCTGCGGCATCGGCTGCGGCCTGCGTGGCGCCATACGCCACCACGGTCGGCCCGCATTCGGGGAAATCCGCCGCCGGAAAGCCGGGGAAGAACGAGACCGTGGAAACATCGCCACCCTCAAGGGCTGCCATGCGGTCATAAATGCCGCGTGCAGGCTCCATCACCGTGCTCTGCCACGCGATCGGGATTAGGAAATCCAGACGCCGGAAAGCCTTGGCAAAGGGCTGGCCCCGCGCCATCAGCGCTTCGAGCTGTACCGCCGCGCGGCGGCCCGTCTCGGCCATATCGACATGCGGATAGGTCCGGAACCCCACCAGCGCATCCGCGGCCTCGACCATCTGTGCGGTGATATTGCCATGCAGGTCCAATGCGACAACGATGGGCACATCTGCGCCTACAACCTCGCGGACCCGCGCGATCAACGGTCCTTCGCCGTCGTCCTCGTGCGCGGCCACCATCGCGCCGTGCATGTCCAGAAACACGCCGTCGAGCGGCAGGGCTGCGGCGATGCCCGCGACGATCTCGTCGCTGATACGGTCATAGGCGTCACGCGTCACATGAGCGGAAGGAATCGCGCCGCACCACAGGATGGGCAGCAGGTCCCAGCCAGCGGATTCGCCATGCGCCACAGCGCCGCCGATGCCAAGATTGATGTCGCGGCTGGCTGCGATCACATCGGCACCACGCACCATTGGCATATAGCCACCACCCTGCACGAAGTTGCCCATTTCGGCCTTGCTCGGCGCAAAGGTATTCGTCTCGTGCAGAAAGCCCGCAAGCGCCACGCGTTTGGTCATCAGGTCAGCTTCCCCTCCGTCGGTCCGTCGCATCTGTCTGCCGTGGCTTTGCGGTTCAAATGCGCTGAATTATTTAGTGTATTGCCAGTCGATACAGTTGCATCGTATCTTGAGCGTAGAACTCCCGTTCACCTTAAGTCAACCGGCATCATCAAAACATGGCAAGAAACACCCTACGCGCCGAATCCGGTGTTCGAAATTTAAGCGACGCGCAGCGCGCAGAGGCGTTGTTTACCAACTCCATCGCCCGCGCGATGCAGGTGCTGGCCGCGTTCCACCATGACAACCGCCCGCTCTCTCTGGCCGAGATCGCGCAACGTGCCGGGATCGACCGGAGCGCGGCGCAGCGAATCGTCCATACCTTGCGCACATTGGGTTACATCACGCGGGACGAGGAGGATCGCGGCTTTCTGCCCGGCGTCCGCATTCTGGATCACACGCTGGATTTCCTGCGGATGAACCCCCTTGTGCAGCGCGCAACACCGATCCTGCTGGAGTTGCGCCGCAACGTGCGCGAGCGGGTCGACCTGTCGCTCTTTGACGGGCAGCGCGTGGTCTATGCCGCGCGGATGCAAAGCAAGCGCGAGACCTTCTATGCCACGCTTGTGGGCCATAGCGTGCCGACCTTCTGCTCCTCGGGGGGCTGGGCGATCATGGCCCGCCTGCCCGAAGACGAAGCGCGCGATATTGTCGAGGCGTCGGACCGCAGCCCCTTTACGCCGCGTACGCTGACAGAGGTGGACGAGATCATGGCCCAGATCGCCAAGACGCGCGCGCGCGGCTACAGCATCGCGGTCGAACAGATCCTGTTGGGCGAGATCGCCATCGGCGTGGCGGTGACCGCCCCGACAGGGCAGCCTGTCGGAGCGATCCATGTGGCAGGCTCGCTGTCGGAATGGACGCCCGAGGATTTCAGCACCCGTGTCGCCCCCCTCGCGCTGGAGGCGGCGCGCGCCATCAGCCAGACCTGACCGCACTGACCCAGACCAAACCGGAGACTGCCATGACCACCTATGACCTGCCCGGCCTTACCGCCCCCGCGACCATCCGCGTGGACCGTTGGGGCCTGCCGCATATCACCGCCAGCGGGCTGGGCGATCTGTTCTTCGCCCAAGGCTTCAACGCGGCGCGGGACAGGCTGTGGCAGATCGACCTGTGGCGCAAGCGGGGGCTTGGACTGCTGGCCGCCGATTTCGGCCCCGGCTATCTGATGCAGGACCGCGCGGCGCGATTGTTCCTTTACCGCGGCGATATGGCACCCGAATGGGCGGCCTACGGCGATGATGCCGAGGTCATCTGCACCGCCTTTGCCGCAGGGATCAATGCGGGCGTGGATCAGGTGCTGGCCGGGTCTATGCCCTTGCCGCAGGAGTTCGCCCTGCTGGGCACGCAACCGGCCCATTGGGCGGCGGAGGATGTCGTGCGGATCCGGACCCATTGCCTGACGCGCAACGCCGGATCGGAACTGGCGCGCGCACAGGTGCTGGCCTTGGCCGACGCGGATGTGGACCTGCTGCGCGTGCCGCTCAACCCGCCTGTGGATGCCGCCGAATGGGCGGTCAATGCGGGCGCGGGCCTGCCGCCGCATGCGCTGGCGGCGTTCGAACTGGCAACCGCACCAGTGACGTTTTCCGCCGACCGACTGGCCGCAGGACTGGAGGAGGCGCCGCGCTGGTCCCGCGTCGATCCGCGCAAGACCGTGGTGCAGGCCCCCTCCATGGAAGGCTCCAACAACTGGGTGGTGGCGGGCACCCGCACCGCCTCGGGCCGCGCCATCATGGCAAGCGATCCGCACCGCGCCCATGCCGCGCCGTCCCTGCGCTATATGGTGCACCTGACCGCGCCGGGGATTGACCTGATCGGCGCGGGAGAGCCGTCTTCGCCCGGCATCATGGCGGGGCATAACGGGCATGCCGCCTTCAGCCTGACGATCTTCTGCGCCGATCAGGAGGATGTGATGGTCTACGAGACCGATCCCGCCGATGCGTCCCGTTACCGCTACGGCGACGGTTGGGAGGAGATGGAGCAGGTGACGGAGGTCTTTGCGGTGAAGGGCCACCCCGACCAGCAACTTGATTTGCGCTTTACCCACCATGGCCCCGTGGTCTGGGAAGAAGCGGGCCGCGCGCTCGCCTTGCGCACGGTGTTCACCGAAGCCGGCACCGCGCCGTATATGGCCAGCCTGAAATCCATGCGCGCCACAACGTGGGACGGGTTCAAGGAGGCGGTGGAGACATGGGGCGCGCCTTCGGTCAATCTTGTCTATGCCGATGTGACGGGCGATTTCGGCTGGCAGACGGCGGCCTATGTGCCCCGCCGCACAGGCTGGCGCGGGCTGGTTCCCGTGGCAGGCGACGGGCGGTTCGAATGGGAGGGTTTCATGACCGCCAGCGCCCTGCCCCGCATGGACAACCCCGCGCTGGGTTTCGTCCATTCCGCGAACGA
This sequence comes from Paracoccaceae bacterium, assembly GCA_024636555.1. GTDB lineage: Bacteria > Pseudomonadota > Alphaproteobacteria > Rhodobacterales > Rhodobacteraceae > Seohaeicola. The sequence goes on along the minus strand of JAGXGW010000016.1, from coordinate 116,805 downwards.
GATGAACCTGCCACCAAAGGCGCAGGCCGGGCCTGCCATCGGCCATGAATGGTTCGAGGATCAACGCGCCGCGCGTATCGCCGCCGCGCTGGACGCGCGCAGCGATCATGATCTGGGCAGTTCCACCGCCTTGCAGACCGATACCGGATCACCTTTTGCCGCCCGCCTGATCGCGCTGGTCCCGAAGGACGCGCCAGGCCTTGAGCTGCTGGCGGGTTGGGATGGACGCTCGGATGCAGGCTCATCCACCGCGCTGCTTTACGAGGTCTGGCTGTCGTCGCATCTGCGCCCTGCGCTGCTGGCGCGTGTGGCCCCCGATCCCGATCTGCGCCGCTTCCTTATGCCGGGCAATATCCCAATGGTGACGGAACTGCTTGAAGGCACACATCCGGCATTGCTGGCGCGGGCAGGACTCGATGCCGAGGGCGCGCGCGATGCCTTTCTGCGCGAGACGCTGGCGGCGGCTCTGGCCGATGTGACGGCACGGTTTGGCAATGATCCGGCAACATGGCGCTGGGGCGATCTGCATCACGGCTGGTTCGATCATCCGCTGACACCTTTGGGTGAAAGCTTTGATCTGGGGCCTTGGCCCAAGGGAGGCGGCAATACCTCGATCATGCTGGCGCATCACGAGGCGGCGGATTACCGCGTGCGGATCGGGGCCAGCGTGCGGATGGTCGTGGATGTCGGCAACTGGGATGCCAGCCTGTGGATCAACGCGCCGGGTCAGTCGGGGATGCAGGACAGCCCGCATCTGGCCGATCTGGCCCCGCTCTGGGCGGCAGGTGACTACGTACCGCTGGCCTATTCCGAAGCGGCGGTGGCCGAGGCGACGGTCCAGACCATCACCCTGCGCCCCGCCTGACCAACCGCGCCGCGTTCGTTCAGCGGCGCAGGCGCGCCACGATCTGCGCGGCCAGCACGTCAATCGCCTGACCCTGTGCCGCCGCGATGGCACCGGGGCTGTCGCCGGCCATCGGCACACGGATGTCGAAACGTTCCAGCACCTCGCTGATACGGTCCTCGAAGCTGGAGACCGCATACTGGCCGGAAAGCTGGAACGTCTGGTCCGCAAGTGCCACGATCCGGTCAACACGGACGTCCAGACGCCCTGCCGGCGCGTTCGACAGCGGCCATGGCTCCGCCGCAACCGCCGCTGTGGTCTGCAAATCGAGGCTGCGCGCCAAGGCCGCCGTCATCGCGCGGCCGGACCCGTCTGCCCATTCCGACCCCGAGATCGGGCGCAGCGCGCCGCCGGGATCCTGTTGCAGGATCTCCGCGCCTTCGGCATAGGCGGGCAAGGTCACATCACGCACCTCGATGCTGGGCAACGCCACGGCAACCGCCGCCACACTGGGCGAAGGCTCCACCAGATAGCGCTCGGCGTTGTCACCGCAGGCAGCCAGACCGAAGGTCATGGCAAAGATCAGGGGGATGGCGTTTTTCATGATTAGCGTCCTAGCAGCAAGGAGTTCGGGTTGCGTTCGATGGTACGGGCCAACTGCGTGACAGCCCGTGCGGTTTCACGGAATTCGCGCATGACCTGCATCGCCTCGGAATTGAAGTCGGATCGGGAGCCGTAGGAGGCGATCAACCCGTCGGCCTGATCGACCAGACGGTCCAGCCGCTGGGTCAGCCCGGGCAGGCTGTTCATCGCCTCGGCCACCGCATCCGCTGCGGAACGGGCAGAGGCCAGCGTGCGGTTGACGTTCTCCACCGCCTCGCCCTCCCGCAGATCGGCCAGAACCTGCTGCACCTCGTCCAGCGCACGCGCCAGCGCCGGGGGCAATTGGCGCATCTCGTCCGAGCCGATCAATTGATCCGCACTGTTGAGCACCCGCGAGGCTGCCGCTGCCAATTCCTCGACCTCGACACCGCTGGCCCGCGCGACCAGCGTGCGTAGATCCTCCACCAGTTCGGGGAAATCCTCGGACGCGGTGGCTGTGTTGGCGGTGACGGTCTCGACGTTGTCCAGCACATCCATCAGGCGGTCGACTGCATCGCGCAGGCGCAACTCCTCGACCATGCCGCGCAGATCGGCCAATCCGGCCCGCAACTCTCCGGGCAGGGCCTGTGCATCCTCGCCGCCGACCAGTCCGCGAATGTCCCTGATCAGGGCCAGCGCCTCGTCGGGGGCCTGCCGCGAGCCCTCGGATGATACGACCATCTCGACGGAGGCCATCAGGCGGACGGCCTGATTCATCAACTCCTCAATGGGCAGCGCATTGATCCGCTCCAATACGCCCTCGGCTGTGGCGGTGAAATCGGGCAGGTCCGAGGCGATGGAGGGCAGCACGGCCATACCGTTTTCGCGCCGTTCCAGTTCGGCGGGAGCGACCTCGTCCACGGGCAGTTCGGCCAGTTCGATAATGAGGGCTGCACTGAACAGGCTCGATGTCGACAGGCGTGCGCGCAGCCCCTGCGCGACCGCGTCTTCCAGAAACCTGATCAGCGGTTCGGCACCGGCTTCGGCAGGCAGGCCAATCGCCTGCGGGTCCAGCGCCACGGTCGTCAGCAGGCGCACCTCCGGACGGTCTGCATCCTCGGCCAGCACGGCGCCGATGGCGCGCACCTCGCCGACACGCAGGCCGCGGTATTGCACGGGCGCGCCCACTTCGAGCCCGCTGACCGAGCCCTCGAACTCGATGCTCATCTCGACGGCATTGGCTCCGACGCTGCGGAACAGGCTTTGACGGGCCGAGGCCTCATCGGGGAACAGGTCGAACACATAGCCGGGGTTGAGCGGCTCACCGCCAGAAAACACCGTGTCGAAGGCGATGCCCCCCGTCAGCAGGGCGGCAAGGTTACCCACGTTCAGCGACAAACCACTCGCCCCGAAGGAGACGGAGAAACCCGAGGTATCCCAGAATCGTGTCGCCGTTGTCAGACGGCGGTCATGCGGGGCCTCGATGAAAGCGTCGAACACCACGCTCTCGCCCGACAGGATCAGCCGTGGCGCTTCGATATGGCCGACCTCGATCCCGCGAAACAGGATCGGTGCGCCTTCCGAGACGCGGTTGGCCTCGCGCGTGCGCAAGGTGATGCGGGTGCCTTCCTGCCCCTCGCGCACCAGCGGTGCGGCGGCGGTGCCGGTAAAGCTGCGCGCCGCAGCACCGCTGGTTGGCGTAAAGGAGGTTTCGATGTAGACTCCGGACAACACGGTGGACAGTCCGGTAATGCCCCGCGCCGAAACCTCGGGCTGTACCACCCAGAAGCGGGCATCCTCCGGCAGGGTATCGGCCACCGCGCGGTCGATCGAGGCGGTGACGAGAACCTGGCTCAGATCGGGCGTGAACTGCACATCCTCGACCGTGCCGATCCGCACATCCCGAAAGCGGATGATCGTCTCGCCCGGTGTCACGCCAGAGGCATTGTCGAAGACAATTTCGATCTGCACACCGCGCGCGGCAAAGGTCTGCCATGCGATGCCAAGAGAGATCACGACGGCAAAGAGCGGCACCAGCCAGATCAATGACAGATTGCGCCAGAAAGACCGTTTCGGCGGATCGATCTTCATCTCGGCAGGGTCTTGGTAACTCATACGGCTTTCGCCTCCTCAACATCCCAGATCAGACGGGGATCAAAACTTTGTGCCGCCAGCATGGTGAAGGCAACCGAGAGGGAAAAACTCACGGCGGCGATGCCGGGATTGATGGTTGCCGCGAAATCCAGTTGCACCAGCGCCGACAGGATCGCCACCACAAACACGTCGATCATCGACCACCGCCCGATAAATTCCACGACTTCGAACAGATGCTGACGCCCGTGAAAGCCGGTGCCCTTGCGCCAACGCGATCCAGGCCGCACCACCAGAGCGAGATAGCCGATGGCCACGAATTTTCCCACGGGGATCAGGACGCTGGCGACAAAGACGATCAGGGCAACCCCGATGGAGCCATATTCGACAAGCTCGACAACGCCGCCCATGATGGTGCTTTCCGTCGTGCGGCCCAGACTGCTGGTCTGCAACATCGGATAGATATTGGCGGGAATATAGACCACGATCCCCGCGAACAGCCATGCCCAGACACGTTGCAGGCTGTTGGGCATGCGGCTGTGCAACGCGGTGCCGCAGCGGGTGCAGATGTCCGCGCCTTTTTCATGCACGCGCCCGCAGCTGTGGCATCCGACCAGTCCTGCGGCCCGCGCCGTCAGGGTGGGTGGGGGCACAAGCCCCTCGGGCGCGCTCATACGCGGCGCCTTTGGTCGAGTGTTTTCCAGACGGTCAGCCGACACATGAAATTGTCGCTCAGGATGGTCACCAGAACCAGACCGAGGAAGGTCCAGAACGCGGGGCCGAACGACAACTGCGCCAGACCCGCCACCTTGACCAGCGCCACGGAGACGCCGACGATGAAAATCTCGGCCATCGCCCAGGGCCGCAAAGCCTGCGCGACACGAAAGGCAGGCACCGCATAGCGCGCCGGATGCCAGCCCAGCGCCATCGGGGCCAAGGCGTAGACAATGGTGCCGAGACGGATCACCGGCAGGACAATGATCAGCGCGGCTGTCGCGAACGTCAGCGGCAGCATCATGCCGCTGGAAAAGGCCAGCACTGCATCCAGAAGCGACGAGCGCTGCACCATGCCGCCCGCGCTGAGTTCCAGAAACGGAAAGAACACCGCCACCACCATGAGCACCAGCGCGGTCACCGCAAGCATCACGATCCGTGTCATCGCGTTTTGCCGTGGTGCCATCAAGATCGTGCCGCAACGGTGGCACCGTCCCCTTGCGCCGACCGGAATGCTTGCGTCTTGTTGCAACGCGTCGCAGGTCGGACAAGCGATCAGCTTGTCCAGATCAAGCGGCTTGGGCGCGGTTCGGTCGGAAACGGGAGGGTGAAGCTCGGTTGTCTCGTACATTGCCCTATTTTCTATGTCGCGCGCGACAGATGCAAGGTGGCAATAACGTTTCGTGAACGGTCATAGCCGCGCTGCGGCAAATACCGTCTGGCAAGGCGCTAACGCAAGAACACGCCGTTGCGCTCCGTGGCGTGGTATGATGCAGTCGAAAGGCGGAGACGCGAAAGGTAGCGCCGTGGCAGACAGGGACGTCGGAGACAGGCCAAAGCATGCGTAAACCGCAATCGGTCAAGGCATTGGACGACCTCGGGCGGGTGCGGCTTTCACCGTCGTTTTTCCTGCGCGATTTCCTGCATAGCGAAGTGGCCAGTTTTCACGGCATGCCCAATATCCCCGACGATCCGGACCTGGCCATCACCGCCGGACGGCACCTGTGCGAGGAACTGCTGGAGCCGTTGCAGACCACTTTCGGGCGAATCGCGATCCGTTCCGCCTATCGCGCGGCCAACGTGAACGCATTCTGCAACGCGCAGCAACGGGCGGGCAAGGCAGGCTATCCCTGCGCCTCGAATGCCAATACGGCGGCCAACCACATCTGGGACCAGCGCGACGCGGCGGGCAATATGGGCGCGACCGCCTGTATCGTGATCCCGTGGTTCGCTGACCGCTACGCGGCGGGGGCGGACTGGCGCGCGATGGCATGGTGGGTGCACGACCACCTGCCCTATCACAGCCAGTTCTATTTCCCGCGGCTTGCCGCGTTCAACCTGACGTGGCGCCAGAACCCCGTGCGGCGGATCGACAGCTATGTCGCCCCGCGCGGTTGTCTGACCAAACCGGGGATGGCCAATCACACGGGCTCTCATGCCCTGTGGTATCAGGGCTTTCCAGCGGGTCCGTGAGACGGCAGACTGCACACGCCCGACCGGAGGAAACCATGCCCGTCATCGACCCCACACGATCCGCCCTGCTGGTGATCGATTATCAGGCGCGGCTGATGCCCGCCATCGACCAGTCGGACCTGCGCCTTGCCAATGCCGCGCGGTTGATCCGCGCCGCCGAGATCCTTGGCCTGCCGCGCCATGTCACCGAACAGAACCCGCAAAAGCTGGGCGGGACGGTGGAGGCGCTGGGCATTCCACCGGGCGAGGCGCTGGGCAAGACGAGCTTCGACAGCCTGCGCGATCCGGTCATCGCCAGCCGTCTGGCAGGTGACACGGCGCTGGTGGTCTGCGGGTGCGAGGCGCATGTCTGCGTGCTGCAATCGGTGCTGGCGCTGCGGGCGCTGGGCCGGCAGGTGCATGTCGTGGCCGATGCCACCGGATCGCGCACCGAGGCGAACCGGCAGGCCGCGTTGGCGCGGATGCGCGACCACGGGGCCGAGATCGTGACCACCGAAATGGTGCTGTTCGAATGGCTGGGCAGCGCCGACCATCCTGCCTTCAAGTCTATCATGCCGCTGATCAAATAGCCCGAAGCGTCACGCTTCTGTTGACAGACGGCCCCCGGCGGCGCGACGCTTGGCCCAAGGGCCGGATCAGCCTGCCCGTCCAACAGGGAGTAAGACGCTATGTGCCATGCCTGTGTGATGACCTCAGTTAAAGACCGGATGATGAGCCGCCGCGATCTGTTTCGCGGCACGGCAGCGGGGGCGGCAACCGTCGCGCTTGGTGGAATTGCAGGCGGCAGCCTGCTGGGCGCACGCCCCGTCGCCGCCTCCACCCATTCATCGGTGGCCGATATGACCCATACGCTGCACCCCGATTTCCCGACCTTCTTCGGGGATCAGCAGTTCTTCGAGGAGCAGTTGTTCAACTTCGCCGAACACAGCTTCAACCTCAAGGAACTGCGGGTGAACGAGCATACCGGCACGCATATGGATGCGCCGCTGCATTTTTCGGCGGACGGGGCCTCGGTCGACGAGATCGCGGTCGAGAACCTGATCGTGCCGCTTTGCGTGGTGGATATCCGCGCCAAGGCCGCCGAGGATGCCGATGCACAGGTCACGCCCGATGATCTGCAGGCATGGATCGATGCCAATGGCGAGATACCCGAACGGGCCTGCGTGGCGATGAATTCGGGCTGGGGCGCGCATGTGGACGATCCCAAGTTCCGCAACGCCGACGGCGAAGGCGTGATGCATTTCCCCGGCTTCCATGTCGAGGCGGCGCAGATGCTGCTGGAGACGGGGGCGGTCGGGATCGCCACCGATACGCTGTCATTGGATTTCGGCATGTCGCCGGATTTCGCGGCCCATTATGCGTGGCTGCCGCAGAACCGCTGGGGCATCGAATGCCTTGCCAATCTGGACGCGGTTCCTGCAAGCGGGGCCACGCTGGTTGTCGGCGCACCCAAGCATCGCGGCGGCACCGGCGGACCGGCCCGCATCTTCACACTGATCTGAAGCACAGGGGGCAGGTGACAGCCTGCCCCCGCCACATACGGGAAACTTCATGGCCACCGTCACACCCCCTGCCGATCCGGAAACCGACCCGCGCGTCAAAGCGGTCTTCGACGACATCCGCGCAACCCGCAAATCGGATTTCATCAACAATATATGGCTCTATCTGGCCTTCGATCCGGCGCTGCTGGAAGAGGTCTGGCGTGACGTCAAGGCGGTGCTGGCCACGCCCTCGGCCCTTGATCCAAAGGTCAAGGAAATGATCTATGCCGCCGTCTCCATCGCCAATGCCTGCGATTATTGCACGCATTCGCATCTGGCCTCTGCCCGCGCCAAAGGCATGACGCCCGCCGAACATGCCGATCTGCTCCGCGTTGTGGCGACCGCTGGCAAGACCAACCACATCCTCAATGCGATCCGCCCCCCGATTGACGCGGCCTTCCAAGCCGACAACCCCTGAGCCTTGAGCAGCCTGCCCCGGCGATAGTGGGAACGGCTTTGGCCGCTCGTGCGTTGATGCGTTATCAGATGAAGTCTGTGCAATGCCGCTCTGGCCCGGGCACAGCAAATACAAAGGTAATGACATGACACGCAGAAGCTTGAAGACAACCACCGCCAGTTTGTTGGTCATTTCGCTTATACAGCCCTTCCCCGTCATGGCACAGGTTCGTGCGCTGAACCCGAGTTCAGCACAACAATCCGACGCCAACAGCGGGAATGCCCGGATCATTCTTGCACAGGCCGCCCAGAAATCATGCTTCACGGATGGCGAGGTGGATACCGAGCGCTGCGATGTCGAGATGCTGCGCGCCGAGTTGGAAATGCTGCTGGCCGACGGCTCCATGGGGGAGATCGACACTGCCGGAGAGGATGAGGCGACCGCTGCGCTGAGCGCGGAAGAGCGGATCGGCCTGCTGAGCGCCGCCATCGAGGATGCCGAGCTGGAAGCCTCTGTCGCACCCGCTGATGACACCCCCGCCGATGCCGCGCAACAAGCGCAGGCTGACAACAAACCAGACGATGCACAGGCCCAGGCCGCAGGAAAAGCCGAAGAAGCACAGGCCGAGGCCGCAGAAAAGGCCGCAGAGGCTCAGGCGAATGCTGCGGAAAAGGCCGTAGAGGCGCAGGCAGAGGCTGACGAAAAGGCCGCTGAAAAGCAGGCAGAGGCAGCCGAGAAGGCTGAGCAAGCACAGGCCGAGGCCGCGGAAAAGGCCGAAGAAGCACAGGCAGAAGCCGAAGCGGCACAGGCCGAGATGAACGAGGCGGAAGCGGAGGTCGAGGCTGAAATGGCGGCGGCCGAAGCCGAAGCTGAATCCGAGGCAAAAGCCGAAGCCGAAGCCGAAGCCGAGGCAGATGTCGCCACACAGGCCGAGACAGAGGCGGCTCTGGCTGAGGCTGAATCCGCCACGCAGGAACAGACGGAAGCAGAGGCCGCAGCCGCGGCCGATCAGGATGCCGCACGCGAAGCCGAGCAGGCAGAGCAGGACCGCGTGACCGGCGAAGCCGAGGCACAGGCGCAAGCCGAAGCCGAGCGCGCCGTGCAGGAAGAAGCCGAAGCTTCTGCCCAGAAAGACGCCGAAATCATTGCCGAACAGGAAGAGGCCCAGAACCTCGCAGCCGTCACAGCCATGGATGAAGGGGAATCAGCCGAAGCCTCGACAGATGGCGAAGTGAACACCGAGACCGTGACGGAAGCCGAAGCCCGTAGCAGCGACCAGGAGTTCACCACGACCGCAACCGATACGCCGGAGGCCCGTGCGGACAGCGGCGGCAGCGGTCTGTCCAGCTTGGAAAAAGGCGGACTTCTCGCACTGGGCGCACTTGCCGTCGGCGCGATCATCAACAACCAGCGTGTCACGGCAACCTCGGGTGACCGGGTGATTGTCGAAGACGATTCAGGTCGTTTTCAGGTCCTCAAGGATGATGATGCCGTTTTGCGCCGCCCCGGTACGACCGTGGAGACACGGCGCTTCGATGACGGATCGACCACAAGCACGATCCTCCGCGAGGACGGGTCGCGCGTGGTCACGATCCGCGACGCATCGGGACGTGTGCTGCGCCGCTCGGTCATTGACGAGGACGGACGCGAGACCCTGCTGATCGACGACATCACGCGGGTGGAGCCGGTCAATGTCTCGACCCTGCCGCCTGCCGTGTCTTCCCGCCAGCAACAGGCCATCGGTACGGATCAGGATTCGTTGCGCCAAGCGCTGCGGGATGCGGAAGCCCGCGATCTGGGTCGCACGTTCAGCCTGCGACAGGTCCGTGACATCGTGGAGGTGCGTGAACTGGCCCCCGAGATTGCGCTGGAGGATGTGACCTTCCGGTCCGGCTCTGCCGCGATTCAGCCGACGGAGGCCGAGCAGCTTCGCGAGATCGGGCTGATGATGCGCGAGATGATCCGCGAGAACCCGCGCGAGGTCTTCCTTGTGGAAGGCTATACCGATGCGGTTGGCAGCGCCTCGTTCAACCTGTTGCTGTCGGACCGTCGCGCCGAGAGCGTCGCACTGGCGCTGACGGAATATTTCGATGTGCCGCCGGAGAACATGGTCGTGCAAGGTTACGGCGAGCGTTTCCTGCGGGTCCCCACACTCGAAGCCGAGCGCCAGAACCGCCGCGTGTCCGTGCGTCGCATCACCAATCTGATTGCACAGCGCTAAGCAATCGCTGACCTTCGACAGATCGGTCCGCCTTAAGGGCGGGCCGATCCCAATGACCGGGGCTTGCACGTCGCGGCTCCACTTCGGACCCAAAGCCCTTTTGTGAGGCGGCACAGATGATTGATTGCTCCACCACTGCGCGCCTTCGGCCGGGGGAAACCTGCTGGAGGATCGAACGCGCGGACCGTCTTGCCGTGATCATCGACGCCGCGGATTACTTTGCCACCGTGCGCGAGGCCATCGTGAACGCGCGGCACAGCGTCTATCTCATCGGGTGGGATTTCGACACCCGCATCACGCTCGCGCGCCCCAACAACCTGCCTGATGTACCCAACCGCCTGGGCAAATTGCTGACCTGGTGCGTGAGCAATCGCAAGGATCTGCGGATCTACGTTCTTCGATGGGATCTGGGTGCGATCAACGCGCTCGGGCGCGGCTCGACACCTTTGGTTGTGATGGACTGGATGACCGACAAACGCATCCGCTTCAAACTCGACGGCGCGCATCCATCGGCCTCGGCGCATCACCAGAAGATCGTGGTGATCGACGATATGCTGGCGTTCTGCGGCGGGATTGATATGACCGCCGACCGCTGGGACACCCGCGCCCATCTCGACAACGACCCCGGCCGACGACGCCCCACCACCAAGCGCCGCTACAAGCCGTGGCATGATGTCTCCACAGCTGTGGACGGCGCTGCCGCCCGCGCCCTGGGCGATCTGGCGCGCACACGCTGGCACAGCGCAACCGGTGAAAAGCTCGAGGTACCGCCCCGTATGCAAAGCGTGTGGCCGGACAGCCTCGTCCCCACCATGCAAGACGTGGACGTGGGCATATCGCGCACCAAGCCGGAGTATAACGGGGATGACGGTGTGCACGAGATCGAGACGCTGCTGCTCGAGGTGATCGCGAAGGCCCGAAAGACGATCTATATCGAGAGCCAGTATTTCGCCTCGCGCAAGATCGCGGAGGCAATGGTCAGCCGTCTGGAAGAACCTGACGGGCCGGAAATCGTGGTCATCAACCCCGAAACCGCCAATGGCTGGGTCGAGGAAGAGGTAATGGGGGCTTCACGTGCCCGCATGGTCGAGGTCATCAACGCGACCGAACATGCCGACCGCTTCCGCATCTACAACCCCGTGACCGCCAAAGGCGCCCCGATCTATGTGCATGCGAAGGTGATGATCGTCGACGATTGTTTTCTCAAGGTCGGATCATCCAACCTCAACAACCGCTCCTTGGGCTTTGACTCGGAATGTGATCTCTCGGTCGAACTGCGGCCCGACGCGCCCGAGGGCAAGGCCACGTCACGTGCCATTCTCGATCTGCGCCACGATCTTCTGGCCGAACATCTGGGAACCGACATCGCCTCGTTCCAAGCCGCACTGGAGCAGACCAATGGATCGCTGATCCGCGCGATCGAGAGCCTGAGAACCAATCACAAATCGCTGGTCCTGTTCGATGTCGAGGCCGCAAAGGTGAACGGCGACTCCATCATGGCCGAAAGCGCGCTGCTGGACCCCGAACGCGCGACAAGCCCCGCAAAGGGTTTCAGACGGCTCTGGGGCGGCACCAAACGCCTGTTCGGAATGGCCGGAAAAGACGCCTGAACGGGCGTGGGGCGCCCCCCTTCCCGTTGCCTTGCGGAACCATGCCCCGCCGGCGTGCGTTATGCACCATGTGATTTTGTTTCAGCATAACGGAGGACGACCCGATGGACCGCCTCAGTATATATCTTACAGTTATCGTCGGTGCCATGCTCACAGGCACGCTCGTGACGATCGTTCTGATCCTCGGCTGGTACTCCTGGCCCGCGATCGGCGGAGCCGCCGCGATCGGCATCATCCTGACATGGCCGGTAAGCTACGCCATCTCGCGCCGCATCAAACGCAAGGATTCCGATTGGGACGAGTCCAAGATCGAACGCGTTGACGGGGGCGTTCCCGACCCGAAAGCGCCGGAAGTCTGAGCAGTGGACACTCGCTTTTTGCCAGCACTTTGCAGGAGTTGGTAACTTGCAAGTGAAGTTCGCCCTTAACGCGTTAAAGCGCGCCGCTAGCAGCTTGAGAAACGATGTGCTGTTGAAATTAGAACAGACCGCGCCATGTTAATTAGGGAGCAGAAGTTGATGTTTCAGATATTTTCGTGTAAATGCATGGGGTGGGAAAAATAAGGAGTTGGAATGACCGTCAAAAATTCGGAAAGAAGACACGTTGACATACCGGGTTTGAGCCTGCGCTGTACTGGCTCACCCTGAATTCAGCCAACCAATGCAAGCGCGAATTCAACGATAGCTCTGCCCCACAGCAGCCTTTCGCGCGAAAACAATTTTTCCCATGCAGATCATATATTTGCCAGCCCAACTCCGGTTGCGGCGATAGGCAAATTTGTTTCTGCGAGTGCCAGACTTTGGCCGCGAACCTTTTGAAAACGGGAAATTGACGGCTCGGATCATTTCAAGCAATCGAAATTGAACCTCGCAGTTAGCCTCTGAAAGAATCTCAACGACATTATTTACAGAATAATGTGTGAAGTATCGCTCCTGACTTTGACGAACATAGTCAGCCTGTGCAGTAATCCATAAGGAGAGTACCATATGTCCAAATTAGAAGCAGCGCCAATACGTCCAGACATTTCAGGCTGGAAGGACCAAACGCTGGATTCAGTGCGTGGAACTGAAACGCCAAAGGACCCGAATAAGGGGTACATCGCATTGCTGGGCTGGAGCGTGAACGCCATCAAAGCCGCTCAAAAATTCGACCGTCGGTATGTCGTCGTCGCGCCAGACTGGGCCGCAGACTTCTGCGAGGCGAATAATATTCCGTTCATTCCCTGGGATTTCTCGCGTCTGAATGATCGGTCCATCGAAATTGCCACCCAGCTCAAAGACCTTGGCGTCGATGTCGCCATTCCTTTGTTCGAAGAAACCGTGGAATGGTCAGGGGCGATCAACTCCGTGCTCATGGATAAACCGCGCATGTACGGGCAATCCATCCTGTTCCCGACAAGGCATTGATGAAACGTCGCGCCCAGTTGGGCGGCATCCGTGTGGGCATCTTTGAAGAAGCGCATGAAAAAGAAGATGTCATTCGTTTCATGAAGCGCGTCAACCAGACGCTTCTGAAGCTCGACGGCGACCCCGACGACCCTATTCATGTCAAAGCCTTCGATAAAGCAGGTTGTCTGGGCCACCGTATGATCCGCGACATTGAAGATATCGACAAGATTCCGGACGAAGAGTATCCGCTTCTGATGGAAAGCCACCTTGATGGTTGGGAATTCGCTGTCGAGGCTTGGATTCACGACGGTAAGATAAAGTTTCTGAACATCTCTGAATATGTGACCTTGGGCTATTCTGTCTTTGTGCCTGCCACCAAGGAATTGGAAAGCTGGCGCAACGAGATCACCAAGCAGATCGAAAAACTTATCAAAACCTTCGATATCAAGTTCGGTCAGATCCACCCTGAGTATTTCGTGACTTCCGATGGCGAAATGTACTTTGGAGAGGTTGCGTACCGTCCGCCGGGGTTCAAGGCATTCGAATTGATCGAGCGCGCCTACGGGTTCAGCGCCTATCAGGCTTCGATATTGGTGTTCGATCCCAAGAGCACCAAGGAAGAGGTGGACAGCTTCTTCCCGCGTGAGGTCGAGGATGCAAAATGCTACGCTGGGTGCTTCGGCGTCTACCCGCGTCGCCGCGTGGTGAGCAAACTGGAAATGCCAGCGGAAACCACTGAACATCCGTATTTCGAGTCCCACGAGTTGATCGCGCCTGCAGAGGAAACGGTGCCGGACAGGGCTGCGTTCGGCACGCACTGGGGCTTGGTGTTCTTCGCGGGAGACGATCCCATCAGGCTCCGGGACTTGCTGAAGGCACAGGAGGAGTTGGACTTCTACGTCTGACCAACACAAACGGCGTGGCGTTAGAGTGACCAAGAGTTGCTGTAGCGCCACCAGCTATGGCGTATCTTCGCCGGTTATACACATTGGTTTGTCGCGTCCTTGTCGTGGCGGCCGGTTGCCGTCACAGTGCCCCGATCATTTTACGACCAAACATGAAGAGGTCTATGTCGTGGCGAAGGTCGAAATGACGATCCATACGGAATCTGCGGAGCAGTTGAACGTTCTGCTCGAACGGCTGGACCTGCAAGGCGCGCAACTGCAAGCGGCGTCCGGTGGCGACAAGTCCGATCACGCGCTGCGCGTGTTGGACGTGGCCGGTTGTGTCTTGCAGCACGAAGACGGGCTGCCGGCCCTGCGCCAGCGAGCCGCAATGCTCGATGACGCCGGGCTGTTCTTGGGCACCGACTGGGGCAGCCCGGCCGACTTGTTGCCCAATCTTGTCAAACATACGCTGACCTATGCCGCCCCCGCGACGATCACGCTGGAGGCGATGAGCCTGCTGCGCTTTCTGGCCGTGGCCAAGGGCGAGCATTCCAGCACCAGTCTGTCCGCCGACGAGGCGAAGGCCTTTCTGACGCAAGTGCTGGCCATGAACCTTGACCGCCTTCTGGGGCAGGCCCCGGACGAGGCGCAGCGCATGGCGCAAGGGCCGATGATGGGCGCTGTGAACAGGTTGTTGCGCTATCTGATGCAGGAAATCGGGACCGAGGGGATACTGGACCGTCTGATTGACGAGATCTGGCGCATCATGGCGCAGCGCCCTTTGCAGGTGGATCACGTCAAGGCGATGGTGGTCCAGATCGCGCTCGCTATGCAGGATGGCGGTGCCCACAGCAGCGACGTGCATCGCGGTGCGGACCGTCTGATCAGCGCGTTGTTCGGCCCAACCACGCTCTGCCGCGACGATCCCGGCCTGACTGTCTATCTCGACAGGCTGGCGCGCGCGGATGAACGCGCCGTGCAGGACGAAGCTTATGCGCTTGCGCGTGCGATGCATGACACCGGACTGGTCTCGGACTATCACGCGATGTTCCTGCGCTGGACGCTGGAGGCGGACCAGTCGCGCATGCTCCCCGATGCTCTGGGCCTGTCCAGCACCGGCCTTGACGCGCTGCGCTGCTACGAGCCGCTGGTGCGCGCCATGATCTCGTCCGCCATCCAGCCGGGCACGGCGCAGGCGGTCTATGGTCTGTCGCTGATGCTGGAACGCGGCATCCTATATTCCCCCCCCATCGCGCCATCGCTCTGGCGCTTGCTCGAAACGCCGTTGAGCCCCGATTGCATCGCCGCGCTGGAAGGCAGTTGCGGCCCTGCCCTGCCCGCGCAGACCCACCTGATCGCGGGGGTTCTGCTGTTGCTCGGCCAGCCGCTGGGGATCGGTCAGGGCAACAACCCGACATGCCAGTCAGCCCGCGCACTGTCGATGTGGGCGTTGAACGATCCCGACTATCTGCTCTGGCTGATCGCGCAGGTCTCGCGCGGCGATCATTTGCTGATGCATTTCGAGGGCGAGCCACTGGATACGGCGACCCTGCCCCCCGGCCTTGCCGGTACAGGGCCGCTGGATGCCGATCCTGTCTCGGTTCTGCTGGTCCCGCATCTGGACCGCGCCTATGCCGAGATGGGCCGCCGCTGCGCGGGCCGTCCCGAAGACCCGCATTGCTGGATCAATCCCGAACTGCACGGCTGGTGGGTCGGGCGCGCGTTTCATATCGCGGTGGATGTCGCCACCGGCGCGTTGAAGGATTACGAGGGCTTCCTGCGCATCTTCCACGCCTCCTACCATCCGCTGCACAACGGTAACCAGCCCGTGATCCATCCCCAGCCCGCAGGCATTGCCGTGACCGATGTGACAGGGGCGTTTGTCGGCTGGCATGCGATCACCCTGATCCGTGTCGGGCTGGACCCCGAAGGCTGCATGCGCGTCTATTTCTTCAATCCCAACAATGACAGCGGGCAGGATTGGGGACAGGGTATTGTCGTGTCGACCCAAGGCTGCGGCGAGCGGTTCGGCGAAGGGTCATTGCCCTTCGGAGAATTCGCCGCGCGGCTTTACCTGTTCCATGACGACAACCTGCCTGCCCTTGCCCCCGTGCCTGTGCCCGACGACCAGATCGCCCTGATCGCCGACATGGGGCGCAAGAGCTGGGCAAGCGGGCGGGCCGACCTCTAGTGTTCGCTGCACCGCCCGAAATAGCCGCATAGCGGCCCGCTCAGCGTTGAGAAATTTGTCCATGCGCGGAACAAGGCGCATCGCGCCGCCGCGCATCGCCGGGCCGCCCCCGGGCACGGCGATTTGGCCAATGCAGGAGCTGGTCTAGAGGTCAGGCGGATTTGGCGGGCATAAATTGCCATACCGAAAGGTGACATCGCCGTACCGCGGCCCGACGCTGCGCGGCGCGTTGACAGACTGCTCTGGGCTCCAAGTCAGATGGCGCACACGCGTGTGCTACTCATCTGCAAAAGCCGCCTCGAAATTCTGGCGCAGGTCGCGTTTGAGGATCTTGCCGCTGGCATTCTTGGGCAGTTGATGCGCGATTGCGACGTGTTTGGGGGCCTTGAACCCTGCCAGCTTGTCGCGCGCGTAAGCCATGACCGCCTCGGCTGTCAGGCTGGCGCCGGCTTTCGGCACCACGACGGCAACAACCCCTTCGATCCATTTGGGATGCGGCACGCCGAACACGGCCACTTCCGCCACGTCGGGATGGTGGAAAATCACCTCCTCCACCTCGCGGCTGGCGACATTCTCACCGCCTGTCTTGATCATGTCCTTCTTGCGGTCAACCACGTAGAGATAGCCATCCTCGTCGAACCGCCCCAGATCACCGCTGTGGAACCAGCCACACCGAAAGGCATCGGCGGTCTTGTCGGGATCGTTGTAATACTCGGTGATCAGATGCGGGCTGCGGTGGACGATCTCGCCCACCTCGCCCACCGGCACGGGCTGGTCATTGTCGTCCACCACGCGGGTTTCCACGTTGAGCGCGGGCCGGCCTGCCGAGCCGAGCTTGCGCATCTGGTCCTCAGGCTTGAGGATGGTGGCGGCGGGGGCCATCTCGGTCTGGCCGTAAAAGTTGAACAGCCGCATGTTGGGCAGACGGCTGGACAGCTCCTCGATCACCGCTGTCGGCATGATGGAGGCCCCGTAATAGCCCGCGTTGAGGCTGCTCAGGTCGCGGGTGTCGAAATCGGGATGGCGCAGCAAAGCGATCCAGATCGTTGGCGGGCAGAACAGCTTGGTCACGCCATGCGCCTCGACCGACGCCAGCATCTCCGCCGGATCGGCCTTGTCATGCAGGATGGACGTGGCCCCCAAATAAAGATCGGGCGTCAGGAAGCAATCAAGCTGCGCGCAATGGAACAGCGGCAGGCAATGCAGCGACACGGCATTGGCCGTCATCTCGCCATCCACGATACAACTGACATATTGGGCATAGAGCGCCGCAGCGGTAAGAAGCGCGCCCTTCGGACGGCTTTCGGTGCCGCTGGTATACATCATCTGGATCGGGTCATCCGCACTGACATCGCGCCAGACCTCGGTGCTGTCGGCGTGATCCAGCAGGGCTGCAACATCCTCCCACCCTTGCGGAACATCCGCGCCGGTGTGCGGGATCGCGAATTTCGGCATGTCCTGCCCGATCTCGGCCAAGGCGGCATCGGCGGTGGCGCATAGCGCATCCTCGGCGATCATCATGCGCGCGCCGGAATGGGTGAGGATATAGGCCACATCGGGAGCGTTGAGCATGAAGTTGACAGGCGTGGTCACAGCGCCCAGTCGTGCCAGAGCAAAGCGTAGCACAACAAAGGCGCGGTTGTTATGGCTGAACAGCGCCACCCTGTCACCTTTGGCCACACCGCGCGCCTCCAGCGCATTGGCGGCGCGGTTCACGGCCTGATCGAGGGCCGCGAAACTGTCGCTGTGCCCCTTGAATACAAGTGCTGTCTTGTGCGGCATGCGCGTGGCGGAGCGGCGCAACAAATCGCCCAGTTGCTGGCTGCGCGCCCGGCGGACGGAGGTATCTTGGTGCATCGTAGGTTCCTTGCAGCGGTTCAGCGCATCATTTCCGGCAGTGTCAGAACGATTTCGGGGAAGGCATAAAGCACCCCGATCAGGAACAGGTCCATCACGATGAACCAGACCACGCCGCGGAAAATGGCGGAGGTTTTTACCAGATCGCCCACCACGCTTTTGATCACAAACACGTTCATCCCGATCGGCGGTGTGATCATTCCGATCTCCAGCAGTTTGGTCAGGATGATCCCGAACCACAGCAGGCTCCAGCCGGACGCATCGACCACGGGCAGGATGATCGGCAGGGTGAGCAGCATCGCGCCGATGGGTTCCAGAAACAGGCCCATCAACAGGTAGACCATGACGATTCCCAGCATCAGCAGCAGCGGGTCACTCGCGATCGACAGGATACCGGACGACAGGTAGTCGCCCGCGCCCGACAATGCCAGAAACCGCGTCAGCAGGCTGGCACCCACCGCGATGATCAGCAACGCGGCGGTTGTCATCAGCGTCTCGCGGGCGGCTTGCAGGAAACGCGCCAGCGTCATCTCGCGTGTGGCGATGGCGACGATACAGGCCAGAAACGCGCCCACGGCGCCCGCCTCGGTCGGGGTGAAGACGCCCCCGAACAGGCCACCGAAGATACCGAACATGATCAGCAGGATCGGCCATGTCTCGCGCAGGGCAAAGATTTTCTCGCGCAGGGTAACGCCGCTGTCGCGCTCGGGGGCCAGCGCGGGGTTCAGCCAGACGCGGACCAGCACCACAATAACATAGCCGAAGGTGGTCAGCAGGCCCGCAACGATACCGGCCAGAAACAGTTGCGAGATCGAGATCTGTGCAATCACGCCGTAGATGATCAGGATGATCGAGGGCGGGATCAGCGCGCCGATGGTGCCAGCCACCGCCACCGTGCCGGTTGCCAGTTCGGGATGGTATTTGTATTTCATCATCTCCGGAATGGCGATCCGGCCCATCGCGGCGGAACAGGCGATGGACGAGCCGGAAACAGCCGCAAAACCCGCCGAGCCGAAGATCGACGCGATGGCCAGACCGCCCGGCACGCCCGACAGCCAGATCCGCGCCGCGTTGAACATACCGCGTGTCAGCTGGGTGTGGTAACTGATGAACCCCAGAAACAGGAACATCGGGATGGAACTCAGAATCCAGCTTGAGGTGAACTGATAGGGGACAATGCTGAGAGCACCCCACGCGATCCGTGGCCCCATCAAAACGTACAGCCCGCCAAAGGACACCCCGATCAGGGCGATCCCGATGGGGACGCGAACAGCGATCAGCGCGATCAGCGCCGCCAGACCGCTCAGGCCGATTCCTACATCACTCATTTATAAACTTCGCATCTTTGTCGGTTTCATTCAGGCCATTGCGCCAGCCGGTGATCACCGTCAGGACACGGTAAAGCGCGATCAGTCCCATCAGCCCCGCGCCGATCGGGATCAGCCAGTAACTCTGCCAGACCTCGATCATGCTGGAGCCCTGCTCCATCGTGGTGCCGCTTTTGGTTTTCTTCATCGCCTCGGACCATCCGCCGATCATCAGGATCGAGATCACCACGACAGTCAGCGCACTTGCAAACACCGAGAAGCCGGTCTGGATGCGCGGGGGCATAAGATCGGTGAGAAGTTCGACCGAGATATGCGCCTTCTTCTCTTCCGCGACACCAAGGGCGATGAACACCAGAATGATCATGTAGTAATTCGCCACCACAACAATCGTGCCCGGCACAGGACTGTTGAACAGATAGCGCCCCGCCACGTCCGCGGTGACATGCAGCATCATTATCACAACGACAATTGCCCCGATCAGGGACGCTGATTTCGAAAGAAAAGACAGGAACCTGCCGATCTGGTACATGAAAAGCCTCTCTCGGTCATATGGCCGGGCAGCGGCACATGGCGCGCTGCCCGGTTTTTAACGCTCTGGGCCGGGCTGCTTACTGCCCGTAGCTGGCCACATCGATCTTCGAGAAGATCTCGTTATAGTAGACCTCTCCCAGCGCGTCGCGGTCGGATACGTCCTTGGTCAGCTCGGTCCATTTGACCAGCAACTCGTTCAGCGCGGCAGAGGCTTCGGCTCCGCTGGTGATACCGAAACGGTCGTTGTAGATCTGAGCGACAGATTCCAGATCGCCCTGGATGAACTCTCGGTTCAACTCGACCATGTCCGCTGCTGCTTCACCATATTCGATTCCCAGATCGGGCGCACGCTCGCGTCCGGCCTTCGCTTCGTCGATGTAGATCCAGGTGACATCGGCCATCAGCTCTGCATGGGCGCGCAACATGGCGGATTTCCCTTCATCCGTCAGGCTGTTCCAGCTGTCCTTGTTCATGGTGAACGGCGCATTGAACTGTGCGCCCGGCAGGCCGAGGTACACGTGCTTCACAACGTCGATAAAGCCGAAGTTCACGAAGTCGGCCGTGTTGCTGGCGGTGCAATCGACAACGCCCTGATTCAGACCTTCCAGCGTTTCGTTCACCGACATCGACACTGGGGTTGCACCCACGGTTTCCGCCCAACGGGACCAGTAGGCACCGGCTGTACGGATCCGCTTGCCGTTCAGATCGGCTACCGAATTCAGAGGCACCGCACATTGCAGGACATAGGAAGTCGTCGACGCCGCACCGAGATAGATCTGGTTCTGGGCATCGATCTCTTCCATGCAGGCCGGGCATTCGTTGATCACGTATTCGGTAATCGCGCCCGCAAAGGCTGTCGAGCTGAACTCGCCCGAAAACTCCTCAAGCTCCACGAGTTGCGAGAATTCAGCCAGCATGTTGAAGTTCGGGTATTCCGACGGGAAATACGCCATCAGGTTGGCGGTCAAATCCGCGATGCCGTCACGGACACCTGCATTCGATTCCGCAAAGCTCAGAAGCGACAACGGAAATATGCGGACATTGATCTCGCCATCGCTGTATTCATTCACTGCGGCGGCGTATTCCTCCAGCATCTTTGTGGGCGACGAGTTCGGCGGCCAGCCGCCCGCAAAGCTCAGATCGGCGGCATGGGCAGCGCCGGCCATGCTCAGCATGGTGGCCCCCATCAGGCTTGCCTTGAGTGATCTCTTGATGGTTGATTTTTTCATGGTGTTGTTCCTCCCGTTGACACCCGTTTTCGTCCTACTCCGCCCGAGGGGCGGAATCTCTTCTCCCTGAATGCTCCGGCTGAAGCCCTACCTATTACCGATGTGACTTCAAGCCCTTCGCGCATTCTATTCATGAAACCTCGCGGCACGTTTTTGCTGAAACGCCGCCAGACCCTCTGCAAAGTCAGGCGTTTCGCCGGCCTGTTTCTGCAAGCGGCGCTCGGTTTCAAGAGCGGTTGTAAAATCGCTGTCCGCGGCACTCCATGCCGCCTCGCGGATCAGCGCGTAACTGCGGCTTGGCCCCTGCGCCAATGTGCGGGCCATGACAAGCGCGGTCTGCTCGACCGCGTCATCCTCGGCCAGCCGCGTGATCAGGCCCCAGTCGAAGGCCTGCGGGGCCGGAATTTTCTCTGCCAGCAGCATCATCTCCATCGCCCGTACACGCCCGACCGCGCGGGTCAGAAGCCATGTGGCACCTCCGTCGGGGATCAGGCCGATACGGGCGAATGCCTCGAGGAAATAGGCGCTTTTACCGGCCACGATGATATCACAGGCCAGCGCCAGCGAGGCCCCCACGCCCGCTGCAGCCCCCTGCACAGCAGAGATGATTGGCACCGGCAGCGCACGGATGGTCTGCATCAGCGGGTTGTAATCCTCCTCCAAAGTCTGGCCGACGTCAAAGCCCCCTACATCCTGTGGCATGGCGGCGTTCAGATTGGCCCCGGCGCAAAACGCGCGTGGATGCCCCGCAAGGATGACCGCACGGGCGGTTTTCACCTCGGACAGCAGGGCTTGGCGCAGGTCCTGTGCCATCTGCGGGGTCATCGCGTTCATGGTGGAGGGATCGTTGATCCGCAGCGTCACAACGGCATCATCGCGCTCGATCAGGATTTTATCGCTCATCGGGCGGCCTCCGATCCGGATGTGACAGACCAGCCGGGTTCACGCCACCACGGGTAAAAACCGGGCATCTCCACCGAGACGCGATCAGGGAACACTGGCGTGCGCTTTTCCAGAAAGCTGGCCACGCCTTCGGCGGCATCGGCAGAGGCGCTGCGGGCGACGATGGCGCGGCTGTCGATCTGGTGCGCGCGCATCGGGTGATCGGCGCCCGCCATGCGCCACATCATCTGCCGTGTCAGCGCGATCGAGACCGGCGCGGTATTGTCGGCAATCTCGCGTGCTATGGCATGGGCGGCGGGCAACAGATCATCGGGCGAATGGATGGACCGGATCAGCCCGCCCGCCAGCGCCTCTTCAGCGCCGAACACGCGGCCCGAATAACACCATTCCAGCGCGCGCGACATGCCCACGATCTTGGGCAGGAACCACGAGGAGGCCGCCTCGGGCACGATGCCGCGCCGTGCGAAGACAAAGCCGAAACGCGCCTTGTCCGACGCGATGCGGATACCCATCGGCAGTTGCATCGTGGTGCCGATCCCGACCGAGGGGCCGTTGATGGCCGCGATCACCGGCTTGAGGCAGTTGAACAGACGCAGCGCCAGAATACCGCCCATATCGCGGTTGGCCGGATCATCCCACGCCTCCGCATCGGTGCTGGCCGGATCGAGTTTGGCGGCGGTAAAGGCATCGGGATCATCCAGATCGACGCCTGCGCAAAAGCCGCGCCCTGCCCCTGTGACGACGATCGCGCGCACCGCGTCATCGGAATCGGCCACATCGAGCGCGGCCAGCATCTCGTCCATCATCACCCGCGTGAACGCGTTCAGACGGTCAGGCCGGTTCAGCGTCAGGGTCATTACGCCGTTGTCGATTTCGGTCGTGATCGTCTGGCCTTGCATGGGTTACTTTCCAGTCATTCAGCGAAGTTTAGGGCGGTTGTCTGGGCGATCAGGAGACGGCGGGAGGCGAGAGGGCGATGCAATCCTCAAGCCCGGCCAACTGGGCCCCGCGCCAGAAATCCTCGATATGCATACGCGCCCATTTCTCGGCCCTCTCGCCGTCAGCGTCGCGCAAGGCCCCGATGATATTGGAATGCGCCTCGATCTGGCGTTTGTAGAAGCGCGGCGCGGAGGGTGCGATCTGCTCGAACCCGCGAAACAGTAATAGCGCGATCGGTTCACGGGCCAGCCCGAGCACGCGGTTCTTGCCCATATCGGCGATCTGGGTATGGAATTGCTCGTCCAGCGCGATGGTGCGGTCCATGTCGCCCTCGCAGCCCAGCATTTCGGCGTGGAGTTGCTGCAACTGGTCAATCTCTGCGGGTGTCGCATGCTGCGCGGCAAGGCGGGCGGCCAGCGGTTCGGTCACCATCGTCACCTCCCACAACTCGCGGAAGGTCACTTTCATCAGCGCCATGGCGCGGCCGGCGCGGGTGGTCAGTTGATCCGCCTGCGGCAGCGTCACCTCCAGCCGGCGCGGCGTGGGGCGATGCACCAGACCGTCGCTTTCGAGTTGCCGCAACCCCTCGCGCACGGTGGAGCGTGTCA
Organism: Paracoccaceae bacterium; assembly: GCA_024636555.1. Lineage (GTDB taxonomy): Bacteria > Pseudomonadota > Alphaproteobacteria > Rhodobacterales > Rhodobacteraceae > Seohaeicola. Next base: position 93,471 of record JAGXGW010000016.1, on the reverse strand, counting down.
CGCCGAACATGGTGCCAAGCTCGGCCTCGCCGGGAAGCTGGTCACCGGGCTTGAGATCACCGCGCAGGATTTGCGCCTGAATCTCCTCGGCGATCTGCTGATAGGCATAATGCGCCTGTATCGGCTTCGCGGTCAGACTCATCTTGCCACCCGCCCCGCACGGCAAACGCGCCGGGGGCCATAGACAGAGGTTGAGACTGTGTTGCGCGCTTGCATGATTGAACCTTAACGTCCGACATTAGCGCAAGATGGTCGCGATTCTGAGCCCCTGTCAACCAAGATCGTATGACGCGACACTTCCGCACAGATCACAATCAGCTTGGGGTACAGCAACAACCTTACTTATATGCGGCGCGCAAAGTTGCTTATGTTGCCCGCTTAGCGCGAAATGGTATAACAAAGTTACGCCACAATGAATAATGCCTGCATGTTGTGACTCACGCCACCGGGTGGCGAGAAAAAGGATTGACCCGTTCTGGCAAGCTATTTATGTCCCATTGTCTGACACTAAATAATGGACGTCACGAATTGCCGAGAGCCAGCACCACAGCACGCCGCGCCGCCTGTCACAGGGCTGCACATGGGCGTTGAACCCGATTTCGACCCCGCGCAGCTTGAACGATATCTGGGCGCGCCGGTCCAACTGACAGCGGCGAGCGGCGGACAGTCCAATCCGACATGGTTCGTCAGATGTGGCCCGCGCGATCTGGTCCTGCGGAAAAAGCCGCGCGGCGCGACCGTGGCCAGCGCCCATGCGATCGACCGCGAATACCGGATACTGAAGGCGCTGCAAGACAGTGCCGTGCCGGTGCCGCGCGTTGTCGAGATGGTCGAGGACGAGACGATCATTGGCACAACTTTCTATCTGATGGACCGGCTGGACGGGGAAGTGTCGGAGACGACCGACCTGCCCGATCTGACCCCACCGGAGCGAAAGGCCGTGCATCTGGATGCGGCAAGGGTGCTGGCACGGTTGCACGCGCTGGACTGGGCTGCGTTGGGGCTGGCTAATTTCGGCAAGCACAGCGATTATTACGCGCGGCAGGTGCGGCGCTGGTGCGGCCAGTGGGACGCGCTGGAGGCGCGCCATGATCCGGCGCTGGACGCGCTGGCGGCTTGGTTTGCAGGCAATATCCCCGCCGAGGCGCAGAGCACCATCGTGCACGGCGATTACCGCATCGGCAATCTGATGTATGGCCGCGACCCCGCGCGCATCGTGGGGGCGCTGGATTGGGAGTTGTCCACCTTGGGCGATCCGCTGTCCGATCTGGCGCATTGGTCGATGTTCTATGATCTGCCGCCGGACCGGATGGGCGGGGTGGCGGGGCTGGACCTCAAGACGCTTGGCGTGCCGAACCGCGCCACCTTTCTGGAGACCTACCGCGCGGCAGGCGGGACTAATGCCGAACTGACGCCGTTCCACCGTGCCTTTGCAATGTTTCGCATGTCGGTGATTCTGGAAGGGATCACCGCACGGGCTGCGGCAGGCCAAGCCACCAATGATGATGCCCGCGCGGTTGGCGCGCTGGCCCCCGACTTCGCGCGGCTGGCCGAAAAGCTGCTGTCCTCTGATACGTTCCAACGCCCTTAAAGGAGCCGAAGATGCATTTTGAATATTCCGACAAGACCAAGGACCTGCTGGCCAAGCTGAACGCCTTTATGGATGATCACGTTTTGCCCGCGAACCGCCGTTTTCACGAGATCGCCCATACCGGCGCCTATCCGACTGAGGTGATTGAACCGCTCAAAGCCAAGGCGTTCGAGGCGGGGCTGTGGAACATGTTCTCGCCCGAGCTTGAGGATCACCACCCCGGCACGCGGCTGACTAATCTGGAATATGCGCCACTGGCCGAGGCGATGGGCCGCGTGCCGTGGAGCCCCGAGGTGTTCAACTGCAACGCGCCCGATACCGGCAATATGGAAATCCTGATGCAGTTTGGCACTGCCGCGCAGAAAGAGCGCTGGCTTGATCCGATGCTGCGCGGCGAGATCCGTTCGGTCGTGGGGCTGACCGAACCGGATGCCGCCTCGTCCGATCTGACAAATCTAGCCACGACGATCCGCCGCGAGGGTGATGAATATGTGATCAACGGGCGCAAGTGGTTCTCGACTGGCGCGAAACACCCCAACGCCAAGCTGTGCATCGTGTTCGGCGTGTCGGATGCCTCGCCCGACGCGGACAAGCACCGCAAGCATTCGTTCATTCTGGTGCCGATGGATACCCCCGGCTTCGAGGTGGTGCGCGACGTGCCGATCATGCATCACACGGCCCATGAGGGGCATTGCGAGATCGTGATGCGCGATGTGCGCGTACCGGTGGATGCGATGCTGGGCAACGAGGGCGATGGCTTCATGCTGGCACAGGCGCGTCTGGGGCCAGGCCGCATCCATCACTGCATGCGCACCATCGGCCAGTGCGAACTGGCGCTGGAACTGATGTGCGAGCGCGGGCTGGAACGTAGCACCTTTGGCAAGCCGCTGGCGGACAATGCGAATATTCAGGACTGGATCGCCCAGTCGCGGATCGAGATCGACGCGGCGCGGCTGTTGATGCTGCAAACCGCGTGGAAAATGGACCGTGACGGCGCAAAGGCGGCGCGTGTCGATGTCTCCGCGATCAAGGTGATGGCGGCGCGGCTGCAAACCACCGTGGTGGACCGTGCCATGCAGGTGTTCGGCGCGGCAGGTCTGACGCCGGATACGCCGCTCAGTTATCTCTGGACATGGGGCCGTGCGATGCGTTTTCTGGACGGGCCGGACGAGGTTCATCTCAAGGTCATCGCGCGCGAGGAGTTGAAGCGCGCCAAAGCCGCGATGGGCCGGAATCTGGCGCATTTCGTGCCGCCGCACCGTCACGACTGACCGCCCTGCCCATCCCATGCTGCCCGCCGCCGTTCCGGCAGCTTAACATGAAAGACCGCCGCATGACCGCAAGCCCAGAAACGCGCCCCGATTTGCGGATGGAACGCCATTTCGGCGACCGCGTCGTGGCCTGCTACACGCAGCGTCCGCGCAATCTGGATGCGATGCTGGCCGAGGCTGTGGCGGGGCAACCGGAAACGCTGGCGCTGGTGGATGGCGAGACGCGGCTGAGCTATGCCGCACTCGACGAAGAGGTGGGGCGCATCGCGGCGGGTCTAGCCGCGCGGGGGGTTGCGGCGGGTGACCGTGTGGCGCTGCTGCTGGGCAATGGCGCGCCTTTTGTGGTGATGACCTTTGCCGTGGCACGGCTGGGGGCTGCGTCGGTGCCGCTGAGCACGCGCGAGCAGATGCCCGGCATCCGCCATGCGCTGGTCAATTCCGAGGCCCGGCTGATCGTGGCCGAGGCGGAACTGGCGGGGATCGTACCGCCGGCGGAGGAGGTGCCGCATCTGCGCAACCGCGTGTCCATCGGAGCTGCGGACGGGTTCGAGCCTTACGCGGCGTTGCGCGCCGACACAGCGCACACCACCCCCGCCGATGTGGACGAGGAGGCGATTGCCAGCATCCTTTACACATCGGGCACCACAGGCGTGCCCAAGGGGGCCATGCTGACGGGGCTGGGGATCATCCATTCCGCCACCAGTTTCGTGCACAAGATGGGGCTGGGTCCGCAGGACAAGACCATCGTGACCGTACCGATGAACCATGTCACCGGGCTGGTGGCCTGTATCCATGCCGCGATCCGTGCGGCAGGCACGATTGTGGCGATGCGGGTGTTCAAGGCACCGCGCTTTCTGGAACTGGCATCACAGGAGCGGATGACCTTTTCGGTGATGGTGCCTGCGATGTATAACCTGTGTCTGCATCAGGCCGATCTGTCCGATTTCGACCTATCCGCTTGGCGGCTTGGCGGCTTTGGCGGCGCGCCGATGCCTGCGGCGACAATCGAGCGGCTGGCGGCGGCCTTGCCGGGGCTGGGGCTGATGAATGTCTATGGCGCGACCGAGGTTTCCTCGCCCGCCACTTTCATGCCGACAGACCAGATCGCCGCACGCCGCCTGTCTGTCGGGCAGCCCGCACCGGGGGCCGAAATCCGCGTGATGGATGATGCGGGCCGCGAAGTGCCTGCCGGTGAGGCCGGAGAGTTGTGGATACGCGGCGCGATGGTCGTGCCCGGCTATTGGCGCAACCCCGAGGCCGATGCGCGCGAATTTGTGGCTGGCTTCTGGAAATCCGGCGATATCGGCAGCATCGACGCCGAGGGCTATGTCCATGTGTTTGACCGCAAGAAGGACATGATCAATCGCGGCGGGCACAAGATCTACACCGCGCAGGTGGAAAGCGCGCTTTGCGCTGTTGCAGGCGTCTTGGAGGCGGCGGTGGTAGCCAAGCCCTGCCCCATATTGGGCGAACGGGTGCATGCCGTGGTCTCGGTCAAACCGGAAGGGGTGACCGAAGACGCGCTGCGCGCCCATTGCGCGGCGCAACTGTCGGATTACCAATGCCCCGAAAGCTATACGCTGACCGAGGCCCCCTTGCCGCGCAACGCCAATGGCAAGATCATGAAGCGCGAGATCAGCCAGTCGCTCTGACGCCCGCGCGATCGCGTCTTCACCGCCCCTGCTGATCGTCATTTCCGTCGCGGGTCAGCGCCAGGCCCTCGGGCGCGATCTTTTCCGGCGCTTCAGCGCCTTTTGCAGGAATTTCAGGCCAGTAACGTCCGGTGCCCCGCCGCAGCCTTGCCCATGCAGCGCGGTCTCGACCGTGCTGGCGGAGCCGGAGAGGGCAACGCGTTACGTCAACACCGTTCGGTTGAGTTGCCAGCAGGATGCCGTTGCCCTAATATGGTTCCGAGATTTGGTGTTGTATCCAGTTGACACGACCGTAAAGCTTCGCAAATGGCACTGCCCGCACGGCAGGACGCCTCGTCGCCTCGTCGGTGCAGCGGGTTGTTCCGATTTCCGATTTGCCTGCAACACGATCGCCGCCCCACGCCAATGAGAGCTTATGCTGTGAAAAATGATGTATCCCGTTCGGCAACCGGCGTCTCTCCTGCGGTGGAGGATGTGGAGCGTCTGATGGAGACCGACGGCCTTGCAGATGCCTTGGAAACCGACCGCTTCAAGCGGGTTCTGGACCATGTGCCTGTCGCCCTTGCCGTATCGGTACTGACGGAACCCGAAAAGATCGTCTATGTGAACTTCGAATTCGTACGCATCACAGGTCTGGCGGATGACAAGGTCAGGAACCATAAATGGGATATTCTCAACGGTGAGCAGACCAATGTGAGCCACGGCGTCTCGTTGGCCAAGGCCATTGTCGAGCAAAGCGACTGGATCGGCTCGTTCAAGCTGACCGAGGAAGGGGTGTCCTCGCTTGTCGAATTGCATTCCAACGTGATCGAGGATGACGATGGCGCGCCTGCGTTCCGTCTTGTGGCCATGGTCGATGCCATCCACCACGAGCCGGAGAAGGAAACGCTGGAGGCCAGCATCCGCAAGAAAGACACGCAATTGCGCGAATTGCAGCATCGTGTGAAGAACAACCTGCAAATGATCGCGGCCCTGATCCGGCTGGAGGCGCGCAAATCCGAGGCCACCGACCGTGGCAGTTTTTCAAGACTTGCGGGGCGTGTGTCCTCGCTGGCACAGCTTTATGACACGCTGACTCTATCCGATGACGAGAGCGAGATTGATCTGGGCGTCTATCTGAGCCAGATTGCAACAGCCGTCATGGCCACGCATTCCTCCAAATCCATCAGCCTTGATCTCCAGGTCGATCCCTTCCCCGTCTCCATCAATGTGGCGATGCCCACCGGGCTGGTCGTCAACGAATTGCTGACGAACGCGCTCAAGCACGCCTTTGAAGACCGCGAGAGCGGGACCATCACGTTGACCAGCATCGTCACGGACGACCTGTGCACAATCACCGTGGCCGATGACGGTGCGGGGCTGCCCGATGGGGAGACATGGCCCAAGTCGGGACGGCTGGGGGCGCTGATCGCGGAATCGCTACGGCAGAACGCCAAGGCCAATCTCGATGTGCAATCCAAACCCGGTCAGGGCACGAAAGTCGTCATCACGTTCAAACGCCCCTCGGTGCCGCTCGCAGGCTAGACGCAGACCATCCGGCTCAGCCCCGCGGGACGGTCCCTTGCCTACCCGCAGGTTGAGGTGACGACGACGGGAAACAGCGTCCACACCATCGAGACAACGGCAACCACGCTCAACCAGAAACTGCTTTTCGCGATCAGCGGCGAAGGCGAGGCGAAGCGCGGCGCGCGCAGGGCAAACGCCACAGCTGCCTGCAACGCGATGGCGACCAGCCATGCCGCGCTCAGTGCAGATCGCCCGTCCGGCTCCGTCAGCCCGAAATCGGCCCAGCGCCATGAACAGACCAGCCCGTGCAGCCCGTAGACCGCGCTGAAAGAGGCGAGCCAGAGCGTGATCGGTCCGAACAGGCGCAGCATATCCATCATGGGAAAGCTCCGGGCAGGTAGAGCACGCTCAGGCCGATAAGGGTGACGACAGCCGCGTAATCGGTCCACAACTTCGCGATACGCAACTCGCCGTAGCGGTCCGGCGCGACATATCCGGCGGCACTTCGTGCGGCGACATAGACGCTCATGCCGGTGGCAAGGGTGACATGCAGCAAAACATAGCCCGCCATGACCCAGACAATCGCATCATAGGCGTGGCCCTGCGGATCGGCGGCGGCGCGCATGCTCAGGATCGCGGCCGCTGCGGCGGCCAAACCGCCCAGTACGGCCAACGCCACGCCCGGCAGCAGCGATTTCCCTTTACGCAGCAGTTTCTCGGACAGATACGCGCCGGTCGGGGCGAGGCATATCCCGATCAGCCCCAGCAGCGGGCCGATCAGTCCCGGCTCCAGATAGGCGGGGGGCGGCCAGTTGGGGGCGATGGTCCACAAGAAGGCGTATCCGAACAGCAAGCATCCAAAGAATGTCGTGTTGGCCACCAGCAAAAAGACGCTTCCCCACCAACCCGGCGGATGCGCCGTGGCCGAAGCCAGCGGCAGCGACAGGCCGTGGCCGACATCCCGAAGCCCCTGATCCGTGCTGTTGCCAAGGCTCCAGACCCAGCGGACAGCCAGCGCCGCCACGCCCAGAACGGCCAGCGGAACCAGCCAGTAGGCCTTGAGGAGCATTCCCAGAAAGGCCAGCCCCGTGACGGACGCCATGATCACCGGCAACGGCGTGTTGCCCGGATAGATGGCCACCTGTTCCGGTTGCCCGCTGGCGACGGCCACAACCAGCGTCTCGCGCTGCCCGTCGCGCGGCGTGCCGAGATAACCCTCGCCCCGCGCGATCCTATTGGCGAGGTCCGGCGTATCGTAAAGCGGGTCGCGGCTTTGCACACCCGGAATACTGGCAAAGTTGTAGACCGGCGCCGGGAGCGGCATCGCCCATTCCAGCGTGCCTGCCAGCCACGGATTTCGCCTGCCCCGCACCGCAACCAGCGCGTTGACGATGATGTCGATCACCACCAGCCCGAACCCGATCGCGGTGATGAAACCACCGATGGAGGAGATCAGGTTGATCAGTTCCCACCCCTGCCCCTCGTCGTAGGTATAGGTGCGACGCCGGAACCCCATCAGGCCAACCCAGTGCATTGCCATGAAGGTGACATGGAACCCGGTGAAAACCAGCCAGAATGCCGTCTCGCCCAGCTTGAAAAAACGGGTGCGTCCCGTGAGATGCGGCAGCCAGTAGTACAGCCCTGCCAGAAACGGAAAGACGAAGCCGCCCACCAGAACGTAATGCAGATGCGCCACGACGAAATGCGTGTCATGCACCTGCCAGTTGAAGGGCACGACAGCGACCATCACGCCTGTCAGCCCGCCGATCACGAAGGTGGCGAAGAAGGCGATGATCCACAGCATCGGCAGCTTGAGCTGAGGCCTGCCTTTCCACAGCGTGCCGATCCACGCAAAAATCTGGATCGCCGTCGGCACCGCCACCAGCGTGGAGGCTGCCGAGAAAAAGGCCAGCGCCATATGCGGGATGCCGGTGGCGAACATATGATGCACCCAGATGCCGAAACTCAGCACGCCCAGCGCCACCACAGCGGCCACGATCCAGCCGTAGCCCATCAATGTCGTCCGTGCGAGCACCGGCAGCACCGTCGAGATGACGCCGGCGGCAGGCAGGAAAATAATATAGACCTCCGGATGGCCGAACAGCCAGAACAGATGTTGCCACAGCAGCGTATCGCCCCCCTCGGCCACCTGGAAGAAGGGCCAGCCGAAGGCGCGTTCCAGCTCCAGCAGCACCGAGCCGAGGATCAGCGGCGGGAAGCCCGTCAGGATCATCAGCGCCACGACCAGCAGGTACCACGCCAGAATGGGCATCTTGTCGAGCGCCATGCCCGGCGCGCGGTAGCGCAGGATCGATACGGTGATTTCAACCGCCGCGCTGATCGCCGATATCTCGACGAAAGTGATGCCGAGCAGCCAGAAATCCGAATTGATGCCCGGATTACCCAATTTGGAGGACAAGGGCGGATAGAGAAACCAGCCGCTGTCCGGCGCGATGCCTGCCAGCATCGAGAACAGCAGCATCGCGCCGCCGAAAACATAACACCAGTAGCCAAAGGCCGTGAGCCGTGGAAAGGCCAGATCGCGCGCGCCCAGCATCTTGGGCAGAAGGTAGATCGCCGCGCCCTCGATCAGCGGGATGGCAAACAGGAACATCATGATGGTCCCGTGCATGGTAAAGACCTGCGCGTAGACTTCGGGGCCAAGGAAGGCAGAGCGCGGAGTCGCCAGTTGTGCGCGGATGAGCATCGCCAGAATGCCCGCGACAATGAAGAAGAACACCGAGGTGACCATGAACATACGGCCCAGATCGGTATGGTTCACGGTGGTGAAATACCCCTTCCAGCCACTGTCGGAAGACCAGATACGGGTCAGGATGCGATGGCGGTGCAAGGCATTCATTCTGCGGCTCCCTGAAGGAAATCGGCCCATCCCTGCGGATCATGCGCGATGACGGTAAAGCGGTGATCAAGGTACCCCGGACCGCTGTATTCGGCGCTGAGTCCTTCGAATTCCCCCGGCTCCCACGCTTCGATCCGCAGTACGTTGACGTGGCCCGGAATGGCGTCCAGCTTGCCCGCCAGACGCGGCACCCAGAAACTGTGGATGACATCGGCCGAGGTGATCTGGACATCCACGGGCGTGCCCGCGGGGATATGCAGAACCCGCTGCGTGACAAGGCCGGGCAGGTCGGCATAGGTGAAGCGCCACTCCCATTGCCGCCCTTCGGCACCGACGGTCACCACGTCGGCCCCTTCACGCGGGATCAGCCGCTCGCCGATGACCAGCCCGTAGACAAGCAAGGCGGCCAGCACCGCCATCGGGAAGGCCAGTCCCAATCCCGCCAGCCAGACTTTCTCCCCGCCACCCTCGCCGCCGGACCGACGGAACGAAAGGGCCAGCAAAGCCATGACAAGCGCGAAGATCAGGCAGGAGGCGACCAGCATCACCCACCATATCGTCGCAATGGCATCGGCAGCCGGACCGCCGGGATGCAAGGTCGACAGAGAATCTTCGCAACCGGCAAGCAATAAAAGCGTTGTACCGACACCCGTGACCTTAAGGAGCCTCATGTCATGCCCAAACCCATTGTTCAGGACAAAGATGAAACCCGGCTTGATCCGATTGCCGAAAGCCCCGGTTTCGACCTGACCGAATCCAGAATCGCGATCCATGGCCACCCGATCCATGCAATGACGGTAGCCTTTCCCGTGGCGCTGACCTTCTGCCTGTTCGGCGCTGACGGTCTTTACTGGTTGTCCGGCGATGTCTTCTGGGCGCGCGCAGGCGTCTGGGCCGCAGGCACCGCGTTTCTGTTCGGGCTGCTGGCCGGCTTGTCCGGCACGGTCGAATTGCTGATGGTGCCGGGCATCCGCGCGCGCGCGCCGGCGTGGACGCATTTCGTCATCGCCGTGATGCTGCTGGCGCTGTTGGGGGCCAATTGGGGCTACCGGATGGGCGGATACGAATCCGCCGTGCTGCCCTACGGCATCCTGCTGTCGGGTTTCAGCGTGCTCGCGGTGATGGTGACGGGATGGCATGGCGGAAAACTCGTCTTCGATTATCGTCTGGGCACGTCGAAGGGCAACTGAAGCTCTCGCGGCTCCACCAGCCATTCCGGCATCGGGATCGCGCCCAGATCAGGTTTGGCCAGCACAAGCGCCAGCACGCAAAGGACAATGCCAAGCAGGATCAGCACGGGAAATGTCGGGCTGGGGGGGGTATGCTCCCCTTCCGTTTCGGCCACTGACACAAGCACGTGCCCGACCCATGCGTGGAAAACCACCATCAGTGCGACAAAGACCAGCTTGGCGAACATCCATGTGACAAACACCTCCCGCAGAAAGATCAGCACCGTGCCGGATATGATCGCCAGCACCGCCATCGGGGTCACCAAAAGGGTGTAGCTGTAATGCGATGCCTGCCGCAGACGGGTGTAATCGGCCTGTGCATTGGTCGGATCGTGCCGCGTCAGCATCAGGGGCAAGGCGAACAAACCGGCCGCCCAGATTGCCAGAGCAGCGATATGGATGAACTTGAAATAGGGGATCAGGATGTGGGGCCATGCGCTCATGCCGTCTGGCTTCCGATGTCGCGCCACCCGCGTCTGGCCACAATGGCACCGAACGCCAGAAACGGAATGCCTGCCGGGACCCACATGATCAGCCCGCCCAACTGCTGGTCGGTGACGGGGTTGAAACCCCATGCCAGCGGGGCAACCTGATGGATCGCATACAGCGCGTCCGGTGCAAAGGTCAGCAAAGCGCCAAGGAATGCCATCTGCATATAGCCTGCAAGGATGTAGGGCAGCGCCCGCCCCGCTGCCTGCACCTCATCCAGAATCGCACGCCAGAACATTACGGCAGAGCCCAGCAACGAAAGCTGCATCAGCCAGTAGACGCCCTTGTTTCCCATCGCCAGATCATAGGCGGCAGGCAGGTGCCAGCCCCAGAGGATGACAGTGGACAGCAGGAACGCGGGCAAGAGCGGCCGCGCCTTTTGCAGCGGCCAGACCAGCGCGATCAGCGGGGCCGCAACGACCACGAGCAACACATGATGCACAACGCGGGCAGCGAACAGGGCGGCCGACAGGGCGCAGAGCGGCGAGATGAAAGCAATGGCCAGAACGACGATTGCTGTCGCTCCCGCCTTGTCGCGCCCGATCATCAGGGCCAGCCCGACCAACGCCGCCAGAACCACAGGGTCAAAATTCCACTGCGCCCAAAGCGTCTCGGGCACTGGCGCGGGGCCGCAATAAAGTCCGGTAAAATTGCCCGTCAGCATGGGGGACAACGCTCACTCTCTTCAAATTTCACCTCTGCGCGGCGTACCTGCAAGTCTCCCGTCGGGGAGGATTGCCTCGCGATCACCTGTCACAGATCTGCGTGACAAACGCCCGCCGCTGCGGCGCTGTTCCCATTTTTTTTGCAGCCCTCGCCACACGAGAGGTCGACGGGCTGCTGAGCGTGTTGCGCGGAACTGCTTGAAGGCGTCGGCGTTACATCTCGCATCCGCATTCACCGGTGATGCGCCATGTGCGGGACAACCGGCATGATCTGCCGAACGAGGAGCAAGAGGGTATTCTCATGGCAAGGCTGAAAATAGGCGACAAGGTGGAATGGGACTGGGGCAATGGTACCGCCGAAGGCAAGGTCGAGAAAACCTATACGCAGAAGATCACGCGCAAGATCAGCGGCACCGCGGTCACGCGCAACGGGTCTGACGATGATCCTGCCGTTTTCATCAAGCAGAGCGATGGCGGTGAGGTTCTCAAACTCTCATCCGAGTTGCGCAAGGCGTGAAGATCGCATCCGGTCTGCGCCACGTCAACGATGACGAACCCGGCCTGACCCGGCGGCGGCGCGGGCGCGGTTTCAGCTACGCGCAAGCCGATGGAACGATCATAAGCGATCCGAAGGTCCGTGCGCGCATCGCTTCTATCGCCATCCCGCCCGCATGGCGCGACGTGTGGGTTTGCGCCGATGCCGAGGGCCACATTCAAGCCACTGGGTTTGACGAGGCCGGACGCAAGCAATACCGCTACCACCCCGACTGGCAGGACTGGCGCGCGCGCGCTAAATTCGACCAACTGGCCCGGTTCGGCCGCGCGCTGCCCCGCCTGCGCCGCCGCGTTGCGCGTGACCTCGAAGCACCGCCCGGCAGTCAGGAATTCGCCCTTGCCGCACTGATCCTGCTGCTGGATTGCGCCCGTCTGCGGGTCGGCAGCACGCGCCATACGCAACGCAGCGGCACCTTCGGGGCAACAACGCTTTTGCAAAGACACGTCCGTATCGCAAGCCGCGGGCGGGTGGAATTGCGGTTTCGCGCCAAGGGCGGCACGCAGGTCGAGCACCGGATCGACGACCAGCGCCTGCACCACGCCTTGGAACAGATCGCCGACCTGCCCGGCGCGCAGCTTTTCACATGGATCGACGCGCAAGGCGTGTCGCACAGCGTGTCCTCGCAGATGGTGAACAGCTATCTCACTGATGCCAGCGGCCTGCCCGAAGTGACAGCCAAGACGTTCCGGACATGGTCGGGCACAGTGGCCGCCCTTGGTGCGCTGCGCCGGAAAAAGGCTGCCGTGACGGTCAAGGCATTGTGCGAGCGCGCGGCGGAGGTCTTGCACAACACACCGGCCATCTGCCGCAGCAGCTATATCCATCCGTTGCTGTTCGATCTGGTAGAGCTTGCGCCTGATCCGCGGCGTGAAAGGCTGGGTGCGGCGGCACCGCCCGGTCCACGCGGTTTGCGCGCGGATGAACGGCGTCTGTTGCATCTGCTGACCTCGCAGACCTGAGCACCGGCACAGGACAACAGACCGGTTCCCACGAAATCGTGTGGTCCTGTCCGGTCGCATGATGGAACGCGCTCAGCCCCCAGTCGTTGGTTCGCCGAGACATAAGGAAAGGCCGACACATGACCGACCGCACCATTCAGACGATCAACCCATTCACCGAGGAAAAGTTGCAATCCTATCCGCTCATGTCCGATGAGCAGATGTTGGAGGCCCTGCAAACCTGCCACGAGGCGTTTTTGTCATGGCGGCTGAAACCCGTCGAGGAGCGCGCCCAGATCATCGCGCGCATCGGCGAGGAGCTGACCGCCTCCAAAGAAAAATTCGCCAAGCTGATGACGGATGAGGTGGGCAAGCTGCTCAAGGACAGCCGCGACGAGATCGACCTGTGCGCCGGTATCTGCGCCTATACGGCCAAAAAGGGCCCCGAGGTTCTGGCCGATGAGGAGCGCGAGCTTCAGGACGGGCGCAGCGGGATCATCACCTATTCGCCCATCGGCGTGATCTATGGCATCCAGCCGTGGAACTTTCCGGCCTATCAGGCTGTGCGCTACTCCATCGCCAATCTGATGGCGGGCAACGGCGTGTTGCTCAAGCATGCCGCGAACTGCACCGGCAGCGGCATGATGCTGCGCGACATTTACGAGCGTGCGGGCCTGCCCAAGGGTCTGTTCACCGTGATCACCATCGACCATGACCAATCCGACAAGCTGATCGAACACGCGTTGGTGCGCGGCGTCACGATGACCGGCAGCGCCAAGGGCGGTAGCGTGGTTGCGCGCAAGGCGGGCGAGTTCCTCAAGAAAAGCGTGATGGAGCTTGGCTCGAACGATGCCTATCTCGTTCTGGAAGACGCCGATATCGACGTGGCGGTAAAGTATTGCGTGGCAGGCCGGATCTACAACAACGGCCAGACCTGCGTGAATGCGAAACGTTTCGTGGTGAGCGATGCGGTCTACGACGCGTTCGTTGAAGGCTATGTCAAAGCAATGGACGCGATCAGAACGGGCGACCCTGCCGAAGACGGGACCGGCCTTGGCCCGATGGCGCGCGACGATCTGCGCGAGACGCTGGACGAGCAGGTGCAGAAAAGTGTCGCCAAGGGTGCCAAGATCGCCTGTGGCGGTAAAACGCCCGACGGCAAAGGCTATTTCTACCCGGCAACGGTTTTGACCGATGTCAGCCCCGGCCAGCCTGCCTATGATGACGAATTGTTCGGCCCCGTGGCGTCGGTCATCCGCGCCAAGGATGACGAGGACGCGATGCGGATCGCGAATGACAGCCGTTTCGGGCTCGGCGGCGGCATTTTCTGCAAAGACGAGAAACACGCGGTCGAACTGGCGAAAAAGCATTTCGATACGGGGATGATCTTTATCAACCACTTCAGCCTCGCAGCACCCGAGATGCCTTTCGGCGGCGTCAAGAATTCCGGCTATGGCCGCGAGCATGGCGGCTTCGGGATGATGGAATTCGTCAACGCCAAGGCCATTGCCCTACCGGCCTGAACCGCCCGCGCATGACGCGCCCACAATCCAACAAAGCGATGCGTCTGCTTCACAAGAGCAGGCGCATATTGCGTTTCAGGGGCGCGTTCCGTCGGCTTCGCTGACCTGATAGGCGGACCGCGCCAGCCAGTCGGGATCGATCTCGATCCCCCAGCCGGGTGCATCCGTCACTGTCGCCTTACCATCTTCGATGACGAAAGGATCATTGCGGAACAGGCCGTATTGCCATGGGTAGTACTCCGGCCCTTCGATCGAGAATTCCAGATATTTGCCCGCATTCGGGATCGCCCGCAGCAAATGCATCGTGAACAGCGTCACCATCGACCAGTTGGCGCAATGCGGCGTGACGGGCAGCCCCGCCTCCTGCGCCATTCTGACCACCCGCAGCGTGCGGGAAATGCCGCCCAGATAGCAGACGTCCGGCTGCACGATATCCACCGCCCGCATGTCGATCATACGCCGCCAATGTGCCAGATCCCAATCCTGCTCACCCCCCGTCACGTCGATATCCAGCGCCTCGGTCACGGTGCGGGTCTGCTCCATCTCCCAATAGGGGCAAGGTTCCTCGAAATGGACCATGCCGTTGGCCTCCATGATCCGGCCCACCTCGATGGCGCGGCGCGGGGTATAGCAGGAATTGGCATCGGCCAGCAGATCAACATCCGGCCCCAGCGTCCGCGCCATCAGGGGAATGATCTCCTCGGTCCGGCCTTCCCATTCATCCCTGTCCCGGCCACATTCGGACCCGACGCGGAATTTGAACGCGTCAAAGCCCTGCGTGTCCCTCAACTGCAACAGACGCGCGGCCTCGTCCTTGGGCGTGATGTCACGCCGCATCGAGGAGGCATAGGCCCGCAGTGGCCCCGCCGTTCCGCCCAGCAGCGCCGCCACCGGCTTGCCCGCCTGCTTGCCGCGCAGATCCCAGATCGCGGTGTCCAGCCCGCACATGGCGCGGCACAGATACGAGCCGGGGTACTTATGTTCCCGCTCGGCTATCCGGTCCAGATGGTCGTCCAGATCGGTGATGGTCTCGCCTACCGTCCATGCCGCGATCTGGCGGTGCAAGACCTGCACCGTGATATCGGCATTGTAGGTGGAGACCTGCCCCCAACCCTGCGCGCCGGTCTCGTCCGTGATCCGCACGAAACCCACGGCGGGAGTGGTAAAGGTCTCGATGCGGGTAATTTTCATAATGACGGCTCATCCCTGTTTGCGTTGGTGTATCTTCATCAGAACATGCAGCAACCTGCAACGCCGCCGCGATGATCCGGTTCTGGTGCGTCGGATCGGAAGAAACTATCGTCGTCTGGGTGGTCAGTCCCGCCGTTTACTGACCCTTGCCCCCTCAACCGCGGAGACCGCCCCATGATTGCCAACGAGATCGCGCCGATTGCCAATTCCCTGTGGTCGGCCACGGCCAACCCGACACCATCCTGTCCGCCTTTGACAGGCTCCGCGGAAACAGAGGTTGCCATCATCGGCGGCGGCTTTACCGGCCTTTCGGCGGCGCTGCATCTGGCCGAGCGCGGAATTGCCGTGACGGTGCTGGAATCCGAGACACCCGGTTGGGGCGCGTCGGGGCGCAATGGCGGGCAGGTCAATCCCGGCCTCAAGGAAGACCCCGATATGATCAAGCAGCATTTCGGGGCCGAGATGGGCGGCCGGATGGTTCGGCTGGCAGGCGGCGCGGGCGATCTGGTCTTCAACCTGATCCGCCGTCACAACATTGATTGCGCCGCCGCCCAGACCGGCTGGATACAGCCCGTGCATGATGAAGCCGCCACAAAGATCGTGCAGTCCCGCGTGGAGCAATGGACGCGGCGGGGTGCGCCGTTGCGGATGCTCGCCAGAGACGAGACGGCAAGTCTGCTGGGCACCGAATCCTACCTTGGCGGCATGATCGACGAACGCGGCGGCAACCTGCATCCGCTGAACTACGCGCTGGGGCTGGCCCATGCCGCGCAGAAAGCGGGCGCGGTGCTGCACGGGCACAGCCGTGCCGTGAAACTGGACAACACCGCAAACGGGCATGTCCTGCACACGGCGCAGGGCAAGCTGACAGCCCGCAAGGTGCTGCTGTGCACCAATGGCTATACGGATGACCTCGTCGCGCCGATGCGGCGCACTGTGGTGCCGATCCGCTCGGTGCAGGTGGCCACCGTGCCGCTGAGCGACAATATCCGCCGCACCATCCTGCCCGGCGGGCATTCGGCCTCGGACAGCCGCCGCCTGTTGCTCTATTTCCGGCTGGACCAGCAGGGCCGCTTTATCATGGGCGGGCGCGGAGCCTATGACGAGGCCACAACCAAGCGCCAGATGGAGACGTTGCGAAAGGCATCGCTGGCGCTATTTCCGCAGCTTGGCGATACGGAATGGTCCTATGCATGGGGTGGTTTCGTGGCGATGACAGCCGATCACTATCCGCATCTGAACCGTGTCGCCCCCGGCATTATGGCCGCGATGGGCTATAACGGGCGCGGTGTCGCGATGGCGACGGCACTGGGGCGTGTGCTGGCGGACTGGGCCTCCGGCACGCCTGAAGACCAACTGGATTATCCGGTGACTGTGACGAAGCCGATCCCGTTCCATTTCCTGCGCAAACCGGCGGTAAGCGCAACTGTCGCATGGTATGGCTTGCGGGACCGGCTGGGAGTGTGATGCAAACGACCGCTCCCATGCGGGCGGATGCCTGACTGCGGTGCAAGAAAAATCCGCCCCCGTCATTGTCGTTTTCTGACATCCGTGATTGTCATCCCCGGTGCAGGGTGCAGGTCTGCGACAGGTAGGGGAACAGCGTGCAGGATTTTGACTATGTGATCGTCGGCGCAGGGTCTGCAGGCTCGGTTCTGGCCAACCGGCTGAGTGCGGACAGCCGCAATCGCGTGCTGTTGCTTGAGGCTGGTGGCTCGGATCTGAACTTCTGGGTGCAGGTGCCTATCGGCTATGGCAAGGTCTATTACGATGCGCGGGTGAACTGGAAATACACCACCGAGCCCGATCCGAACCGCGATAACCTGCCCTCCTATTGGCCGCGCGGCAAAGTGCTGGGCGGGTCCAGTTCGATCAATGCGATGGTCTATGTGCGCGGGCATCCGGCCGATTACGCCGAATGGGGCGCTGTCGCGCCCGGCTGGGGATGGGAAGATGTCGCCCCCGTCTTTCGCCGGATGGAGGATTGGGCGGGCGGTGCGGATGCCTGGCGCGGCGCGGGCGGGCCGTTGCCGGTGCATGATGTCTCGCGGGATGTGCATCCCCTCACCCGCATCTATCTCAAGGCGGCGGAGGAGGCGGGGTTTCCCACCAACCCAGATTACAACGGGGCCGATATGGAAGGGGCCGCACTTTACCAGATCAACACAAAAGGCGGGCGGCGCGCCTCGACCGCGCGATGCTACCTGCGCCCCGCGATGAAGCGCGCGAACCTGAAGGTCGAGACCCGCGCCCATGTCACCCGCATCCTGTTCGAAGGGCGGCGCGCCGTGGGTGTGGAATACATGCACAAGGGCCGCACCCTGAAAGTGCGTGCGCGCGCCGAGGTGATCCTGTCGGGCGGGGCCATCAACTCGCCGCAGCTTTTGCAACTGTCGGGCATAGGCCCCGGCGCGGTGCTGCAAAAACACGGGGTGCAGGTCGTCCGCGATGCCCCCCATGTGGGCCGCAACCTTGCCGATCATCTGGGCGCCGATGCCCTGTACCGCGCAAACGTGCCAAGCCTCAATCAGGAGCTGAACCCGCTTCTGGGCAAGGTCTGGGCGGGCCTGCGCTATGCCATGACACGCAAGGGGCCGCTCTCGCTCAGCCTCAATCAGGGCGGCGGTTTCGTGCGGGTGATGGAGGGCGCGACAAAGCCCGATCTGCAGCTTTATTTCTCTCCCGTCAGCTATACCCGCGCCCCTGTCGGCACGCGTCCCCTGATGAACCCTGACCCGTTTCCGGGCTTTCTGCTGGGCTTCAACCCGTGCAAGCCGACCAGCACGGGCTACCTGCAAATCCGCTCGCCCGATCCTTTTGCAGCCCCAGAGATGCATACCAACTATCTCGACACCGATTATGACCGGGCTGTGATGCTGGCGGGGTTCCGGCTGATCCGCAAGATCGCGGCCAGCCCTGCGCTGCACGCCGTCATCGAGGACGAGATCATCCCCGGCCGCCAGATCGACACCGACGCGGCACTGGCCCAGTCCATCCGCGAGAAATCATGGACCGTGTTCCACCAATGCGGCACATGCCGGATGGGAACCGATCCCGCCCAATCGGTGGTTGACGAGCGCTTGCGGGTCCACGGGATAGACGGGCTGCGCGTGGCGGACGCGTCGATCTTTCCGACGATCCCGACGGGCAACACCAACGCGCCCGCCATCATGGTTGGCGAAAAGGCATCCGATCTGATCCTTGCGGATTCCGCCTAGCGGCAGCCTGCCTATGCAACAGTTTCGGCGCGGGCTTTCGCATAGGCGATGAACGCGTCGAAACTGTCGGGGTTGGCCATTGAATCGCGGTTGACCACCTTTGCCGGATCGCCGCCCAGCAACAGTTTCTTGACCGGCACTTCCAGCTTTTTGCCCGACAATGTGCGCGGCACCTCGGCGATCTGGACGATATCATCCGGTAGGAACCGCGCCGAGACAGCCTGCCGGATCGCGCTGCGGATTTGGTCCCTCATGGCATCGTCCAGCGTCTGGCCCTCTTTCAACACGACAAACAGCGGCATGAAACTGTCACGGCCCAGAAATTCGAGATCGATGACAAGGCTGTCCATCACCGCGTCCAGCCCCTCGACCGCGCGGTAAATCTCGGAACTGCCAAGCCGCAGCCCGCGCCGGTTGATCGTGGCATCGGAACGGCCATAGATCACCGAGCCGCCCTCAGGCGTGAACTCGATCCAGTCACCATGCCGCCAGATCCCCGGATAGGTGTCGAAATAGCTGTCATGCAGGCGCGATCCGTCCTCGTCGCCCCAGAAATAAAGCGGCATCGAGGGCAAAGGTTCGGTGCAGACCAGTTCTCCCACCTGCCCGATCAACTCCTGCCCTGCCTCGTCAAAGGCGCGCACAGCATTGCCAAGCGCGCGGCATTGCATCTCGCCGGCGCGTACGGGCATCATCGGATTGCCGCAGACAAATGCCCCCGCCAGATCGGTGCCGCCCGAAATAGGGGCCAGCCACAGATCCTGCTTCACCTGCCCGTAAATCCAGTCATAGCCTTCCTGACTGAGCGGCGATCCGGTTGCCCCGACCGAGCGCAGGGCCGACAGGTCCAGCTCTGCCCCGGGGCGGATGCCCGCCTTCTGGCAGCCCATGAAGAACGCAGCCCCCGCGCCGAAATAGGTCAGCCTTTCGCGCGCCACCATACGCCACGCCTCCAGCATGTCGGGATGGTTCGGGGCCGCGTCGAACATCACCACGGTCGCCCCATGCCCCAGCGCGCCCCATTGCGAATTCCACATAATCCAGCCGGACGATGTCATCCAGCAAAAGCGGTCCTTGGCGCTGAGGTCCTGATGCAGCGATTGCTTGGCACCTTCCAGCAGAACGCCGCCATGGCCATGCACGATCGGCTTGGGATTGCCTGTGGTGCCCGAGGAATAGACGATCCAGAGCGGGTGCGAGAACGGCACCTGCCGGAACTGCGGTTCCTGTGGCGCGGCCTCCATCCGTGTCCATGAGCTCCAGCCCTGTGGTGCCTGCCCGATGCCCTCCACCATGACACGGTGTTTCAGCGAGGGAAGACCGGCGGCGATCCCCTCCAGCAGATCGCGGCGGTCAACCTGTTTGCCCGCATGGATATAGCCATCCTGCGCGATCAGCACTTTCGGTTCGATCTGGCGGAAACGGTCAAGGATCGCGACATGCCCCATATCCGGCGCGCAAAGCGACCAGACCGCCCCGACGGAGGCCGTTGCGAGGAAGGCCACCAGCGCCTCGACCGCATTCGGCAGGACAGCCACCACGCGGTCGCCCTGCACCACACCCATCTCCTCCAGAGCCGCCTGCGCCGCCCCGACGCGGCTGTTCAGCTCGGCCCATGTCAGCACCTGCCGCCCGAAAGTCTCGGAATGCAGAACGATGGCCTCGTCCTCGGGGCGGGCAGCGGCATGGCGCAGCATCTGTGCAGCGAAATTGGTCTGCGCGCCCGCAAACCAGTCCGCCCCCGGCATCTTGCGCTCGGTCAGAACCGCTTTCCAGCCCGAAACAGGCAGATCGAAGAAGGCGATGATCGCCGTCCAGAAACCCTCAAGATCGGTGACCGACCACTCCCACAGCGCATGATAGTCGGAAAACGCGAGACCGCGCTCGGCCTCCAGCCAGCGGATGAACTGCGCCAAGGTCGAAGCCTCGGCCCGCGCGGGATCGGGTTGCCACAGGATCGGGCGTGCGTCGGTCCCTGCATCAGTCATTGTGATCCTCCCTGATCTTTTGCTGCAAGCTTCCATGCCAGCGGGAGCAAGACAAGAGCCGTTGATCAGGATTTGTCCTGCAACATTGCCTCGATCAGGCGTTGCACGCGCAGCGCCTCGGGCAAGGTGGCCAGACGATGCGGTTTGCCCGCCATCATCGCTTGCAGATCATCAAGCTGCACCCGCAGGCTTGTGCTGCGCGGGTCGCTGTCCTGCGGCGTTGCGGGCTGGAAGGTTGCACCATCCGAGACCGATACAGCGTGGAATTCGGCAACGCGGTAGCTGCAAAGGCTGCCCTTCACGGTCAGTTCCTGCCGGTCCGGCTGCGCGCCGCCGACGCTTGCCATGATCGACACCGGCACACCTGCGGCATTTTCCAGCCGCGCCAGCATATGCGTCTCGCACAGGGCAGGATCAGCCGGATAGGCAGGCCGCGCCCACACAAGCGTCAGGGGGCCAAGGATGCGCTCGGAGAAGAACACGAAATGCGAGATCACCTCGCGGGTCATCCCGCCCTCGTTCCGGAAGCGCAGCCAGTCGGCGGCCTGCTGCCAGCCGCGCGGCCATGCGGCATAGGTCACCACGATATCGACGCCCGCAAGATCGCCCATGCGCCCTGCGCGTGAAGCGGCAGAAATATCCGTCAGCGCGGCCCCCGCCGCTTGGGTGAAATTCACCGCCGCAGGCACGCCCGCTGCCGCGACCCTGTCGACCAGATCGGCGCTGGCGGCGATATCGACGCCCAGCGGCTTTTCCAGAAACAGCGCCTTGCCCTGCGCTGCGGCCTGCAGCGCATAGGCTTTGCGCGGCTCCGGCGGGCAAGCCAGATAGACCAGATCGGCAGCGGCGATTGCCGCGTCCGCAGTCTCGCACAGGCTTGCATGTGGCGCGGTGACCAGCGCCAGCGATGCGTTCTCGGCGCTCGGGTCCCACAGAAAAGCCGGATCATAGGCGGGATGCAGCAACATATGTTCCAACATCCGCCGCCCCATGATCCCCAATCCGATGATCGCTGTCTTCGTCGCCATGCTGCCCCCGATTGCCTTTATTCACGGCAGCTTACGTCATCTGAAAGGTTTTCCAAGCGCGGACTTGCCGCGTTGGGCCAAATGTCGGGCCAAACCCCTTGCGACACGTCGCAACACGATCCAGATCAAAGTGAGGGCATCGCAAAACGGCTACGGTGCCTGCGTGGTTCAGGTTCGGGGGTGTGTTTCAGCCCGCTATCACTCATCAATCAGGAGGATCAGACATGGCGAAATCGAAAGACAAAAACTCCGGTGAAGACACCGCGACATCCGCAATGACCGCAACGATGACCGCGCTCAATCCGGTTGCAGCAAAGGCATGGCAGGAGATCATCTCCGAAAACACCCGTTTCTTGACCGACCGTCTGAAACAGGATCTGGCAACCCAAAGCGCCATTCTGGCCTGCAAGACGCCTGCGGAATTGATGGAGATCCAGTCGGCATTTCTGAAGACGGCGATGGAGCAATATAGCGCTCACACCTTTCGCCTGCAAAAGGCGCTCGCCGCGGCCACGACCGATGCGGCAAAGAACATGCGCTCCACGCATTCCCGCGGCTATGATGACCTGCCGCTATGAACCAAGACACATCGCCGGCCCCTTAATGGCTAGGCGACAGCCAGCCACTTGGGCCGGATGCGGCATGCACGTCGTATCCGCGCCATCAGAGTGACAGTGCAGGCCGGAGGTGTGGATCAGCGTTCAAACCTCCAGCCACTCCTTGCGCACGTCGTCGCGGTTTCGCAACTCATCCGGTGTGCCCTCGAACACGATCCTGCCGTGGCCCATGACATAGACACGGTTCGCGATATCCATCGCGATGGACAGCTTCTGCTCCACAAGCAGGGTCGAGACCCCGCGCCGCGCGATCTCCTGCAACAGATCGGCCACCCGCTTGACCATCTGCGGCGACAGGCCCTCTGTCGGCTCGTCGATCATAACCAGATCCGGATCGCCCATCAGCGTGCGGCACATGGTCAGCATCTGCTGCTCCCCCCCTGACAGCACCGAGGCCTCGACATCGGCCCGGTTCCGCAGGTTCTCGAACATGTCGAACATGTTCTCCATCGACCAGCGCCCGGCCCCGTCTTTCTGGCCGGGCTTGAGCCCCAGTGTGAGGTTCTGCCGACAGGTCAGCCCGGGAAAGATATCGCGGTTCTCTGGCACATAGCCGATCCCCAGATTGGCAATCTCGTAGGCCTTGCGCCCCGCGATTTCCTGACCGCGGAACCTGACGGACCCGACGGGCGTGACCTCGCCCATTACCGCCTTGCAGGTAGTGGACCGCCCGACACCGTTGCGACCCAGCAGGGCAACGATCTCCCCTTCCTTTATATTGAGGGTAACGCCCTGCAGGATATGGGATTTGCCGTAATAGGCATGCATGTCGATGACATCCAGCATCAGTGTTCCGCCTCCAATGCAGCACCCAGATAGGCTTCCTGAACCTTGGGATTGCCGCGCACCTCCTCGGGGCGGCCTGTTGCGATGATCGTGCCGTAGACCAGCACGCTGATCCGGTCGGCCAGCCCGAACACCACACCCATGTCATGTTCCACCACGATCAGGGTCTTTCCCTCTGTCACCTTGCGGATCAGCTCGACGATGTAATCGGTCTCGGTGTTGCTCATGCCCGCTGTCGGCTCGTCCAGCATGATCACATCGGCGCCGCCGCCGATGGTGATGCCGATCTCCAGAGCGCGCTGCTCGGCATAGGACAGCACACCCGCCGGCAGATCGCGGCGGGACGTGAGGTTGATCTGCTCCAGAATGGCCTCCGCCCCTTCGGTCAGGTCGGAGGCCTTGCTCACAAGATGCCAGAACGAATAGCGATACCCCTTGGACCACAACAGCGCGCAACGCAGGTTTTCGAAAACCGTCATCTTGGGAAAGATGTTGGTGATCTGGAATGACCGCGACAGTCCCAGCCTGTTGATCTGATAGGGGGCCATGCCCGCAAGATCGCGCCCGTGCAGGGAGATTTTCCCCGATGTTGCCGGAAAACGCCCCGTGATCAGGTTGAAAAGGGTGGATTTTCCCGCCCCGTTCGGCCCGATGATCGCGTGGCGTTCGGACTTTCCGATGGACAGGTCGATCCCGTTGATGATCTCGGCCTTGCCGAAGCTTTTCTTCAGCCCCTCGATCTGCAGGGCAGGAATGTGCATGTCTCTCATGGCATTCATAGCTTGTCCTTCGCCACGCCGTTGGCCTGATGCCAGGCCGCTACCAACTCCGGCAGGTTGCGCCGCATGATCCAGAACGCCACCACCGATACCGCCACGGCCACCGCCCAGGGCATCAGCGAATGGCTGTCAAAGGTGGTCCAGAACAATGTCATCTCGTTGCTTCCGATAGAGGCGTGCCTGACATGGAAGGTCATCTCGACCAAAGCGCAGACGCCCAATATCCCGATCCCCGCAGGGATCAGCGTCTTGAGGTAGGGCAGCACAAGATAGTGCAGTTTGCCCAGTTTGGCCGCAGGCCCGTGCATCATGATCAGGCCCGCCAGACCGCCGGGAAAGAACATCACCGTCGCCACGAACAGCGCGCCGGCATAGATGGCCCAGAGATCGGTTTGCAGGCTCAGCACCGTCTGCACCAGCGTGAATACGACCGCCCCGATGATCGGCCCGAAGAAGAAACCCACGCCCCCCAGAAACGTGACCAGCAGGATCGTGCCCGACGTGACGAGGTTGAGGTTTTCCTCGGTCAGGATCTCGTAGTTGATCGCGAACATCGCCCCCGCGATCCCGGCAAAGAAACCCGATGCCGTGAAGCTGTAGAACCGGACCCAGCGCGCGGAATAGCCCAGAAACTCGGCGCGTTCGGGATTGTCGCGTACCGCATTGGCCATGCGGCCGATAGGCGTGCGCGAGAACAGGAACATCAGGATTGCCGACAGCATCAGCCAGAAGGCGACGAGGTAGTAAACCTCGATCTGGCGCAGAAACTCTATCCCGAACAAGGGCAGCGCATAGGTGCGATCTCCGGATACGCCCTCCTCGCCGCCGAAAAAGGCGACGAAGATCAACGAACAGGCGGCGATCAATTCACCGACGCCAAGGCTGATCATCGCAAAGACGGTGCCTGCTTTACGGGTGGAGAAACTGCCCACGATCATGGCAAGCCCCATGCCGAACAGCCCGCCGAAGATCGGCAGCAGCGGCAGTGGCAGCATCGAAAAGAATTCCGACGCGTTCATGATATGCACGCAGGCGAACCCGCCCACACCCATATAGACCGCATGCCCGAAGGACAGCATACCGCCCTGCCCCAGCAGCATGTTGTAAGCCAGCGCGAAGATGATCGTGATCGACATCTTGTTCATGATGGTCAGCGCCGAATTGCTCTGGAAAATGAACGGCAGCACCAGCAAAACCAAGCCTGCGAGAATCCATGGCATCAGCGTGACGGTCGTGCCACCCGCGCGCATGCGCTGCGCGGGCTTTGCGGGGTCGGTTGTGATCTGTTGATCTGTCATGCGTCGCGCTTTCCGAACAGGCCGTGCGGTCGCACCACAAGGATGATGATCATCAGAAGATAGGGCAGGATCGGCCCGATCTGCGGGGTCGTCATGTTCCAGATGTCACGGAACGGGCTTTCCGCCATGTTCTCGGGCATCGAGAAACCGACAGAGAGCAGGATGTCCTCGAACCTGATGTTGTAGGAGGCGGCAAAGGTGGTGATCCAGCCGATCAGGAGCGATGCGACCAGCGCGCCCCACAAGCTGCCCAACCCGCCGATGACGATGGTCACGAAAACGATTGATCCAAGCACAAAAGCCATGCCCGGAAAGGTTCCCAGCGTCGGCCCTGCGATCACACCGGCCACGCCCGCCAGTCCGGTGCCGACACCGAACACGCCCATGAAGATCAACGGCACGTTATGGCCAAGCGCTTCGACCGTGCGCGGATAGCTGAGCGCAGCCTGGATGATCATGCCGATGCGGGTTCGGGTCAGGATGAACAACAAGCCGATAAAGATCGAGACGGAGATGAAGATCATGAAAATCTTGTAGGCCGGAATCGAGTTTCCGGCGATGGCGAAGGCAGAGAACTGCAGTATTTCGGGTGCATTATAGGCAACGTTGTTCTTGCCCCAGATAAATTGCACAATCTCCTCGATCAGCAGGGCCAGTCCGAAGGTGAAAATAAGTTCGGGCACGTGCCCGTATTGGTGGACACGCCGCAAGCCGTATCGCTCGACACCGGCACCAAGCACACCGACGATGATCGGCGCCAGCAGCAAGCCCATCCAGAACCCCATTGCGAGGCTGATCTGATAAGCAAAATAGGCCCCCAGCATGTAGAAGCTGGCATGTGCGAAATTCAGAACGCCCATCATCGAGAAGATAAGAGTCAGACCCGCCGAGAGCATGAACAGAAGCAATCCGGTCACAAGCCCGTCGATCAGGTTTACAAAAATAAGGTCCATTGCCCCTCCGTTCCGGTCACATCGACAAAGAAGGAAAGGCCCCGGCCCCGCTCAGACGGGACAGGGGCCGCCGCCCTGATTTACGGGCGGTCCATCTTGCAGGTTGTCGGGCTGTCCAGTCCGGCCATCACGATGTTCGATTCCGACACAAGGCCGTAGCCCGAATTGTCGTAATCGAAGGTGATGTTTTCGTCGGTATGCGCGTGGATGTGGACGTCCTGGATCAACTGGTGATCCTCGGGGCGCATCATCATGCTGCCACCCCACAGACCGTCATGCTCCATCCCTTCCAGCGCCTTGGCCACGGCCACCACATCATCCGCGGTGCCCGCCTCTTCGATTGCCTTGGCCAGCATTTCGATCACGTTGGTGATGCGCGGCTGGCTGATGTTGCCATCGGGGTACTTGGCCAGAAACGCCTCGTAGTAGGCGACAGCGCGTTCCGAGGCAGGCGGGTTGATCTGGCCTTCGGCCACCAGCCGCAAGCTGCCCTTGCCGGTTTCACCAAAGGCGGCGGTGATGCCGTCTGCTGCGGCGTAGTAGGTGTAGATCGGTCCGGTGAATCCGTTCTCGAGGACCGCCCGGCCAAGGCCCAGCATGTCCGACCCCCAGTTGCCGGTGATCACCGCATCAGCGCCAGAGGCGACGATCTTGCGCGCGTAGGGCGTGAAATCCTGAATCTTCCCGATCGGATGCAACTCGTCGCCGACGACTTCGATATCGTCACGCTTCTCTGCCAGCATCGCATTGGCCGCAGCCGAGACGGCCTGACCAAAGCTGTAGTCCTGCCCGATGATGTAGACTTTCTCGATTGACGGGTCCTGTGCAATGACATCGGTCAGGGCGTCCATCTTCATGTCGGCATTGGCGTCGAAGCGGAAGTGCCAGAAATTGCAGGCATCATTGGTCAGCGCCGGATCGACGGCCGAATAGTTGAGAAACAGCACCCGCCGGTCCGGATTGCGGCGGTTGTGCTTGTTGATGGCGTCCGTCAGCGCGTGGGCCACGCCCGAGCTGTTGCCCTGCACGATGTATTTCGCGCCCTGATCAATGGCGACCTGCAACTGCACCAGCGATTCCTGCGGGCTGGTCTTGTTGTCATATGGCAGGATCTCGAACTTGGTCCCTCCCAGAACGCCCCCTTGTTCGTTCACCAGTTTCTCGACCGCGAATTCGTACTGGTGCAGACCGTTGGTGCCGGTTGCTGCAAACGGTCCCGACAGCGGATCGATGAAGGCGATCTTGACGGTCTCGGCAAAGGCCGCTGTACTTCCCATGATCAGGGCAATTGCCGTGGTCAGGCCGAACTTTGTTGTCTTGCGCATTTTTTATCCTCCCTGTGCAGTTTCGCGGCGGTATCGCAATGCCGCCCACCGAACTGTGCCTTGAAACTTCCACAAGCCTGTTCAAAGTCAAGTATTTGCGGTTGCGTTCCGACATGCCGGGTCAAGCGTTGCGGGCAGGCACAGCGGCCCCGGAAGGCACCGTTTTCTTCGCACCCGCAGCAATACGTGTCATTTCCGCTAATTGCGCCAAAGCGCTCTGGATGAAAATTTTGTTGCGCAGGGGCCGCTTAGCGTCATGTGGCTTTGCAGCATTTTTTTGATCCTCGGCGCGCAAGTTACGCTGCAACTGCAAAGTGTTTGTCAGCTGCAGGCTAAAAGTTACCTAACGTCAATTTTTGGCGAGATCGGCGCAAGGCAGCCCGAAAACATGATCGGAAAGGCACCTGAAACAAAGCGTGCGGAATTTAATTCCGCGACTGCGGATTGATTCTCAGCCCACTTCCG
This sequence comes from Paracoccaceae bacterium, assembly GCA_024636555.1. GTDB lineage: Bacteria > Pseudomonadota > Alphaproteobacteria > Rhodobacterales > Rhodobacteraceae > Seohaeicola. The sequence goes on along the minus strand of JAGXGW010000016.1, from coordinate 65,543 downwards.
ATCCGACGCATAGCCACCCCTTGAACACGCATCGGCTGGCTCCTGCCTGACCGTGATCGCACCCGCATCAGGGCATGCGGCGCTAGGCGATCAGATCGGGGATCTCGTCACGGCAATAGGCGTGTATATCGCCTGCGCGGGTCAGCCAGATCCGGTCGCGATGAGCTGCGATATGGGTCAACGCGCGGCGCAGGTGGCGCAGGCGGTAGGGCTGGCCGACCAGATAGGGATGCAGCGCAATGCCCATGACAAGCGGTTGATGCCGGGACTGCTCCAGCATCTCGTCGAAATTGTCGATGATCATATCGGCGAATTGCGCGGCGCCGTCCTTGCGCGCCACGATTGACGGGATGTCGTTGACCTCTTGCGGATAGGGGACCGCCAGCAGCCGCCCTGCACGTGTCCGCATCCAGACCGGCTGGTCATCCATGCACCAGTTCAGCGTGTAGCCATAGCCCGCCTCGGCCAGCAGATCGGGCGTGACGCGGCTTTCGGCGATCCATGGCGAGAGCCATCCCTTGGGCGTCTTGCCCTCGGCGCGGGTGATCGCATCGGTCGCCTCGGCGATCAATTGCGTCTCGGCGGCCTCGTCGAGAATGCTCTGGCGTTCGGCGTTGCTGCGGCCGTGGCCGACCACCTCGTCGCCACGCGCCTGGAAAGCGGCCATAAGCTCGGGCGCATAGCCATACATGGCGGAATTGGCCAGAACGCTGGCGGGCAAATCAAGCGCATCGAACATGTCCCGCATCCGCCACGCGCCGACCCTGTTGCCATAATCGCGCCAGGCGTAGTTAAGCACATCGGGTTGCGGACCGCCCGGGGCCAGTTCGGCCCCAAGCCCCTCACCAAAGGCGAAATGTTCGAGGTTCAGCCCGATATAGACCGCCAACCGGGCACCATTCGGCCAGTTGTAATCGGCGCGCTGCGTGATGGGGACGTAATCGTAGCGGTCGTGATCCGGCAGCATGGTTACAGCTCCGCCTCGGCCAGCCCTGCCTTGTGCAGCAGGATCTCGGCGCTGTCGTTCCAGACATCGGTGCGGATCAGCTTGCCGTCGCGCACGATGAATTTGTCCATATAGCGATTGGTTTCGAACGGGGTGCCATCATGCCATTCACCGTACAGATGGCCGGTGTTGTAGACATGGACATCGCCGGTTTCCGCATCCAGCGCGGCATCTGTGCGCAAAAAGCGTTTTTTGACCCAAGCGTAGCGTTTGGCGTTGAAGGCGGCGCTTTCGGACGGGCCTGCAAATTTGCGCCCGCCGGTGAAGACCAGATCGAAATCGGGTGCAAGATAGGCCGAGGCACCCTCGGGATCAGGAACCATGGAGCGTTCGAGATAAGCCTCGACAATGGCTTTCGCGGCGGTGAGGGGATCGGAGCGTTGGTCCATGGGGTACCTCGTTCAGGTGTGGGTGTGGGCAGTGCAAGCGGCGTGGCAGAAGCTGCGGATCACGCAGGCCGCAGCCTCGCTTTTGAGACGGGCGTCGGTATTGGCCGCATCAAGACGGGCGGCGGCGGCGCGGGCCTGTCGCGCAAGCGCAGGCTCGTCCAGCGTCAGGATGCGGTTGTCACGCAAGACGATCCGGCCGTCGATCATCACCTCGCGCAGGGCGGCACCGTTCTCGGCCAGCACGATCTGCGAGAGCACGTCGCGCAACGGCACATAGTGGCAATAGTCGCGGTCGAGAAACAGCAGATCAGCGGCCCAGCCGGGAACGATGCGGCCGACGTTCTCCAGCCCCATGATCCGCGCGCTGCCTTCCGTTGCCATATGGAAGGCTTCGGGCACGGTGATCCACTGGTCAGCGGGTGCGGCCCCCGCGCGGCTGAGCGTGGCGGCAAGGCGCGTCGCCTCGAACATGTTCTGCCCATCGGAGGTGTTGGAGGCGTCGGTGCCGATACCCAGCGTAACGCCCGCATCGGCAAGCATCCGCATGGGCGCGGTGCCGGAACCAAGGCGCAGATTGCTCATCGGGTTATGCACGATCCCTGCGCCGCTTGCGGCAAGCCTGTGCGCCTCGTCCGGTGAAAGCCAGACGCCATGCGCGCCGCTGAAGCGCGGCGAGAGCAGACCGAGGCTGTCGAGATGCGCGGTCAGACTGGTGCCGTAACGGGTTTGGGCGGCGACCTGCTGCATCCGCGTTTCGGCAAGATGGGTTTGCAGGCAGAGGTCAAGCTCCTCGGCAAGGGCGGCGCAGGCGGTCAGGAAATCATCGGCGCAATGCAGGGGGATGGCGGGGCCGATGCCGGGGCGGACGCGGGTCATCGGGACAGGCCAGCGCATGATCGCCTCGCGCACCGTGGCAAGGGTCTGCTGCCACGGCGGCAGGGTGATTGCGGCAAGTGCTGCGCGCATCGGTTCGGGAAAGGCCTCCAGCAGACCGGGCAGCGCCTGATAGAGCGTGCGGTCCGAGATCATCGGGGCAACAACGGCGCGCATTCCCGCGTCGTGATAGGCCTGTGCCACGGCGTGGATGCCGGCCACGCTGGGACCGGGCAACTCGCCGCTGAGATCGAAACAGGCGGTGCAGCCCTTGCGGATCATCTCGGCGGCGGAAAGCTGGGCGGACAGGCGCAGATCGTCGGTGCTACGCTGGCCGTTCAGCGCGGTGGCCCCGGCGAGAAAGGTCTCCAACGTCGCATCATCCGCGACACCGCCGCGGCCAAGCGCGCCATGCGAATGCGTGTGTCCATTGACCAGACCGGGAATGATGATGCGGCCCGTCGCGTCGATCACGGGCACCTCATCGGGGCCGTCGCCATCGATGATGGCCGCGATTAGCCCGTCTTCAACCAGCAGGGAGACAGCTTCGAACCGCGCATTCCCGACCAGTACGAGGCCACCACGGATCAAGGTCTGGGAGGCGGGCATGGGGCTATCCGGTTGTTGGTGTTTGAGGTAATGAGACGCGCGCCGAAGGAAAGTCCCTCCGGCGCGCGTGTGCTGCGGGCAGGATCAGTTCATGATCTCAACAGCGAAGGCCCGCTCTTCCAACGGCGGCAGGAAGCTGCGGTCAAAGATCTCGGAGGCTTCGGGCAGACGTTCCAGACCGTAACCCTGCGCCACGATCCCGATCGAGCGGGTCAGGCGTTCGTCGACCAGATCGCCCATGCCGATCGCGTCGGTCTCGGGCGCGTTCATCAGGTTGGTCAGCGCAAAGTTGAGACGCGCACGCTCGTTGTCCTTGTCGACCAGATTGTCGAAGGCCATCACCGCGTCCATCGCCGCATCCTGATCCTTGGCGATTTCCAGCGTCGCGCGGTTCACAGCGCGCACAAGGCCCGCGACAGCTTCGGGGTTGTCAGCCATCAGCGCGCGCGACACCATCAGACCGTTGGAATAAAGGTCCATGCCGTAATCCTCGAACTGGAACCAGTTATAATCATTGGCGGGGTCCTGACGGTTGGCGATCAGATTGAACCAGCTTGTGATGGTGAAGACGAAGGCGCCGTCGATGTCACCGCGGATCAGCATCGGCTCTTGCAGGTTGGGGGCCATGTTTTCCTGCGCGACCTTGTCCATGTCGATGCCGTTCAACTCGGCAAAGACCGGGAACAGGCGTGTCGTGGGCGTGCCCTGTGCGCCGCCCAGCGTGCGGCCTTCGAAATCGGCGGGCTTTTCGATCCCCGAGGATTTCGGCGTCACAATCGCGAAGGGCGGGCGGTTCCACAACTGGTAGACCATCACGGGTGCCTCGCCGGGGCGCTGCGCAGCGTTCTGGATGATGGCGTTGATATCGCCGAAGCCTGCATCATAGGCCCCGCCCATGATCCGCGTGACCGTGGCGGCAGAGCCTTCGCCCTGGTCGATGGTGACGTTCAGCCCCTCCTTGGCAAAATAGCCCTTGCTCTGCGCCAGCAGGAACGGCGCGTCGGAGCCTTGGGTTTTCCAGCCCAGCGTGAAGCGGATATCGGTCTCTGCCCAAGCGGGCGACAGGCCGGCGACAAGGGCGATTACAGCCCCGAATACAGCAGTTTTCATGGGAATAATCCTTTGGTTGGCGGTTTCTGGGGAGGGGAAAATCAGGTGACGGCGATGTCGTTGCCGCGTGTGGCCCAGCCGGTCACACGGGATTCGAGAAAGGAGAAAAACGCGTAGAGCGCGACGCCCATGAGCGCCAGAACGATCAGCCCCGCAAAGACGAGCGAGACCTGGAAATTGGATGAGGCCGTCATCATCACATTGCCGATGCCACGGTTGGAGGCCACGGTTTCGGACAGCACGGCACCCACGAAAGACAGGGTGATCGCCACCTTCAGCGAGGCGAAGAAATAGGGCATCGTGCGCGGCAGGCCGACGTTCCAAAGGATCTCGGACTTGGAGGCGCCCAGCGTCTTGAGAACGTCCTCGAGATCTGGTTCGGTTGTCGCCAGACCGGTCGAGATATTCACCACGATGGGAAAGACGCAGATCACCATCGCGGTCAGGATCGCGGGCGTGGTGCCCGAGCCGAACCAGAGCACGAAAATCGGCACCACGGCGACCTTGGGAATGGAGGAAAAGCCCACCAGCAGCGGATAGGCCACGCCATAGGCAACCCGCGATGTGCCGATCAGCACACCGATGGAGACACCGATGATCACGCCCAGGGAAAAGCCTGTCAGCGTGGAATAGAGCGTTTGCAGGATATGCGGCCAGAGCACCGGGAAACGTGTCCACAACGTAACCGCTATTTCCGACGGGCGCGGCAGGATCAGGTCAGAGACATTCAGCATGATGCACAGGACTTCCCACATCAGGAAGAACCCCAGGATCAGGCTGAAAGACATGGAGCGTATCTTGTTGGTCTCAGTCATGGGGCAACCTTTGCTTTCGAAAGAGTGCGGGGCGGCATCATTTGCGGATCTGGGCGATCAGTTCGCGCAGGCCTTGGGTCATTTCCACGAAGTCGGGGCTGTAGATCACGCTGATGTCTCGCGGCTGTGGCATGGTGACGGCCCTGTCCGAGATGACCCGGCCGGGCCGCGCGCTCATCACGCAGATGCGGCGGGCCAGAAATCCGGCCTCGCGCAGGTCATGGGTGACCAGCAGCACGGTGGGCTGGCGGTCGAGATAGAGGTCTTGCAGAACCTGCCAGAGTTCCTCGCGGGTGAACTGGTCCAGCGCGCCGAAAGGCTCGTCCAGCAGCAGCAGGTCCGGATCGTGGATCAGTGCACGGCACAGGTTGGCGCGCTGCAGCATACCGCCCGACAGTTGCCACGGGAAATGCCCCGCGAAATCCTTGAGGCCCACCTGTTCCAGCAGCGCATGGACGCGGTCGCGGTAGGCGCCTTTGCGGTCACGCTGGAACGTGCGTTTGAACGGCTCGACGATCTTGAGCGGCAGCATCACGTTCTTCTCGATGCTCCGCCAAGGCAGCATCGTGGGGTTCTGGAACGCCATGCCGATGCGAAGCTCTTTCGCTGCTGCCTCGCGCCCACCCAGCAGGACATTGCCCGACGAGGGCTGGATCAGGTTGCTGGCCAGGCGCAGGATCGTGGACTTGCCGCAACCCGAAGGGCCGACAAGTGCCAGAAAGTCGCCGCGCTCCATTTTCAGCGTCGTCGGCGTCAAGGCTGTGACCGCCTGATCGCCCTTTCCGAAGATCACCGAGGCATCCTGCAACTCGATCGCAGGACGCGCATGCACGGGATTGCTACGCGATGCCACTGTCGTGGCCGGCAACGGTGTCGCGGGGGCGGATATGTCTGATGTCATGTTCATGACACCAAGAAGACGGCCCGCGGCAGAAGCTGGAAAGCAGTCTAAGTAAGTATTTTATGAATTAACTTCCGCGCGCTTATTTTTTCAGCGATCCGGAGGACGAACGCAGGCAAAAAGAGCGTAGTTTGCACAGCGATGGCGCGCCGCAAGGATCAGACGGGGCGCGGGCAGCAGCCGCCCAGCGCTAAGATTTGCAGGACGAATCGCCACCTGTCACCGCATTCATCACCATGGCGATGGTATGGGCACGCCGCTCCTGCCGCCATTCGGGGCTGAGCAGATCGACGCCGAAAATAGCCGTCAGCGTATGCCCGTTATTGAGGTGATATGCGCTGAGAGCCACGATGGAGATGTAGATCTGCAGCGCATCGTAGCGGTGTTTGAACACACCATCCGCCAGCCCGCGCGCGATGATCCCGCTGATCGCATCGATCAGCGGTTGCGAACTGGTCCGCACCGCCTCGGTCTGGACGATGAACTTGCCCTCCAGCATGTTCTCGTTGCGTGCCATCTTGACGAACAGGGGATTGCCGTCGAAGAAATCATAGGTGAATTCGACCAGACGCCGCATTGCGGCCAATGGCTCCAGCCGCGCCAGTTCAAGATCCCGTTCCTGCGCGCGGATATCCGCGAAGATATGCTCGATCACTGCAACGTAGAGTTTTTCCTTGCTGCCGAAGTAGTGATACAGCAGCCGCGGATTGCAGCCCACCGCGCGGGTGATCCGGTCAACCCGCGCACCGTGAAAACCGTGATCGGCGAATTCGCTTAGCGCAGCCTCGGTGAGTTGCGCCTTGGTCCGCTCGGGATCGCGGCTCCGCGTTTTCTTCTGGGGCGTCGTTTTTGTCATCGGTCTTTCTCGGCAAGCCTCGGATACGCGGTACGGGTGCTTGTCCCTAGCCGACAGCGCCTTGCATCGCTACCCCGGACCGGCGGCTTGCACAAATTTCAATCACCTGTCGAATACCCAACACGCCATCATGTAAGTGAACGTTTACTTATATCGCCCGCGACCCTAGGAGAATTCAAGCTCCGCAGCGGTCTGTGCACTGTATCGGCACGTGCCAGGGGCCATGAAACAGACGCAGACCGACAAAGAAGAGGCGATGCCCGTGACCCGACCTGGTGGTTCCACAACATGACCGGCGCGCTGACGACACCCCATCCGCTGGCCACAGCCGCAGGGATGGAGGTGCTGGACGCAGGCGGCACAGCCTCCGAGGCGCTGATCGCAGCGGGGGCGGTGCTGACGGTGGTGATGCCGCATTTCTGCGGGCTGGGCGGTGATGCGGTCTGGCTGGTGGTGGACCGTCACGGGCAGCAAAGCTGCTTTCTGGCCATCGGTCAGGGCATCGACCGCGCCATGCCCGAGGCCCCCTTTCCGCAACGCGGGCCAGCCTCCATCCTGACAACGGCTGCCGTTGTCGACGGCTGGGAGCATGCCTTTCGCCATGCACAACGCGCATTGGGGGGCCGCGCCCGATGGGAGGATCTGTTGTCCCCCGCCATCGCACTGGCACAGGACGGGTTTGCCGTCTCTGCCTCGCAAGCGTTCTGGGGCGCGTTCCGCGTATCCGACAGCGGCTGCTGGCCGGGATTCGGTGCCATCTTCATGGCAGCTGGCCACCCCTTGCCCGAAGGACACCGGCTGCGGCAACCTGCACTGGCCGAAAGCCTGCGCCTGATCGCCGAGGGTGGGGCTGCGGAATTCTACCACGGGGCGTTGTCGCGGCGGATCTTGGAAGGTCTGCGGTCTGCCGGTGTCATTATCGGCGCCGGCGATCTTGCGCGGACGCAAACGCGGGAGGTGACGCCGCTGTCCCTGCCCTACCGCAATATGACCCTGCTGGCCCCACCGCCACCGACCCAAGGCCTCACAACCCTTCAGATCATGGGCATCCTGTCCCGCTTCGACCTGTCCGGCATCGCTGCGGGCAGCGCGGATCACCTGCATCTGTGCATCGAGGCGGTCAAACGCGCCTTTCTGGAACGCGGCACCATCGCGGACCCCGCCTTTGCCCCGCAAGACAGCGCAGCGGCGCTGGCCGATGCGCGGCTTGACCGGCTCGCGCGGGGGGTCGATCCGCGCTCGGCCCTGCCATGGCCGCATCGGTGGCACCATGGCGATACGGTTTTTCTTGGCGCGATCGACGGGCAGGGCAATGCCGCCAGCGTGCTGCAAAGCACCTATTTCGACTGGGGCAGCGGCGTGGTTGCGGGCGACACGGGGATCATCTGGCAGAACCGCGGGGCCGCTTTTGACAGCGATCCGGCCCATCCCAACGCCTTTGCGCCCGGTAAACTGCCGTTCTACACGCTCAATCCCGGCATCGCGCTCAAGGACGGACGGCCGCATCTTGTCTATGGGACCCAAGGCGCGGACGGGCAGCCACAAACCCTGTCGATGCTTCTGACCCGTCTGATCGACTTTGCCCAATCACCGCAAGAGGCATTGGCCGGCCCTCGCTTCCTGCTGGGCAAGACCTTTTCCGACAGCCGCGACAGCCTGAAGCTTGAGGGCGATATCAGCGCCGATACCGTCGTTACGCTGTCCAGCAAAGGGCACGAGATCAGCCTCATACCAGCGAAAAGCCCGATAGCGGGACAGGCCGGTATCGTTCAGGCAAACGCAGCGGGCTGCATGGCATGGCACGATCCGCGGGCGTAGAGACCCGGTTTTACTGCGGCCGGGCAACGTAACCGCCGACACCCGCTTGGTGACGCCTCGCATCACCCAACCGGAAAGAAACACTCAGCCGCGTCCGCGATAGGGCGGGACGCCCTGATCGGGAATCCAGATACCGCCGGGCATCGGGCCGCTTTGCCAGAACACGTCGATGGGGATACCGCCGCGTGGATACCAGTACCCGCCGATCCGCAGCCATGCAGGTTCAAGGAACGCCGCCAGCCGCCGTCCGATCGACACGGTGCAATCCTCGTGGAATGCGCCGTGGTTGCGGAAAGAGCCCAGATACAGTTTGAGAGACTTGCTCTCGACCAGCCATTGCGCAGGCACGTAATCGATCACCAGATGCGCGAAATCGGGCTGACCCGTCATCGGGCAAAGCGATGTGAACTCGGGCGCGACGAAACGCACGTTATAGGAGGTGTCGGCTTGCGGGTTTTTCACCCGTTCCAGCGTTGCTGCATCAGGGCTGGCGGGCAGCGATGTCGCCCCGCCCAGTTGTTGCAATCCGCTGTAGATATTCTCTGTCATGTCGATTTTCCTTTTTGGAACCTGTCAAACGCCGCGCTTGTTGCCCCAGATGAGCACGTGAAGCTGCGGCAGAACGCGGGGGGTGAACCATTGGTCGTCCGTGACCTTTTCAACCAGCCACAACAGCCGGTCGGCGCAGGCCTGCAAATCCACCGGATGAGCGGGATCGACATCGGGATTGCCGGGCTGCAGGTAAAGCGGCAGGGCGGGGAAGCGGGCGGCGGCGGCTTTGGCCCAAGCGTAATCCGCATCGTCGAAGACAACGATCTTCATCACAACCTTTGGCCCTTGGGAGGCCGCATCAGGGCGGGCCGCATCAAGGCAGGCGGCAAAGGCCGGCCAGTCCACCGTCTCGCCGCTTGAAGGCGGCTTGGGGCTGAGCACAAGCGTGTCCAGTTCGGCAAACCACGGACGCGCGATGGAGCCTTGTGTCTCGCAGGCAAAGCGGTAGCCCTCGGACTTGCCGCGCGCGATAACCGCCGTGAAATCCTGTATCGCGGGGTTGCCCCCCGACAGCGACACCGTCAGCGGTTGCCCGCCCGACAGGGCGCGCACCCTGTTCCAGACCGCGTCGGTCGACATCTTCGCCCAGTCGTGGCGATAGCTGTTATCGACCGCATGCAGTGAATCGCACCAGACGCAGCGATAATCGCAGCCGCCTGCGCGGATAAAGACGGTTGGCTCGCCGATCAGCGCGCCTTCGCCCTGAATGGTGGGGCCGAATATCTCGGCGATCCGCAGGCTCATGGGCGGTACTCGGCCCAGGTCTTTGGCGTCTCCGACACTTTCACCGAGGCCGTTTCGGGCCAGCGCGCCTTGCACCAGTCGTAGAAATGCTTGGCAAGGTTCTCTGCGGTCGAGGGCACGTCGAGGATATCATCGAGATGGCGATGGTCGAACGTGTCGTCCACATAGTTCTTGAGCGGTTTCAACTCGTGATAATCGCGTACGAAAGCGTCGGCGTTCAACTCGGACGCGGCCAGTTCCACCACCACGATATAGTTGTGGCCGTGGAGCCGGAAGCACTGGTGATCCGGCGGCAGATGCGACAGGCGGTGCGAGGCGGAGAAATGGAACTCTTTGCTGATCCGGAACATCACACCGCCTCCCGGCTGGCAACCGCCTGCCGCCAGAAATCCGGATCGGCATAAGCGGTCGGATCAGGGACACCGGCCAGATCGAAGGCTTCGCGCCGCTCGACACAGGTGCCACAGCGCCCGCAATGCAGCGCGCCGCCTTTGTAGCAGGACCATGTTTCGGCAAAAGGTGTGTGCACCTTCGCGCCTTCGGTCACGATATCGGCTTTGGTCCGGTGCACGAAGGGCGTGTAAAGCGCCACCTCGGCATATCCGTCCAAGGCCGCGCGCTGCATCCTGTCGAAAGCTTCCGTAAAGCTGGGGCGGCAATCGGGATAGATGAAGTGGTCACCGCCATGCACAGCCGTCGCCACCGCGTCATCCCCGTTTGCCGCTGCAATGCCATAGGCAATGCTGAGCATGATCGCGTTGCGGTTGGGAACAACCGTGATCCGCATGGTTTCCTCGGCATAATGGCCGTCCGGCACATCTATGTCCTCTGTCAGGGCAGACCCTGTCAGGCTGGCGCCGATGCTACGCATATCGATCAGGTGATGGGGCACGCCCAGACGCAGCGCGCAGGCCGCGGCGAATTCGAGTTCCTTTCGGTGGCGCTGTCCGTAGTCGAACGACACCAGTCGGGAAAGTGCGCCTTGCTCCGCAATCACATGGGCGAGCGACACGGAATCCAATCCGCCGGAGCAGATGACATTCGTTTTCATAGTTCAGTCCTTGTTTTGTTGACCGGGTAGGCTGCGACCGGTGGAGGGTGGATTAGCTAAGCTCCGGCTGGAATGCAACCGGCTTTGCGGCCCCGCTCACGGGCGGGACGTGACGCGACTGCCAGCCCGCAGGGTTTCAGGCGGCGGCGACCGAGGCGAGCTGTGCGCTTGTGCCTTTGGGCCAGCGGATGAAGATGATGGCCGGGTTGGCAAGCTGTTCGTCCCTCAGAACCCTTGCCAAGGCATCCAGAGAGCAGCGCGTCACTTTTTCGTCAGCGGTCGAGGCTTTGCTGACGATCTCGACCTCCAGCGACATCGGGACGCGGGCCTCCCGCAGCGCCTGCACCATCGACGGCGCTTGCCGCACGCCCATGTAAACTGCAAGCGACGTGCCGGGACGCAGCATACCGGCCCAGTCCGGCTCCGGATCGCCCGGTTTGCAGGCGGCGGTCGCCAGCATCAGCCGGTCGGTCACGCCGCGCTCGGTCAACCCCCTGCCAAGGCTTGCCGCCGCAGCGCTGGCAGCGGTGACGCCGGGCACGATCTCGACGGGAATGCCCGCATCGCGCGCGGCCTCCAGCTCCTCGGTCAGGCGGCCGAAGATGCCGGGATCGCCGGATTTGAGGCGCACAACCTTGCGCCCCCGCTTGGCCGCCGCCACGATGACGGCGTTGATGCGGTCCTGCGGCCATGAACTGGCCCCCACCTCTTTGCCCACGAAAACGCGCTCTGCGTCGCGGCGGGCCAGTTCCAGCACAGCCGGATCGACCAGACGGTCATAGTAGATCACATCGGCGTCCTGCAGCAGGCGCAGCGCGCGCAGCGTCAGCAGGTCCGCCGCCCCCGGCCCTGCACCGACAAGCGCGATAGCGCCCTGCACCGCGCCTTTGCCACCCGCAGCAGGCGTGGTTTTGACCAGCGCCGCCGCCGCGCGCCCTGCATCGCGCGCCAGTGCCGCCAACTCGCCCAAGGCTGGCCGGCTGGCCGTTTGCAGGAACATCGGAAAAGTCTTCATGGCATCAGGCTCCTTGGAATCTCTTGGGCGGGTGGGAATACAGGCGCTCTGTCCACAGGGCGTTTGCCAGCGAACCGGCAGCATCCGGCGCATGGCCTAGGGCGATCAGGGCCGCCGCCGCCGTGCCGGTCACGACGCAGCGCGCGAATTCGTCCTCAAGCGCGCCTGTCCACAGGTCTTGCAAGCGCGCACCAGCATCTGCCGCACCGGCATCCGTCGCATCGGCCAGCTTGCGCGCCTCGGGCAGCAGCGGCGGCAGCACAGTTTCCAGCGCGCTGCCGCCCTGCAAGCGGAACAGGGTCACATCCTTGGTGGGATTGCGCTCGAACTCGCCGCCACCGCCTTTCAGGATGCACAGGTTTGGCTGCCCGAGAATGTCGCCTGCCGCCTGTTGCAGCGGGCGATAGGGCGGATGGAACACGCCTTGCACCGCAGCGGGAGCCTGCGCGGGGTTGAGCACACGGCAGACGGTATTGATACAGGAGCGCAGGCCCAGAACCTCGCGCAGGCGCAGTAACTCCATCGTCCGGGGCGCAAGGCATTCCAGCGGCAGGTAGACGATGCCATCACGGTCCAGCAGAGGCCCGACATCATCAACGGCGTCGGCCTGCGCGATCCCCGCCAAGCCCAGCGCGCTGCGGACATCCGCCCCCTCGCTCTGGTGCGCGTTCCAGCCATGCATCAGCACCCGCACCCCGCTTTGTGCAACCAGCCGTGCCGCCAGCAGGAACCACGGCAGCCCCCGCGTGCGTCCCGCCGCATAGCTGGGCCAGTCCAGATCGACGGACGGCAACGCCGGAAGCGTGGCCCGCACCGCCGTGACGAAACCGGCGATCTCGGCGGGCGTCTCGCCGCGGTAGCGCATCAGCATCAGCAACGCGCCAACCGCATGCGGGTCGGCCTGGCCCGCAAGGATCAGCCGCATCGCCTCCCCGGCCTCGGCCAGTTCCAGATTGCGCGCCCGTCCCGGCCCGCGCCCCATCGCATGGATATAGGGAGCAAGGCTCATTCCGCCGCCTCCAGCCGCTGCGCCAGAAGGGCGGCCAGTTCGGGGCGGCACGATCCGCAGCTTGTGCCCGCCTGCAGCGCCGCGCCGATCTGGTCCACGGTTGTCAGGCTCTGCGCGGCAATCGCCAGCGTGATCGTATTGAGGCCCACGTTCAGGCAGGCGCACACCGTCGGGCCGGGATCGGCCACACCGGCACCGGGACGACCAGCCAGCAATGCGGCCCCGGCTTGCCCCACCTGCGCCGCGATATGGCCGCGCACCAGTTGAACAGGATCAGGTGCGGCAAACAGCGCGGCCAACGTGCGCCCGCCCTGCATCAGCGCAAGGCGGTGGGTGCCGCGCACGCGGTCCTCCACGCTCAGGCAGGTGGCATCGGGCAGATTGAACAGCGCGCGGGCGTAGGCCTCCCAATCGGCGGGCAGTTGCATCCCCGCCAGTTCGCTGCGCCAGCCGCCTGCATGACGGGCACGCGCCCAATAGGTGGCATTAGGGGTTTGCGGGCCGGTCGACACGGCGAAGCCGTACCATGCGGGTTGCAGCGCCGTGACGGATACAATCGAAGCCTTGCTTTCGGGCTGGCCGGAGACCGGATCGGTGACGGGTGCCACAAGCGCATCAACGCGGCCCGTCGGGGCCGTGTCGGCTGTCCAGTGCATCGGCGCAAAGACCTGTCCGCGCTGCACACGGTCGGTGATCGCCACGCGCAGGATGGCCGCGCCTTGCGGGCTGGTCACACGCGCCAGTGTCGCAGGTTCAAGGCCAAGGGCAGCGGCATCGTCAGGGTGGATTTCCACAAACGGCTCGGCGATATGCTGGTTCAGGCGCGGCGACAGGGCGGTGCGGGTCATCGTGTGCCACTGGTCACGCACGCGGCCCGTGTTCAGACGGAACGGATAGCGCGGCGCGGTCCTGGCGACAGGCAGGCGCGGGGTAATGGGCAGCATCCGCGCGCGCTGATCGGGGGTGAAAAACCCGCCCTGCCCGAAGAACCGCCCGCCCTGCTTTTTGGCGCTGACAGGCCAGCGGGTGGGCGGCAAGGCGTCGTAATCGGCCTGCGCCAACCCCGATATGTCGAAATCGCGGCCCAGATCACCCGCCACACCCGACAGCGCGGCATATTCGGCAAACACCGCGCCCGCATCAGCCCAGCCGAACGCATCGCCCCAGCCCATGCGCGCCGCCACATCGGCGATCATGCGCCAGTCGTCGCGGGCCTGTCCCGGGGCGGGCAGAAACGGGCGCTGGCGGCTGATCGTGCGGTCGGAATTGGTGACCGTGCCCGATTTCTCGCCCCAAGCTGTCGCGGGCAGGATCACATCGGCCAGCCGCGTGGTGTCTGTCCGGGTGATGTCACTGACGACAACAAAATCGCAGCCCTTGATGGCGGCGGCGACGGCATTGGCGTCGGGCATCGACACGGCGGGGTTGGTGTGGATGATCCACAGCGCCTTGATCCGGCCCGCGGCCACGGCGTCGAACATCTCGACCGCTTTGAGGCCCGGCCTGTCAGGCATGGCGGGGCTGTTCCAGAATCCCTGCACAGCGGCGCGGTGGGCGGGGTTCTCGATATCCAGATGGCAGGCAAGCATATTCGCCAGTCCCCCGACTTCGCGCCCGCCCATCGCATTGGGCTGGCCGGTGACCGAGAACGGCCCCGAGCCGGGGCGGCCGATGCGTCCGCTGGCAAGGTGGCAGTTCAGGATCGCATTGACCTTGTCGGTGCCGCTGGAGGATTGGTTGATCCCTTGGGAATAGACGGTGACGACACGGTCTGTTGCGGTGAACCAGTCAAGGAAGGTCGCCAGATCGGCCTCTGACAGCACTGTCATGGCGGGATCGGACGCCCGCGCGGCGGCAAGGGCGGCATCGAACCCGCTGACATGTTGCGCGACGTAAGCGTCATCCACCCCGCCGCGATCAGCCAGCGCCACAAGCACCGCGTTGAAAAGCGCCGCGTCCGAGCCGGGGGCCAGCGCCAGATGCAGATCGGCGATATCGCAGGTCGCCGTGCGGCGCGGGTCCACGACGACAACCTTTGTCCCGCGCGCCTTTTTCGCAGCCACCAACCGCTGATAAAGCACCGGATGGCACCATGCGAGATTGCTGCCCACCAGCACCACCAGATCGGCCTGATCCAGATCGTCATAGGTGCCGGGCACCGTGTCCGCACCAAAGGCCCGCTTGTGCCCTGCCACGGAAGACGCCATGCACAGCCGCGAATTCGTATCCACATTGGCCGTGCCGATATAGCCTTTGATCAGCTTGTTGGCGGCGTAGTAATCCTCGGTCAGCATCTGCCCCGACAGGTAGAAAGCAACCGAATCCGGCCCGTGATCGCGCATGGCGGTGGCAAAGCGGTCCGCCGCCAGATCAAGCGCCGCGTCCCATGTGGCGGGAGCACCATCGACAAGGGGCGTCAGGATGCGCTCCTCAAGCCCCAGCGTCTCGCCCAAAGCCGTGCCTTTGGAGCACAGCCGCCCGAAATTCGCCGGATGGTCCGGATCGCCTTTGACGGTCGCGGCCCCCTGCCCGTCCGGTGTGACCAGCGCACCGCAGCCCACACCGCAATAGGGGCAGGTGGTGCGGATCGCGGTCATGCAGCTGTCCCCCGCAACAACCGCCGGGCGTCTAGCAGGATGCGCCCCGCCTCCACCCGTACCGGATAGGTGACCACGGCCCCGACATCAGCCCCCTGCGCCAGCCCGCTGTCCAGCGAGATGACCATATTGTGCAACGGGCAGGTCACGGCATGGCCATGCACAATCCCTTCCGACAACGGCCCGCCCTTGTGCGGGCAGCGGTCGTCGATGGCGAAAACCTGATCGTCGCCCGTCCGGAACACCGCGACACAGCCGTACAACGTCTTGACCAAACGCGCCCCGCGCCGGGGAATGTCCTCGACCGCACCGATATCAAGCCAGCTCATTCCGCAGCCTCTCGTGTCAGATCGACCAGCGGGGCAAAATCCGCCTGCGCCTGCGGTGTAGCGCGGTCTGCCCAAGGATCGCGCTGGTAGATGCGCTGCGACAGATCGAACCGTGCGATCAGCGCGGCGCGGTTTGCCGGATCATCGACCACCTGCGTCTTGACCCAATCAAGCCCCACCTTGGCGATCCACTTGTAGGGCCGGTCCAGATATTTTGCATGCTCGCGGTAAAGCTGGACAAAGGCCACCGTCAGGTCGATCGCCTCCTGTTCGGTGGCGACCTTGGCCAGCCGCTCGATCTCTTTCAGGTCCATGCCTGCCGCCCCGCCGACGCCGATCTCGAAGCCGGAATCGACGCAGATGATGCCCACATCCTTGCAGGTCGCCTCGGCACAGTTGCGCGGGCAGCCGGACACAGCCAGCTTGACCTTGTGCGGCGTCCACGAGCCCCAGAGGCGTTTTTCCAGCTTGATCCCCAGCCCCGTGGAATCCTGCGTGCCGAAGCGGCAGAAATCCGTGCCGACGCAGGTTTTCACCGTCCGCAGCCCCTTGGAATAGGCGTGGCCAGAGACCAGCCCCGCCGCGTTCAGATCGGCCCAGATATGCGGCAGATCGGCCTTTTGTACGCCCAGAAGGTCGATGCGCTGCCCGCCTGTGACCTTGACCGCAGGGATCGCGTATTTGTCCGCCGCATCGGCAATCGCGCGCAATTCGCGCGGGTTGGTAATGCCGCCCCACATGCGCGGGACCACAGAATAGGTGCCGTCTTTCTGGATATTGGCGTGGTTGCGCTCGTTCACGAAACGGCTTTGCGCGTCATCGGTGTAATCTTCGGGCCAATCGGCCAGCAGATAGAAATTCAGCGCGGGGCGGCAGACATGACACCCGCAGGAGGTTTTCCAGCCTAGTTCCTGCATGACGGCGGGCATGGATTTCAGCGCACGCCCCTTGATCAGGCGGCGCACATCCTCATGCGTCAGATCGGTGCAGCCGCACATGGGTTGGGCGGCGGGCATCTTGAACGCATCGCCCAGCGTGCTGGCCAGAACCTGTTCCACCAGCCCTGTGCAGGTGCCGCAGGACGCGCTGGCTTTGGTTTGCGCCTTGATATCGGCCAGCGAGGTGGCCCCGCCGACGATAGCCGCCACGATGGTGCCTTTGCAGATGCCGTTACAGCCACAGATTTCCGCATCAGGCGGCAAGGCTGCAACGGCTGCCAAAGGGTCCGTTTGGGTGCCCCCCTGATAGGCGGGGCCAAAGATCAACGTGTCGCGCATCTGCGAAATATCGGTGCCGTCCTTGATCAGGCCGAAGAACCAAGACCCGTCGCCTGTGTCGCCATACATGACCGCCCCGATCAGGCGGTCAGCCTCGATCACCAGCCGCTTGTAGACGCCGCGCGCAGGGTCGCGGAACACGATATCCTCGCGCCCTTCAGCATCGGCGAAATCGCCTGCGCTGAACAGGTCTACGCCGGTGACTTTCAGTTTAGTGGCGGTCTGGACCGGCTGGAAGGCCGCATCCTTGCCCAGCAATGTGGCCGCAACGACCTTGGCCTGATCATAAAGCGGCGCGACAAGCCCGAAAAGCTGCGCGTTATGCTCGACGCATTCGCCCACAGCCAGAATATCGGGATCGGAAGTAACCATCTGGTCATTCACGATGATCCCGCGTCCGACTTGCAGCGCGGCATCGGTTGCGAGGCGGGTTTCAGGGCGGATGCCCACGGCCATGCAGATCTGATCCGCACCGTAGACGGTGCCATCCTCCAGCACGACGGCCTCGACCCTGTCGCTGCCCAGAATGGCCTTGGTGGCCCCCTTGCAATGCACGGTGATCCCGCGCGCTTCGAGGTCTTTTTGCAGCAGGTAGCCCGCAGCGGGGTCCAGCTGGCGCTCCATCAGATGGCCCATCAGATGGATGACCGTCACCTCCATGCCGCGCGCCTTCAGCCCTGCCGCCGCTTCCAGCCCCAGCAGACCGCCGCCAATCACAACCGCTTTTGCACCGGCTTTGCCTGAGGCATCAATCATCGCCTGCGTGTCATCCATATCGCGGTAGGTGATGACACCGGGCAGGTCTTTGCCCGCGACCGGAATGATGAAGGGCGCAGAGCCTGTGGCGATCAGCAGCTTGTCATAGAGTACCGAACCCTCATTGGTATGGACGACCTTGCTGTCGCGGTCGATCCGCACCACGGCCTCTCCGAAACGGCAGGTGATCTTGTGCTGTGCGTAGAAGTCATCGTCATGTGTGACGATCTCCTGATAGGTCTTTTCCCCCGACAAAACAGGCGAGAGCATGATGCGGTTGTAGTTCCCGCGCGGCTCTGCGTTGAACAGGGTGATGTCCCAATTCTCCGGCTCGGCGGCCAGCAGATGTTCCAGCACACGACCGGAGGCCATGCCCGCGCCGATGACGACAAGTTTGCGTTTCATGAAATCACTCCCGTAGCACTTCGGGATTGGGAAAAGCAGGACCTCGTCCACGGCCTATCCACATAGGTATACAATTTGCTCGGCGAACTGCGTCTGTGGTAATTTGTGTTTCCGAATACTGTGTGGAAGGCGACCGAATGAACTGGCGGTTCGAATGGGACGAGGCCAAAGCGGCCCGGAACCTTGAAGAGCGGGGCCTGCATTTTTCCGAAGCGTCCCTTTTTGACTGGCAGAGCGCCCAGATTTTTCTCGATGATCGTCAGGACTACGCCGAAGAGCGTTTCATTGCCCGCGGAATGATCTCCGATCGATTGCACATTCTTGTTTATGTTTTGCGAAATGGCAGGTTGCGTATTATATCTTTGAGACGTGCTAACGCCCGAGAGTGTCAAAGATATGCCAAGGAACGCGCCGAACCCCGATGACACCCCAGACACGCTGTCCCCCGAATGGTCTGCGTATGAAAGCGCTTGGGCGATTGACACAGCGGATTTCGGAGACCCTTTGGCCGCCTCGCAATTTTTGCTCCGGCGCAAGCGGATATTCCGCGCGGCAGAGCAGGCGGGCATTTCAAAAGACATGCTGACGCCTTTCGCTCCGAACAAGCCGGGGTTTGATGCGCGCGTAAAGCGTGCCTTCCTGTCCGTTGCAGGAGTCGCTGCAGAATAAGCCATCACGCGGCATCCTTCTTCTTGTGGGCGCCATGCTCGTAATCCTCGAGGAATTGCAGAACCTCGGCGCGGTAGTTGTAGTAATCGGGGTGCTCAAGCAGTGCCTTGCGGGTGCGCGGACGGGGCAGGTTCACATCGACGATCTTGCCGATCCGCGCGCGCGGCCCGTTGGTCATCATCACAACGCGGTCGGCCAGCAGGATCGCCTCGTCAACATCATGGGTGACGCAAATCGCGGTCACCTTGGTGCGCGACCAGACCTCCATCAACACTTCCTGTAATTCCCAGCGCGTCAGGCTGTCGAGCATGCCGAAAGGTTCGTCCAGCAGCAGCAGTTTGGGCGACAGGGCAAAGGCCCGTGCAATGCCGACGCGCTGTTTCATCCCGTTCGACATATCCTGCGCCATGCGGTCCATCGCATCGCCCAGACCCACACGCTCAAGGTAGTATTCCACCACCTCCTGACGCTCGGCGCGCGAGGCGCGCGGGTAGACCCGGTCCACACCCATCGCAACATTCTCCTTGGCGGTCAGCCAAGGGAACAGGCTGGGCGACTGGAACACCACGGCACGTTCGGGATCGGCCCCCGCCACCGCGCGACCATCCAGCTTGATCGCGCCGCCGGAGATGTCGTTCAGTCCCGCAGCCATGGTCAGCACCGTGGATTTGCCACAGCCAGAATGGCCGATCAGGCTGATGAACTCGCCCTTTTTCATCTTGAGGTCGAACCTGTCCACCACGGTCAGCGGCCCCTCGGGCGTGGGATAGACTTTCGAGAGTTGCGAGAATTCCAGATACGTCTGGTCGATCCCGCTGCGCGCGGCTTCGGCATAGGCCTTGGGCGTGCCGTGGATGGGCGTGACCTGCGGCAGCTTGCGGGTTTCCGCGACCTTCGCGGCGATGCCCACATCCATCAGGTATTTGGTGACATCGGCGCGCAATTTCTTGAACACCGGATCATTGTTCATCGCCGTGCGCGCCCGTGGCCGGGGAATGGCCACCCTGAACGCCGCGCCCAGCGTGCCATCGGGATTCAGCGGAATGATACGGTCCGCCAGCAGCAGGGCCTCGTCCACATCATTGGTGATCAGCACGACGGTTTTCTGGTCAGCCTGCCAGATCTGGGTGATCTCGTCTTGCAGATTGGCCCGCGTCAGCGCGTCCAGCGCAGAAAGCGGCTCGTCCAGAAGCAGCACTTCGGGGTTCATCGCCAAGGCGCGCGCCACCGATACCCGTTGCCGCATCCCGCCAGACAGTTCTGCCGGACGCCGCCCTTTGGCGTGACTGAGGCCCACCATGGCGATGAATGTCTCCACCATGGCCGCCCGCTGCGCACGGCTGGCGGATTTGTGCACCGCATCCACCGCAAGCGCGACATTGCCAGCCACGGTCAGCCACGGCAGCAGCGAATAGGACTGGAACACCAGCCCCCGCTCCGGCCCCGGTCCGGTGACGGGCTTGCCCTTGAACAGAACCTGCCCGCTGTCGGGGCGGTCAAGCCCCGCGATCTGGTTGATCAGCGTGGTCTTGCCGGTGCCCGAAAAGCCGAGGATCGCCAGAAACTCGCCCTCCTCGACCGAGAGGGTAATGTTTCTCAACACCTCCTCGCGGTCCCGACCGGTTCCGAAACCCTTGCAAACGTTCTTGAATTCGAGAATTGCCATATCACTCACCGGTTGTTCGAGTAGGTGAAAAGCGACTGCAGCGCATACATCAGACGATCCAGCAGGAAGCCGATGATGCCGATGGTGAACACCGCAACCATGATCTGCGCGAGGCTGGTGGACGATCCGTTCTGGAACTGGTCCCAAACGAATTTTCCAAGGCCGGGGTTCTGCGCCAGCATCTCTGCCGCAATCAGGACCATCCAGCCCACGCCCAGCGACAGCCGCAATCCGGTAAAGATCAGCGGCAGGGCCGAGGGCAGCACCAGACGGGTGATCTTGGTCCATGTGTTCAGTTTCAATACGCGGCTGACCGAAATCAGATCGCGGTCGATGCTTGCAACGCCCAGCGCCGTGTTGATCAGCGTCGGCCAGAGCGAACACAGCGTCACCGTGATGGCCGAGGTCAGGAACGCGCGCGAGAACATGCCGTCCTGCGTGACATAGACGGCAGAGACGACCATCGTGACAATCGGCAGCCATGCCAGCGGGCTGACGGGCTTGAAGATCTGGATCAACGGGTTCAGCGCGGCATTCGTCGTCGGTGACAGACCCGCCGCAATGCCAAGCGGCACGGCCACCGCCGTGGCGATGATAAATCCGAAGAAGACGGTTTGCACCGATGTCCAGATCTGATCGTAATAGGTCGGCGAGCCGGTATAGGGCCGTTCGCGGACGCGGTCATCCTGACCCGCGGCGACATACGCGGCATTGCGGGCGGATTGACGCTCCAGAAACTCGGTCTTGCGTACCCGTTCGGCCACATGGTCGGCGTGCAACACGCCCACCTGCTCCCAGACCTGCGCCGGGCCGGGGATCGCCCCGAGCGAGGTTTCCACCCGTGGCGCCATATTGCCCCAGACCAGCAGGAACGCGAGGATCGCCAGCAGGGGCACCCCCAGCAATTGCCAGATCTGTTTGCCCTGCGCCTTGGGGTTGTCGCCCGCCGCCGCACGCAGCAGCGGCGTCATGAACGACAGGCCCATAACCTTGAACCAGCCGTCCAGCCTGTTGATGCGGGCAAACAATCGCGCGCGGCGTTCCGTCTGGATCTGGATCGGATCGATGACAGTCATCTCATGCACTCCTTTCGTGCGGGCCTCAGCCCTTCACCTCAGTGCCAACGACAGTCTGCTCGCCCTTCAGGCCGATCGGCAGGCTGTCAATATAGGCGTTCGGCGTGCGGCCATCGAAAGGGATGCCGTCAATCGCGTGATCCACGACATCGCGGAATCCGTCGCTGCCGGAGGGGAACATCCCGGCGGGGGCCAACCCGTCATCCACCAGCGATTGCGCGGCCTCCAAGAACAGGTCTGCCAGGAATACGCTTTGTGCTGTCTCGATGAACCACTCGTCGCTCTTTGTCTCGGTGATTTGCCCCCAGCGGCGCATCTGGCTGAGATACCAGACAGCATCCGACGTATAAGGATAGTTGGCGTAATATCGCGAGAACACGTTGAAATCGGGCACCGGGCGCACGTCTCCCGCCTCGTATTCAAACGTGCCGGTCATCGAGTTGCGCAGCACAGCGGGGTCCGCACCGACATAGGTGGGGCGGCTGATGATCTGCACCGCCTCCTCGCGGTTCGCGTTGTCGTTCTCGTCCAGCCAGATGGTGGCGCGGATCAACGCACGCGTCAGGGCACGCACGGTATTGGGGTTCTGCTCCACGAAATCGGCGCGCAGGCCCAGCACCTTTTCGGCGCGCATCGGGAAGATATCCAGATCGGTCGCCACCGGAACACCGATGCCCATGGCAACGGCCTGCTGGTTCCACGGCTCGCCCACGGTATAGCCGGAGATCGTGCCGGCCTCCAATGTCGCGGGCATCTGCGGCGGCGGGGTTACCGACAGCATCACCTCGGCGTCGATCTGGCCGGTGACATTCTCGGCGCTGTAAAAGCCGGGATGGATACCGCCAGCCGCCAGCCAGTAGCGCAGTTCGAAATTATGGGTGGAGACGGGAAAGACCATGCCCATATTGAACGGACGCCCCTGATCGGCGAAGGCCTCGATCGCGGGGCGCAACGCTTCGGCAGAGATAGGGTGGACAGGTTTGCCCTGTTCATCCGACGGGATCGCCGGCCGCATCAACTCCCAGACTTCGTTGGACACGGTGGTTGCATTGCCGTTGAGATCCATCACGAAGGGCGTGACGATATGCGCCTCGGTCCCGAAACCGATGGTCGCGGCCAGTGGCTGGCCGGCCAACATATGCGCGCCTTGCAGGTTGCCGTCGATCACGCCGTCGATCAGTACTTTCCAGTTGGACTGCGCCTCCAACGTGACGAACAGCCCCTCATCCTCGAAGTATCCGCGCTCGTAGGCGATGGCGAGCGGGGCCATATCGGTCAGCTTGATAAAGCCGAGCGTCAGGTCTTCGATCTCGGGGAAGGTGTCGGCGTGCAATGACGTCACCCCGAGGGCGGTGACGATGGAGGTGGATGCGAGAAGCTTGCGGATCATAGTGATGTCCTCTGGCTGTGGCCCTGCTTTCTGTGGGCCTGAAACGAAAAAAGCCGCCGACCGGTCCTGCGCGAATTCGCGCAATCAGGTCAGGCGGCTGTGCCCTTGAGGGTTCATCATTGAACCCTGCATGTGCGAATCGACTGCATCGTCGACCCGTTACGGCAACACTGTTTGCGGTGCCTGCGCGGAACAAGGCAAAATCCGTCCATTCCCGGCTTTTATGCAGCCGCAGCAATTTCGTGCCGCTTTATTCAGCGCGGTTTGCGGCTGGAGTCGAAAATCTGACCATCGAAAAAAGCATCCGGCGCAAGGATCATCTGTCCCCGCTCGGAAGCGACAGCCGTGGCGTGATGCAGGCTGCCCTCCAGTTTTTCCGATGCGCCGGGCAGATCGGCCCCGGCAGCACGCAGGTTCTGCCGGTAGAGATCCGTCCGGCAGATCGCCTTTGCAGCCTCTATACTGCGGCCCGGATGAAGCCCGTGACGGGCGGCAAGCTGGACGGCAAACCACGCCGCCTGAGAGCGCCACGGAAAGCTGGTGGCGCCGTCGAAGAAGCGGATCATGTCTGGCACATGACGAAACTCGCCTTGCGGGGAAATCACCATCTCGCCGCGCAAGGCGCGGTCCAGCACTTCCACCGGCGCATTGACAAATTCGGGGCGCGCCAGAATTTCCGACGCGATCAGCCGGTTCCCGGGTACGCAAAGCCATTTGGCGGCGCGCCACACGGCCCGCATCAGCCGGCCCGTCTGTGCGGGGTTCTCGCTCACCCAGTCATGTCGCGCGGCCAGCACCTTTTCCGGCGCAACCGCCCAGATGGCGCGGCTTGGCAACAGCAATGTGCCCGCCCCCAGTTCAACCGCGACCGACCCCCAAGGCTCCCCGACGCAGAAGGCATCCACCTCCCCGGCGGCAAGGGCATCGGCCATACGCGGCGGCGGGATGGTGCAAAGCTCGAACGCGATTGCGGCATCGCGCAACCAGTAGGTCACAAGTTCCACATGGGTCGAAAACGGAAACGGCACACCGATCCGCAAGGGTCCCGTGGCAGCCTTGCCAAGATCATCCCGCGCCCGCCGCGCGTCGGAAAAGCCAAACTCATGCCCGACGTTGCGCAACCGTTGCGCCAGATCCTGCGACACGCCGATCACATCGCCATTGATCGACATGACCTGCAGGATATCCAGCCGCGCCACCGCGCCGCCAAGACCCAGCGCCATGGCCACCGGCAACGGCGCGAGCATATGCGCGGCCTCCACCTGCCCCCACAGCAGCATATCGCGCAGGCTCGACCATGACGGCGCGCGCCGCAAGTCCAGCTTCAGCCCTTCGGCCTGTGCAAACCCCATCTCCTGCGCGATGACGATGGGGGCCATGTCCAGCAGCGGCACAAAGCCCACACGCAACGGGGTCAGGTTCATGACAGCAACCCCGCCGCCGTGACCAGCGCACTGGCAACCTCGGCCACTTTCCGGCCCTGATCCATCGCGGTTTTCCGCAGCAGCGCATAGGCATCCTCCTCGCTGATGCCGCGTGCCTTCATCAGGATGCCTTTCGCACGGTCGATCAGCTTGCGTTCCTCAAGCGCGCGGCGCGTGGTTTCCAGTTCCACACGCATGCGCCGGAACATCTGGAACCGTGCAATCGCGGCGTCCATGACCGTGGCCACCCGCTCGGGCTGCAACCCGTCCACCACATAGGCGGAGACACCTGCCTCAATGGCCTGCAACGTCAGATCACGGTCTGTGCGATCCACGAAAAAGGCAACGGGGCGCTCCATCGGGCCCGAGGCAAGGGCCATTTCCTCCAATGTATCGCGCGACGGGTTGGACATGTCGATCAGCACAATATCGGGCGCGATATCGCACACGCGTCGCGCCAGACCGGAGGCTTCGGCTATGACCGTGACCTGATGGCCCAGCGGTTGCAAGCTGTCGATGACAAGCTTCGCCCGCGTCTCATCCGGCTCTACAATGACGATGTGAAGTTTCATGAAAGCCCGCCGATTCCTGCCTTTCTCAACCCATGCAAGGCCGCTTGCCGCAAGCGCACGCCCCGCGCCAGTCCCGCCCGATCCGGCGGATGATCAATAAAGCCGCATCAAATTGGCAAGCGCCGCTTTTCTGTGCGCCCCGTTGATTGCATTGACCGGGCGGGCCGGAGGTGACGAAGGCGAATGCTGATCACACGTTGACCGGTGGCCGATGACTGCCGGCGCGCGGGCCCCGGCGATCTGGAAAGTTGCAATCGCCGGGAACATCGTGTCAGTTGAAACCGGAGAAGTGGAGGAGATACCCGTGAAAATTCAAATGACGCGCCGCGCTGTGCTTGCTTGCACCGCTGCATTCACCGCCGTTCCGGCCTTCGGGCAGGACACTTGGCCCACCGAACCGCTGCGGGTTTTTGTCGGATTTCCGGCCGGTTCGTCGCCCGACACGCTGGCGCGAATCGTGACGGACCAACTGGCGCAGCGGTTGGGGCAACCCGTCGTGATCGAGAACAGGCCCGGTGCGGGCGGTGTGATCGGCGTGCAGCAGATGCTGGTTTCGGCGGGCGACGGGCACACCTTCGGCACCACGATCAACGGGCCGTTGACGACAGCGCAGCGGATGATGGACAGCACGGGCTACGATGTAGAGACGGATATCGCGCCGGTCACGCTCATCGCCACCTCGCCGCTTGTGCTTGCGGTTTCGGCCGATAGCGATATCGCCGATCTGGACGCCTTCATCGCAGCGGCAGCGGCTGACGAAGAGGCCATCGCCTACGGCTCGGTCGGACAGGGTTCCGGCGCGCATCTGACGGCAGAACTGTTCGCAACCGAGGCAGGTGTCAGCATGCTGCACGTGCCCTTCACCAGCTATGCCGAGGTCACCACCTCCATTCTGGGCGGCGAGATCGATGCCGGATTCATGGCGCCGTCGGCGGCGCTTCCGTTCGTGCAGGCAGGCACCATGCGTATGCTGGGGATCACCTCTGCCGCGCCATTCGCACAGGCTCCCGACGTGCCGGTTCTGGCTGGCAATGCCGGCCTGCCGGACGATTTCCGCGCCGAGTTGTGGAACGCATTCATCGCGCCCGCCGGAACCGACCCTGACGTGATCGCGCGCCTGAACACCGAGATCACGGATATCGTTGCCGATGCGGCGGTGCAGGAGCAGCTTCTGGCCATCGGCTGGCAGGGCGCTCCCGGTACGCCCGAGGACCTGCGGGAGCGTATCGTTACGGATACCGCCATGTGGGGCGACGTGATCGACCGCGTGCAAGCACAGCAGTAGGGCCACCATGCAGCGCGATTGGGCCGACATCTGCGGCGGCTTGGCTCTGGCCGCCATCGGTGCAGGGGCGGCAGGCTGGGCGGCAGTGCATTATGACATGGGCGCGTTGCGCCGCATGGGGCCGGGGGCCTTTCCGGTTGTCCTTGGAAGCACCTTGTTCCTGTTGGGGCTGTTCGTTGCCCTGCCCGCCTTTGCGCGCACGGACACCGCCCCCAAGTTCGAGGCCAAGGCGGCCTTGGGCGTCCTTGGCGCGATCCTGATTTTCGCGCTCGGCCTGCCGTGGCTGGGCCTGGCCGGCGCGACGGCGACCGCTGTGCTGGTCGCCACGCTTCCGGCCCCGCGCCAGGGCTGGGTCTGGCGGATTGTCCTTGCCGTTGCGGTCACGGCGCTGACGCTGCTGGTGTTCAACCTTGGTCTTCGTATGACCCTTCCGGTCTGGCCCCGTATGCCATGACAACCTGGGAAGGCTTGCTGTTCGGCATCGGATTTGTCACGCAACCCGAAGTGCTGGTCTACTGCTTTCTCGGCGTCGTGCTTGGCACCTTTGTCGGCGTCTTGCCGGGGATCGGCGCGATGGCGGCGATCTCCTTGCTGTTGCCCATCACCTATTACGTCACGCCGGAAGCGGCACTGATCATGCTGGCGGGGGTCTATTACGGCGCCCAGTACGGCGGGGCCGTGTCGTCGATCCTGTTGCGGCTTCCGGGCACACCGCAATCGGCTGTCACAACGCTGGACGGCTATCCGATGGCACAGAACGGGCGGGCCGGTGTGGCCCTGTTCACGGCGATGGTCTCGTCCTTCACCGGATCGGTCATCGGTATTGTCGTGCTGGTTCTGCTGGCAGGCTGGCTGTCGCGCGCGGCCACGGCCTTCGGTGCGGCGGATTACGCCGCGATGATGATCCTTGGCCTCGTTGCGGCATCGACGATCGGGACAGCGCGGCCCGCCAAGGGCTTTGCCATGGTCACGCTGGGCTTGTTGCTGGGCTGTGTCGGCACAGACGTCAATTCCGGCGCGCAAAGGTTCACCTTCGGACAGACAGAACTGCTGGACGGGATCAATCTGGTGGCACTGGCGATGGGCATGTTCGGGGTGGCCGAAGTGATCGCCAACGTCCGCAACCCCGCGCGTCAGGGCGTGATGGAAAAGATCGGACTGAAGCGCCTGATGCCGCGCCGCGACGATCTGCGACGGATGGCGCTGCCCACGCTGCGCGGCGGCGCGTTGGGAAGTTTCTTCGGCGCTTTGCCTGGCACCGGATCAACGCTGTCCTCGTTTCTCAGCTATTCCATGGAGCGGCGGATCGCGCGGCAACCGGAGCGGTTCGGCACGGGGGCCGTTGAGGGCGTTGCTGGCCCGGAGGCCGCGAACAACTCCGCCGCGATCACCGCCTTTGCACCGACGCTCACACTCGGCATCCCGGGCGATCCGATCATGGCGCTGATGCTGGGGGCGCTGGTCATCCACGGCATTCAACCCGGCCCCATGATGCTGGAGGCCCGCCCCGAGATGTTCTGGGGTCTCGTCGCCAGCTTCGGCATCGGGAACCTGCTGCTGCTGGTGCTGAACCTGCCGCTGATCGGCATCTGGGTGGCGATGCTGCGGATTCCGTTCAACTATCTTTATCCGGCCATTCTGGTTTTCCTCTGTCTGGGCGTCTATTCGGTCAGAGGGCTGACTTTCGATATTGTCGCCGTCGCGGGGATCGGGCTTGCCGGTTACCTGCTGGCCCTCGCCAGGTTCAGCCCCGCACTGCTTTTGCTCGGTTTCGTGCTCGGGCCCCTGATCGAGACCAACCTGCGCCGGGCCTTTCTGATCTCGCGTGGCGATCCGATGGTGTTTCTGGAACGGCCTATCGCAGCAGGTTTTGTCATTGCAACCGTGGCGCTGCTCCTCCTGCCGCTGTGGCAGGCATGGCGGCGGCGGGCGCGCGCAAGCGACTGACCTGCCGGTCAGGTCTCGTCATCTGCGCATCTTCATCGCAGGAACGGATACCGGACCCGCATTCGGCTGAACCCGCGGAACAAATCGGCTTCTCCACAGTTCGTGTGCCATGTACCAGGCACATTCTATAACGATCGTCCCCGCTCTGGTCGGCGCAACCGTCGCGCTGATCGCTTTTTTTGCGCCACTCGGCAACACCGGCGTGGACGGCACACTCGGGGCGGGACTCGCTGTCGCGGGCAGCATTGCAACCACCGTGTTGATCGGCGTGATGGTCGCGCGCCCACTGTCGCGCGGATGGTTCGTTACCCTGACAATCCTCGCCATGATCGTTGCTTTATTGACGGCAATCGCTGCCTTTTTCCTGATGCAGACGCTGCTTCTGATCGCCATGGCCGCAACCCTTGCGGTGCTGATTTTCGTTTTTGCCGGGGATGAAAAAAGAGCTGGATGATGAAACGCTTCATGACCGCAGCATCGGTACTTCTGACCGCCACGACCGCTTATGCCCAGCAAGACAGCTGGACGGCTTTTCACGGCGATCTGGCCTCGACAAAATTTTCGAATGTCGAAAGTTTCACGCCCGAGACAGTCGGAAATCTGGAGCGTGTCTGGGACTTTCGCACCGGCGATGTTTCGGACGGCTCGGGCGATCTCCCCGAGACAGTGTGGTCCGCCACGCCGCTTTACGCCAATGACACGCTTTATCTGGGCACGCCATTCTACCGGATCATCGCACTGGACCCCGCAACCGGAACGCAGCGCTGGAGCTATGACAGCGCCTCTGCGCTGGAGCCGCTGACCCAGCCCGCCCTGAAAAACAGAGGCGTGGCCTATTGGGAAAGCGGGGCGCAGGGAACCTGCGAAAAGCGTGTATTTCTCGGAACGATGGATGCGGAACTGCACGCTGTCGACGCCGATACCGGCCAACCATGCGAGAGCTTCGCGCAACAGGGCGTACTGGACGTCAACCAGTGGAACACGGTCAACAACCATTTTCCGTTCTCCCTGCTCCAGCAGCCATTGGTCGTGGGGGATACGCTGCTGCTGGGGTGGGCCGGCAAAGACTGGGAATATACGGTCGCACCGCCGGGCAACCTGTTGGCCATTGACGCGCGTAGCGGCGAGTTGCTGTGGGAGACCGGGTTCATTCCGCCCGAAATGGTCCCGCGCACCGGCACCGCGAATATCTGGACAGCCATGACCGCCGACCCCGAATTGGGACTGGTCTATGCGCCGGTCTCCTCGCCCAGTCCGAACTACTGGGGTGGTCAGCGGACAGAGCCGATGCCCCTTGCGACATCCGTGGCCGCGATAGATATCGCCACCGGTGAGATCGCATGGGCCTTTCAGCATGTGCACCACGATATCTGGGACTATGACACGCCCTCGGCCCCGACCCTTGTCGACATCCCACGCGACGGCGAAACGATCCCCGCACTGGTGCAAGCAACCAAACAGGGTTTTTTGTTTGTTCTTGACCGCCGCACCGGCGAGCCGCTCTTTCCGGTGGAGGAACGCGCCGTCCCTGAAAGCACGGCCGAGGGAGAGGTCGCAGCACCGACGCAGCCTTATGCCACAATACCTGCCCCTGTCGGCGAACCCTTCGAGCTACCGGAGGTATGGGGCTTTTCGGACATTATCGGGTTTGGCCAATGCTCCCGTGAGCGTGAGGAATACCTGTATCAGGGGCTGTTCACGCCACCCTCTGAACAAGGCACCTTGTTCTTTCCGGGCACGGCAGGCGCGACAAACTGGGGAGGCGTGGCCGTCGATCCGCGGAGCGGGATTCTCTACGTCAATGCCTCCCGCATCGTCCAGTTGATCCGCCTGATCCCCCGTGAGGAATACAACGAGATCAACCCCGAAGGTGGCGGCAACGAAGAGGGGTACTCACCGCAACGCGACTCTCCTTACGGCATAAAACTGACCAACTGGAGCAACTGGGCAGGCATCCCGTGCTGGGCGCCACCCTTCGGCACTTTCTCGGCCATAGACCTTGCCAGTGGCGAATTGCTTTACGAGGTGCCGTTTGGAAAGGCACAGTTTGACGGGTTTTACGGGCTGGCGGACTGGGGCTCTCCCACCCTTGGCGGGCCTGTCGTCACGGCGGGCGGTGTTGTCTTTATCGGAGCGTCGATGGATTCGCGCATCCGCGCCCTCGACGCGGCGACCGGAGAGGAATTGTGGTCCGATCTTGTCGAAGCGCCCGCCGTCTCGATCCCGGCGGTTTTCACACATGAGGGTGAGGATTACGTCGTTTTCACAGCAGGCGGCAATTCGATCCTGAAGCCGGAGGTTTCCGATCAGGCCGTTGCCTACAGGTTGCGCCGCTGAGACGGGAAATGCCGGCCCTGCGCAGGCCGCACGTCCTGAAGCTTTCACAGAAACGACTTGGGCCCGGTCCAAGACACGCAACCAATGGAGGACTTTATGAAACATCTCTTGATAACCACGGCAATGGTCGCTTTCACAGCACTGCCCGTCACGGCACAGACAACCGATAACACCGGCTCTGGTGCCGCGTCTCAATCGGTTCAGGGGCGAACGAGTGTGGAGGACTATGTGCAAGGCCAGATCGACTTGCGCGAGAATGTTGCGGCGTCCGATCTGATCGGCAAGCGTATCTTCATGTCGCGACAGGCCGCCAGACAGCAAGCGCAAGACAATGATCAAACGGGCTCGCAGATCGGGACAGACACCCGGACGGGAAATGTCACCGGCGGCATGAACGACACGCAAGTCGCACCTCAGGCCGGGCAAGTCCCACCTCCGGTCGAAGGTGAGACTGATGCCCTGCCCGGCACCGAGCAGGATCTGGCCACCGAGACCCAATTCGATCAAGCCGGCAACGGCGCGTCCGGGACGCGAAATGACCGGCCACGCATGGTTGGTGTGATCAGGGATGTGATCCTCAACGCCGAAGGGGATGCAGTTGGTCTGGTGGTAGACGCGGGCGGCTATCTGGGCCTCGCCGCGGATGAAATCCGTCTGCCGATGCAATATATCAGCCTGGTCCCGGACGAGGCGTTGGGCCTGCATCAGTCAGGTCAGCAGGATGGCGCGGGCGCGCAAGACCCTGTGGCGTTTTCGGCTGTCTATATCGGTAACCCGGCAGCATTCCAGCTGTCCGAGAACTTTGACGACGCGCAGGCGACGGCGGTGGGCGAAACCAGAGGTTCGGACAGTTGGGGACAACTTGAACAGGACTGGCAAGAAGCCAGTTTGTCGGATGTCACAGCAGACGAACTGCTTGGCGCACCGGTTTACGGAAGCAAGAACGAATGGATCGCCGAAGTCAGCGCGCTTCCGCTCGACCAGAGTAGCGAGATCCGGAACATCATTATTGACGTGGGTGGTTTTCTGGAGACGGGAACCAAGCCCGTCGCCCTTCAGGTGCAAGACGTGCAACTGCGCGTTTACGGTGGCTCCGAGTTGCGTGTCCATATTCCGTATACCGAAGACCAACTTGCCAACATGGAAACCTGGGAGGGAGCCAGCGATCTCTGACCATCGGGTGAACCTAATTGTGAAAGGGCGCTTTACGGCGCCTTTTTTCAGGCCGCCGTCCACGCGGTGACGACAGCTTACGAGGTGGCAAAAGAGCCTGACACTGGACGCGGCACGGTCGGGCTTTTCCGCTTCTTGCCAATTCGTCGGAACAAT
This sequence comes from Paracoccaceae bacterium, assembly GCA_024636555.1. Taxonomy (GTDB): domain Bacteria; phylum Pseudomonadota; class Alphaproteobacteria; order Rhodobacterales; family Rhodobacteraceae; genus Seohaeicola. The sequence goes on along the minus strand of JAGXGW010000016.1, from coordinate 33,736 downwards.
TTCGAGGTCGAGCCTGTTGGAAGGGTCGTGATGCGAACTTTCACAGCTTGGAAAGGAATAACCTATGGCTTTGACGAATTTGACGGGACTTAAAACGATGCGCAGCGCGTTGCTTTGCAGCGCTCTGGCTGTCCCCACCTTGGGCGTCTCATCCGCTCTGGCACAAGATCAGGCCGAGGCCTGCATGCAATTGCAACAGGCTGGAGAGCAGATCAATTTCGAGGAATCCGAAATCTCGCAGGAAGAGTTCATGCAGGTTGTCCAGAGCAACGACCCGCAGCAGTGTGAGACATGGTTGACCGAAGTCAGCGCGGAGGTCGAGCGCGCCACAGGCGAGGTTGCAGAGACCGAGCGTGCGCGGGTCCGGCTTGAGGACGAGGTGGTGATCGAGGGCCGCGTGATCGTCGATCAGCAGCAGCCAAGCATCGAGGTTGACGAACAGCCTGCCGAGGTGTCCGTCAGCAGCGCAACACCGGACATCGGCATCACCCAGCAACCGGTCGAGATCCTCGTCAGGCAAGGCGCGCCGCGTATCTCCTTCGAGATGCCGCAGCCAACCGTCATGATCGAGCAGCCGGCACCTGAAATCATCGTGACGATGCCCGACCCTTCCGTCCAGGTGGGCAACACGCGTCCTCGTATCGAGGTGCGTCAGGCGGAACCGCAGGTGCGCGTGACAATGCCGGAACCGACGGTCGAGCTTGACCTGTATCAGGCGCAAGATCCCGAGACATCCCCCGGCATCGAAATCGAGCAGCGCCAGGCGCAACAGGGCACTGACAGCGCGGCTGCGGAACCTCGTGTCACGATGAACCGTGCCGAGGCCCAGATCCTTTATCAGGAAGCGGATGAGCAGCAGCAGGGAAATGTCAGCATAACGCGCAGCGAGCCGACCATCCGGTTCGAGCAGGCTGAACCGCAGGTGGACATTACATCCGCCGGCGAGCCGCAGGTGAACTGGACCCAGATCGGTGAGCCCACTGTCACGTTCCAGGAAAGCGCGGAAGCACAGAGCGATCGCGCGGAAACTGGCGCGGCCGGACAGCAGACGCAGCAGCCAACCCAGGCCGAACAAGCCCAGACCGAACAAGCTCAGACCGAGCAGGCGCAGGGCGGACAAGCCGGAGCGGGCGGCCCGAACGTTCGGCGCGAAGGGTACGAAGGCGTTCAGGTACAGGAAGTGACGGCATCCGAGCTCGACGGTGCCACCGTCTACGGTGTGCAAGGAGACGAGGTTGGCGAGATCGGCACACTGACGCTGAGCCCGAGCCAGCAAGAGGTGGCGATCATTGATGTCGGCGTCCTTCTGGGAACGGAAGAACGCCGTGTCGAAGTTCCCTTCTCGGACCTGACGCTTTTGCGGGGTCAGGAGGATGGCGACATCCGGGTCTACATCGACGCAAGCGAAGAGCGCCTGATGGAGTATCCTGAGGCAGAATGACGATCTGCACGACCAACGTTCTGCCGCAAGGGACCAACCCTTGCGGCAGGCTTGGTCCCTCGCATCCTCTTATCACCCTGCCGTTCGAGAAGGCCATTTCATTGCCGGGCTGTCGTCGTCTTGAAGATCGTCGCCTTGCAGACGGAATGAAACAGACAAAGGATTCAAATCATGGCTACCCCCCCGCGGAACAACCAACGCGATCCCCACAACGCGTCTTCCCAATCGAAGGCGACAAGCTGGGTCCTTTATCTCGCAATAGCACTGGTCATTTTGCTGGTCATACTGTGGCTTTTCGGGGACGTCTTCACAGATGATACGGTCCTCGAAGATGAGCCCACAGTGCAAACCACGGAACCCGAAACCAGCCCCGCCGCGACCGATCCGGTCACCCCTCCTCCTCCGACAACGCCGGAAGCAGAAACCGAGACAGTGACACCGGCTGATCCGGCTGCCGATGCAGCAGAGGAAGAGGAAGCAGACGAGGTGATCGAGATTGAAGGCGATGCAGACGTCGAGATTCTTGACGATTCCTGATCGTGCCCCGCGACATGGACGTCGCCCAACCGTCCGCGCGGGTTGTGCCAGGTGAATGCAACAGAGCATCACCTGGCACTGACGTGCAGAACAGAAGCTCCGGGCGAACGGAACAAGCATCCCGTTCAAAAGGTGTGGTTTGTGGAAAGCCCGCGTTATGACGGGAGGTCTCGGCGATGAACGCGCCGTCCATGGCATGACCGGCAACGCCTTTTCTGCGCCGACCTCCGTGACACGACCACTGTTGGAATTGCCAAGCTGCGCGCCACAGGGTTCGCAGGATTTCAGGACCCAACCCGCCCCTCGGCTGGCCCGGTCCGGACACGCTCCATAGCATCAGATATCAAGCACCCGCAGCCACGATTGGCACGGTTCACATGCTACCGAGGCCCGTCACGATCTTTGCCGGGTTGCTTCATTGTCTCGGCCGCGTCGGCGTTCGTGTCCCGACGGGTATGACCAGCCGGGTCTTTTTGTTGCTGGCGCTGATCAATCACCTTGGCACCAGTTTTGTTCGGCTTTGCGGACTCCGCCCCTTGGACCTTGTCCCCCGGAAGGGTGCTTTTCGCCTTTGCCACTGCATAACCTCCTTGTTGATCGCACCCGTCCAACCGCCTTCCATGGTGATTGTTCCGCAGCGCGCATGGCGTTCCTTTGGCTCCCGTGAAGCCGGTTCGTCTCCATCCCGCCGTTTGAAGACGCAGCTTTCAGGCTTTCGGGAACAAAGCCGGATAAACAGGGTTGCAGCTTCAAATAGCACGGAGACATTCAGCATGGCTCACCGCAACACCGGATATCACGAAGGCGACGATACGCGCGGATCGCCGGAGATGTGGCGCGTCGTCTTGTTCGGGGCCGCCGCTGGAGGGGTCTATTACCTTGCGCGCCGAACGCGCCAGTCCCGCCGGCAGCGGCCAGCGGACAGCGCACCGCAATATGTTCGCCAGCATCGGTCCGGCGGTTATGCCGTGACCGGGCGCACCGTCACAATCGCCCGCCCGCGCAACGAGGTTTATGCCTTCTGGCGAGATTTTACCAACCTGCCGGCCTTCATGGAGAACGTGCGCAGCGTCGACGTCACCGGTGATCTGACGCGCTGGGTCATCGCCGGACCGGCAGGGAGCGAGGTCACGCTGGAAACCCGCATCGTCGAGGACCGCGAGAACGACCACATCTCGTGGCGCTCCACATCCGGATCGGACATCGACACCCAGGGCAGCGTCAGCTTCCGGGATGCCCCGGGCGGGCGGGGCACCGAGGTGGAGGCGCAGATCGCATATGTTCCGCCGGGGGGTGCTGTCGGACGCTGGATCGCCAAGGCGTTTCAGAAAGAACCTGCCATGCAGGGACGGCGTGAACTCAAGCGCTTGAAAATGTTGATGGAAACCGGCGAAATCGCAACCAGCAGCAATCGCAGACCAAACGCCTGAGGAGACTACCGATGCGCGCACTGACTTGGCATGGAAAGCACGATGTCCGGATCGAGACCGTCCCGGACCCGGAGATCGTCAACCCGCGCGATGCCATCATCGAAGTGACGGCCACCGCGATCTGCGGCTCCGACCTGCATCTCTACGATGCCGTGATCCCCGGCATGCAGCGCGGCGATATTCTGGGACATGAATTCATGGGCCGCGTGGTCGATACCGGTGCAAAAAGCACCCTGAAGAAGGGGCAGCGGGTGGTGGTCCCGTTCACCATTTCCTGCGGCAAATGCTTTTTCTGCGACAAGCAGCTCTTTTCAGCCTGCGACAATTCCAACCCGGTCGAAAAACAGGACGTTACCGAAGCCCTATACGGCCATTCCGTCTCCGGCCTGTTCGGCTATTCGCACCTGACCGGCGGCTATCCCGGCGGGCAGGCGGAATATGTCCGGGTGCCGTTCTCCAATGTCGGCCCCATCGTCATCCCGGACGGGTTCGAGGACGAGCAGGTGCTGTTCCTGTCGGATATCCTGCCGACCGGCTGGATGGCCGCCGAGAATGCAGAGATTGAGCCGGGCGACACGGTTGCCGTCTGGGGCTGCGGCCCTGTGGGGTTGTTCGCGATCCAGTCAGCCCTGCTGATGGGGGCCGCAAGGGTGATCGCGATTGACGAATATCCCGGCCGCCTTGCTCTGGCGCGCAAACTTGGGGCGGACACGATCGACTTCAAGCAGACGCCCGTTCTCGAGGCCTTGATGGAGATGTCGGGCGGGTTTGGACCGGATGCTGTGATCGACGCTGTCGGGATGGAAAGCCACGGCTTTGCGCCGGATACGGTCATGGACAATATCAAGCAGACCGTCGGCGTCGGCGCAGATAGCGGGCATGCCTTGCGCGAGGCGCTGATGGCGGTGCGAAAAGGCGGACGGGTCTCCATTCCCGGCGTCTATGGCGGATTTCTTGACAAATTCCCCCTCGGCGCGCTGATGGAAAAGGGCCTGCAGATCAAGTCCGGCCAAACCCATGTGCAACGATACCTCAAGGATCTGTTGGACCGGATCCGCGAGGGGGAGCTGGACACGACCTTCATGATTTCGCACCGTTTGCCGTTGGAGGAGGCTGCCGAGGGCTATCACAATTTCCGCTACAACCAGAATGACTGGACTAAGGTAGTGCTCAAGCCCTGAATGGAATGACACGAAACGGATGTTCCGCGCTCACAGACTGTCACCTTTGTAAGCCCGCATGCGCTCGCTGCGCACGTCACGGGTATAAAGGTGTCGGGGAAATCCTGTGCCAACGCCGTGACATCGTCTGCGGCAACAAGTTGCAGCGCAGTACGGGCCCTCGTCAGGAGCCCAGTTTGTCCAGAGCGTCCAGAACCTTGTCCGGCGTCGCGGGCATGTCACGGATCCGGATGCCCGCCGCATTGTGAACGGCATTCAGGATCGCCCCTGCCGCGCCGGAGATCGACAGTTCACCCAAGCCCAACGCCCCCAAAGGCCCGCCCCAGTCATCCGCCGCGTCAAGAAAATCCACCGAAAGCGGCGGCACGTCCGCATTTGCCGGGATGTGGAACTGGGCGAAGTCACGATTGACGACTGCGCCATCGCGCGGATCGTGGTGCAATTCTTCCATCAGCGCCATGCCGATCCCCCAGATCAACCCGCCGTGACATTGGGAGGTGGCTGTCTTGTGGTTCAGGATGCGTCCGGCAGCGAAGGTGCCATGCATCTGCCGCACACGGATTTCGCCCGTCACCGCGTTTACCGCGACCTGTGCGAACATCGCGCCGCAAGTCGTGGTACGCACCTTGTCAGAGATATCGCCCGCCGCAACATGGCCCTGTTCGCACCACCCCTCTTGCGGCACGATCTGCGCCAGCGCGGTGCGACGGTTGCCGTGGATCACATGCCCGTCTTTCAGGGTCAGATCGTCCGGCGCAGCATCCAGACTGGCGGCAATCCTCTTGCGCAACGCGCGGCAGGCCAGCAGGACGGCTGTCCCGGAAGAGGCAGCCCCCGCCGATCCGCCGGAACCGAAGGCGGGCGGAAAGGCAGTATCACCCAACCGCACCTCCACATCGGCCGGATCAAGGCCCAGCATCTCGCCGGTGATCTGGCGCAGGATCGCATAGCTGCCGGTGCCGATATCGGTCTGGTCCGTCTCGACAATTGCTCCTTGGGCGGTCAGGCTCACGCGCGCCTCGGCCTCGGCCGCGAAATGGCCACGGATCGCCGAGGCAAGCCCCTGCCCGATCCACCATTCGCCCTCCTGTTGCTGCCGCGGCGGACGGTGCTGCCAGCCAAAGGCTTTGGCCCCCGCCTTCAGCGTGTCGGCCAAGGGGTAGGAAGAGAAGGGCAAACCGGAAATCGGGTCTGCCTCCACGGTGTTTTTCAGGCGCAGTTCCAGCGGGTCGATCCCCGCAGCTTCGGCCAGCTCGTCAAGCGCCATCTCAAAGGCCGGAATCCCGATCGCCTCACCCGGCGCGCGCACCGATCCCGCGGCCATGCGGTGGATGCGGGCAATCTCATGCGTGATCTTCAGTTTGTCGGTGGCGTAAAATGCCCGGTCCGCGCGCGCAACGGGTTCCGAAAATGCCTCTCCCGGCAGGTTCGACACGCGGTATTCCTGCGCCGTGGCGCGGATGATCCCCGCATCGTCACAGGCCAGACGGATGCGCTGGCGGGATTCCGAGCGGCGCATCGTCGCCTCGAATACCTGACGGCGGTGCATCACCACACTGACCGGACGGCCCAGCTGTTTTGCGGCCAATGCGGCGGCCACAGCCTCTTGGGCGACACCCAGTTTCGATCCGAACCCGCCGCCCACATAGGGCGCAAGCAAGCGGATCTTCGCTACAGGCATATCCAGCGCGTCGGCCAGGCTTTTGCGGTTGAATTTCAGCATCTGCAATCCGCCGCGCAGGGTCAGCTGATCGCCTTCCCACATGGCAATCGCTGCATGCGGCTCCATCGGGGCCGATGTCAGCGACGGGGTGGTGACCGTGACATCCACCTTGGTCGGGGCTGCGTCCCATGTGTCTTGCCAGCCGTCATCGGCGCGCTGTTTGTCTTCGGGCGTCTCCACCGTTGCGGCGGTCTCGGGATCGAGGTCATGGGCGACGGGTGTGATCTGCGGATCATAGGCGAGTGCTGCGTGCCATGCGTCTTCAAATCGCTCCGCCACGATCAGGGCGGTGGGTTGCCCCGTATAGGCCACGCCATCGGCAGCGGGCGGGGCCGTGGGAACCGCGCCTTGCGCCGGGTTGCGCGGGATGCCGTCGGTCAGAACCAGCACCACGCCCGGCATGGCCTTCAACGCCTCAAGGCGGTGATCGGTGATCGTGCCGGTCTGCCGCGCGCGGGCCAGCACACCATGCACCATCCCGTCCAGACGGGCATCGGCGGCGTATCCGGCCTGCCCCGTTACCTTGAGCGGTCCTTCAGGGCGGTCCAGCCCCCGGCCAATCGCGCCTTGGGCCGCGCGGTCCAGAAGGGCCTCGCGGGAGGGACCGTCGAGTTTCAGTGTCTCGGTCATTCGCTTGCCTCCCGCAGAACCGCAGCCAGCAAGCGCTGCACCATGGTGATCTTGAAATCATTGCCACCGTGACCGATTGCGGGGGCGACCAGTGCCTCACCCGCGTGGACGAACAGATCCTTTGACGGCGGTTGACCGATCAAAAGCTGCTCGACCGCAGGATCGTTCCAAGGGCGGGGTGCCACGCCGCCAAAGGCGAGCCGGACCGCTGCGATCCTGCCATCCTGCATCCGCAGCGCTGCCGCCACCGAGACCAGCGCAAAGGCGTAAGACGCGCGATCCCTGATCTTGCGATAGATCTGCGTTTCTGCCGTCGGCGGGGGAAGGATCACCGACGTCACCAGATCGCCCTCGGCAAGACAGGTCTCAAGATGTGGCGCGTCACCGGGCAAGCGGTAGAAATCATCCATCGCAACAAGGCGCGTCGCCCCGTCTGCGGCAGTCACCTCGATCTGTGCATCCAAGGCGCGCAGGGCCACGGCCATGTCGGAGGGATGTGCGGCGATGCAATGCCCGGACACACCCAGAATGGCATTCATCCGGTTCGGGCCATCCTTCGCGGCGCAGCCTGCGCCCGGCTCACGCTTGTTGCAGGCGGCAGAAATATCCTGAAACCACGCGCAGCGGGTCCGTTGGAGCAGATTGCCGCCGACAGTTGCCTTGTTGCGGATCTGTCCGGAGGCCCCCGCGAGAATGGCCCGCGCCAGCAGGGGATAACGCTGCCGCACGGCCATATCCGCTGCCACTGCGCTGTTGCTGACCATCGCGCCGATCCGCAGGCCGCCGTCTTGGGTTTGCGTGATCCGGTGCAGAGGCAGACGCGAAATGTCGACAAGGCGGGCGGGGGTGCTCACCTCCAGCTTCATCAGGTCGATGATATTGGTGCCCCCCGCGATATAGGCGGCAGTAGCATCCCCGGCTGCGGCGGTTGCCTGTGCCACATCACCCGCCCGTCTGTAATCGAACGGTCTCATTCCGCAGCCTCGCGATCTGCGCGGGAGCGCACAACGACCTCTTCAATCGCCGCGACGATTCCGGGATAGCAGGCGCAGCGGCAAAGGTTGCCGCTCATCCGCTCTGCAATCTCGGCACGGCTGGTCGGCTGCGCGGTGAGAGTCTCGGTGAGGTTTTCGGTGACATGGCTGGCCCAACCGTCGTGCAATTCGGTCAACATGGCGGTGGCCGAGACCAGCTGGCCGGGGGTGCAGAACCCGCATTGAAACCCGTCATGGGTCAGGAAGGCGGATTGCAGCGGCGAGAGATGATCAACCTCGCCCAGCCCTTCGACCGTGGTGATCTCGTCCCCGTCATGCATCACGGCCAAGGCCAGACAGGCGTTGATGCGCTGGCCGTTGACCAGAACCGTGCAGGCCCCGCATTGTCCGTGATCGCAGCCTTTTTTGGTGCCGGTCAGGTCTAGATCATGGCGCAACGCATCCAGCAGGGTGGTGCGCGGGTCCAGATCGACGGCGTGGTCCGCACCATTCACTGTCAAAATCAAACGCATTGTGGTCCTTTCTTTCGCCACTAACACGCCAGCGGGCCGCATGTTCCCTGCGGTATTCAAGCTTCGGATGGCGGGGCAACAAAGGCGCGGTACCTTGCTGTCGTCAGACGAAATGCCGCGATCCTGCGCAACGATAACGGCGGCTTAGAAAACCGGGAACAATCCGTTTCTTTTGCTGTTCCTCGTCAATCTTTCTCTGGACTTCGAAGGAATGGACAATGTTCTACACAGACTACAAATTGCAGTTTCCGGTGCGCGTCGAAACGCCTGACCCCGTGTTTGCGCGGGCCTTGCAGCAGGCGATCGGCGGCGTGGAGGGTGAAATTCGCGTTGCCATGCAGTATATGTTCCAGGCTTGGGGTATGCGCGGTCCAAGCAAATACCGCGAGATGCTGCTCAACACCGCTGCGGAAGAGCTTGGCCACATCGAGATGCTGGCAACGGCCGTCGCGCTGAACCTCGAAGGTGCACCGCTTGAACTGCAGGAAGCGGGCGCGCAGGACGCGGCCGTCGGCTCGATCATGGGCGGGCGCAATTTCCGGCAGTTCCTGTCGGCCGGGTTGGCGGCGATGCCCGTCGATGCGGACGGCGTGCCGTTCGACATGAGCCACATCTATGCCTCAGGCAACATCGCCGGCGATATGTATGCCAACATCACCGCGGAGGGCACCGGGCGGACACTGGCGACGCGTCTTTATCACATGACCGGCGATCCCGGCATGCGCGACATGCTGGCCTATCTTATTGCGCGCGACACCATGCACCAGAACCAGTGGAAGGCGGTGATCGAGGAACTGGAAGAAGAGCGCCCGCAGATGCCGGTTCCCAACTCGTTCCCGCAGGAAGAAGAGAACCAGGACTTCAACTATGTCTATCTCGGCTTCACGGCGGACGGTGCCGAGCCTCCCCGCGGACGCTGGAGCGAGGGTCCCTCTGTCGATGGGCAGGGCGGGGAATTCAGCATCCGTCCCATGAAGCCGCTTGGCGACGTGCCGAACCTCGGACCTGCCAGTCCGGGAACATATGGACAAAATGCACAATTGGCCGAGGAGGAGGACCGGTAACGACAAACGTTTCGCGGCGGCGTTTCCTTGCAAGCGCCTGCGCGCTTGCGGGGGCAGCCGCTGGCGGCGGGGTTGGCAGTTCCGATGCACCGGCGTCGGGCATCGGGGCCGGACGGGAAGTGGCATTTCTGCAAAGCTATGTCGCCGGGGCTCCTCTCGACATACTCCCGCGCAGAGCCACCAGCAGGGCCCAAGGCGGATCTTGGTTACAGGTAACCGCCTTGGGCTTGAACCGGGGCCAGTCCGGATCGTCTTGCACGGGAATGGCCGGGCCTAACTTGACCAATGCGCGACAGAGCGTTTCTCGAAGCTTTCGCGAAACTGCGCTGTTGATTTGGGCATCAGTTCGCCTGTGCCCCAGTCAAGGATGACCGCGTATTTGCGCACTGCATCCATCTCGTTGATCTCGCCGTCCCGGTACATCTGCGAGACTTTTTCAGGGTCCATGCGTGCCCAGCCCACGCGGTTTTCGCGGATATGGGCGCGTGCTTTTTCCGTAGCGGCAGCGTCCACCTCGTAGGCAAGCATATCCGCGTCGAGCACCTTTACGACGACACCGTAATCAAGTTCGGCGCGCGTGACAGAGACATATTCGTCGATCACATCCTGCAAGACGCGTTCGGGATCACGCTCCATCGGGTCGCCATAGCCACCGCCGCCGGCAGTGGGGCGCGTGAACTTGTCGCCGCTCTTGATCTTGTAGTTGGAAAAGACCGAGCCAAGCCATTTCTCCTCTCCCGTGGCCCCATCCTGTATCATCAAACCATGCGGCATCGATGGCAGGCCACCCTCGACACCCCAGACGACGGCGCGTTCGCGGTCACAGATGTAGGACACGACGGTGTTTTCCGCCTCAAGCAGGGTCGAGGCCTTGATCACGCCCGCACCGCCGCGCCATTTGCCGGGGCCGGGGCTGTCCTGTTTGATCTGGAACTCATCCGCGCGGGTCGGGTTCACCCGCTCGTTGCCCTCCGAGGGTTGCGACATCAGCCCCGTGCCGAAACAGGCCGTGGTCACATCGCTGCCATCCTTGCCATTGCGCCCGCCCCAGCCGCCGGGGAGCCATTCGTAGAACATATAGATTGGCTTGTCGGGCTTGCGCAGGTCATTGCCCCCTGCCAGCAAATATTCCAGATTGAAAGCGCAAGCGATGGCGCGCTCCGGCATGATCTGCGACCACATCTCGAAGATCGCGTTCATGATCTTCTCGAACGGCATCAGAAACCCTGTCACCGCCACAGGCCATTCGGCGCTGACAACGCTGTTCTTGGGGGATTTGATCGTCACCATCCGGTAAAACCCGCTGTTCAGCGGCAGATCAGGGAAAAAGGTCTTCATCCCCGCCACGACAGCCGAGAATGTCGCCCCGTGTGCGGAGTTGTAGATCGACGAGATCGTGGGGTGGCTGCCCTCGAAATCATAGGTGATCTCGTCACCCTTGATGGTCATCTTGATATGGATCGGGATCATTCCCTCTCCAGCCCCCGGATCGCGGTCGATGTAATCCACCGACTCCCATGTGCCATCAGGCAGATCCTTGATGCGCTGGCGCACGGCGCGTTCGACATAATCCTGAACGGCATCCATGCCCTGCGTGACCTGATCGCGCCCGTATTTGGCAACCAGTCGTTGCAACTCCCGCTCGGCGACTTGCGTGGCTTGGGCCTGCGAATGGATATCCCCGATGATCGAGGCCGGATCGCGGGTATTGGCCGCGATCATGTTGGCCACATCGGAACAGAACCTGCCCTTGTGGAACAGCCGGATCGGCGTGATCCGCACCGCCTCGCCGAACATCTCGTGCGCTGTCACATTGAAAGAGCCGGGGACCGAGCCACCCAGATCCGACCAATGGCCGTTGGATTGCGAGAATCCGATCAGCACTTCCTCGTCAAAGATCGGGCGGATCAGGCGCACGTCGCTGAAATGCGTCCCGCCCGCGTAAGGGTCGTTGATTGCATAGACATCGCCGGGATACATATCGCCCTTGAAGACGCGGATCACATCCTTGCAGGTGTAATGCAGCGTGCCGACATGCACCGCGATATCGGAATTGCCCTGCGCCACACAGTTGCCGTCCGCATCATGCAGCCCGTTGGAAAAATCGCGGTTATAGATCACGAAGGAATAGCAGGTCCGCAGCATCTGTTCGGCCATCTGGTCGACCGAGGTGATGAAGGAGTTCTTGAGAACCTCGAAGGTGACCGGGTCCAGATCCTGTTTGGTATCGGTGTGCATCTCTATGCCTCCACGCGGATAAGAATGTTCATGTACTGATCGATAGTTGCGCTGGCCTTGGGTGGCACCACGACGGTGGAATCGACCTGCTCGACAATGGCGGGCCCGGTGAAGCGGGCACCCGCCTTCATCTGCGCGCGGTCGTAGACATCGGCCTTGCAGGCCTTGCCACTGAACCACACCTCGCGCGTGCCCTGCGGCGCGGGCTTGTGGTCCGTCACCTCGAAGGACGGCAGACTGGCCTTCTGCACGATGCCCGTCGCCTTGACGCCGACGCGGAAAATGCTGACAGGTGCCTCTTCGCGGCGAAAGTTGTATTCGCGCTCGTGCTCGCGGTGGAACCCGTTCACCAGATCATCCGTGCTGGTGATACGCGACGGGGCCGAGACCGCCAGCGAACGCCACTGCCCCTGATACATCATCTCGACCGTGCGCTGCAGCAAAGTGTCATCGGGCGAGACGCCCTCGTGGTGCAACCGCTCCAGCGCCTCTTTCTCGATCCGCGCAAAGGCCGCTTCCAGATCCTCGGGCCGGGTGCTGGCCGCATCGGCCATGAAGCTGTCCGAGAAATCGTGCTGGATATCCACCAGCAGGCAGCCCATCGCCGAGGTGACACCAGGGTTCGGCGGCACGATCACGACGGGGATCGACAGTTCTTTCGCCACCGCCGCCCCGTGCAAGGCGCCCGCCCCGCCAAAGGCCACCAGCGCAAAATCGCGTGGATCATGGCCACGGCTGATCGACAGCAGACGCACCGCATTGGCCATATTCGCATTGGCCACATCAATAATCGCCTCTGCCGCCGCGTGCAGTTCCATCCCGAAAGGTTCTGCCACGGTGACGCGCACCGCCTCTTCGGCCAAGGCCGGGTCGAGCGTGATATCGCCACCTGCAAGACTGTGACCCAACCGGCCGAGCACAACATAGGCGTCCGAGTTGGTCGCCACCGTATTGCCGTTGGAATAGCAGGCAGGCCCCGGCGTTGCCCCGGCCGATTGCGGCCCGTTGCGCAGCGATCCGCCCTCGTCCTTCCACGCCAGCGAACCGCCGCCCGCGCCGATGGTCAGCACTTCGATGCTGGGGAAGCGGCTGGGATAGCCGTATTCGATATACCAATCCTTGGTGACGGTGGATTCGCCGCGATAGGTCAGCGACACATCGGTGCTGGTGCCGCCCATGTCGAAACCGATGGAGTTTTCATAGCCGCACAGATTGCCGATAAAGCGGCTGGCAATCGCGCCCGCCGCGATCCCCGATCCGGCCAGCCTTGCGGCAAAATCCTTGACACTGGCAGGCGTCATCACCCCGCCGCCCGTGTGCAACAGCAGCAGATCGCGGGTGTACCCGCCTTCGGCCAGCTTGTCGCTGAGCCGCGAGACGTAATCGACCACCACGGGCGACACGACCGCGTTGACCATGGTGGTCGAGAACCGCTCATGCTCGAAAATCTCCGGCATTATCTCGGCCGAGATCGAGATATGCACATCCGGCATCACCTCGCGCAGGATCTCGCGCATGCGCACTTCGTGCGCGCTGTTCACGTAGGAATTGATGAAACAAACCGCAATCGCCTTCACATCGCGCTTTTTCAGGATCGCGGCGACGCGGCGCGCTGCATCCTCGTCAAGCGGCGTGATGATCTTGCCGCCCGCATCGACCCGTTCCTTGACGGTCAGACGGTCGCGGCGCGGGATATAGGGCTTTGCCACATCCTTGTAGGTATCCCACAGATCCTCCTTGTTGGAGCGCCGGATTTCCACCACATCGCGGAACCCCTCGGTGCAGACCATCGCCGCGCGCGGCAGGTTGCGCGTGATCAGCGCATTGGTGGCCACGGTCGTGCCATGCGAGAACATCGTCACATCGGCCAGATCTACCTTGGCATCGGATACGCCTGTCATGATCGCGCGCATCGGATCATCCGGCGTTGACGGGGTCTTTTCGATCCGGATCTGTCCGGTTTCCTCGTCCATGATACAGACATCGGTGAACGTCCCCCCGACATCCACGGCCACTCTGGTTTTTGTCATGCTTTCGTCCTTCCCTGACGGGTGTTGACCCGGTCTTGCGGCACAAAGCGGCCCTGCCCGCGGATGCGGGGTCAGACGGTCCGGCCTGCCTGTTGCGGTTGAAATTCCGGTGTTGGTCTCAGTGCCGCGCAGCCACCTGCGCGCGCGCCATCTTGCGTGTATCGGTCGGCGTGCAGCCGAACCTGTTGCGGTAATGTTTGCAGAACTGCGCCTGATCGTAGAACCCCCAGCGGTTGGCGATCTGCGCCACCGAGGTGCTGTCATGCGCCAGCGTCAGCGTCTCGTGGCACCGTGTCAGCCGCTTGTCGCGGATATAGCCAACCACAGAAGTCTCGTTCTCGGCGAAAAGCCCCTGCAGATAGCGCTGCGATATCCCGCAGGATTCCGCCACCAGCCGCGAGGTCAGATGCGGATTTTCCAGATTGTCGCGGATGAACTGCTCGGCGCGCTGCAAATGCGCCGCGCGGATGCTCGACGAGGCGCTGTCAAGAATGCGGTCATCGCTGCGCATCGACAGGCACAGCAGATCCAGCAGATGCTGCCCCGCCATTTCGCGTGCGACCCCGTCGATGACCTCGATATTCTCGATCGTGTTACGGACAGCGCCCACGAAATACGCGCCGATCCCGGAACTGGCATCAAAGGCCAGCGCCCCCAGACGCGCTGTCGGGCCAAGGCGCGACTGCACGCTTGCTGTCGGCACCTTGAGCACCCACAGCTTGTTGCGCCGCGTGTGCGAAAACTCGTAGGGCATATCGCCCTGTTCCACCAGAAACGCCCCCGGCCCGCAGCGCGTGTGCCGTGCGGATTGCTCGAAATGCACGGTGTCGAGATGCGGGATGGTGATCAGCAGGCTATTGTCTTTCTCCTCCTGAAAATGGCTTTTGTGGCGGCGATACATCACGCCGTCGCATTGCATCTCCGACAGCCCCACCAGTCCCAGCGCCCAGGATTGCAGCGCGCCGCGAAAGGCTTGCGGATCGCGGCATTCCACAGAAAGCGGGAAATAGGCCTTCGACACGGTCTGCGACCAGAGCCTGTTTCGATCGGTGCTGTTATCGTGATCGGTGGAAAAGTGCATTCTGTTCCCCTGCCGGACGGCTTCCAGGACAAAGCAGTCTTTGAGTCTCTGGCCAGAGCTTACCAATCGGCCTGTCGAAAACTTGGTGATTCACGCACAAAAGTTTGCATCACCCAAGCTGCAGCGCAAGATTGCTCTGTCGAGACGTGCGTTTCTTTGCAAAAAGGTTATCCCGCGGGAAAGCCTGCGTCGAATGTTTTGGCCGCTGCGCGACAAACAAGCGGGTCTTTGCAGCGCTTGGCAAGGGCATTGAGGTCAGAATTGCAGCTTCGGCGAGAGGAAGGCGGCCGAAAAATAGGCCTTTACCGCCCGCATCGCGGGGCTGAGACGCGCGCCGCCATGAAAAGCCAGCCCCACATCCATCGTGGGCACCGCCACATCCGTCTCGACCGTCTCGATACGCCGCCCCTCCAGCGACCAAGGTCGGTACACCATATCCGACAGGATCGTGACCCCCTGCCCGTTCGCCACCAGCGACCGCACCGCCTCGACCGAGGAAGTCCGCAGCTTGATCCGAGGTTCGGCATTATGGCTGTTCCAGTATTTCATGCTGGTATGCGCCGCCTCGTCCACTGTCAGCATGACATAGGGTTCCTGCGCGATCCGCTGCAGCGACACCTCTCCCTCCTCGCAAAACGCATGGCCCGCCGGCACCCAGACCCGGCGCGGCGATTTCAGCAAGGTCAGCGTCTCGATTCCCTCGCGGTTGATGTTCGATGTCAGCGCCACGGCGATATCTATCTGGCTGCGGAGCAGTTGCTCCTCGATGCTCTGGCGGTTCAGTTCGACAATACGGATCTCGATGTGCGGATAGCGCTGCGCCAACTGTCCCAGATGATAGGGCAGAAAATATCCTATCACCGTGTAGCTGGCCGCCAGCACCAGTACCCCGCTCACATCCGACGTGCCCCGGTCGATCCGGTAGCCTGCGTCGATCTTCTCCAGAATATCGCGGGCCACCTGCAAGAACTCGCGCCCTGCTTTGGTCAGTTCCATCCCGTGCGCGCGCCGCTCGAACAGTGAGACCCCCAGATCTGCCTCAAGTTCGCGCACAGCCCCGGTGACAGATGACTGCGAAATGGACAGCAATCTTGCCGCACGGCTGACCTGACCCGTATCGGCGGTGGCGACAAAGTACTTCAAATATTTGAAATTCATGACAATTCACGTCTCAAGAAGCATCATATCCCAGCATTATCGAAAAACCAGATATTGCAACAGTGAAAAATTGAAATATCAATTTTGTTTTCAGATGCCATGCTATGCGTGACTTAGCGAAAGGACGCGTCATGAAAGAAGCAGTCGATCTGAATTGCGACATGGGCGAGGGCTTTGGCCAATGGGTGCTGGGCGATGCGCCGGATGAAGAGATCATGAAAATCATCAGCTCGGCCAATGTCGCCGCCGGATTCCATGCAGGCGATCCCAATGCGATGGACCGCGTGGCCAAGCTGGCGCAGGCGCATGGCGTCGGTCTTGGCGCGCATCCCGGCTATGCCGATCTGCAAGGCTTCGGGCGACGCTATATCAAGACCGACACTGCCGAACTGATCAATGATATCGTCTACCAGATTGGCGCGATCCGTGAGTTCGGCCGCCGCCACGGCGCGCCCTTGCAGCATATCAAACTGCACGGCGCGCTTTACATGGAGGCGGCGGTGAACGAGGATCTGTCGCAGATGTTGGTCGATACGCTGCAAACCACCAGCCCCGACTCGCTGTTGTTCTGCATGGGCATCTCCAAAACCTATGCGGCGGCAAAACGCGCGGGCCATCCGGTGATCCGCGAATTCTACGCCGACCGCGATTATGACAATTCCGGCTCCATCGTGTTCCGCAGGCAGGTCGCCCGCCCAGATCCCGCGCAGATCGCCGCGAAATGCGTCAAGGCCTGCAAAACCGGCATGGTCACCACGGTCGAGGGCGACGAAATCGAGATCGCTTTCGAATCGATCTGTTTTCATTCCGACACGCCCGGCGCGTTGCACATCGGGCAAGCCATCCGCGCGGGCCTTCTTGACGCCGGAATCCGCATCATCTCGGCGGCGGATATCGCAAAAACACTCTGACACTGCCTTAACAGGAGCACTCCCATGACGCAGATCTTTTCCCCCGTCCCCGGCACATTCTACACCCAGTCCGCCCCCGGTGAGGCCTTGTTCAAACAGCCCGGCGATGCCGTGACCGCGGGCGATGTGGTCGGGCTGGTCGAGGTGATGAAGACCTTTATCGAGGTCAAAGCCGAAACCGCTGGCACCTTTGGCGCCTATCTGGTCGAGGACGGAGCGGCCATCGGTGCGGGCGAGCCTTTCGCGGAA
This sequence comes from Paracoccaceae bacterium, assembly GCA_024636555.1. Classification (GTDB taxonomy): domain Bacteria; phylum Pseudomonadota; class Alphaproteobacteria; order Rhodobacterales; family Rhodobacteraceae; genus Seohaeicola. The sequence continues at coordinate 16,556 of JAGXGW010000016.1, read as the reverse complement.
CTCAAGGATTAACCCATGCCCGTTCAACGCTTGCTGATCGCCAACCGTGGTGAAATTGCCGTGCGGATCATCAGGGCCGCGCAGGCCATGGGCATCCATACGATTCAGGCTCATTCCGAGGCCGATGCCGACATGCTGGCCGTTCGCCTTGCGGATGAGGCGGTCTGGATCGGCCCCGCGCAGGCAACGCAATCCTATCTGAATGTGGAGGCTGTCGTCGCGGCGGCAAAGGCCACAAAAGCGGATGCGGTGCATCCCGGCTACGGCTTTCTGGCCGAGAATGCAGGTTTCGTGCGCGCGCTTGATGCGGCGGGCATCACCTTTGTTGGCCCTTCCGCAGACACGATCGACCGGATGGGCGACAAGGTGGCCGCAAGGCAAGCCGCACAGGCGGCGGGCGTGCCCGTTGTTCCGGGTTCCAAAGGCAGGCTGGATACGGTGGATGACGCTGTCGCTGTCGCCGCCGATCTGGGCTATCCGGTGATGATCAAAGCCGCCGCAGGTGGTGGCGGCAAGGGTATCCGCATTGCACAGTCCGAAGAAGACCTGCGCAAGATGGCCCCGCAGGCGCAGGCCGAGGCCAAGGCCGCCTTTGGCGATGGCGGGCTTTATCTGGAACGCGCGATCCTCGCGCCGCGTCATATCGAGGTGCAGATCATGGGCGACGGCACCGACGCAGTGCATTATTTCGAGCGCGAATGCTCCATGCAGCGGCGCCGCCAGAAAGTGTGGGAGGAGGCCGGTGCCGCCTGTCTGGATGAGGCCACCCGCACCCATCTGTGCGACACTGCTGTGGCCCTGGCCAAAGCGGTCGAATATGTCGGCGCAGGCACGCTGGAATATCTCTACGACAGCGCCACGAAAGAATTCTACTTCATCGAGATGAACACCCGCATTCAGGTTGAACATCCGGTGACCGAAATGCTGACAGGCGTCGACCTGGTGCAGGAGATGATCCATGTCGCAGGTGGCGGCAAACTGCGCCAGCGCCAGCAGGATATCACCCGCAATGGCCACGCCATCGAAGTGCGGCTGAACGCCGAAGACCCGATGCTGCAGTTCATGCCCAATCCCGGCCGGATCAGCGCCCTGACCCTGCCCGCAGGCGAGAACATCCGCTTTGACCACTTCCTCTACGAGGGCTACCAGATCCCGCCCTTCTACGATTCGCTGCTGGGCAAGCTGATCGTGCACGCGGCCACACGCGAGGCGGCAATTGATCTGCTGATCACCGCGCTGGAGCAACTCGAGATCGGCGGCATCAAAACCACTAAGGCCCTGCATCTGGCCCTTGCCCGCGACAAGGACGTGCGCGCCGATGACATCCACACCCAATGGCTTGAACCATGGCTGGCGGCCGGAAATCTCAAACCAACACACTGAACACAGGAGGCAACGGTGAAGACACGTTATACCTACGGTGGCGACGAACATATCTATGTCGAGATGGACGATGAAATGTCGCTGGATGCGTTTTTCAAATCCCTCTCGATGAGCAATGCCGTCCGCGACGCCAAGATCAAGGGCGTGACAGAAATCTGTCCGGCGAATGCGTCCTTTCAGGTCCGCTTCGACCCTGATGTGATCTCGCCCGACGAGATGATGGCCAAGGTCAAGGAACTGGAACACAAGGCCGAGGATGCCGACAAGCGCCTCAAGACGCGCATCATCGAAATCCCTGTCTACTATCAGGACCCGTGGACCCACGAGACCTTGATGCGGTTCCGCGAACGCCACCAGGACCCAAGCGGCACCGATCTGGACTACGCCGCGCGGATCAACGGCTTTGACAGCGCCGAGGCGTTTATCGAGGCGCATCATTCGCAGCCATGGTTCGTTTCGATGGTGGGCTTTGTTGCGGGTCTGCCGTTTCTGTATCAGCTGGTCGAGCGGGACAAACAGCTTCAGGTGCCGAAATACCTGCGCCCGCGCACCGATACGCCCAAACAGACAGTGGGCTATGGCGGCTGCTTTTCCTGCATCTATTCGGTGCGCGGGGCGGGCGGCTACCAGATGTTCGGCATCACCCCGATGCCGATTTTCGACCCCGAGCAGAAGCAAAGCTATCTGAGCGATTTCATGGTGTTCTTCAAACCCGGCGACATCGTGAAATGGAAGCCCATCGACCGCGCCGAATATGACCGCATTCTGGCCGAGGTCGAAGCCGACACATATGTGCCGCGCATCGCCGAGGTCGACTTTGATCTCGATGCGTTCAACGCGGATATGCAGGGCACCAATGCAAAACTGATGGAGGCGCTCCATGTCGCTTAAAATCATGCAACCCGGCCTATCGACATCGATTCAGGATTTGGGCCGTCCGGGCTATTTCCACCTTGGCATCCCGATCGGCGGCGCGATGGACCGTTTCGCGCTGCGCGTGGCCAATATGCTGGTGGGCAATCCCGAAGGCGCCGCCGGGCTTGAGGTGGTGTTCATGGGGCCCGTCATCACCTTCGAGAATGACGCTCTTGTCGCCGTCACAGGCGCCGACCTGCCGCCCAAGGTGGACGGCGTGGTGCAACCCGGCTGGACCGCGTTCGAGATCAAGGCAGGCCAGACGCTCAGCTTCGATTTCCTGAAATCCGGGGCGCGCGCCTATATTGCGATCAGCGGCGGTATCGACACGCCGCCTGCGCTTGGCAGCCGCTCGACCTATCCGATCGGGGCGTTGGGCGGGCTGGACGGGCGCAACATTCAGGCGGGTGACGTGATCCCGCTGGGCGAGGTCGATATGATCGAACCGGGGCTGCATGTCCCTGCGGACCTGCGCCGCCTGCCCGGCAATCCCGCCGAATTGCGGATACTGCCGGGCCTGTACTGGCATCGCCTGACACCTGCGGCGCAGGAGGGCTTTTTCGCGGATGACTGGGCCGTGGCGCTGGAGGCGGACCGGATGGGCTACCGCTTCAAGGGCGGCAAACCCTTGGAATTTGTCGAACGCGAACAGCCCTTCGGCGCGGGGGCCGATCCGTCGAACATCGTGGACGGATGTTATTCCTATGGCTCGGTCCAGGTGCCCGGCGGCCTGGAGCCGATTGTCCTGCACCGCGATGCGGTTTCGGGCGGCGGGTATTTCACCTTGGGGGCGGTCATCTCGGCGGATATGGATCTGATCGGACAGTTGCAACCGCACACGCCGGTCAGGTTCAAGAAGGTCGATATGGAGGAGGCCCTTGCCGCGCGCGCCGCGCGCAAGAAGATGCTGGCCGATGTGCGGGCCCATCTTGGCTGAGACCTCTTGCCAAGATCGGCTGCCCGCGCGTTCGGGGCGGGCAGCCGATCATGCCATCCCGCAGAGAAGTGGCGTTTACCAATCCCGACCGCAGACCTAACATGCGCCTGGGCGCGTTTGCCCGATCAACGGAGCCAGCCACGCCGCCATGTCAGGAATATCCGCCTCCCCGCGTCCCGCGCTCAGACTGGCCGGGCAGAAACTCGCCGCGCCTGCGCAGGCCAGACGCCGCGTGCTGCACGTGCGTGGCACCGATGTCACCTTGCTGGAAGAGGTCCGCAAACTGGCCGAGGCCGATCTGGGCATCGACATCGTCTACGAGACGCTGGATTTTCTGACCTGCCAGTATCGCGCTGCGATGGACCCTCTGGCTTACGACATCTACGAGCAGTGTTTCCACAACCTCGATATCGTCTGGTACTGGGGCGCATTGCAGCCGATTGATACCGCCCGCATCCGGCAATGGGAGAATATCGGCGATCTGTCAAAGGCAGGCGGCATCAGCAAATACACATGGCAGGGACATGGCGACGCGCCCGTGCGCAAGCTTTATGTCCAGCCTGACGGCACTTTGGGCCAGCAGCCGATGCCGATGATCAGCATGTTGCCCACCGCCCATAACGTCGACAGTTTCGGCTATGACCGCCGCCTGTTCGGGGATGAGGGCCCCGAGGGCGCAAGCTGGGCCTGGCTGCTGGACCGCCGCGCCCGCGGACGCATCGCGCTGGTGGATGAACCCGCCATCGGTATCTTCGACGCGGCGCTTGCCGCCGAGGCGAATGGCGATCTGACCTTTCAGGACATCGGCAACATGACGGTGGACGAGATCGACAGCCTGATGGCGCTGCTCGAAACCCTGCGCCAACAGGGCTTTTTCGTCGGCAGCTGGCTGACACCCGCGCAAGCCGAAACCATGATCCGCAATGACAGGGTCTCGGTGCAGAGCATGTGGTCGCCCTCCTACAGCAACCTTGGGGCGATGCAGGGCGTGTTCTGCGAAAGTGTCCCGCGTGAGGGCTACCGCGCCTGGCATGGCGGCGCATCGCTGGCGCGACACCTGGACGGGGCCAAGCTGGATATGGCCTATGACTACCTGAACTGGTGGCTCGCTGGCCCCGCGGGCGCGATCATGGCGCGGCAAGGCCATTACATGACCAATGCCGAAGGCGTGCGCGAATATCTCAGCCCCGAGGAATGGGGGTACTGGTACGAGGGCGACATCGCCCTGTGCGATCTCAAAGGCCCGGACGGGCGCATCGTGGTCCGGGCCGGCCAGCGCCGTCCGGGCGGCGCTTACCGCGAACGTGTCGGGCGGATCGCGCTGTGGAACACCGTGATGGACGAATACAATTACGCCGCCCGCGCATGGACCCGCTTCATCGCCGCCTTGGGGACGCGTCCGTCATGACGCCGAAACCCGCACCACAGGGGCAAGAGCCACTCTATGAGACCATCGCGCGTGTGTTGCGCCACAACATCGTGTCGGGCCGTCTGCCCGAAGGTCTGGTGCTGGTCGAAGGCCCGATCGCCAAGCTGATGCAGACTAGCCGCGCCCCCGTGCAGGCCTCCTTGCGGATGCTGAATGCCGAGGGTCTGATCCACCGCTTTCGCGGGCGCGGCTATCTGGTCGGGCGCGCCTCGCGCGGGCCGGCCCCGATCCGCCGCCCGCTGGATGATTTCGACTTTGACATCCCCGCCGCCTCGCAATCCGCCTTGGCCGTGCGCGGCACATGGCTGCGCGTGTATGACCGCGTCGAGGCGGAAATCGCCGCCTGCCAGATCTTCGGCGAATTCCGCGTGATCGAGACCGAACTGGCCAACCATCTGGGGGTCAGCCGCACCGTGGCGCGTGACGTGCTCAGCCGCCTCAACGAACGTGGCCTGATCCGCAAGGGGGCCGCCTCGAACTGGCTGGCTGGCCCGCTGACCGCCCGCACGCTTCAGGAAAAATTCGAGCTTCGCAGCATCATGGAGCCCGCCGCCCTCCGGCTGGCTGCCGATTTCATAGATTATGGCCAGATCGCGCGAGTGCTTGCACAGATCAACACAGGACAGACCAAGGATGCCGCCGAGCTTGAAGATGCGCTGATGCGCTTTTGTCTGGGCCGCGCACCCAATGCCGCATTGATCGAGGTGATCACCAACAACCGCCTGCTTTTATCCGCGATGGACAAGGCGCTCAGCGATCTGGGCCTGCCCGTGGATACGGTGGCGCTCGATCAATACGGCGCGCTTTTTCAACTCATCGGCGCACGCCAGATCAATGCTGCAACCGCCTTCTTGCAAGAGCATCTGCGCATCCTGTCCTATAAGAGTCTCGCCCGACTCAAGATCGTGGCGCTGATCCCGGAAAGCGAGTCGCTTCCGAAATATCTGTCGAAAGTATAGAAATGGATATTGCATCCTTTATCCGTTAAAATTCCGCTCGCTTTTTGGTTTGTGGGTCTATTTTTCGCTTCAGGGTCGTAAAGGGCAGCCAAATTTTCCGAAAAATGACTCTTGCAAACACACACAATCAGTCATTTCATACGTTATACATTTTGTGCCACCCAACGAGCGGGGCGCAGCATGATCCACCGGACGTCCCATGTCCGGTGCTTTTTCTGACTGAACGAGGGCTTGATGACGCGCAGTGATCCCATATTCCGACTAGACGGCATAACGCGCAGCTATGGCCCGCTGGTCGCGCTGGACCACATTGATTTCACGGCAGAAAACAACAGCTATATCGCCCTTCTGGGTCCGTCGGGATCGGGCAAAACCTCGCTCTTGCGGGTCATCGCGGGGTTCGAGAAACCCGACAGCGGGCGTATCTGGTTTCAGGGGCGCGACATCACAGACCTGCCCGCCCACGAGCGCGGCATCGGCTTTGTGTTCCAGAACTTCGCCCTGTTTCCGCACCTGACCATTTTCGAGAATATCGCCTTCGGCTTGCGTAATGGACCTGTCAAAGTGACCGAGGCCGAGATCACCGAGCGGGTGCGCGCCAATATCGAGATGGTCGGCCTTTCCGGTTTGGAAGACCGCAGCCCCGACCAGATATCAGGCGGCCAGAAACAACGTGTCGCGCTGGCCCGCTCGCTCGTCATGCAGCCCAAACTGGTTTTGCTGGATGAGCCCTTGGGCGCGCTGGATGCCAACCTGCGCGAACGGATGCAGACCGAACTGCGCGCCATCCGCGAACGGCTCAACGTGACCTTCCTGCATGTGACAGGCAGCGAGACCGAAGCGCTGGCAATGGGTGACAAGGTAGCGGTGCTCGATCAGGGGCGGATCATCCAGTACGGCACACCCGACGAGATCTACGACAGCCCCAACTCCTCGGATGTGGCGCTTTTTCTCAACCGTTACAACCTGTTCGACGGCAAGCTGCAAAACGGCACGTTCCGCGGCAGCTTTGGCGCAGTATCTGTGCCCGCAGTGCGTGCCAACGAAAGGGACGTCTATGCCGTGCGCTATGACCGCACGCAGATCTTCGACACAGAGACCGCCGCCCTGCCCGGTCCGGCCCTGCCCGCGCGCTTTCTGGCGAGCGAATATCTGGGCTCGTCGATCATCTTCCTGTTCGAGACAGCAGACCACAAAACCGTAGAGGTGGATCACCATCTGAGCTTTGGCGAGCCGCGCGAGATGACGGTCGGACAAGATTACATCCTCTCGTGGGACCCCGAACAGGCGATAGTATTCGGCAAGGAGATGGCAAGATGAGTGCCCCCAGCACCAACAGGCAAAAGTCACATTCATTCCAGCTTCTCGCACCCGGCGTGGTCTGGATGATCCTTTTCCTCGTCGCGCCGATTATGATGATTGTCTATGTGTCCTTCTGGACCCAGACGACCTTTGCGATCAACCCGACACTGACGCTGGACAGCTGGCGCAATTTCTTTTCCTCGGATGCCTATGTCGGCGCACTTTGGACAACGATCCGCCTGTGGTTGATCGTGCTGACGCTGACCTTCCTGATCGGCTATCCCGCCGCCCTGTTCGTGGGCTTGCTGGTCAAAAGCAAAACCGTGGCGACCGTGCTGCTGGTCCTTTGTGTGATCCCTTTCTGGACATCGTTCCTGATCCGCGTGCTGGCGTGGCGGCCCATGCTGGGGCGCGAAGGGGCCATCAATATCCTGCTGCAAAAGGCGGGGCTGATCGATTCACCGATCGAGGTGCTGCTGTTCTCCGAACTGTCGGTGATCATCGGCATGACCCAGATCTACGTGGTCTTCATGGTGGGCCCCATCGCCTTCATGCTGGGCCGGATCGACCGCAACATCATCGAAGCCGCCCGCGATCTGGGCGCAGGCTTTGGCCGCATCTTCTGGAAGATCATCTTTCCGCTCAGCCTGCCCGGTGTCGTGGTCGGTGCAATCTTCGTCAGCGTGATGGTGCTGGGCGAATTCGCGACCTCCGGCGCGCTGTCGGGCCGCAAGGTGAACCTTCTGGGCAACATCATCGTCACGCAGGTCGGCACGCTGAAATGGGCCATGGCCTCGGTTGCCGGGGTGGTCCTGACCATCCTGCTTGGCATCGTTGTTGCCGGTTTCCTGCGCATCGTTGATCTGAAACGGGAGATTTGAGCGATGGAATCCAAGATCATGAAACCTGTGCTCGCTGTCTATGTGGGCCTGTTCATCCTCTTTCTTTATGGTCCCTTCATTGTGCTGGGCATCATCTCTTTCCAGCAAGGCCCGGAGGGTGGCCCGCAGTTCCCGATCATCGAATGGTCCACTTACTGGTATCGCCACCTGTTCGGCATGGTACCGCCCTCGCGCATCGCGCCGCTGCCGGTGGGAGATGCGCTGATCCGCTCGCTGACGCTGGCCTTCATGACCATGGTCACCGCCACCGTTCTGGGCGTGATGGCCGCCCAAGCCTTCCGCAAACATTTCCGCGGGGCAAGTGTGGTGTTCTACCTGATCGTGCTGGGCATGATGGTGCCGGGCGTTCTGACCGGGCTGGGGATCTCGCTGCTGTCCAACAACGTGATCGGGATAGATCGCAACTGGTGGAGCACAGCTTTTGTGGCCCATGTCGTCTACACCTTCCCCTTCGCCTTTCTGGTGATGCTGGCGATCCTCAACCGGTTCGACGCCTCGGTCGAGGAGGCCTCGTGGTCGCTTGGCGTGTCGCCGATCACCACCTTCCGCAAGGTGACCTTCCCGCTGATCTTTCCGGGCGTGCTGTCGGCGATGCTGTTCGCCTTCACCCTCAGCTTTGACGAATTCCCCCGCACGCTGTTTGCCTCGGGCCGCGACCAGACCTTGCCGCTGGCGATCTACGGCACCTTCTCGGTGGAAATTCACCCCAACATCTTTGCCTTCGGCGTGCTGACCACCCTGTTCTCCTTCGCGCTCCTGGCGGTCTACGGCATCCTGATGGCGTTGAGCGTGCGCCGCGCCAAGCGGATGGCCATGCAGGAAGATATCGCATGAGCACGGTCATTGTCACAGGCGCAGGCTCGGGCATCGGGCAGGCCATCGCGGAAACTATGGCGGCTTCAGGCTATAACGTCGTGGTGAATGATTATAACGGCGAGGCGGCACAGATCGTTGCAGAGCGGATCGGTGGGCTTGCCGTGCAGGGGGATGTGTCCGACGAGGCCGATGTCACCCGCATGGTGGAGAGCTGCATCGCAGCCTATGGCGCGCCCACCCATCTGGTGAACAATGCGGGCCATGTGCATCAGGCCCGCTTTACCGACCTGACGCCTGCCGATTTCGACCGCATGATCGCGGTGCATCTGCGCGGCACTTTCCTGTGCACCCATGCCGTGCTGCCGCACATGCTGGCGCGGAAATCCGGCTGCGTCGTGAACATGGCCTCGCAACTCGGCCAGATCGGCGGGATCGAACTGGTGCATTACTCCGCCGCCAAGGCGGGCATCATTGGCATGACCAAGGCGCTGGCGCGCGAGGTCTCGGCGCAGGGTGTGCGCGTCAATGCGGTGGCACCTGGACCGATCAACACCCCGCTTGTGCGCGCTTTGTCAGATGACTGGCGCCGCGCGAAAGCCGCCGAACTGCCGCTTGGCCATTTCGGCGAACCCGAAGACGTGGCCGCCACGGTCGCCTTTCTGTGCTCGGACGCGGCGCGCATTTACGTGGGCCAGACCCTGTCACCAAACTCAGGAGATGTGATGCTATGACCCCAGTTGCCTTGATCACAGGTGCCGGTATCGGCATCGGACGCGCCGCCGCCAAGGCGCTGGCCGCACGGGGCGACCATGTCGTCATCACCGATGTGCTGGAGGACGAGGGCCGCAGCGCCGTGCAGGAAATCCGCAAAGCCGGCGGACAAGCCGAATTCCAGCACCTTGATGTGCGCGACACAGCCCGCGCCAATGCGGTGGTCAAGGATATCGAAACCCGCTTTGGCCGGATCGACACCATCGTCGCCAATGCAGGAATCGCGCACCGCGTTCCGCTCGAACAACTGACCGACGAGAAATGGGATCACACCTTCGACATCGATCTCAAAGGCATGCTTCGCGTGATCCGCCCCGCCGCCGCCAGCATGAAGGCGCGCGGCGCGGGCTCTATTGTGTGCCTGTCGTCGATCATGGGCGTGGCCTATGGCTGGGATGAACACGTGCACTACTCCGCCGCCAAGGCGGGCGTGGTGGGCCTTGTGCGCGGTCTCGCCGTGGAACTGGGCCGTAGCGGCATCCGCGTGAACGGGGTGGCACCAGGCTATATCCGCACCGCGCAATTGCTGTCGGAAAAACACTCTCTCGGGCCCGAGGGCGCCAAAACCGTGGGCGATATCGTCCCGCTGGGGCGCATTGGGCAACCCGATGACATCGCCGATGTCATCGTCTTTCTCGCGTCGGATGCCGCCCGGTATCTGACGGGACAAGTCATTGCTGTGGATGGTGGGCTTATGGTCGGGCGCTACTGAACACGCAAGGAAGGCAAGCCTTCCCAATACCTAAGAATGACACGACCTCAACAAGGAGAAAACACATGACACGTTCAACTTTCTCAAGGCGCAATTTTCTGAAAACCACGGCGGGTGGTGCGGCGCTGGCTGCTGGAGGCATGCCCTTCATGGGCGCACAGCAGGCCTTTGCCGCCGAGCTTGGCAATCAGGCGCTGCGCACCGTCGGCCTGTCGGTGACCGTGCAGGAGCGCATCCTGAACGATTTCAAGGAAAAGTCAGGCGTCGGTTCGGTCAGCGGCAAGGCGGATATCTTCCCCAACACCCAGACGGAAATCCTGTCCGGCACGGATGCCTATGACTGCTGGGAAATCATCGGCGAGCGTCTGGCGGCAATGGTTGCCACCGACAAACTGGCCCCTGTGGCCGCCTCGGATCTGTCGAATTGGGACGGCATCCGCGAGACCTTCACCACCCCGTCCGACCGTTGGGCGCTGAACCAGCAGATCGTCGGACAAATCTGGGAAGACGAAAGCCAGACACGTCTGAACATGGTGCCGACAGTTTATAACTTCGACTCCATCGGCTACCGCCCCGATCTGGTCGAGGCCGAAGAAGCCTCCAACTGGTCATCGCTGTTCGATTCCAAATTCCGCGGCAAAACCGGTCTGAACGTCGATCCGCTGATCGCCTTCGGTCAGGCTGTCATGGCGATGAACGAACTGGGACTGCTGGAAGTCTCCAACCCCGGCAACCCCGATGCGGAAGCCATCGAAGAGGCCGCTAAATTCCTGATCGCCAAGAAGCGTGATGGCCAGTTCCGGGCCCTCTGGGGCGATTTCGGCGAATTGGTGAACCTGCTGGCCTCGGGCGAGATGGTGATTGCCGATGCGTGGCAGCCTGCCGTTATGGCGGTCAAGGCGCAGGGTGTCGAATGCTCCTACGCCACGATGAAAAGCGGGTATCGCGGCTGGGCCATTGGTGTGGCACCGCTCAAGACCTCTCCAAACCTCGAGGCGGTTGCCGCCTATGCCGATTACTGGCTGTCCGGCCCGCCCGCAATTGCCGTGTCCGAACAGGGTTACTATTCGCCCACCACGAATGTCAAAGACGTCATGGACCCGGACAAATATGCGTTCTGGTACGAAGGCAAGCCTTGGGTCGGCGCGTCCGAGCGCGGCATCAACGAAGGCGATCTGCGCGACGGCGGCTCGCTTGAGGAGCGCGCGGCCAACGTGGCCTACTGGCACCAGTGGCCGGACGAGTACGACCTGCTGATCCAGAAGTGGGACGAGTTCCTCTCGGCCTGACCCACGCCCGGTCCAGCCGGTCTTCCGGCTGGACCACACCTTCCCTTTTCTCAGGAACAGGACATCCTCACTTGGCCTACGATCTACAGCTCACAAATGTCTACAAGACCTATGACAATGGCACCCCGGCTGTCATCGACTTCAATCTGGATGTCGAAAAAGGCGAGTTCATTGCATTTTTGGGCCCATCGGGTTGCGGCAAATCCACGACCCTGCGGATGATCTCGGGCTTCGAGACAATCACCTCCGGTGATCTGATGATCCGTGGCAAACGCGTGAACGACCAGCTTCCCGAGAAACGCCCCACCTCGATGATTTTTCAGAATTACGCGCTGTTTCCGCATATGAATGTGCGTCAGAACGTGTCTTTCGGCCTTGAGGTCAAAAAGATGCCGCGCGCCGAGATGAACCGCAAGGTTGACCAGATTCTCGAAAAACTGGGCCTCAGCGACATTGCCGGTTTTCCAACCTCACGGCTGTCCGGTGGCCAGCGCCAGCGCATCGCTCTGGCCCGCTCGCTTGTGGTGGAGCCGGATATCCTGCTGCTGGATGAACCGCTTGGCGCCCTTGATGCCAATTTGCGCAAAAGCATCCAGAACGAATTGAAACTGCTGCAACGCGATCTTGGCATCACCTTCGTTTTCGTGACCCATGCCCAGTCCGAGGCGCTGGCCCTGTCGGACCGTATCATCGTGATGAACGCGGGCCGGATCGAACAAATCAGCCCGCCGCGCGAGCTTTATACGCGCCCGAGCAGCCAGTTTGTTGCCCGGTTCATCGGATCGAACACCATATTGCCCGGCACGGTTCTGGAGCAGACGGACGGGATCGTCGTGTTACAGACCGCCTTTGGTCCGTTGGCCGGTGCCAATCTGGCCGGAATCGATGCTCATGCCGGACGCGCGATGAGCATCATCCTGCCCGCTGAAGCCGTCGATCTGCTGCCCGCCGATATGCCGGAACAGGAAATGCGGGCCGGTTTCGGCACCAACATGATCCCCTGCACCATCGACCGGCTGCAGATCGTAGGCCATATCATGCATATGGATGTGCGCTTTGATGACGGCCAGAAGATCAAGGTTGAGGGCCATGTCGACAAATACCGCGACCGTCTGAAGGCGGGAGGCAAGGCTTACGTGGCTTGGAAATCCGCCAAAGCCACAGTCATCGACAGTCAGGAGGCCTGAGATGGCCCCTGTGACCGCATCCGATATGTCTCAGGGTCTGGCGGCAGGCAAGCTCGATCCGGTCGAACTGGCCGAGCAGGCCTATGACCGGCTTGAGCAGCACGGCGATCACGCGATCTATATTGAAACCACCCGCCCCCGCGCGATGGCCGAGGCGCAGGCCGCCCGCCTGCGCTACAAATCCGGCCTTCCCGCCAGCCCGCTTGACGGCGTGCCCGTCGCCTGGAAAGACCTGTTTGACCTCAAGGGCCGTGTCACCACCGCAGGGGCCGTTGTCACCCGCGCCGATCCGCCCGCCTCTGCGGATGCCGCCATCATCGCGACCGCCCATCGCGCCGGGATGATCACCACCGGCACGCTCAACATGACCGAGTTTGCCTTCTCCGGCATCGGGCTGAACCCGCATTACGGCACCCCGCGCAACATCCATGCTCCCGCAGGCCAGACCCGCAGCCCCGGCGGCTCATCCTCGGCGTCAGGCGTTGTCGTGGCGGCGGGAATCGTGCCTTTGGCGATGGGCACCGATACGGGTGGCTCGGTCCGGATACCGGCATCGTTCAACGGCGTGGTCGGCTACAAAACCTCGTCGGGGCGCTACCCGATGGCGGGCGTCTATCCGTTGTCGGTCTCGCTCGACACACTCGGCCCGCTGGCCCATACGGTTGCGGATTGCGCATTGTTCGACGCGGTGCTGCGCGGCCACGACGCGCCGCAGGCCAACCCAGCCGATCCTGCCGTTCTGTCCTTTGTCATTCCAGATCAGGTGTTGTGCGACGACCTGCAGCCCGAAGTGGCCGCCAATTTCGACGCCACCGTCACACGCCTCACCCAAGCCGGTGCACGGGTCAGCCGCATCTCCCTGCCCGAACTGACTGAGTTGACCGAGCTTGTCGCGCGCCACGGTGCATTGGCCGGGGCCGAGGCGATGGCCTTTCACCGAGACCGCGTGCACAGCCCTGATGCCGCCCGCATGGATGCCCGCGTGTTGCGCCGCATCCTGCTGGGCGACAAGATGAGCGCGGTGGATCTGCTGATCCTGCAACAGGCGCGCACAAGGCTCATGGCCTCCACCGCAGCGCGGATCGGTCAGGCGATCATCCTGTGCCCGACAACCCCCACCACCGCGATGGAGACAGCCCCTCTCGAAGCGGATCCCGAGGTATTTTTCCGCCACAACGGCCTGACGCTGCGCAACACCTCGCTGGGCAATTTTCTGGACTGGTGCGGCGTCTCCATCCCCAACGGCAAAGGTACCGACGCCATGCCCACCGCCTGCCTTTTGTCCGCACCCACAGGCCATGACACTGCCCTGCTTGCCGCCGCACTGGGCTGCGAGGCGATCATCCGCGGCTGAAGCCGCGACCAAGATACGACAACCAAGAGGAGACCGAGACATGACCAAGAAAATCTACTGCGCCTTTGGCACAGATATCGACTCCGTCGCGGGCCAGATCGGCTCTTACGGCGGCGGCGATTCCCCCAACGACATCCAGCGCGGCATCTTCGCCACCGAAGTAGGCGTTCCCCGCCTGCTGCGCCTGTTCAAGAAATACGACATGCGCACCTCTTTCTTCATTCCGGGTCATTCGCTTGAGACCTTCCCCAAAGAGATGGACATGATCGTCGAGGCGGGCCACGAGATCGGCGCGCATGGTTATCTGCACGAGAACCCCGTCGCCATGACGCCCTCGCAGGAAGAGGATGTGCTGGTCAAATCCATCGAACTGATCAAGGGCCTGACCGGCGAGGCGCCAAAGGGCTATGTCGCGCCGTGGTGGGAAATGTCCAATGTCACAGCCGCGCTGCTGGGCAAATACGGCTTCTCCTATGATCACAGCCAAAGCTACCGCGATTTCCAGCCCTTCTATGCCCGCGTCGGCGATGAATGGAATGTGATCGACTATTCCAAAACCGCTGGCGAATGGATGCACCCGCTCAAACATGGCAAGGAGATCGACCTCGTCGATATCGGGGCCAACTGGTATGTGGACGATCTGCCGCCGATGATGTTCATCAAGAACGCGCCCAACAGCCACGGCTTTGTCAGCCCGCGCGATATCGAACAGCTCTGGAAGGACCAGTTTGACTGGGTCTACCGCGAGATGGAATATGGTGTCTTCCCGATCACCATCCACCCCGATGTGGCCGGCCGTCCGCAGGTCTTGCTGATGCTGGAGCGTCTGATCGACTATATCAACACGCATTCCGGCGTCGAATGGGTGGATTTCAACACCATCGCGGATGACTTCCGCAAGCGCTTCCCCTTCGACAGCGACAAACGCCCCGAAGTGATCTAAACTCGTCCGGGGAGCAGCGTGATCGCGCTGCCCCCCGCCAGCAAGAGAGGGTATGCGATGTGCAATGCCTGTGGTTTTCCCACACGTCCCGGCCACTGGACAGATGCGGGGGCCAATAACGCGGGCGACAGGCTGCGCCTGCAACTCCGGCGCGCCCAGATCCTGAACAAGCTTCTCAACAGCTACGGCTTCACCGCCCGCCCGCCGGGCCATGGCCCCGGCTTCGCCCTGTCCTCGTTCTCGGGACGCACCACGCTGGTGCCGGACCTTGAGGCTGTCTGGGAGGAAGCCGCCAGGCAACTCGGTCATCCGCTTGACCCGCTGGATCCACGGTTCACCGCCCCCGCCGCGCCTGCGCCATGAGTGCAAGGCCAGACGACGGTCGCCTGCGCCTGACGATCCTTGGCGGTTACCTCGGTTCGGGCAAAACCACATGGCTGCGGCACCAGCTTTACAAAGGTGCCTTCGGCGTGGCGCATATCCTTGTCAACGAAGCCGCAGAGACACCGGTGGACGATACCTTGCTGGCATCCCAAGCGGCGGGGCTGACCATGCTGGCGGGTGGCTGTGCCTGCTGCACCGGCAAGGACGCCCTCGTGACGGCATTGCGCGCCCTGTGCGACGCCCGCAGCCGGCAGCGTACGGAAGACCGCGAAACCGACCAGATCGTCCTCGAGACAAGTGGACTTGCCGATCCTGCCGCTATTCTGGATGCGATCCGCACCGACGGTGTCCTGGTGCACCATATCCGTGTGACCGAGATCATCGTGCTCGTCGATGCGCTGCACGCAGCCGAACAGCTACGCACCGAACATCTCGGTCGCGCCCAGATCGAAGCCGCAGACCGCATCATCCTCACCAAGGTCGATGCCGTTCCGGTCACGACCCTCGCAACCGTGATCGCCACCGTGCGGCAGCTCAATCCTGCGACCCGGATCGAAGCTGCCGTGAAGGGCGAGCCTTATGTCCTGCCTGAACTGCCCGCCGCATCCCCTTACGATCTGCCGCAGATCAAAAATGGTGCTGGCCCGATACAGCCGACGAAAATCGACATTCCCGAAGATGTCGACTGGGCCGTATTTTCTGTCTGGCTCTCGGCATTGCTCTATGCGCGAGGCGACGATCTGGTGCGGGTCAAAGGCGTTTTCGACACACCGGCCGGACCATTGCTGCTGCAGGCGGTCCGCAAATCTGTCCAGCCTCCTGAACTGCTCCCCGCTGACGCCGCGACGCGTCAAAACCAGATCGTTTTCATCGGACGGGGATACGAAAGCGATGATCTGCGCCGTTCGCTGGATTATTTCACGCGCAGCCAAGGACAGTGATTCCTGACCGCAGTCGACAAGGAAGCCCGGATTTCAGTCCTGACGTTCAACATGAGCCGTGCAAACATACGCCCCGTGGCGCCGGAGTTGATCTTGCAGAACAGCGTCGCGCCAAAAAGAGAGGTTCCCTCGCCCTGCGCCGGAAGGTTGGGTAGGGCTTGCATTGCCGGAACCGTCCTTCTCAACTCAGCCTCCTAAAGCGCCCGACTCGAAACCTGAATCGTTGGGATTCCCTTGAGCGTTGATCTGTGATTCATCCTGTTTGGGAGGATGGATCATGTCAGCACCTTTGCCGGATGCGCTGCGGGCGCGGTTTCAGCAGTTGATTGAGG
>JAGXGW010000015.1 GCA_024636555.1 Paracoccaceae bacterium | reverse complement strand
TGCCGGGGTCGATCGTGCGCCGCTCTGCCTTTATCGGCAAAGGCGTGGTGCTGATGCCGTCATTCGTGAACTTGGGTGCCTATGTCGATGAAGGGTCGATGGTCGATGGCTGGGCCACGGTCGGGTCCTGCGCGCAAATCGGCAAGAATGTGCACCTGTCGGGCGGCGTAGGTATCGGCGGGGTGCTGGAGCCGATGCAGGCAGGCCCCACGATCATCGAGGACAACTGCTTTATCGGTGCGCGCTCCGAGGTGGTGGAAGGGTGCATCGTGCGCGAAGGCTCGGTGCTGGGCATGGGCGTCTTCATCGGCAAATCGACCAAGATCGTGGACCGTGAGACCGGCGAGGTCATGTATGGCGAAGTGCCCGCCGGGTCTGTCGTCGTGGCGGGCTCAATGCCCTCCAAGAACGGTGTGCATCTCTATTGCGCGGTGATCGTCAAGAAAGTCGACGCGCAGACCCGCTCCAAGACGTCGATCAACGAGTTGCTGCGTGACTGACGAGACGCCAAAACCAGCCAAAAAACCCTCGCGCCAACAGGTCTTTACCCTGTTGGTCGAGGTGGGGCGCAAGGATGGTGACGGGCTGCCACGCAAGGCGACGGGAGCGGCCCTGATGATCTATGCCTCTGGCGTGGACGAGGCCGAAGCCGTGCGCGAGACCGTGGCAATCCTGAAGCAGGCGGACATGGCCCCGCTGGATGTCACAGGCTATGGCACGCTGGAAGAACGGCTTGCTGACGGGCAGGAGATCGAACCCGAAGAGCGCGCCCTGATGGCCCGTGCGCTTGAGGAAAACGCCGTTATCGTCGCGCAGATCACACCGTTTGAGGATTGATAGCCCTTATGCTGCGCGCCGCGCGGCAAGGGTGATCGCCTCGAACGCACGCAAGACCGGATAGGCCAAGCCCGCATGGTCCGGCAGCCGCGACCGATCCGCATCACAAAGCAAGCTGGCCGCCAGTTTCGCCTTGTGACGCCTGATACGTCCGATGAACAGGCTTTCCACCGCAGTTCCCGCAGCAAGTACGGCCTCGTGAGATGGCAGCAACACCTGTCCGTAGGTGGCTGTCGGCCCACTGGCACAGAAATGCGCGGCAATGCCGTTCACAAGATGACGGGCAGGCACCAGAACGCATTCCTGATCGAACAGGTATTCGACGTCGGAACCACCGAGGATCAACCTTTGCTCGGGTGCGACGATGATATCCTGCTGCAGGCCGAAATAGGGTGCCCGCAAACGGACCGGGCGCAGCAGACCGCAGGCCGGAACCGTGCGCCGCACGACATTCAGAACCGGCTGGTTGCCACCATCGGCCAGACGCATGATATCTCCGCGCCTGATCTGGCCCAACGGGCGGTAGCCATAAGGCGTACAGAGCGGCACGCGGGCGTCCAGCGTCGGCAATGGCCCTACCGGCTCGATCCGGGTGGAAACGGCGAAAAAGTTGACGTCCGGATCGGTCAGCCGTGCACCTTTTTGCAACGTGACCGTCTGCACATCACGCAACAACAAGGGCGGCGGATCGCGCAGTTCGGTCATTGACAGGCCCGGCGCGCCCACCTTCTCGACCACCAGACGCCCGCTACGCGCCGGGGCGTCCCAGCTATAGCTGATCCGCAAGGTATCATCGCCGTTGACGGCGTCATGGCGGACCACACCATGACAGACGCTGTCCCCTTGAGAGACCACCAGAACAACGCCGCCGCCCGGAATTGCGCGCAGGGAAAGACCGCGCCGCCACGGGTGGGTCTGCTCCCATTCCAGCAGAGTCTGGGGCCGTCCATCCGGTGCCAGCTTGGCCTCGATGAGCAATGTGCCACGGGTCAGCAGCGCATGCGGATCATCGCGCTGGGATGCGGTTTCAGCACGCCCGGCATCGCTGCCCAGTCCCGTGCAGGAAAACCGCGGATCGGCGGGGTCGGCTATCGCAATCCAGGCCATGTCAGGCCACGAACCGTTCGGCACACAGAACGCGTGCCTCGAAACTCCGCAAAGTGCGGCGCGCGGCGGGGCTGTAACCCTGCCCTGTCTGCGGGTCCAGTTCCGGAAAAAGTGCGACAATCTCTCCGACCATGTCAGCCTCGAAACTGTTGGCAAGTTGCGCTCCGGGAAGGAAACTTTCCGTCTCCAGCCCTTCCGAAAACACAACCTGATGGCGGTCAAACAGCAGGTGGACGTAGCTGACCATCCCGCCTTCGATGCGCCTGATGCTATGGTCGTTGACCAAATCGCGGGCTGCCACCAGCACTTCGCCTTCACCGAACAGCATCTCTGACAGGCTGTCGCGGATCAGGATACGGTGAAGCGGCGAGACCATGAGTTGCCGGTGCTCGCCCAGCGCATTCGCGGAAATACATATCGGCGCAAACGTCCCCTGTGCGACCACCTGGCGCTGGCCGATCCAGCGTAGCGGTTGCGGGCCGTCATCCTTTGTGAGCACCAGATCACCGGGGCTCAGATGTTCGACAGCCACTTCGCCATCAGGGGTGAGGATCTGCGTGCCCGCGACGAAACAGGGCACGGAATTGACCGTAACAAAGCCGACATCGCTTTGTCCGGTGCTGCTGGCAACGGTATAGGTGAAATTCGCGACTTCGACATCGCCATCGCCGACCAATGTGATCGTGCCATCGCCATTCACCGTGATCTGCTGCCCGGTTGCCAGCGTCAGGGTACTGCCTGCCGTGACCGGCTGGCCGTTGATATGCGTGATACTCAGAACCCCGCCGGTCAGGTTCACGTCATTGCTCAGCAGATCGTAGATGACGGTTCCGTCAGGATAGAGCTGGATCATGTCGGTCACGGCCACCAACACGGTTTGCACCGAATTGCCTGCGATCAGGACGTTGCTGTCGTATTGCGCGTCCAACACATCCGCGATGCCGATACGGATCGAATTGACCTCATCCGGGGTGACGACCATTGTCAGCGTCATGGTGACGGTGAAGCCGTCCATCTCGGTGTTGTAGGGGCTGCCCACGTTCGAGACGAACAGGTTCTGGTTGCTGCCAGAGTTGAGGTTATTCGGATCGATATCTCCGTCGCCAACCTCGAGCATGACCCGCTGCCCATTCACCCAGACACCGAAGAAATCCTGATAGGCACCATCTGCGAATTCGGGATATTCCTCTGACGAGAAGACGAACTGCATCGTCATCAGGTTGCCTGTCGGGATGAAATCGATATCCAGCCATGCGGCATCGTAAGTGGAGGTGCCGGCCTCCGCGTTGAACCACGGATCGTTGTCCACGCCGGATGTATTTGTTGAGCGTGAATCGCTCTGGTTGGCTTGATTGGGGTTCCAGAAGAACCCTCCGGCCGAGTTGGTGAAGTCTGTCGCGCGACCGGTGGACAGGATGACACCGGTGTCGCTCGGCGTTGCATCAGGAGAGATGGCATCCCCGTTGGAATAGATCCCCGATGACCGGGAATCACCGGTGTAACTGGCGCTGACGACGGTCACACCGTCGCCGAAAATCTCGTTTGCCATCTGCATCGCTGTGGCATTCGTGTCTACCGGTAGCTTTGACGCTGCAACCATTTATCATCTGCCCCTGCATGGCCGGAGGCAGGGTGCATGACCTGTCGGACGGAAATACTCCGCCGTCACCGGAATAATCCGGTGGCAATCGACATAGTGGACCGCGTTGGATCCTGCTGCTTTGACCTGCCTCTGGTCTTTATCGTTTCGTCAAGGTTAACACTGACTTTAATGATCTGTTAATAACGAACTGTCCGGCGATCCTCTATCGCCATGAAATTGCGCCATTTCTGACACAATTATTCATAAGTCGATTGTTTGCCGTTCCGGCAAAATCAGGTTAATCCCTGCACCAGCGATTACAGGAAACACGTCATGACCCAGATCAACAGCACCGCGCCCTTTCCGGTAGATCCCGCCGATCTCACGGTGAAGCTGATCCGCTGCCCCTCCGTGACACCCGAAGAAGGCGGCGCGCTGGTGCTGCTGCAATCCCTGCTGGAAGAGGCCGGTTTTGCCTGCACCCGCGTGGACAGGGGGGACGTGTCCAACCTGTTCGCCCGCTGGGGTGACAAGGGGCATGCCCATACGTTCGGCTTCAACGGCCATACCGATGTGGTGCCTGTGGGAGACGAGGCGGCATGGACCGTGCCGCCCTTCGGCGGTGTGATCAAGGACGGTCAAATCTGGGGGCGCGGGGCAACGGATATGAAATCCGGTGTCGCGGCCTTTGCCGCGGCCGCAATTGATTTCGTGCGCCAGACGCCGCCTGACGGCGCGGTGATCCTTACGATCACAGGGGATGAGGAAGGCGATGCCGTAGACGGCACAACCGCGCTGCTGGACTGGATGACCGCACAGGGCGAGGCGATGAGCGTCTGTCTGGTGGGCGAGCCGACCTGCCCCGACCGCATGGGCGAGATGATCAAGATCGGGCGGCGCGGCTCGCTGACCGCCTTTTTCACGGTGACAGGCGTGCAGGGCCATTCCGCCTATCCGCACCGCGCCAAGAACCCCCTGCCCGCAATGGCGCGGCTGATGGACAGGCTGTCCAGCCACGAGCTGGATCAAGGGAATGACCATTTCGATGCCAGCACTCTGGCGGTCGTGACGATCGACACCGGCAATCCGGCCACAAACGTGATCCCTGCACAGTGCCGCGCCAGTGTGAACATCCGTTTCAACGATATCCATTCCGGCGCCAGCCTGACCGACTGGCTGCGCGCCGAGGCGGACAAGGTGGCGGCGGCGTTCGGTGTCGAGGTGGCGATGCGGGTCAAGATTTCGGGCGAGAGCTTCCTGACGCCGCCGGGTGCGCTGTCGGATATGATCAGCGCGGCGGTGCAGGCGGAAACCAACGTGGTGCCGGTGCTGTCGACCTCTGGCGGCACGTCGGATGCGCGGTTCGTCAGGGATCACTGTCCGGTGGTGGAATTCGGACTGGTCGGGCGCACGATGCATCAGGTTGACGAGCGGGTGGAGATCGCGCATGTGCACCAGTTGAAGGCGATCCATGGCCGGATTTTGCGGAGCTATTTCGGGTGATCCCCTCCTTGGCCCTTGCGGGCGTCGTCGGCGCATCGATTCCCCGATGACGGCACCCTGCGGCTGTGATAACCGATCAGCATGAGCCAGATACCCACAAAGGCCGAGATCCTCGACTGGATCGCCGACCACCCGACCCTCACCGCGAAACGCGATATCGCCAAGGCCTTTGGAATCAAAGGCGCTGCGCGGATTGATCTGAAACGTATCCTCAAGGAACTTGAGGACGAGGGGCATCTGGAGAAGCGGAACAAGACCTATCGTGACCCTGACCGGCTGCCGCCCGTCAGTATTGTGCAGATCGGTGCCGCCAATGCCGATGGCGAGATGACGGCCCGCCCGCTGGAATGGACAGGCGAGGGTCCGGAGCCGCGCATCCTGATGATCGCCCGCGCCTCCGATCCGGCTTTGGGCGAAGGTGACCGTATTCTGGCACGGCTGACAGAGGTGCGCGGCCAGACGCATCATTACGAGGGTCGCCTGATCCGCCGCATCGGAACCAATCCGGCAAAGGTGCTGGGCGTGTTCCGCAAGACGTCGGAAGGCGGGCGCATCCTGCCTATCGGCAAGGGTGACAGCAACGAGTGGCTGGTGCCGGACGGCGCGACCGGCGGGGCCAAGGATGGCGAACTGGTCGAGGCGGAGCAGGCTGGCCCCAAGGCACGGATGGGCCTGCCGCGTGCGCGGGTGATCAACCGTCTGGGTGATCCCTCCGCGCCCAAGGCTGTGTCGCTGATCGCGATCCACCAGCACGGTATCCCTGACGATTTCCCCGACGAGGTTGTGGCCGAGGCCGACAGCATGACGCCAGCGGGCCTGCAGGGCCGCGAGGATATGCGCGACATGCCGCTGGTCACGATTGATCCGTCGGATGCCCGTGACCATGACGATGCCTGCTGGGCGCATCCCGATGAAGACCCTGCCAACAAGGGCGGCCATGTGATCTGGGTCGCCATTGCCGATGTGGCGCATTACGTCCGCACCGGATCGGCGCTGGATATCGAGGCGCGCAAGCGTGGAAATTCCAGCTACTTCCCCGACCGCGTGGTGCCGATGCTGCCCGACCGCTTGTCGGGCGATCTGTGCTCGCTGCATGAGGGCGTACCGCGCGCCTGTATCGCCGTGCGGATGCAGATCGACGCCGAGGGGCAGAAGATCGGCCACCGTTTCGTGCGCGGGCTGATGCGCTCTGCCGCGTCTCTGCATTATCGCGAGGTGCAGGAAGCACGCGACGGTGCGCCGAGCGACAAATGCGGCCCGCTGATGGATCTGGTGATCCATCCGCTTTATGCGGCCTATGCGGCGCTGGTCAGCGCCCGCCACCGCCGCCAGCCGCTCGAACTGGACCTGCCCGAGCGCAAGGTGATCCTGTCGGATGATGGCAAGGTGACCTCGATCAACTTCGCCGACCGGCTGGACGCGCACAAGCTGATCGAGGAATTCATGGTGCTGGCCAATGTCGCCGCCGCCGAGACGCTGATCGCGAAGAAATCCCCGCTGCTGTTCCGCGTGCACGAGGAACCCAGCCCCGAAAAGCTGGAAAGTCTGCGTGAGACGGCGCAGGCGTCGGGTCTGGTGCTGGCCAAGGGGCAGGTGCTGAAGACCGCGCATCAGAACGCGCTGCTGGCGCAGGCGGAAGGCACGGATCATGACGAGCTGATCAATATCTCGACCCTGCGGGCGATGACTCAGGCCTATTACAGCCCGACGAATTTCGGCCATTTCGGGCTGGCGCTGCTGGCTTACGCGCATTTCACCTCACCGATCCGGCGCTATTCGGATCTGGTGGTGCACCGTGCGCTGATCTCAGCGCATAAATGGGGCGATGACGGGCTGAGCCATCAGGAGATCGAACGGCTGGAAAAGACGGCGCAGCATATCAGCGATACCGAGCGTCGCTCGATGATGGCCGAGCGCGACACCACCGACCGTTATCTGGCGGCCTTCCTGTCGGACAGGCTGGGCGCGGAATTTACCGGACGGATCAGCGGGGTCGCCAAGTTCGGGGCGTTCGTGAAGCTGGACGAGACCGGCGCGGACGGGCTGATCCCGATCCGCTCGCTAGGGCGCGAATATTTCCATTTCGACCGCGATGCCGGCACGCTGATGGGCTCGGATACCGGCCTCACCATCGGGCTGGGGCAGCGCGTGCGGGTCAAGCTGACCGAAGCCGCGCCGGTGACAGGCGGGATCGCGCTGGAACTGATCAGCATCGAGGGGCGCGACATGCCCAAGGGACCGCCCGGCGCGCGGGGCAAACCGCCCAAACGCGCGCTGGTCAAGGCCAAGCGCAAGACGGACAAGCTCAAGCGCAAGTCAGATCGTCATCGTTGATCCAAACGGGATTGGCATCGGCGCCGCCCCGCGCACGGGCGGGATTGAGTACTTCCGGATTGACCCGACCTCGGCTATCGTTGTGCAAAAAATGACCAAGCACAAGCGAGGCCGAGCACATGAGCATGAAACGTTTTCTACTTCCCCTGTCGGGCGCAATCCTGATGACAAATGCCGCCTGCGCGGGGCCTGTCGACCGGTCTCTGCGTCCCGAAGGGCGTCCTGCGGGATTGTCGGCGGTGCAACAGCCTGTCCGTCAGGTCGCGCCCGAAACGCAAGCCGCCTTTGAACGCTGGGTCGCCGATTTCCGTCCACGTGCGCAGGCACAGGGCATCCGCAGCGATGTTCTGGCGCGGTCATTCGCGGGAGTTCGCTATGATCCCGAAGTGGTCGAGCGGGACCGAAACCAGTCGGAATTCAAACGGGAAATCTGGGACTATCTGGACAGCGCCGTATCGCCCACGCGAATTGCAAACGGGCAGGCCGCCTTGCGGCAGCACGGGCGCACGCTGCAGGCGATCGAGGACCGTTTCGGTGTCGAGAAAGAGGTGGTGACCGCCGTCTGGGGGATGGAAAGCACCTATGGCGATCGGCGCGGCACCATGGATGTGATCGGATCGCTGGCGACGCTGGCCCATGACGGGCGGCGCGGCGCGTTTTTCGAATCGCAACTGATCGCGGCCCTGCAGATCATTCAGGCGGGCGATGTGGACCCGCGCAGCATGCTGGGAAGCTGGGCGGGTGCGATGGGGCATACCCAGTTCATCCCGACCTCCTATCTGGCCTATGCGGTGGATTTCAACGGCGACGGCAAGCGCGATATCTGGTCGGATGATCCGACCGATGCGCTGGCCTCGACTGCCGCCTATCTCAAGCGGTTCGGCTGGACCAAGGGCCAGCCTTGGGGCGTGGAAGTGCGCCTGCCGCAGGGGTTCAATACGGGGCTTGCCGCGCGGGACACCAAGCGCAACCCGTCCGACTGGGCCGCCTTGGGGGTGACCGGCATGAACGGGCGGGCGGTGCCGAATCACGGTCCGGCCTCGATCATGCTACCGGCCGGGGCCTCGGGTCCGGCCTTCATGATCTTCAACAACTTCGCGGTGATCGAGCGGTACAACCGCGCCAATGCCTATGTGATCGGGATCGGGCATCTGTCCGACCGTCTCAAGGGCGGCCCCGAGATCCAGGCGCCGTGGCCGCGCGGCTATGCGCCGCTGTCGTTTGACGAGCGGATGGAGATGCAGCAGCGGTTGCAGACACGCGGGTATCCGGTGGAGAAAATCGACGGGATCATCGGGCCGAACACAATCAGCGCGATCCGCGCGTTTCAGGCCTCGATGGGTGTGGCGCAGGACGGGTTCCCCAGTCAGGACGTGCTGGCGCTGCTGAAGCGGTAGGGCCTGCCCTTCAAGGGTGCGCTTTGCGGCAGCGGCGGAATGTGAGTATTTTTGGAACGATGAAGCGGGGCGCGGCTCTTAAAGCGCCCGACTCGAAACCTGAATCGTTGGGATTCCCTTGAGCGTTGATCTGTGATTCATCCTGTTTGGGAGGATGGATCATGTCAGCACCTTTGCCGGATGCGCTGCGGGCGCGGTTTCAGCAGTTGATTGAGGA
>JAGXGW010000014.1 GCA_024636555.1 Paracoccaceae bacterium | reverse complement strand
GGTTTAACCCGGCTAGACAATAGCCGTTGTTGGGCCTGATCCCCCTTTTGCTCAATGGGTTTGCGATATTCCGAAGCAAAGCTTTTCCGGTCCCCCAAGAACCCTGGAATGAGCCAGTCATATAACGCCCACAATTCAGTCAGATTATTTTCGACCGGCGTGCCGGTTAGCGCAATGCGTTGGCGTGCCTTGATATCTCGAATGCGCTTTGCCACGTTGGAGGCGAGGTTTTTGACGGCCTGAGCCTCATCCAAAATCGCCAGATCAAACTCATAGGCGAACAGCGTTTCGTGGTCACGATTGATCAGCGGATATGTTGTGATCACAAGATCAGAATCTGCAATGTGTTCCATTCGTTCGTGGCGATCTGAGCCATGCAGGGTCAGCAGCTTTAGGTCAGGGGCAAAGCGTTTGGCTTCGGTTTGCCAATTTGAAATCAAGCTTGTTGGAACCACGAGCAAGCTCGGGCGATCAGATTTGTTCTCAAGATGACGGTTAGCCAGCAAAGCAAGGGTTTGAACCGTTTTTCCGAGCCCCATATCATCAGCGAGAACTCCGCCAAACCCGTTATCGCTTAGGGCCTTGAGCCAGCCAAAGCCGATCCGTTGATAGGGGCGCAGCTCAGCCTTCAAGCTTGCGGGAATATCTTCATCAGGGATCATCGCCAAGTTTTGCAAACGCTTGCCCAGTTCCAACAGTTCAGGGCCGCCCTGCCATTTAGCGCCGCATCCATCCAGAGCCTCGACCAGTTGCAGGGCGCGGCCTGCCTCTGCTTGGTGGAAACGTGTCATTCCCTGTATTTCAAGAAAAGCTTCCACAAACCCGATTAGTTTTGTGCCCCCAATTGGCACCAACGTTCCGTTTGGCAAGCTTTGATACAGGACGACATTCGATAAATAGCTTTCCAGTTCGAACCCGTCGGGCAATGCCCCAAATTCGTCAAGCGGCAGTGAGGCGATGATCTGCATAATTGTTGGCGTGACATCAAGTGCGGTGCCATCCACATCAAGCTGCAAGCCCAGCGAAAACCAATCCTGCCCCGACGGTTCAATAACTGTCTGGAAGCTGGCGTCACCTTCGTAAAGATGAACCGGCCAGCTTTTATCGATCTCGATTTTCCAGCCCAATTCGCGAAGTTGTGGCAACCCTTCGGCCATAAAATCCAAGGCGTATGACTTGTTCTGTGGCTCTTGCGCAGAAATCTGTGGAAAGATGACGCTGGCGTCTTTCATTGGTTTTGGAGCACGGCCAGATATTTCCTGAAGGTCGGGATGATAGCCTTCGAATTCTTCAGCAGTCATTTCAAGCTGCTGGACCAACCTCGTTTCTTCTTCAAAGTCACGCCGGACGATGCTGATCTCGCCCTTGGTTTGGGAACGGATATCGACCCCTTCGCCGGGTTCCAAGACCCTGTCATCTTCACCATATGTCACATGGGAGCCAATGCAGGGATAGATGACCTCTTGAGACGTCCCCGTGCCCCGCCATCCATAAGATTTGGGTCTCTCCTGTCGTTTATGCCCAAATAATCTGAGGTTCATTGTTGGACGTAAATCTCTGACTTCGTTGACGGTAACGGGCTTAGGTTTTGGAATGCCTTCTGCGTGAGTGGTCAAAATTTCAGACACTGTATCGACGGCTTCTGCCGGGATCGTTGGCGCGGCGGCCAGGGCGTTCAGGGTCTCGGCTGGCATATCCGTCTCTACAAAACCAATGAAGCCAGCTTCTGCGTCAACAAAGACAGGGTCCGGAAAAGGCAGAAGAAGAAGGGTGCGCCCATCACCGTCTTTGGTTGAAAGCGTCTGATCGCCCTCTGCGTCAAGTTGCCATTGAAACGTAATATGTCTGGGTTCGGACCACTTTAATCGTGGGCCATGGATTGTTTCCGCTTTGGCGCGACCGGTTGCAACTATCTGTTGAAGTAGCGTGCAAAGCGCCTCCCCTTGCGGCCAATTATAAGTGGGCGGATAGCTGTTGGTCGACAGATATCTCAGTTGCGCGAAGATAATAGCATCTTCAATGGTTGTGCCCGACGGTGCATGAGACAGACTATGGTGCCCACTATACTCTTGGGTGTTTTTTCCAATGCTGCCGTCTTTCTTTACATAGGCTTTATAGGGCGTTATCTCTGCCAACCCTCTATAACTTCGCCGAAATACAAAAAATATCTGATCGCTCGAAGGCTTGGGGGCCATTGGAGTTCGGGAATACTTATCTGTCAGACTGAGCCGATCAAGCCACGTCATTACCGAGCCAGGCAAATTTTCCTTCACGTTCGTCCGAACGCGGTTTGGGTCTTGAGATGTCTCAGGTTTCTGGGACACATCAACAAGCGTTTGTGCTACATCCAGTAAGACAGCCGTTACATGTTTGCAGTTATAGCCAATCGGGCACGAACAATGCCCATCAACATTCGATAAGCGACCATCTGCACCACGGGCCAATGTCGCATCAACCGAATAGGCCCTACCTCCTGAGCCTGCGACGCTGCCAACTATACGACCGTCCAAATCCAAACGAGACATCAGGACCTTTCTGTCTGAAAAATATGAAACTCCACGCTTGTAATATGCAGGGTTATCAATCACTCGGGAGATGTCTGATCGCGTAATATTCATGCGCCAACATTTCAGGCGTTAAATGGAACTGGTCAAGAAAAACCGTTCCAAATCCGAGTGTCTGCTTTATTCCAAGTCCTCTGACCTTGTTTGCAAGCGCAGCGAATGACCGCAATCCGCCCATCTTGCCACTGAGGTGGCTTTTGGGCTGCGCGTCGTCGCAATTCGCAAGAAGGTTGGCTTCCTATGCATTGGGCCGCGAGTGAGACGTCCCGGTTATGCCGGAGACCCTCGCTTGTATCTTCGGCGATTGGCACGTTGGGTGGTCATAGAATCATGGATCACCCTTGCCAACTGGCTGTTTCCGGCCGGACGCGAGCCTAATTGCAGAAATATTGTGATATTTTTGTTGTAATCCCGTTAGGCGTTTCGGTCGCGTTTCGACGTCACAGATTACGCGCGTGTGCGCAGCCTGAATCTGGTGTCACCCGCGTCGCGCCAAGTTCCCTTATAAACATGGCATTTTCGTCGCATGATGATCCGCAGATGGGTTCATTTTTTTTACCCAGAAACGATCTTCAAAAATAAATTTGAGGGCCTGATTGGCCAAAAACGGCAGTTGTTCGAAGTCTTCAATCGTATAAATTACTCCCTGAGAGCCAATGAGGGTTCCCGATAACAAGAGCCACAGCCGCACGTTGATTTCGTCGGCAGAAAAAGTGGCCAACATACATGCTGACGACCTTAGGCGTCCTCGCCCGGCGGTGGCATTTGTAGAGTAGGAATGAGCGAAAGCATGATTTCCCCCACGAACTGAATAGTCGGAAGCAGGCATTCGGCCGGGTGAGGCGCGCTCGTCAGATCCGTCCGGCATAGCTTCCGGTTCACATAGAAAACCTGGATCGCTGCCCATGGGCAACGCCGGGCGCTTGCCCGGCGGGCGATCTCCCCACGCCAAGAGGACACAAGAAATGTCGATTTATTCGGAGGGCCACGCTTTGCCCAAACCTATCCGCGCCGATCGCAAGATCGCGAACCCGCCCTTCGCCGCAGAAGAGCAGACCAAGTTCAACACCAAAGGAGAAGACAACATGTTGATGACGTCAGAACAAAGCCCTCTCACCCCATGTCCGGAAAGCGCGGCCACCCGTCCACTGGAGCGGGTTGAGATGGACACCTGGAGGGTTGATCTTCTGAAACTATTGGCGGAGGCGGGTCTGCTTTCTGCTAAGGAGCGCGAGAACTTCGGGCTCAATGGCAGCCAGAAGCCATGGTACCTCACGTACGCTATCTGCACAGCGACGCGCTGTATTCTTGCCATGCGCCTGTCGCAGACGGCTCCTGTGGCAAGCACCGTGCAGACCATGGAGATGATAACGCGAGACAAGGGGATCTGGGTTGACGCGGTCGGGGCGCTTTCACCGTGGCACATGTATGGGGTGCCAGAAAGGCTCGTGACCGGCTGCGGGATGGAGTACGTTTCGATCAAAGCGCGGGCTGCAGCACGCGATCTTGGCATAGTCCTGGAGCATGCCCCTGCCGGATTTCCGCAGATGCAGGGCAGCATCGCGCGATTGTTCATGACGCTTGGGGTCAATCTGCGGCCCCGCCTTTTGGGACGAACCTTCGATGGCATGATCAGAGAACATAGCCTCGATCCGGCGCGTTCCGTGTTTACCACACAGGATCGCTGCACCGCGCTGATCCGGTGGGTAGTCGACATACATCACCAGCAGCCCAATGCGGGGCTTCACGGCGAGACCCCAGCCCAATGCTGGGACCGGCTCAACGCGCAATACGGCGTCGCGGTGCCGACAGATATGTCCTGCCGGCGGATCGCCTTTGGAACGCGCATGACGCGGACGCTCACGAAGGGTGGCATTACCATACTCGGGGTGCGCTACAAGGCCGAGGATCTCGCTGTGAAGATGGTGGGCAAGGTCGGGGCATTGGTGGATGTGCGCTGGCACGGCGACGATATCGGCGCAATCGCCGTCAGAATGGACGATGAATGGATCGAGGTCCCTGCGGTGACGCCGGGCTGCGACGGTGTGAGCGTCCAAACATTGATCGCCGCGCGTCGCGCCATAACTGACCGTGACAAGCGGCGGGCCACGCTCGAAGACTGCGTCGCCCTGCAGGCCTTCGCAGATATCTAAGCCGGCAACGGCCGCGCCATGCGGCCGATCGTTCTGCTGGTCGATGACCTGTCCGAGGATCGTCAAAAGCGCGAGGAAGAGTGCATTTTCGTCGGCTTCATAAAACGCGTTGCGTCGGAGCAAGCCCCGTTTTGAAATGCGTCCTGATGAAGATCGAGTGGGCAGCAGCATCAGGTGCGAGATCCCAATCATCTGCAGCGAAAATGAGGGCCGGGCAACCGGCCCTTTTTCATGGGCCGGGGGCGCAATGCTCCCGGCAGACAAGGATCTACCGCCAGGTCGATTGACGCCAGGAACGGCCAAAATCGTTCTTTTGCTCGGGAAACCCGGTCGGATAGCGGGTAGCTGCTGACCGGCCATTGCAGATTTTTCAACTATTTCGTCAATTCCATTTCGTCTTTTGGCAAAGCGGCCAATGTTGATCTTGAGCCCGCCGAGACGGGGCAAGAACAAGCCAGGAATGGCCGCTGCCACACTGGCTCTGTGAGCGAAGGCCACATCTGGTTTCTGCCCGAGAAGGGCAGGGCAGGGTGACTTGAAGCTGCCGCATCGGTGCAGCGCAAACAGAACGAGCGACGTCATGTTCGACGCCTGTCCCACTCAAGCCCGCTTTGATCCCCTTAAGCGGATACGCCGGTTCTTCCTCTGCCATGGCACCGAATTCGCGCAGGCGGTGTCACGGCTGGGCGGCGCCCCCGCCACGCAGCGCCTCGCCTCCTGCGTCGCCGGCTCGAGTCAGAGTGGCGCATTGACCACCATATCCGGCGGGAGCTGACGGCCATCCACCGCCTGCTGTCACTTCAGGATGTTGGTCACCCTGATAACATCGAGACTGCACTTTTCTTGGGTCTTCACCTGGGATCGTCGGAGGTGGAGGCCATCTGCCGCCTGACAGACATGCTCGACGATCTCATGCGAGAGCTGGATGCCGCATTCGACCGCCCGTGCGGCAGTCCGCAAACCTGCGCCTCGCACGCTGCATGACACTTCGTGCGGCAGCCCATCCCGGGGGGCTCGCCGTGACGCCCGGCCATTCCGGCTGTGCAGACGAAGAGGTTATGATGAACACGAGACAGAAACCCTTAAAAGGGCTCGGCGAGTCGGCGACAACCGCGGTCCGGCTTGGCCGGGAACTATGCCGCTCGGATCCACGTCCGTACAAAACATCACCCGCCCCGGTCGAGCTTGATCTCATTATTCTGACGGCAGTGGCATTCTTGCAACGGCAGGGCGACGACCAGAGCAAATCTTGATGAGGGCGAAGAGAGCAGCCCAGCGGAAGGATGTTATAAACAAGGGGTTTGCGCGAGGTTCGCCGCACATATGGGTTCATTCTTTTTGTGCGGAAACGGGTATTTTTGAATAGTCCCGAATAGTGAAATGCCGTTGTGTGAGGACGCTGAAAAGGCAAAATACACCAGGGAGCCGATACTGGTTCCCGCAAACAAGAGCCATAGCCGCACGCTGATTTCGTCGGCAGGAGAAGTGGCCAACATTGATGCTGAACACCTTCGGCGACCCACGTCGATAGGGCTTCGGCATCAGGAGAGAAAGAATGAGCGAAAGCATGTTTTCCCGAACTGACTGAATAGCCGGATGCAGGCATCGGCTCGGATCAGGTGCAACCCCTGATCCGCCCGGCATAGCTTCCGGTTCATATCGATAATCCTGATCGCTGCCCCTGGGCAACACCGGACGCTTGTCCGGCGGGCGGTCTCCTCATGCAAAAGGAAACCCAAAATGCCGATTTCTACGGAGGGCCACGCTATGCCCGAACAAACTTGCGCCGATCAACAAGCCGCCATTGTGCCCCGTCAGCCATCGCTGTGCGCACCTTGCGTCCCGCAGCATCAGTTGCCCAATCCAAACCTTGTAGGAGCCCATTCAATGGGAGCACGAAATTGTAGTGAGACGGTACAGCAACTGCGCGCTGTGCATGTCGAAAACGAGCGGGACCATGAACTGCGCCGCCAGCTCACCCGCCTTTTCCAGAATGATGCGGAAGGCAAGCTTTCGGCTGTGCCGTGCAGGTACACCAATGATCAGGAAACCCGTGGAATAGCACTCATCGAAGCCTCGGGCGGCGGCAAGACCACTTCGATCCGCAGAGCCCTGCTGGAGACGGACGTTCTCGGGATTAATCCCAAGACCGATCTACCCCGCTATCTGCAAATTCAGGTGCCGAGCCCGGCGACGCTGAAAAGCGTCGGGGTGGCAATACTGAAGGCGACAGGCCTGACGGGTGTGACCGAACGCGCAACCGGGTGGGAGATATGGGATACTGTCCGGTATAGGTTGCACCTTCTTGGCATCGTGGTGCTCTGGATCGACGAGGCACAGGATTTGATCCTCGCCAAAACGGCCAGCGAAACCGAGATGACGCTGCGCATGTTGAAGTCGCTGATGCAGGGCGATACCGCCGTTATCCTGATCCTGAGCGGCACACAGCGACTCGCTGAGATGACCAACTTTGATCCGCAGGTGTCGCGACGCTTTACGAAGATCATGCCGCGCGACCTCGAATTCAGCTCGGATCAGGATGACGTGGACGACCTGATCCGCTACTACTGCGAAGTTGCGGGCCTTAAGCCGAAGATTGGCGACGATCTCGCCTGCCGACTTATCCACGCAAGCCGGCGCCGGTTCGGTCGCGCGGTCGAGACCATCATCAACGCCATCGAGCGGGCACTGGAGGATGGCGACACAACGCTGACGATCGCACATTTCGCGGATGCCTGGGCCATGCAGGAAGGCTGCGACGCGGCGTCCAATGTCTTCGACGCCGTTGATTGGCAGGCCATCGTTCTGGATGCCGGTGCTGATGAGTATGATGCGGCCCGTACCCTCCGGCAGCAGAAAAAGCTGGGGAAGGGCTAAGCCGATGCAACTCAAGCCCGTCATTCACCCGCTTCCCGGCGAAAGCACCGTCTCGTGGTGCGGCCGCCTCGCCTGGTGTCATACAAGAACATCCGTCCAGGACTTTCTCAGAATAGTTGCTCTGAGCCGGGAAGACGTCGCCAAGGCTACCGATCAGGGCATTGATCGCCTGGCTCATCTGACCGGTATCGCCCGCACCGTGATCGAGGAGGGCTCGTATCGCAGCGTCGGGGACCGTGAGTTTGTCCACCGGTCGGAGCGCTTCGGTTTCGAATTCGGTCTGCGCAACCGGACCACCTACTGTCCTGCCTGCCTGCTGGATGACGCCGCTCCCGGCAGTCCCGGCGGCGGTCAGCGCATCGGACGCGTGAACTGGATGTTTTCGCCAGTCCGGACCTGCCCTGTGCATAGCACCTTGCTGATCCGGCGCGCCAACACGCACTACTCGGAGCAGTTTCAGGACATGTCGCTGGTTGCGCCTGATGAAGCTGCGCTTGCGCGTCAGGTGGAGAAAGCGGGCACCCGCAGCGTTTCGACCTTGCAGATCTACGTGCAACGGCGATTTGACGGCGCCATGGGTCCGGCTTGGCTGGACGCGCAGATGATTGATCAGGCGACAAGGTCCTGTGAGATGCTTGGTGCTTGCCTCGAATATGGGGCACACTGCAATCTTGAAGAACTGACAATGGAGCAGCGGGACGTTGCCGGTGCGAACGGCTTTGCCGCCGCCGCAAACGGACCAGATGGGGTGTATAGGGCGCTCGAGCAGATCAATCGAAATTCAAGGGACAATGTATGGAGAGGGGCGGGGCCTCAGGCTGGCCTGGGGCGCATCTATCAGTGGTTGCAGTTCAATAAGAGTTCGCGCGACCCCGGACCGATCAGGGATCTGGTTCGCACTTTTATCCTCGATACGATGGCTATTGACGCCGGCACTAACCTTTTCGGCGAGGTCGTGTCTTCCCGCCGTCGCCATTCCGTCGCGAGTCTGGCAAAAAAAGCAGGTGTGCATCACAAGACGCTGAACCGAGCGTTGGTTCGTCGCGAACTTTTGCCCGATGGAGCAGAGAACGGGGTCGACAAATTTGGAAGCTTCGATGCGATGGCCGGTGAAATGCTGGCCGAGCGCATCAAGCACTCGCTGCCGAAAACCCAGGTCCCAAAGTTTCTCAACTGCAACAGGACCCAGGCGGAGGCGCTGGTGAAAGGGGGCATCCTGCAACGGATTGTGCCGGGTGCCGGCAGGAATGACGGTGTACTCACGAACGTCGCCATTGATGATCTCAAGAACTTCCTTCGCCGTTTCCGGTCTTGTGGCCGTCGTGTTTCTGCTCCCGGTGAGGGGATGTGGGATCTGATTACCACCTCGGAAATTGCGCGGGTACCGGTCATCGATATCGTCCGGATGGTCCTCGACGGTAGGCTTGGAAAGATCGAAACGCTCGATGCGGAATTGGGGTTCAGATCTGTTCTGGTCGATCCGCAAGAGGTGCGGAACGCGGTAGCTGCCCGCGACTCTGAGAAAGGTCTCGCCGCCGCCGATGTTGCCGACATCCTCGGGATCTTTACGTCCGGCGTCACCCATCTCCACCGCAGCCAGGACTGCGATGGTCGGCCGTTCTTGGCTGCAATTCCAATCGTGAATGGTCGGGGAACTGTCCGGTATCGGTTTGAACCAGAAGAGGTAGCGCGGTTTGCAGCCTCGCATGTGAAACTCGGTGATCTTGCGAGAGAGCGCGGAATATCCGCAAGGACAATTCGAAAAACCCTGTCCGAAGCTGGGATCGAACCGATCTTGGATCGTAAACTTCTGAACGCTGCGTATTACAGTCGCGACTACTTGTAGCGCTCGCGCAATAACCTCTTCGATCCGAAAATAGCCGCCCTCAGGGGCGGTTTTTTTGTGCCACGCCCCCTCCTTAAAAATGGTCAACAGTAGGACGACTTATATCTTTGGGCATTATAGTCCCGACTCGTTGGGCGTTTTGCGGGACGATAAGATTGCCTTCAAAAATAAAGTTTTGATATTGTCAGATAATTATAAAATCGTTATGCCGATTTGGACTAACTATGCCTGTCGGATCAGTTGTGAAACGGCACAGATAAATCTGCCAAATTGAGCAAAAAATCTGCCAGTTGACGGGTCTATCTCTGCCACCTCCCACCAAGTCATTGAAATCGCTTGAACCATGAAACGCCGCTCTAATAGGGGCGGCGTTGCCCGTGTGAGGGTCTGCCGAGTTCATCGGGCTTGACCAATGCGAGTTTCCGTGGCTTCCATCAATCCCATGATGACCACGCGACCTAACCACCAGCGCATACGGGGCTGACTTTGCCCCGACCGACCCGGGCCAGAAGCGCCCGGGACCTATGCCCTTTTGGAAGAGGACCGCCCCCACTGCGTCATCAATCGTTTAAGCGTTGCGGGGA
Source organism: Paracoccaceae bacterium (assembly GCA_024636555.1). Lineage (GTDB taxonomy): Bacteria > Pseudomonadota > Alphaproteobacteria > Rhodobacterales > Rhodobacteraceae > Seohaeicola. The sequence goes on along the minus strand of JAGXGW010000014.1, from coordinate 94,223 downwards.
CCGCCTCTTGACGTTCTTAGATGCATCGCTCCAAATCAGCGACTGCACTTTGGCCACAGCCTGACCAGGCTCGCATCGTCAACAATTTTCATGCTTTCGGGATCTGCAATGGTAGTCATCCGGACGACTGCGAGAATTTTCTGGGGATGGGCTCTCAATTAAAGTGGTAAAAAATGACCTGTTTAGGTGGAAGTTGCTTCGGCCGCGACAGTTTACGGCGCTTTGAAAACAAAGTGTTCGTAAGAGCCCTAGTGGCAGATCCTGCTGGGGATTTTCAGTTCGAGAAGTCTAAAAAGGAATAGTGTGCGCATAAGCAATCAATAGCGTGCGCAAAGGCTGTCAAGCGTAAAATAACACACGCGAAGGCTTAAGCGGACATCCCGCTTTATCCTCTTAAGATCAGAGTGTTGGTCTGCTCTCCTCTGCCCAGGCGTAGTTAAAACGCCTGTGGCACGCTGGTTCTCGCCTCGGGAAATCTAGCCATAAGCCATCCGAAACACTGGTTCGTCGAAGTCGACGCAAACCGTGACCAGTTCGGTGCCGATGTTCTTGGTTTTCGTGATCAGAGCCTGAGACAATCAATAGCCCCGAGGGGAGCTTGCCTCCGAATGAGGCTAGGGTGCGCCCTTTGCGTTGTTTCTAACGAAAATTATTGAGATCGATCTGATTTCCACTCTTCAGCATATCGCAGGCGCGCTCGAACTGGGGATGGCACCTAGACGAGGCTTTCGTCAATAGCACCGGAAGGCGCATTGTCTGTGGCGCGCCATGCAAAGCAGCATTGAAATTCCTGGGAAATCAACGAAGCCTTACGGCAACCCAGAGATCATCGTGACTGGTAGCTCGCGTTACTTTGGTGCCGCGATGCAGGTCATCGGTAAGGCTTCAAGGCAGGAAACAAGCCGCTGGTAGAACAAGCCGCGCCATCTGAACTTCGCTTAGTCAGTAAATATTGCCCATGGTGCCTCCTCAAGTCCGGTAGATTGCCTCATGCAGGCATCACAGCCTCAAGCAAGTTGATGGGTCTGGAGCCTAACGAAAAGGCAGCCAATTCCGTCCACTGTAAAGATGGGCATTATCAATAGCAGGTTAACCATCGGGGCACCCCTTTCGCGGCCTGTGCCTGGAGATTGCCTTCATTCAGCCGTGTGCGGGTGCAGGATACCGTCAAAGAAGGCCTTGAGGTCCGCGTGGGCCTCTAGCGGCAGGATATGGGCCACGTATTGATCAGGGCGCACCACGATCATGCAACCGTCTTTGCGGTCGATGCCACGCATGTCAAAAATGTCTTGCCCGGACTTGTGATCGGCGCAGAACACCTTCTCAAAATCCTGTAGGCCGTAGCGGCCCTTCAAGGGACGTAGAAGGCTTGGCATCTTGGCCCAGTCCAGTGACGTGAAATCCTGCTGGAACACGGCTCGGACGTCGATCAGGGCATCGCGATCCTCGTCAGCACCGGTAAACCGGCGCAGCGGGGAGGTGGCGTTCGCCTCTAGATAATCGCACAAGCCCGCAATCGCGGAACCTGCGCCTCCCGTGTCATCCGCGCCCGCAAAGGCGTAGATCCGCCAGCGCGCGTCCGCCTCTGCCACGTGGCCTAGTTGCATTGGCTTCGCATCGGCAAGGCGGATCACCGGCGCGGAGTGGAAGCGTTTGCCCACGATCTGACCCGTTGCGCGCGCCTGATGCGCGGTCTTGGCGACCAGCGCGGAGGGCTCGTATCGGACGGCAAGGCCGCCCGTGAACTCAAGGTTTTCAATGAATTGCTTTTGCATTCGCGGCATGCCGGAGGCGTCAAGTTCCGATGCGCCGGGTGGTGCGCTCATAATGCGGGCCCATTCGTGGTCCGTCTCCACGAGGCGGCGCGCTTCCAATTGCCTTTCCGCCGAATAGGAGTGCAGCAGGTTCGGGCGCGACCGTCCGGTCAGGACATGCACCAGCTTCCATCCAAGGTTGAACGTATCGCTCATCGAGACGTTCATGCCCTGACCGGCCTTGGGGCTGTGGGTGTGGCACGCATCGCCGGCGGTGAACACGCGCGGGGTGCGCTTTGTGGCTTCCGCCTGCGGCACGTCGTCAAACTTGTCCGTCAGGCGGTGCCCGATCTCGTAGATTGACCACCAGACGACCTCTTTCACGTCAAGGGTGTAGGGCCGTATGATGCGGTTCGCGGCGGCGACAATGTCATCTGAGGTCAGGTTACGGTTGGCGACCCGCTCATCGGGACTGAGCTTGTCGAGTTCCACATACATGCGAAACATATACCCGCCTTCGCGCGGTATGATCAGGATATTGCCCTCATTTGCGGACGCGATCAGGCTTTTGCGCCGGATGTCGGGAAAGTCGGTGTTGGCGAGGATGTCCATCACGCCCCAAGCCTGATGGGCCGCGTCGCCATGCAGCTCGCCACCAATGGCCCTGCGCACGTTGCTGCGCGCGCCGTCGCATCCCACGACATAATTTGCGCGCACGCTCACCTGATCGCCGCCACTCCCGTCCTCGGCCACGCGCTCCAGGGTCACGGTGACGGGATGGTCTTCGGTGTCGGGATCGATGGTGAGATCAACGACGCGCAAGCCGTAATGGGGCTCCAGCCGCGCGGGGGCGTTTTTCATCACGTCCAGAAACAACTCGTGGATACGGGCCTGGTTGACGATGGTGTGTGGCATTTCCGACTGGTCATCGGCCACGTCCTGCTGAATGCCAACCCGCGTGATGCGGTCGGGATTGGCCGGGTCCGGCTGCCAGAACGTTGCCTGATTGACCCAATACGCCTCGCGTTTGATCTTCTCGGCAAAGCCGAAGGCTTGGAACATTTCCATCGAACGGACGTTCACGCCGTCGGCTTGGCCCTTCTCCAATGGGCCGTGCTTGGGTTCGACGATCATCGTCGAGATCCGGGGAAAACCCGCGAGTTGCGCGGCAAGACAGAGCCCTGCCGGACCACAGCCCGCGATCAGCACATCGACCTTCTCCGAGACGATACCAGAGCGATTGCCATCCAGTGCACGACCGACAGCAGCCGGCTTTATGTCTGGATCGCCTGGTCGAAATCCATCGACGTAGAACTGCATCGTCTATCCCCTGCACTTGGCTTCAAAATTTAATAACTATACGTACTATATTACGTCAAGAGAAAAGTATGTATACTTACGAAAAGTTGTTTTGTACTGTTTTCGAGAGTTTTAAAAACGCAGCCACCATAGGAGTGTGACTGAAATGGAAATACTCGCCATGCCGGGGCACGTCATCCGACGACTGAATCAGCTTTCGAGCCATGTCTTCACATCCCGCATGCAGGAATCGAAATTTGATCTGACACCGGTTCAGTTTGCGGCGCTCGATGCCATCGCAGCGCATCCCGGTCTCGACCAGGCCAGCATCGCAGCAAAGATTGCCTATGACCGTGCCACCATTGGGGGCGTCATTGATAGGCTGGAGCAGAAAGGCTATGTGGATCGACGGGTCAGCAAACGTGATCGCCGCGCCCGCGAGGTCAGGATCACGACGATGGGACAGGAGGCCTATTCAACACTTCTCCCCATCGTTGCCGGACTTCAGCACGATATCCTGTCAGGTCTGACCTCTGAGGAGCGCGCGGTATTCCTGAGCCTCGCGCAAAAGGTCATCGCGGCGACGGGTGAAACAGGAGCATGACGCCGCAATCGACAACGCCGTTGCGAACCGCATCCAGGACACCCTGAGGGGGGAGTCAACGGCTGCGGGCGGAAGTTGAGCAGAACTACTCCGTTTTTAGGAAGATGTCGAAGCTGAGCTCTGTTTAAGCGTTAGGCGGATGACGATCGGCGCGGCATGCTGTTATGTTTGCGTTGAGCATTGGCCCGACATCGTGTTGCGCCCGCAATTGGACAGGCTGACCGTGACTATCCGCAAGGCGTATTACCAGATCGTGCGAGAGCTTTTGGCCAGCAATATCAAAGCGGGCACTTTGCCCCGCGGAACCCGTCTTTTTGTGGCCGCTGTCGCTGATCGCTTGGCGGTAAGCCGGTCACCCGTCAAGCGTGCGCTGGAACTTTTGGCGCAAGAGGGGCTTGTCCGGCAGGATGCGGCGCTGGGATATGTTGTGGGCAATGACGCCGATGCCGATACCGGCACGGTGCGGCCCAATCTTCATCTGCTTGATCTGCACCTGCCCGGCAATTCCAGCGAGGCGCTAGTTGTCCCCAGATGGGAGCTTATTCTGGGCACGGTCGAGCGTGATCTGCTGCATGCCATTCCATTCGGCATTTACCAAATCTCGGAAACCGGGCTGTGCGATCATTTCAATGTCAGCCGCACAGTTACGCGCGAGGTTCTGGCCCGCCTGCATGAACGCGGTGTCATTTCCAAGGACAGAGCGTCGCATTGGATTGCCGGACCGCTGAGCGCGCGCATGTTGGACCATCTGCACGATATCCGGCAGATTGTTGAACCTGCGGCCCTTGGCCAAGTGGTGGGGATGCTGGTGCCTGATGCGGTCAAAGCGATGCGGGCGCGCGCGGATCGGGCGCTGGAATCGGGGCAAACCCTGTCCGAGGGCGAACTGGCGCGGATCGAGGCGGATTTGCACGAAACATGCCTTGCCCCCCTGCGCAACCCGCGCATGATGCAGGTTGTCCGCAACTCGCAACTGTCATTCGTGGTGAACCAGCTATTTGCCACGCATGTGGTAAGGCATGATGAAACAGCGATGCTATTGGAACATCGGCTAGTGTTGGATCATCTGGCCATCGGTGACGGGGCAGGCGCGGCAGCGGCCATGCGGCACCATCTGGATGCCGATCACCTCAGAACCCGCGAGCGTCTGAAGGTTCTGGCAATATTCGGTGACCCCGGACAGGCACCCTATCTGGTCAGGTTGGTGTAGGATGCGGCGTATCCCCCCCTTGCGCGTGGTCGGCAGAAGCGAGTTGTTGCCCGCACCGATCCGCGAGAAAGCGATGCAAGAGCTGGATTTTCCTATCCAGTTCGAGCTGGTCGACGGGATTGAGGGCTTGCAGCGTGTTGTCACGCGGCCAGAAAGCTTCGATGTCTATCTGCAATGGCACACCATTGACCTGATCTGGACGGCGCGCAGCATTCAGCCAATCGACATGGCGCGGCTGAATATCAGTGCCGAGATCATCGCCGCCACACAATCCCAAGCGGGCGCAAGCAAGGTGATCGATACCGTGTTTGACAAGCTGTTCATGCAGCCCGATGGCCAATTGGGGCGCAATGCAACGCAATGGCTGTCGATGTTGCCGATGGTGCACGGGGTTGACAGCTTTGGCTATCTTGAAAAGATCCAGGAGGCGCTGTCACCGGGCGAGGTTGCCAGTTGGGGCTGGCTGCTGGACCCACGCTGGGCGGGGCAGGTGGCCCTTGTCGGTGACCCTGTTCTGGGGATCATCGAAGGGGCCATGGCCGTTGAGGCGGCGCGCGGGCGCAGTTTTGCCGATGTTGGAAACCTGTCCGTCAGCGAGGTGGACGAGGTGGTGGACACCCTGATCCACAAGAAAAAGATCGGCCATTTCAAAGGGGTCTGGTTACAGGCGGATGACGCCGTGCGGCTGGTGCAGCGTGGCGGGGTCAAGATGCAGACGATCTTTTCGCCTGCCGCCGCAACGCTGCGCGGCCTTGGCGTGCCGATCGTGATATCCACGCCCGCAGAAGGCTGCCGAGGCTGGCATTCAGACCTGTGTTTGTCAGCGGCAACGACAGGCGACACATTGGATGCGGCTTATGATTTTCTGAACTGGTGTCAGAATGGCTGGGCGGGTGCCTGCTTTGCCAGACAGGGATATTACGCCACCTTCCCTGATCGTATCCGCGCACATCTCAGCCGTGATGAATGGGATTACTGGTATGGTGGGATACGCGCCGCACGCGCCTTGCCTGATCCAGAGGGCAAGATTTGCGTTCCCAAGGATCACCGCCGCGAAGGCGGATCACACCGCGAACGCATGAGCCGAGCCAGAGTGTGGAACACCTTCATGGATGAACACACCCATGTCGTGCGCCGCTGGCGCGAGTTTCTGGAAGCCTGACGCGCAGGCGGCTTTATCCGCGTGATCGGCGCGCTGCATCGGTGGCTTTGGTATCGACAGCGCCATCCCGCAACACAACAGCGAAATCACGCAAAGCGGTGCCCGCAGGAATCAACCCATCCGCGACATCTGACGCCACAGCGTCAGGATCACGCAGCAGCGGATCGCCATAGCCCGCACCGCATGGCCCGCAAGAGATCAGCCTGTCTCCGGCCTTGACCTTGAAATAAGGTACTTTGGACGGAAGCGCCCGTTCCGACCCATCCGCCGTTTGCAGGGTCAGCGAGGCGACATGCCCTGTCGCGCCGCCATCAAACCCCCATGGCCTATAGGCGTGGCCATCCCCTTCGAGCGAGAAACCAGCATCATCCAGAAAGGTGAATTCGCGGATGGTGCCGATGCCACCGCGCCACTGGCCGGGCGCAATACGATCCTCGCGCAGTTCATACCGCTCAACCCGGAGGGGGATATGGCTTTCGATATCCTCCACAGGGTTGTTGCGGGTGTTGGCATAAAGCGTATCGACCGCATCCATCCCGTCCATCCCGAAGCGGCCACCATAGCTTCCTTCCATGATCTCCATATGGACCCAGTGATTGCCCTCGTTCAGGCCGGAAATGGCGACAACCCGCAGGTTGCCGATTCCGGCGGAAACCTGGTGTGGAACCACTTGGGCCAAGGCTTTCATGACGGTATCGGCAAGCTGGTTGCCCGAACAGAACCGCGCAATGACCGGAGCGGGGAAAATCGGATTCGCCAGACATCCGCGCGGGGCGATGATCGATATGGGCCGTGTCAGGCCAGAGTTCTGCGGGATCGCGCCATAGGTAACGGAATCAAGCAGGATCGAGCGTATTGTCAGCCAGACCGCGCAATCGACCGTACCGATCAGGGGCATATTCACCGGCTTGTCCGGCAATTGCGGCGCGGTGCCTGTCAGGTCAACCGCAAGCGTATCGCCGCGAACCCGCAAGGTGACGACAAGCGGTAGATCACGGCGCGTTGGATCGGGATCATCAAGATAACCGTCCAGATAGGTGGTGGCTGTATAGTCACCATCAGGCAGCGCGCGGATTGCATCGCGCATCAGGCGTTCGGAATAATCCATCAGGTCTTCGAAGGCGGCGGTAACGGTGGCAAGCCCGTTCGCCTTGACCAGCGCAACAAACCGGGCGGCACCGATGCGGGCGGCCTCAATCTGCGCTTCCATATCACCGACAACAAGGTCGGAGGCGCGGATATTATCGCGCAAGATTTGCCAGACAGGTTCAATCCTGCGGCCTTGGTCAATCACTTTGATCGCCTTGAATTGCAACCCTTCTGCGTAGGTATCCACGGCATCGACGATACCGCAGCTTCCCGGACTGAGCGCGCCGATATCAAGGTGATGCGCTGTTGTAACCGACCAGCCGATCAGGTTGTCATTCACGAACACAGGCACGCAAAAAGCAACATCAGGCCCGTGGCTGGCCCCGCCATAGGGATCATTATGCATGATCACATCACCGGGGCGAACCGGATCATTGCGCTGCGCCAGAACCTGTATGACATTCTGGATATAACCCGGAATCGGCCCTGATTGCAGGGGCGTGGACATCTTGCACTCGCACATCTGCCGCCCTGTCGCATCGGTCAGCGCGGCGCCAAAATCCTCGGACTCGCGGATGATCGAGGAATAGGACATGCGCATCAGCTTATGCCCCATTTCGATGGCGATGTTTTCCAAAGCGCCCTGAATGACAGCAGCAGTTATCGGATCAATGCGTGTCATTGGGCTTTCTCCAATGTGATGATGATGCAGCCTGAGGGATGAACGCTGGCAATCGCGCCAGGCGGGATAAGCGTGGTGCTGTCTTTTTGCACAACGATGGCGGGGCCGTTGAACGGTGTGTCGACAGGCAGCGTTTCGCGCCGGTAAATCGGGGTGTCATGCGATGCCAGCCCGTCATCGCCGCGAAACACGCAGGCAGAGGTGCGGATCAGCGATGCCTCCAGACTGCCGCCAGCGGGCGCTGCGGTCGCAGCCAGTTTCGGCAGGCGGCCAATGCCGGTCAGGCGGATATTCACCACCTCGATCGGGCTGTCAGGGAAGGCATGACCGTATTCCGCCACATGTGCTGCATGAAATGCATCCCAGACCTGTTGCATGCTTTGCGCGGTTACCGTGCCATCGGGCAGCGGTATCTTTAGCTCATAGCCCTGCCCGACATAGCGCAGATCGCCGCTTCTGGTATAGGTCTCATCCGCCACACCATCCTTCGCAAAACGGCTGGAAAGCTCTGTCAGCATGGCATCGCAATCTTGTCCGATACGCGACGAATCAAGGGCTGTGGAAATCTGGAACTGGGTGCGGATCGCGTCGTATTTCAGATCGGTCGTCAGCAACCCCATCGCCGAGGTGATACCCGGATAGGGCGGCACAATCACTTCGGGGATGGAGAGTATGGCCGCCACTGCGGCCCCTTGCAGCGGACCGGCACCGCCCATCGCCACTAGGGCAAAGCCCCGCGGATCTATCCCCTTTTGCACCGTTCGTGAGCGGATGGTGTTGGCCATATTGGCGTTCAGTATGGTAAGGATACCCTCAGCGGTGTCGAGCGGGTCCAACCCAAGCTGTGCGGCCAGCGTGTTGATGACATGATGCGCGGCATCGGCATCTAGGCCCATGTCGCCGCCCAGAAAATCATCAGCGGCCAGTCGGCCAAGAACGATATTTGCATCGGTGACCGTCGGCGCGGTGCCGCCGCGCCCATAGGCGGCAGGGCCGGGTACAGCACCCGCGCTTTGCGGTCCGACACGGAACGCGCCACCCCTGTCGACATGGGCAATAGAGCCGCCACCAGCCCCGATCGTATGGATATCAAGCATCGGCATCAAAAGCGGAAATCCCGCGATAGAGGTGGAGCGGGAATCCGTTTCGGCAAAAACACCGTCCATGACGATACCGATATCGGCCGATGTGCCGCCAATATCAAAGGTGATCAACTTTGACCGTCCGGCCTGTTCACCGATCCAGCCACCGCCAAGTACCCCCGCTGCAAGGCCGGATTGCAGGGTCAGCGCGGGCTTTTCCTTGACCATCGCAGGGGTCGCAACGCCCCCGTTGGACGCCATGATCCGCAGATCACCGCGGATGCCGATGCCGCGCAACGCCTCATCCAGGCCTGTGATATAGCGCCCGACAAGCGGGCCAACGAAAGCCGCAAGCGCTGCAGTGGTGAACCTCTCAAACTCACGGAACTGCGGCGAGACGGAGGAGGATGTCGTGACAAAGGCATCCGGCATTTCCTGCTCCACGATCTCTTTCGCGCGCAGTTCATGACGCGGATCAAGGTATGAGAACAAAAAGCAGATCGCGACAGATTCAACGCCTTCCGCGCGCAGCTCACGCGCGGCGATACGCACCCCGTCTTCGTCCAGCGGCACAAGTTCCGCGCCTGTTGGCGGGATCAACCGGCCCGCCACCGTTTTGCGATGCTGCCTGCGAATAAGGGCACGATTCTGCCACGGCAGTTCCTGCATGATCGAATAATGCTCGACACGCTGGTGGCGGCCGATATGCAGGATATCGCGAAACCCGTCATTTGTGATCATACCGGTTCGGGCGCCGCGCCCTTCGAGAACAGCGTTGGTGGCTGTGGTTGTGCCGTGAAACACATGATCGATCTGGCTGGGGGCGACATCATTCATGGCGCAAAGCGCGATGATCCCCTCCATGACACCGCGTGCGGGATCATCGGGGGTAGTGGACACTTTGTGGATACCAAGTGCACCTGTGGAAAGATCAGAGAAGATCAAATCGGTGAAGGTGCCACCCACATCCGCCCCTATCACTTTCATCGTCTGTCTCCTTATCGTGGTTATGGTTTTGTAGATTTCTGCATTCAAAGTGCGCAAACTATGATTGCACGGGTTTCTGGTTTCTGCGGCTTTTGGTGGGGCGCCGATTAAAAATTGACCGATGTGGCTGGGTTTGGTGCGGAAAATAGGCGCTCTCCTCGCATGTTCAGCATTCCTTTTCAGGAAAATTAGGTAATCGCTCGTGTGCATCCTCTTGGCTTTGCGAGCGGCTGGAAAACGCATGTATTCCGGTCGAGCGTTGGATGTGCTGGCAGGACAGGCTTTATGTTTGTTTTCTGTGTGCAGAAAACAGGCAAATGTCGGTTTTGGTGCTACGAAATCTGGCAGGCACCGTTTGCAAGGCGCAAAATTGGCGCTTTTGGCGCGCAAGGCGCTGGTCCTGTGGCGGGGCGTCGAATCATATTCAGGCGACTGGACAGGAGACGGCCCATTGCGCACCAAAAACGATCTTGAACTGGTTTCGGTGACAAAGCGCTACGGTTCGGCTGTGGCGGTAGACAACGTGTCACATCTGTTTGCGCCCGGCGCCTATATCTGCCTGTTGGGACCTGCGGGCTGCGGTAAATCTTCGACCTTGCGGATGATCGCGGGGCACGAAAGCGTCACCCAAGGGTCTATCCTGTTGGACGGGCGGGATATTTCGAAACTGCCGCCAGCGCGCCGTGGAACGGCGATGATGTTTCAGTCCTATGCCTTGTTCCCGCATATGACCATTCTGGACAACGTTGCCTTCAGCCTGAAAATGCAAGGCATCGACAAAAAAGCGCGCCATGCACGGGCCTTTTCGCTGCTTGAACTGGTCGGGATGGAGGCTTTGGCTTTGCGGCTTCCGGCACAGTTGTCAGGCGGACAACAGCAGCGTGCCGCGCTGGCGCGTGCGCTGATCACCAGCCCTCAGGTTTTGTTGCTGGACGAACCGCTGTCTGCGCTGGATCCGTTCCTGCGGTTGCGGATGCGCGGTGAGCTGAAAAAGCTGCAACGCGAACTGGGCATCAGCTTTGTGCATGTCACCCATGGGCAGGATGAGGCCCTCGCATTGGCTGATGAAGTTGTGGTGATGAACAATGCGGTGATCGAACAGTCCGGCACCGCGCGGGATGTGTTCAACATGCCCAAGACAGAATTTGTGGCAAGGTTTCTGGGCGGGCACAACGTGATCTCGCTGCAAGGTCAACGGTTTGCTTTGCGGTCAGATCGGCTGCGTCTGGTGGATGCTGCGGCACAAGGGCTGGATGCGGCTGTCACCTCGACCGAGTTTCTGGGCACGCATGTCGCCCTTGGCCTGATGGGGCCACAAGAGGTCGCGCTGACCGCGATGATTCCCGAAGAAGAATTCTATGCGGCGCCCATCGAAACCGGCGCATCGGTGCGCATGGGATGGAACGATCAAGACCTGCATCCGCTGAGCGCGTGATCACCGCACGAACCGGGGGAAGATCGGAAGAAAAGTAACTGGCCGAAACTGGCCGCCAACAAGGAGAAACCAATGACAAAGTTTACCAAAAGGAACGGCCTTAGCCGCCGCACATTGTTGAAAGGGGCCGCCGCCACGATGACGGCTGCGGGGGCATCCACGCTTGGCGCGCCGATGATCTGGGCGCAGTCGAACATCGTTCTGCGTCAGGCGGGCACAGGGGTGTCAGCCTTCAACGAAATCGCCGCCAAAGCCCAAGAGGATCTGGGCATCACCCTTGAGATGACAGCGCTTGATTCCGATTCCGTATCGCAACGGGTTGCCACGCAGCCAAACAGCTTTGACATTGCAGATATTGAATATTGGATTTGCAAAAAAGTATGGCCAACCGGCAACTTGCAGGCGATGGATACAAGCCGGATCGACAATTATGATAAAATTGTAAGCATTTTCCGCGATGGCAAGCTGACACCGGAAAGCGAGATTGCCCAAGGCACCGCCCCGCATACTGTCGGCTTTGTCGATGGCCCAGGCTCAACCGATTTCGTGGATAACGAATCCGGTTGGATGACCTTGATCCCAACGATCTACAATGCCGATACTTTGGGCATCCGGCCTGACCTGATCGGCCGACCTATTGATAGCTGGACCGAACTTTTGAACCCTGAATTCAAGGGCAAGGCGTCGATTCTGGATATCTCATCCATCGGGATCATGGATATGGCCATGGTTTGCGAAGCGATGGGCGAGATTACCTATGGCGACAAAGGCAACATGACCCGCGAAGAGATCGACAAGACAATCGATATCTTCATCGAGGCCAAAAGAGCGGGCCAATTCCGCGCCTTCTGGAAGAGCTTTGATGAATCCGTGAACCTGATGGCATCTGGCGAAGTTGTTATTCAATCAATGTGGTCGCCCGCAATTACAGCAGTGCGTAGCCAAGGTGTGCCTTGTGTCTATCAGCCGCTGAAAGAAGGGTACCGTAGCTGGGGTGGCGGTATTGGGCTTGCAGCCAATCTTGACGGTGCAAAACTTGATGCGGCCTATGAATATATCAACTGGTATCTGTCAGGCTGGGCCGGTGGGTTCCTGATGCGTCAGGGATATTATTCCGCTGTGCCCGAAACCTCCAAGGACTTCATGACCGAGGATGAATGGGGTTTCTGGTTTGAAGGCAAACCGGCGCAGAATGAAATCACAAACCCGCAAGGCGTTGTCATGGAAGGCCCCGGAACCGTCCGTGATGGTGGGTCTTTCTATGATCGTATGGGCGCGGTTGCCTGCTGGAACGCCGTTATGGACGAAAACCAGTACATGGTCCGCAAATGGAACGAGTTTATCGCGGCCTGATCACCGCCAGACTTTGACCCAGACACGCCCCGCCCGGGGCGTGTCACCTGCACGAACAGACCGGAGCCGAGAATGCATCGATTTATGCGCAGCCCGATGGCAGCAAGTTGGGCGCTTGCCAGCCCTGTTGTGCTGATCCTGACGTTCTTTCTATTGCTCCCAATCGGTATGATCACCGCTTTAAGCTTTTGGGGATCAACTGAATTTTCGATCTATCCTGCATTTCAGTTCGACAATTACGAATATCTGTTCGGTTCGTCTGTCGTGCGTGCGGTATTCATCAAGACATTCACCTTTGCTGTGATCACATGGGCGATCACCTTGGTCATCGGCTTTACTGTCGCCTATTTCTTGACGTTTCATGTGCGCACCCTGACATGGCAGGTTGTACTGTTCATGGTGTGCACGATCCCGTTTCTGACATCGAATATCATCCGGATGATCTCATGGGTACCGTTTCTGGGGCGCAACGGTATCGCCAATAAAACGCTGATGGATCTGGGCCTGACACAAGAGCCGGTTGAATGGCTGTTGTTTTCGGAGTTTGCGGTGATCCTTGCCTTTGTGCATCTCTATTCGTTGTTCATGGTGGTGCCGATTTTCAACACCATGATGCGGATCGACAAATCCTTGATCGAAGCTGCGCGGGATGCAGGCGCGAGCGGATTTCAGATTCTGACCAATGTGGTGATCCCGCTGACCAAACCCGGCATCATGATCGGGTCGATCTTTGTTGTCGCGCTGGTGATGGGGGATTTCATCACCGTCAGGTTCATGTCCGGCTCTCAGGTGGCCAATGTGGGCCGGTTGATCTCAAACGATATCGGTCTTTTGCAATATCCGTCAGCGGCGGCAACGGCTGTGGTTTTGCTGTGCACCGTTCTGATCATCATCGCGATCATGCTGAAATTCGTCGATATCCGGAAGGAGTTGTAAGTTGGAAGGCAAGCGCCCCACCTCATTTTACGTGCTTGGCGCGTTCTTTGTGACCTTTCTGATATTCCTCTATGGCCCCACAATCACCATCGGCATCCTGAGCTTTCAGGGGCCACAGGGCGGGCTGACATTTCCGATGCGCGGCACCTCGCTCCACTGGTTCCGAGAGCTGTTTCAGACACAGGCCGTCGGGGATATCTGGGGATCTTTCCGGCGCAGTTTCACTCTTGGCATGATGGTGATGGTCACCACGGTTGTTCTGTCCATCATGGGGGGTATGGCGTTTCGCCGGCGCTTTGCCGGATCAACCGTGCTGTTCTACATCATCATGGCAAGCCTTGTGATCCCCTCTATTCTGGTATCGCTGGGGGTTGGGCTGATCTTCTCGCAACTGGGCTGGGATGTGCATTGGGCAACATCCGGCTATGGCGCGCAACTGACATGGACCTTGCCGTTCGGCTTGCTGATCATGTTTGCCGTGTTCAACCGCTTTAACCCCGCCTATGAAGAAGCCGCCCGCGACCAGGGCGCGAATGAGTGGCAGGTGTTTGCGCATATCGTTTTGCCGTTGATTGCACCGTCACTGATCGGTGTGGCGCTGTTTGGCTTTACGCTCAGCTATGACGAGTTTGCCCGCACCTTGCTGACATCAGGCAGTCGCAACACATTGCCGCTGGAAATCTTCGGGATGACAACAAATGTCACCACACCGGTTCTTTATGCGCTCGGCACACTGACAACGGTGTTTTCCTTGTCGATCATCCTTGTGTTCATTGTCGTGGCACTTTGGGTGCAAAGGCGGCGGGCGCGCTTTGGCTCGGATGCTGGCAAAGGCATGGTGTGAGCGCGTGCGGCTGGTCTTTGTGAACCCCAATTCCACCGTGTCGATGACGGACAAGATCGTGGCGGCGGCGCGGGCGGTTGTTGGCCCTGGGATAACGGTTGAGGGGCGCACCTGCGCCGATAGCCCGCCATCCATTCAGGGGCGCGCCGATGGGGACGCAGCCCTGCCGCATGTGCTGGCGCAGATAAGGAAGGCGGCCAAAACCGCAGATGCCTGCATCATCGCGTGTTTTGACGATACCGGATTGGCGCAGGCGCGCGCCGCGGTTGATGTGCCGGTGATCGGGATCGGGCAGGCCTCATTTCACGCCGCAATCCTGCAGGGGCACAAATTCAGTGTTGTGACCACCTTGGCGGTGTCAGTGCCGGTGATCACTGACAATATCGCCGCTTACGGGCTTGCCAACCATTGCTGCCGCGTACGCGCCAGTGACGTGCCTGTTCTTGATCTTGAACAGCCCGGATCAGCGGCACGCGACAAAGTATCAGCCGAGATTTCGCACGCCATTGCCCAAGATGGTGCAGGGGCCATCGTTCTGGGCTGCGCTGGCATGGCCGACCTGGCCGCTGAACTGTCCGCCACCCATGGCGTGCCGGTCATCGATGGCGTGGCCGCTGCCTGTGGCTTTGCCGCTGCCCTTGTCCGTTTACAACCGACCAAGGAGGATAAGCCAAATGAGCCGTAACATTCTGACCGCTGCTGCGCAGATGGGTCCAATTACCAAATCAGAGTCACGCGCCGCTTCTGTGCGCCGCCTGATCGAAATGATGCGCGAGGCCAAGGGCCGGGGCTGTGAGCTGGTTGTTTTTACAGAACTGGCGTTAACCACGTTCTTCCCGCGCTGGCTGATCGAGGATGAGGCCGAACTGGACAGCTATTATGAGACAGAAATGCCCGGCCCGGTCACCATGCCACTGTTTGAGGAGGCGCAGAAACTGGGTCTCGGTTTCTATCTTGGCTATGCAGAGTTGAGTCACGCGGGCGGAGTCAAGCAGCGCTACAATACCTCGATCCTTGTGGACAGAACGGGCACTATTATCGGTAAATATCGCAAGGTCCATCTGCCCGGCCATGCCGAGCCACAGCCGGGGCGCGAATTCCAGCATCTGGAGAAACGGTATTTTGAACCCGGTGACCTTGGTTTTCCGGTGTTTGAAGGCTTTGGCGGTAAAATGGGTATGTGCATCTGCAATGACAGGCGGTGGCCCGAGACATATCGGGTCATGGGGCTGCAAGGCGTTGAAATGGTCATGCTGGGATATAACACGCCCTATGGCCATACCGGCGAACAGGCGATGGACAGCCTGATCTTGTTTCACAATCACCTGTCAATGCAGGCCGGTGCCTATCAAAACGCAACATGGGTGGTTGGCACTGCGAAATGTGGCAACGAGGAAGGCTCCAGAATGGGTGGGCAAAGCGTGATTGTCGCCCCTTCGGGTGAGATTGTGGCGATGTCCTGCACCGTTGACGACGAGGTGATCACCGCGCGCTGCGATCTGGATATGGGCCGCATCTACCGCGAGACGATCTTTGATTTTGCAGCCCATCGTCGTCCTGAACATTACGGATTGATCGTTGAAAGAACCGGCGCTGGTGTTCCGGCCGCATAAACCCAAAGGGGGCAAATCATGACGACCATTATCAAAGGCGGAACAATCGTTACGGCGGACCGCGACCTGATCGCCGATATTGCGATTGACGGCGATGTGATTACGGAAATCGGCCCTGATCTGACGGGCGATATCATCATTGACGCGACCGGCTGCTATGTGATGCCGGGCGGGATTGATCCGCATACGCATCTGGAAATGCCTTTCATGGGCACAACCACCGCCGAAACATGGGAAAGCGGCACCTTTGCGGCGGCGTCTGGCGGCACCACGATGGTGGTTGACCATATCATCCCCGGTGAGGACGGGATGTTGCCAGCCCTTGATCTATGGGAAGAAAGAGCCGCCCGCCAGGCCAGTTGCGATTACGGGTTCCACATGGCCGTGACGGGCTGGTCCGAGCCGATTTTCAATGACATGGCAACGGTTGTGGCGCGCGGTGTTAACACTTTCAAACATTTCATGGCCTATAAGGGCGCATTGATGGTGAACGATGACGAGATGTTCGCGTCTTTCATCAGATCAGCCGCTTTGGGGGCTATACCGCTGGTGCATGCCGAAAATGGTGATCTGGTTGCGTCAATGCAACAATCGCTGCTGGCTGAGGGCAATGTCGGGCCAGAGGCGCATGCCTATTCGCGCCCCGCATCCGTGGAGGGCGAGGCGGTGAACCGTGCCATCACCATTGCCGATGCCGCCAATGTGCCCGTTTACATCGTCCACACCTCCAGCGAAGAAGCCCACGAGGCGTTCCGGCGCGCCCGGCAAAAGGGGCAGCGCGTCTGGGGGGAGCCTTTGATCCAGCATCTTTTGCTGGATGAGGGTGAATATGCCCATGCTGATTGGGACCATGCTGCGCAACGGGTGATGAGCCCGCCATTCCGGGATAAATCGCATCAGGATTCGCTCTGGGCTGGTCTTTCGGCAGGCTCTCTGCATGTTGTGGCCACGGATCACTGTGCTTTCACAACAGAACAGAAACGCATGGGGATCGGGGATTTTACCAAGATTCCGAATGGAACAGGCGGCCTTGAGGACCGTTTATCCCTGCTCTGGACGCATGGAGTGATTCCCGGCAGGCTGACCATGAATGAATTTGTCGCGGTGACATCGACCAATATCGCGAAAATCCTCAATATTTATCCCCAAAAGGGAGCGATTTTGCCCGGTGCCGATGCCGATGTTGTGGTGTGGGATCCTGCCGCGAAAAAGACGATCACCGCCAAGAGTCAGCAATCTGTGATTGACTACAATGTTTTCGAAGGCTTTGAGGTGACCGGCCTGCCCCGGTTCACGCTGTCCCGCGGCACTGTTGTCTGGGACGCCGCCAAAGGCAGTGCCGCACAACCGGGGCGTGGCTGCCACATTAAAAGGCCACCCTTTCCACCCGTCAGCCGCGCGCTGTCTACATGGAAAGAACTGATTTCCCCCCGCCCTGTCATTCGATCAGCCGCACTTATGCCGATTGGCGTGTGACCAAAGATAAAGCGAAAAGGAAAACGTCAAAGAAAACCATGTGTGGTTTGGTGTGGCCATCAAAAAGCTTTGACGTAGAGGTCGACGAGCTTCTCGGACATATCTGGGTCAAGACGCGACAGGTCGCGATGTTGAACTTTGACGTCGAAGCGGCTGCGGCCACATCGGAAAAGAAATCAATTGCGGCCCGCATTGCTGCTGAGACGGCGTGATTGACAGTCTGGATACTTTCTACAACCCGCTCCGGGCGTGGCGGGATTTCGATAGCAACGGGACCAGCGAGGCGGACGAGTTGTTCGGGCTGAACGAGGTCGGAATCGCCTCAATTAACCTGGCTGCGATCTAAGGCGACCGACCCATCGCCGACAGCATCTTTGCAGGAGACTTCGTCCGGCAAAGGTCGGGGGTGATGATCGTATTCGCCCGCCGGTCCGTGCCAGCCATCACGGCGAACAGGCCCAGAACCCGCGGTATCCGACGGTCAGGCCCTGCTCCAGGGCGAAGATCATCTCCGCGTCGGACCGCCAGTCGGCATCTTCGCCCAGAGATGTGACCGTCACGCTGGTGCCTTGGGCCTCCAAGACGGTTCCGCTGGTCCCGGTCTCTCCTGCTGCCTCGAGCGGGACCAACACGCCGTTCAGCTTTATTGCTGCGGCACCGCCGTCCTGCGCTACCCAAAGGATGGGATGCTCCTCGGGTGTCCGATTGAAGGTGCAGCGCGGACCGGGAGCAAGAATCTGTTCCGCTTCGGCCTGCGGCATCTCGGACGGGTCGAGTTCAGCGATCAGGGTGTTGTTCAAAGCCGCCGCGATCGTGCCGACTTCGGCGGGCGGATCTTGGTAGATGGACGCGACGGTGTCTTCGTCCGCGACCTCGCCGATCAGATAGCGCATCTCGGATATCTCACGCCTTTGCGCGGCGACAATATCATGGGCCATTTTCTGAACGCGCGGATCCCGGATCTGCGCCCGTTCCGAGGTCATGATTGCGATCGAGTGGTGCGGGATCATCGCGCGCATATAGCTCTCGCCTGATACGGTGGCCTGGCTCCGGACGAGCCAGAGCATCAGCGCGAAGACGATCACCGAGCCGATGAAGATGGCGATGTTGAGCATCTTGTTGGAATACATGCCCAGCATATAGCTCAGCATGATCACCGCCATGGTCGCGCCCATCAGGATCGCCATATAGGTGCGCGTCTCCGAAAAGAAGACATGCTCCCACGCGTAGGTGTTGAGATACATCAGGATGAACATCACCACCGTCGAGGTGAGGATCATCAGTCCGAAGCGGATGTAGGACATGGGCGTTCTCCTCGTTCCTGAAATTATTCCGAACCGGTGTTTGTGCGGCCCTGTGCGCCTTCACCCGTCATCGCAGCGTAATCCTCTGGTGAAAGCCCCGGCAGTTGTAACACGAACGCGGTGATCGCGCGCAGTTCCTCGGGTCCGTGCAGGGTGCCGAAGGCCGGCATGCCGCTCATCTTGATGCCGTTCTCGGCGATCCAGTAGATCTCCGCCGGTTCCCATTCCGCTGCGGCTTCTGTCAAATGAGGCGGCTCGGGCCGCATCCCGCGCGACCACTGTGCCGCGTCCATGCCGGGCCCGCCGTGGCAATGCGCACAGCTTTCGGTGTAATGCCTTGCGCCTTCGGCTATCACCTGCTGTGGAACGGTCTCGGACAGGCCGGCATCTTCCGCTCGCCTCGCGACGGAGCGGTGCATCGTGGTGTCGAGCGTCCATCGCACGGCATCCGCCATGCGTGTCTGTCGCCGCAACATTGTAGGCACCCGTGTAGGCGACCGTCAGCCAGACGACGAGAGCGGTGAACAGCGTTGCCACGACGCCGAGAGCCGCTCCTAAGGTCTTGGGTCCCATGGCTTTCTCCCTGGTTTGCGTTTCAGATGGGTCGGATAAGTCGGGACCGGAACAGGAGCGCGGCACGCGCATTTCGCCTCGGGCAGCCGCACGGTCCTGGCCGCGAGCAACAGCGGGACGCGGAGCGCGCCGCCGGTCTTCGGCTTCGGCGCCGTGACCGCAGGCGCATGAGGATGCTGGCCATGATCGTTGTGACCATGATGCCCGTGGTGCTGGCCCGCGGCCCCGTCAGTCAGTTCCATTGCATTTCTCCAGCAATATAGAACCTTGCAGAAGGGGATTTGTTCCAGCGCTGGGAGAACGACAGGCGCAAACTGGCGGCCCCGAACGGGAACTCTCATGGTCAAGGGGTGTTGTCATACCGTGGCACGTCACACCAACAAAAGGATATTCATGATGATGCACGGATATGGAACGGGGTTTGGCTGGATCTGGATGATCGTCATCCTGGTGCTTGTCGTTCTGATGATCGCCGCGCTGATCAAGTACCTGCGCAAGTAAAGCACCTAGAAAAACATGGAGAAGCCAACATGGATTATACCATCACACGGGTGATGACCGGGGCCGATATCGACGAAATAGACAGCCGCACGCGCGCGGCCCTGTCTGCCAATGGATTTGGCGTCCTGACCGAAATCGACGTGCAAAAGACCATGAAAGCCAAGCTGGATGTTCACATGCCAGCCTACCGCATTCTGGGTGCCTGCAATCCGAAGATGGCCCATCAGGCGATCCAGATCGAACCGCGGGTCGGTGCCATGTTGCCCTGCAACGTCATCGTACGGGAGGTCGAGGGTGGTGTCGAAGTCAGTGCGATCGACCCGGTGGCGTCGATGCAAGCGATCGGGAGTGCCGAACTGAAAGCCCTAGCGGGCGACGTGCGCGACCAGTTGAAAAAAACGGTGGAGGAAATCTGAAGTGCGCCTGCGTGCCGGCATTGCATCCGGATTATTGCGTTTTGTGATCCTTGTCGTCAGTGCACGGCTGTTCGTGCCCGCGCTTTTCATCGAGATGCGCAATTTGAGGAGCTGTGAACGCATGGAAGATCCGGTTGAGCGTGCGGGCTTTCGGGGGCCGCTTGTGATCGCCGCGCTTATGACCGTTGCTGTTGTGATCGGTCCGCCTGCGCGTGCAGCAATCGCCTTGGTTGCAAAGACAGCCTATGGCCGTGTGCGAGGAACGTTACCCATGGTGCCCGGCGCTGCTTTTCGACTACCCTCAGCATCAAAAGGAGCCATGCCGTGCCTGATCCCTTGAAATCCCGTCTCGTCCGCCACTCGCCTTCGACGGGCGCAGGCGGTCCCGATGTCTGGGGTCTTTACGAACCCGATACCGGTTCAATCCAGTATATATGCGCCGATCCTGGCACCAAGAAAGCTGCGCTGATCGACGTGGTGTGGAACTTCGATCCCAAGAACTATTGCTTCTCGACAGAAAGCCTGGATCAGGTGCTTGACCTCGTGCGTGATAACGGGCTTGAGGTCGCGTGGGTGCTGGACACGCATCCCCACGCGGATCACGTCATGGCCTCGGCGCAGTTAAAGCAGGCAACGGGCGCACCCAACGGCATCGGCGCGCTTGTGCCCAAGATTGCGGGGATCTGGGCTGATCTTTACAACATGCCGGAAGCTTTCAACCCGCATCGCGATTTTGACCATCTTTTCAAGGATAAAGAGACCTTCCGGATCGGCGACTTGACTGCGACGGTCATGCTCTCGCCCGGTCACACGCTCGGATCGATTACCTTTGTTTGCGGTAATGCCGCCTTCGTGCATGACACCCTCATGCAGCCCGACGTCGGCACGTCACGCTCGGATTTTCCGGGAGGAAAAACCGCTGAACTCTGGGACTCGATCCAGAATATCCTCGCGCTGCCACAAGACACCCGGTTGTTTGTCGGTCACGATTATGGCGGCCCCGGACGGGACGAGCCGCAATGGGAAGCGACCGTCGCGGAACACAAGTTGTCGAACAAGCATGTCAAGGACGGCACCGAACGGAACGCATACATCAAGCGCCGGCAGGAACGGGACGCGACATTGCCATTGCCGGACCGCATACTTGCGGCGCTTCAGATCAATCTGCGGGGCGGGCGACTGCCGCCGGCAGAAAATGACGGGCACCATTACCTGAAGTTGCCTGTCAACCGGTTCGACTGACCCGTCGGGCGGTCGGGCGGTCGGGCGGAAACGGCCGGCGGCATCTCTGCGCGATTCAGGATGGCGATGTCGTCCGGGTATCTGACGCGCGGCCCTGTGTCTGTGCGGGGCTTGCGGCTTCAGGTGATGGCCTCCAGCCGCTCCTTGGACAGATCGCCGGGCACGATGGTGATGGGCACCGACAGGGTGCCCGCGCTGCGCGTCAGTTGCGTGACCAGCGGGCCGGGGCCTTTCTTGTCGGTGCCCGCGCCCAGCACCAGCACGCCGATATCATTGTCTTCACTGATCTGCGCCAGAATTTCCGTCACCGGTTCGCCCTCGCGGATCACCAGTTCGGGGTCCACACCCTGTTTGTCGCGCATCCATTTGGCGAAAACCTCGAAATGCGCGTGGATGCGCTCGCGGGCCTCCTCGCGCATGATATCGGCCACACCGATCCAGTGGTTGAACTCTTCCGGCGGGATCACCGACAGGATCTCGACCCCGCCGCCCGTGCGGGCCGCACGCATCGCGGCAAAGCGCATCGCATTCAGACATTCGCGGCTGTCATCCAGCACAACCAGAAACTTACGCATCCTGCTTCTCCCTTCGGGCGATCATGGCGCAAGCCACCGCACCGCGCAACTCTGTGATGGGGCGCGCTGCGCCCTGTTTCTTCTTGCCGCAAATATCCCCGCGCGGAGCGCATTCCAGCCCAACCGCAGGAACAAACGTATCAGCCTGCCGTGGCGGCCCAATCCCAGTAAAGCGCCCGCGCCCGTTCGGCTATCGGCCCCACGTTGTAGGTGGTCCCGTCAAAGGCCGAGACGGGTGTGATCTTGCTCATATTGCCGGTCAGGAAAACCTCGTCGGCATTGTGGAAATCCTCGAAGCTCAGCACGGCCTCGCGCACCTCGACCCCGTCGGCGCGCAGGTTCACGATATGGCGCGCGCGGGTGATACCGGCCAGAAAGGTGCCGTTCGGAATGGGGGTGAAGACAACGCCGTCCTTGACCATGAAGACATTGGCGGTCGCGGTCTCGGCGACATTGCCCATCGCATCGGCGACCAGCGCATTGCCGAACCCCTTGGCCCGCGCCTCGGCCAGCATGCGGGCGTTGTTGGGATAAAGGCAGCCCGCCTTGGCATTGACCACAGCGCTTTCCAGCACAGGGCGGCGAAAGCGGGTGCGGGTCAGCGTGGTGGTCGCGCCTTCGGGCGGCATCGGGATCTCTTCGAGGCAGATGGCAAAGCCGGTGCTGTCGGGCGACGGCACGATGGCTGTCGGATCGCCGTCGATCCCCCAATACATGGGCCTGATATACACAGCCGCCGCACGCGGATAGGCCGCAAGCCCCTCGCGGATCAGGCCGACCATCTCTTGCGTGGCGACGGTAGGCGTGATCATCAGCGCCTCGGCGGAGCGGTTCACGCGGGCGCAATGCGCTTCCAGATCGGGGGCCATGCCGTTGACGTAGCGCGCGCCGTCGAACACGGTGCTGCCCAGCCATGCGCCGTGATCCGCTGCCCGCATGATCGGCACATCGCCATCATGCCACTGGCCGTTGAAATAGGTGCGGATATTTGTGCCGGTTGCCATGGACTTGTCCCTTTCGATCTGTCGCTGTGGACATTACCAGCAAGGACCGTGCGGTAAAGCATGGATCGGCGCTGCGGGGTCAGTAAAGCGCCTCCTCGTAAAGACGCTGCCCGTCGACCATCAGCCCCTTGATCGCCCCGTTGCCCGCGCCGTCCAGTGCCAGAATAAGGCCGAGACGGTCCGCGCGGTCCAGCGCCTCAAGCTCCAGCGCGCGGTCCTGTGGCGCGAAGTAACGGTCAAACGGGAAGCTGAGGAAAATCTGGCTCGCCGTATCATAGTCAAACACGCCACGGATCACCGCGGACTGGCCCGCTGGCAGATCAGCCGTGAGGGCGGTCGCGCGCCAGTAACCTTCATCACCCTCGGCCAGCGTGACATAGACCGCCGCGCCGGGTTCCAGCGCCGGATCACGCGTGACCGAACCGGCTGGGATGCGCGTGATTGCGAGGTTCAGGATCGTGTAATGCCCGCGAAACAGATCGCGCGGGTCGATGGCGCCGGTCTCCAGCACCACCTCCTGACCGTCCCGCAAAAGGGCGGCGCGG
This sequence comes from Paracoccaceae bacterium, assembly GCA_024636555.1. Classification (GTDB taxonomy): domain Bacteria; phylum Pseudomonadota; class Alphaproteobacteria; order Rhodobacterales; family Rhodobacteraceae; genus Seohaeicola. The sequence goes on along the minus strand of JAGXGW010000014.1, from coordinate 70,537 downwards.
TCGGTCACCATCTTGCCGATCGCCGCGGTCTGCAACAGGGCCACTACGGCAATCGCGGCGATCAGCCAGCCGGCGGGCAGGCGGGTGGAGAACCAAGCGGGCAGGCGGCGCGTCATGTGCCGCTCCTGCGCTTCGGGTCCAGCCGTGTGGCAAGCCATGCACCACCCAGCAGGATCACGCCCGCGCCGAGGTAGAACCCGCTTGTGCCGATCAGTGTGCCGACGGTCACGGCGTAAATCAGCAGCAGCGCCATGACAAAGCCGAACATGCCGATGGCGCGCAGGCCGCGCTGGTCCAGCCGCCAGCCCATCCGTGTGATCCAGATAAAGACCGCGAGCAACAGCGCCTCCGGCAACAGCGGCACGGGAGCCAGATAAAATATGACCAGCATCAGCACGCCGGTCACGAATGCCACCCACAAATCATAGGAGAACACCCAGCGTCGCAGATGTCCGGCCACGGCAAACGCCAGCGGCGCCAGCAGCAAAAGCAGGGGCAGCATGAGTCCGTCTGTCCCCGCATTGCCTGCCCCCTGCACGGCGTCGCCCGTGTATTCGTCGATACCGAGCGTCAGGAAATACACGACCAGCCCCAGCATGAATGTCGCGTAGCCCATTGCGGCCCCCTCAAAGCCGCGCAACACCAGCGGTCCTGAAAGCGAGGCCAGCAGCGCCGAAATCGTGGTGACAGCACTCAGCGCCAGCAAAATGGCGGCGAGTTGCGGCGAGGCGACTGTGGTCAATGCCGTCAGCAGCCAGAAGCACAAGGCGATCACGCTCATATGCGCGCCAGCCCTGCTGCGCAGCCACCATGCCAGCGCGGCACCTGTCAGCCACCATCCCAGATAGGGCAGGTTCAGATCGGCACTGCCGCCAAAAATGTCAATCTGCATCGCGTGCCACAACCCGAATAGTCCGATGGCGAAGACCAAAACCATCGTCCCGCGCGCCAGCACGGCCGCCAGCAGCGTGCCCAGCCCCCAGAGCCAAACCGCATCCGCAGCATTGCCCTGTATGTGGTAAATCTGGCTGACCAGCATGATCCCGGCCCCGAACAGGCCGCAGGCCAGCACCATCAGCGCCTCGTGCCACCAGTGCAGGCCGCGCAATCCGGCCCAGAGTGCCGCGCCCCAAGCTGCCCAGAGCCCAAGGATCACCAACGTCAGGCGCGCAAGGCGGCTCATCTCTTCCCAGTTGGCGGCGATGAAGGTCATCGCGGCGAAGCACAGGCAGATCACACCGGCTGTGATGACGAATGCGTTGAAGCTGAACTTGCGGCCGCCCCGATCCAGATCGGCCTGCAGCCTTAGCGCTGTTTCCGTGTCCAGAAGTCCACGGTCGCGCCAGTCCTGCAGCGCCGTGCCGATCACGGCAGACTTGCTTTTGATATGCATGGCCGCCTCGTCTTCCACGCCAACCCGTCCCGTGACCCGCAGCACAGCACGTCCATTGGAAGAACCTTACCCGAACCGGCTGGCAGGTAAAGGCTGCACAGGCACTGCCTGTTCCTGTGCCCAGAACGGAAAAACCCGACCCGAAAGGTCCGGGCCGGGTTACGGCGTCATGAAAAAGACCTTGTGACAAAGCCGCGAAAAACGGCTTGGACAAATACGCTCGTGATGATTTCAGCCTGAGACTTGCTCTGGGACGATCTGAAGCCTTATCGCTGAATAAATAAGGGCACCGTGACAGGCTTGGGTGTCATTTCCGTGACATTTCGGGCACGGTTATAGGACAAATCCTCCATCTCCCGCGCATACATCACTGCTGCGGACACGATTTTGTCAGCGCCGGATCACCGCGGTTTTGCCTTCTCACAGGCAGCCTCGGCCAACAGGGCATCAAGGTCCAGACGCTTGTTTGTCATGGCCAGGTTGCCTTTTGCATCACGGGGCCAGTCCTGCGGGGCACGGTCGCGATAGATTTCCACGCCGTTGCCATCGGGATCACGGAAATAGACCGCCTCCGACACACCGTGATCGGCGGCACCGTCCAGCGGGACCCCTGCGTCAAGCACGCGCGCCAGCGCCGTACCGAGAGCGGCCCTGTCCGGATAGAGAATGGCGGTGTGATAAAGGCCGGTATGTCCTTGCGGAGCAGGGCTGCCGCCAAGGCTGTCCCATGTGTTCAGGCCGATATGGTGATGGTATCCTCCGGCGGACAGAAAGGCGGCCTGATCGCCGAAGCGCTGCATCAGGGCAAAGCCCATGACATCGCGGTAAAAGGCGATCGCGCGCTCCAGATCAGCGACCTTGAAATGGACATGTCCGATCCGCGTCTCGGGGTGTGTTGTATATGACGACATGGTGGTCTCTCCTTATCCGGTCCTTCTTACAGTCGCTGCGATTCCGCGATAAGGCCCGCGCGTGCACCGCGTATGTGCAACGGCACAGACACACGCGATCACAAAATATCGTGATTTGAGAATGTATACCCGATCAGGTTGAGTGCAGCTTGCTGCCCGAACGGCAGCCTGAACGACCACCCAAAGACGAAAAGGGCAGGGAAAGCCCGAAGGAGACGAAATGGCGGAATTCTGGAACAGACGCGCAGTCATGCTGGCAGGTGGAGCGGCGACGCTTCTGGCCGGACGGGCAGGGGCCGTGCAAGAGCCGGTGGGACAAGAGCGCCCGTCAGGTGATGGCGTGCGCAACAATGTGTCGTCGTTCCACATGGTCAGGTGGCAGGACCATTTCGACACTCTGGAGAACGGGGCAATTCTGGCCGATACCAAATCGCGCGCTGTCCATTTCTGGTCCGAGGACGAGAGCGTTTATCGCCTTTACCCCAGTTCCGTGCCTGCAAGCGATGATCTGACCAAACTCGGCTACACCCAGATCGTGCGGACCCGCGTCGGCCCGACATGGACGCCCACACCGTCGATGCGCGAACGCAATCCCAGCCTTCCGGCGACAATCGAGGCAGGGCCGGAAAATCCACTGGGCACCCATGCGCTCTATCTCAGCTGGACCTACTACCTGATCCACGGCACCCATGACACGCGCAAGATCGGCCGCCGCTCCTCGGCTGGCTGCATCGGGCTTTACAACGAGCATATCGAAGAGCTTTACGCGCTGGCCAAGGTCGGTACGCAGGTGCGCCTGATCTGATCTGTCGGCAGCACACAAGTTAGAGCCCGCGCGTTGAGTCGCGGGCTTTTGCATGTCAGCCCCTCAAGCCAGAGGATTGCAGAGACCGGGCTTTGACCACCCTCGCTGATAAAGCAGCGTCGGGACTTTGAGCCATCAACTGCGGATCATTCCGACGATGTCATAGGTCTTTTGCAGGATCGGGGTGGCGATCTCGCGGGCGCGGGATGCGCCCTGGCCGAGGATGCGGTCGATCTCGGCGGGGTCCTGCATCAGGCGGGCCATCTCGGTCGAGATGGGTGCGAGTTTGGCGACCGCCAGATCGGCCAGCATCGGCTTGAATTCGGAAAATTGCTTGCCACCGACATCGCGCAGCACCGCGTCGACCGTGCTGTCGGACAAAGCCGCATAGATATTCACCAGATTGCGCGCATCGGCGCGGCCTTCCAGCCCTGCCGCCTCGGAGGGCAGAGCCTCGGGGTCGGTCTTGGCCTTGCGGATCTTCTTGGCGATCGTGTCGGCATCATCGGTCATGTTGATACGGGAGGCATCGGACGGATCGGATTTCGACATCTTCTTGGAGCCGTCGCGCAACGACATGACGCGGGTCGCCGCCCCCTCGATCACCGGCTCGGTGATGGGGAAGAAATCGACGCCGTAATCATGGTTGAACTTGGCCGCCACATCGCGGGTCAGTTCCAGATGCTGTTTCTGATCCTCGCCCACAGGCACATGCGTCGCGTGATATAGCAGGATATCCGCCGCCATCAGCGCAGGATATGCCAAGAGCCCCAGCGAGGCGTTCTCGGCATTCTTGCCCGCCTTGTCCTTCCACTGGGTCATGCGGCCCATCCAGCCCATCCGCGCCACGCAGTTGAAAATCCACGCAAGCTGCGCGTGTTCGGGCACCTGACTTTGATTGAACAGGATCGAGCGTGTCGGGTCCAGCCCGGCGGCGATATAGCCGGCTGTCAGCTCGCGGGTCTGGCGGCGCAGGGCGTCGGGGTCTTGCCAGACGGTAATGGCATGCATGTCGACGACACAATAAAGCGTCGGTGTGCCGCTGTCCTGCATCTGCACGAAACGCTTGATCGCGCCCAGATAATTGCCAAGCGTCAGCCCGCCCGAGGGCTGGATGCCCGAAAAGACACGCGGTGTGAAGCCCGCGTTCGGACTGGACTGTGACTGGACCGCATCCGCCATAATGACATCTCCGTCTGGATTAATCGGTTGGGCTGGCTTACCCATGCCCCAAAGCCGCGTCAAGCAGAGGTCCATCCATGTTTCCTGATCCCCAGAACCCACGCGGCGCAGGTATCAGCGCCGTCAACCCGCTGCCGCCGGTGGTGATCGTGCTGTTTGTGCTGATCGTCGGCATCGAGTTGCTGTTCATCCTTGGCGCACAGGGGCTGATCGGCGGTCCACAGGCAATCGGCTGGCGGCTGGGCGCGATCCAGTCCCGTGCCTTCTCTGCCGAGATCTTCCAGTGGATGCTGGCCAACAACCGCTGGCCGCTGGACCAGATGGCGCGCTTCATTACCTATCCGTTCGTGCATGGCAATTTCACCCATGCGATCTTTGCGGGCGCGATGGTTCTGGCGCTGGGCAAGTTCGTGGGAGAGGTGTTTCGCGGCTGGGCCATTGTGGCCGTCTATTTTGGCGCGTCCATCGGCGGGGCGGTGGTTTTCGGCCTGCTGACCGCATCACCGGTGCCGCTGATCGGGTCGTTCCCCGGCGTTTACGGGCTGATCGGCGCCTTCACCTATCTGCTCTGGCTGCGCTTGGGGCAGGAGGGTGGGCCGCAATCGCGCGCCTTCACGCTGATCGCCTTTCTGATGGGCATCCAGCTTGTCTTCGGCATCCTGTTCGGTGGCAGTCTGGACTGGATTGCGGATCTGTCGGGCTTTGTCTTCGGCTTTGCGCTGTCTTTCGTGGTCAGCCCCGGCGGTTTCGCCCGGCTGCGCGACAAGCTGCGCCACGACTGATACCGCTATGTGGCGCGGGCGGATGCGCTCCGCGCGGGGATATTTGAGGCAAGAAGAAGCGGCGGGCGGGGCGAGACGGATCAGGCGCTGCCGCCGCGCTGGAAGGCGCGCTTGAACTCGCCCAGACGGAAGGCGCCGATCAACTGGCCGATCCCGAAATAGCTGATCATGCCGATCATGATCAGGGCAAGCAGCGCCAGATAGCGCCAGCCTGCCAGCGCAAAGAAGGGTGTCATCACGACCATCGCACCCCACAGCACCGCACCCATGCCGAGTGAGGCCGCGATGATGCGCCAGATGCGGCCGTGAAAGCGGGCATCAAAACGGGCCACATCGCCCATCGGGCGCGCGCCGATGCCGAGCAGCGCCACCATCACCCAAGCGGCCAGCGATGTGGCGATAGCGGCGGCGATCCAGCCGATCAGGGGGGCGAGGCCAATGGCGACCAGCGCATTCACGATCATCGCGACCACCGCGTAGCGAAACGGCGTGCGGGTATCCTCGCGCGCGAAATAAAGCGGTTGCAGGATTTTCTGGATCACGAAAGCGGGCAGACCAAGGCCGTAAACCGCCACAGCCATGGCAATGGCCGCACTGTCAGCGGCCGTGGCGGCACCGCGCTCGAACAGGACCGAAACCAGCGGCAGCGGGACCACGATCAACGCCACCGCTGCTGGCACCGTGAGCGCCAGCGAGATCTCCGCGGCACGGCTGAGCGCATTGCGCCCGCCTGCATCATCGCCCCCGGCAAGACGGCGTGAGAGATCGGGCAGCAGCACCACACCGATGGCGATGCCGACAACGCCGAGTGGCAGTTGATACAGGCGGTCCGCCGCATAGAGCCAGCCCACGGCGCGGTCGAAATAGCTGGCGACCTGCTGGCCCACCAGCAGGTTGACCTGCACCACGCCGCCCGCCAGTGCCGCGGGAATTGCGATGCGCACCAGTCGTCTGATCTCGGGCGTCCAGCGCGGGCGGCGCGGCATCAGCGTGAACCCGGCGCGGCGCGCGGCGATCCAGACCAGTGCAAGCTGCGCGATCCCTGCAACAGGAATGCCCCAGATCAGCGCCATCGTCACGTCGAAGCCCAGCAGAGCCGCACCCACCATGGCCCCGACAAGGATGACATTCAGCAAGACCGGCGCGGCGGCAGCGGCAGCAAAGCGCCCCGTGGCGTTGAGCACACCTGACAGAAGGGCCGCCAGCGAGATGAACAGGATATAGGGAAACACGATCCGCCCGAATTCCACCGACAGGGCGAATTGTTCTTGTCCGGCAAAGCCGCTGGCCAGTGCAAAGATCATCCACGGCATAAAAATCTGGGCCGCCAGCGTGAGCACGATCAGCACTGTCGCGAGGCCCGCAAAGGCGGTTTCCGCAAAGCGTCGGGCGTCTTCTCCGGCTTCGTATTTCTTGGAGAACATCGGCACAAAGGCCATGTTGAAAGCGCCTTCGGCAAAGAAGCGGCGGAACATGTTGGGCAGGCGGAAGGCCACCACATAGGCCTCATAGGCGGGGCCGGTGCCGAGATAGGCGAGAATTATCGCATCACGCATGAAACCCAGCACGCGGCTGAGCAAGGTCCACAACCCCACGGTCATGAAGCCGGCAATCAGGCGGATGGGTTTCATGGGCGGCGACCTTTGTTGCGACTGCTCCGGAACTATCCCAAGCCCGCGCGTCATGGAAGAGGGCGCATACCGCCCTCAGCCCTGTCAGGAAATGGCCCGTTTGGCCCCCTGTTCTATGGCCTCGCGCAGCTTGCGCTCCAGCGCCTTCTGTTTGGGCTGCGAGTGAAATTTCAGTCCGAACATATCCTTGACATAGAAGGTATCGACCACCTGTTCGCCATAGGTCGCGATCACAGCGCTGGCGATATAGACATTGGCATTGGCCAGCGTGCGGGTGAGATCGAACAGCAGGCCCGGACGGTCGCGGGTATCGACCTCGATGATCGTGTAGATTTCCGATCCCTCGTTGTCGAAGGTGATCGAGGTCGCCACGCGGAAGGCGCGCTCGCGCTTCTTGATCTTGTCGCGGCTCTTGATCGCCTCGGTCGTGACCACCTCGCCGCGCAGGGTCTTGTCGATCATCTGGCGCAGACGGGGCAGGCGGGTCGCATCATAGGGGCTGCCGCTTTCATCCTGAATCCAGAACACCGCCGTGGCGAAACCGTCCTTGGAGGTATAGGTCCGCGCATCCACGACATTCGCGCCCACCAGCGCCAGCGCGCCCGCCAGTCGCGAGAAGATGCCGGGATGGTCCGAAAGGGCGAAACAGGCGCGGGTGGCGTCGCGGTCCTCGTCGGGGACCAGATCGATCCTGATCTCGTCATCCGGCAGGTCGCGCAGCATATTGGCAAAGACCACCTGTGTGCGGGTGTCGAGACCCTGCCAGTAGGGCGGGTAGTGCCGCCCCAGTTCGGTCTTGAGCGCGGCAGTATCCCATTGACGCAACGCCTCGCGCAGGGCTCCCTTGGCCTCGGCCCCGCGATGCTCGCGGTTGAGATCTTCCAGCCCGTGTTCCAGCGCGCGGCTGGTTTCACGGTGCAACTGCCGGATCAGCATGGCTTTCCAGTTGTTCCATGTTTGAGGGCCGACACCGCGGATGTCGCAGACCGTCAGCACGGTCAGCAGGTCCAGCCGCTTGCGTGTCTTCACCGCCTTGGCGAAATCGCGCAGGGTGCGCGGGTCGGAAAGGTCGCGCTTTTGCGCCATATCCGACATCAGCAGATGATACCGCACCAGCCATTCGACGGTTTCGCTATCGGCCTTGTTCAGCCCCAGACGCGGGGCCACGCGGCGTGCGATCTGCGCGCCCAGAACCGAGTGATCCTCGGCGCGGCCCTTGCCGATATCGTGCAAGAGCAGCGCGATATAGAGCACCTTGCGGTTCACCCCGGCGCGCAGGATGCCCGAGACGACCGGCAATTCCTCGACCAACTCGCCACGTTCGATCTGGGCGAGGTTGCGGATGCACTGGATCGTATGCTCGTCCACCGTGTAGCTGTGATACATGTTGAACTGCATCATCGCCACGATGGGTTCGAACTCGGGGATGAAGGCGGCCAGCATCCCCAACTCGTTCATCCGCCGCAGCGCGCGTTCTGGATTGCCGTGTTTGAGCAGCAGATCCATGAAGATGCGCTGGGCTTCGCGGTTGGTGCGCAGATCATCGTCGATCAGATGCAGGTTGGCCGTGACCAGACGCATCGCATCCGGATGGATCAGCATGCCGGTCCGCAGGGCCTCTTCAAACAGGCGCAACAGGTTCAGCTTGTCGTCCGGAAAGGCCGCCTCGTCATCAATGGCCAGACGGTTATGGATCACCTTGTAGCCGGGTTTGACCTTTGGCATGCGGCGGAAGATCCGCTCTAGCAGGGGGCCCGACTTGACATGCAGCGCCTCCAGCTTGGTCAGGAAGATGCGTGTCAGATCCCCGACAGAGGTGGCGTGGCGAAAGTAATCCTGCATGAAATGCTCGACCGCGCGGCGTCCGCCCTTGTCGGTATAGCGCATGCATTCGGCCACCTGCACCTGAAGATCGAAGGTCAGCTGGTCGGCGGGGCGGCCCGTGATCAGATGCAGATGGCATCGCACGGCCCACAGGAAATTCTCGGCCTTCTCGAAGGTGGCGTATTCCTCGGGGCGGAACATCCTGAGCCGCACGAGCTCTGCCGGGTTCTGCACGCCATGAAGGTATTTCGCGATCCAGAACAGTGATTGCAGGTCGCGCAGACCGCCTTTGCCTTCCTTCACATTGGGCTCGACCATATAGCGCTGGCCGCCCTGTTTCACGTGGCGCGTGTCGCGCTCGGACAGCTTGGCCTCGATGAATTCCCGCGCGGTGCCTTTGAACAACTCGTTCTTCAGCCGCCTGTCCAGCTCTGCCGCCAGTGCCGTGTCGCCGCCCAGAAAACGATGTTCGAGCAAGGCCGTGCGGATCGTGAAATCCTCGGAGCCCAGTCGCAGGCAATCCTTGATCGTGCGGCTGGCATGGCCGACCTTCAGCCGCAGGTCCCAAAGGATGTAGAGCATTGCCTCGATCACGGATTCCGCCCATGGCGTGATCCGTGTCTGGCTGAGAAACAGCAGATCGACATCCGATTGCGGGGCCATCTCGCCACGGCCGTAGCCGCCCACCGCGATCAGGGCCAGCCTTTCCTGCGGTCTGGGTGCGGGCAGCGGATGGACCAGCCGCACCGCCACGTCCTGCGCGCAGGCCACGATACAATCTGTCAGCCAGCAATAGGCGCGTGTTGCCGGCCTTGCCGCGAAGGGGCGGGCGACGAATGCCTCGGCGATGGCGCTGCGCCCGTCCTGCAACGCCTGTGCCAGAACCGGCACCACAGCGGCGCGCATCTGCTCCGGAGCCAGCCCCCGCGTCGCGGCTTCGAGCGTGGCAGCAAGCGCGTCGCTGTCCAGAACCCGGTCTGGCGCGCAGATCAGGTCCTCGGGCGGCGCGGGCAGGATCAGGGCAGAAGGGGCAAGCGCCGGATCAGAAACCGGCACGGCCAAAGGCTCTTGGAGCAGGGTCGATGATCACGACCTGACGGTTGCGGATCTCGGCCACGGCAAGGCCGCGTTCGTTCGTGCCGTCGGGCCGCAGACGGAAGACGCCGCTCACGCCCTGAAAACCCGCACCCTGTGTCAGTGATCCACGGCTGAGCGCGTCGGACCCGCCGGAGCTGATCAGCGCACCGATGGCCGCGATCCCGTCATAGGCCAACCCGCCGATCGGATGCGGGCCGGCACCATAGGCCGCCTCGTAGCGGCTGCGGAAACCTGCGGTCAATGCCGGGTCGGGCAGGGCGAACCATCCCCCCTGCACGCCGGGCAGGTCCATTGTCTGGCTTGGAATGTCCCAGCGTGTCAGCCCGATATATTGCGTCGCTTGAGGGGTTATTCCCGCCTCGGGCAGAAGCTGGGTCAACAGGGGCAGCGCACCGGCGGTATCCGCTGTGATAAATACCGAATCCGCATTCCCGCTGCGAACGGCACTGACGATCTGCGGAATCGCCCGTGTCACACCGCTTTGCGAGAATTCATGCGCCACGGAGCCGACAGCGGTGCCACCGCTGCGCGCCAGCGCGGATTCGATCGCCGCGCGTCCGGCGCGTCCGGCCACGTCATCGGAATAGACGACCACAGTGCGCCCCTTGCCTTGCTGGCTCGCATAATCTGTCAGCCGGTTGGCTGTATTCTCGAAGGTTGGCCCGAGGATGAACAGGTTGCCACCCGCGATGGAGGTATTGTTGGAAAAGGCGAGCACGTTGACCCCGGAAGCGGCGACAGCCACGGCCGCCGCGTTCGCATTCTCCCCGTAGACCGGTCCGAGAATGATCTTGGCCCCGTCCGCAACGGCCTGCTGCGCAACCTGCTGAGCCGTCGCGGCAGAGCCTGCGGTGCTGTAGACCCGCAGGTCGATAACCACATCGCCCAGATCGGAAATCGCGAGACGGGCGGCATTCTCCAGCGACTGCGCCAGAATATCGTCGCTGCTGTTGCCCGAACCGCGCGGCACCAGAAGCGCCACCGGCACCGGCGCGGCGATGTCGACGCGGGGACCGGAGCGGTCGATCGCGGTATCCACAGGCGCGCAGGCCGCAAGGGTGCCCACAGTAGCAAGAGCAAGTCCCGACCGGTGCAGCGGCCGTATTGATTGGCCGGCGATTGATGACGAGAACCGCCAATGCGGCACAAGCGCTTGTGCAATCAGGCGCAGCGACTTGCGGACGGGGCTTGGAAAGGCGAACATGGCGGGTCTTCTCCCTCGAAAAAAGGTGGTAATCTGTGGCACCGGCAGGCAGGACGATCATAGACACCACGCACGGAGGGTCCAGTGTTGAATCCCAAACCGGCCAGAGCAGCGCCCCCCGTCAGACTTGCGCCCGGCCTCTATCTGGTCGCCACACCGATCGGGAGTGCCCGCGACGTGACGCTGCGCGCGCTCGACATACTGGCCAGCGCGGATGTACTGGTCGCCGAGGATACACGCACCCTGCGCAAGCTCATGGAAATCCACGGTATCCCTCTGGGTGAGCGGCATGTGCTGGCCTATCACGATCATAACGGCGCGCAGATGCGCCCCCGCCTTATGGGCCTTATGGAACAGGGCCTGACGATGGCCTATGCCTCCGAGGCGGGCACGCCGCTGGTGGCGGATCCCGGCTTCGATCTGGCCCGCGCCGCGCGCGAGGCGGGCCACCTGGTCACCACCGCACCGGGAGCCTCTGCGGTTGTGACTGCGCTGACCATCGGTGGATTGCCGACGGACAGGTTCTTTTTTGCAGGCTTTCTGCCCTCCACTTCGGGCCAGCGAAAATCCGCGCTGTGGCGCTACGCAGAGGTGCCGGGCACGCTGGTTTTCTACGAATCACCCAAACGGATCGCGGCCATGTTGCGCGACAGCGCCGAGGTTTTGGGAGCAGAGCGACAGGCAGCGATTTGCCGCGAACTGACCAAGAAATTCGAGGAGGTCATCGCCGGAAGCCTGCAGGAACTGGCCGAAATATGTGCATCGCGCAGCCTGAAGGGCGAGATCGTGGTGCTGATCGACCGGCCGCATTCGGAGAACATTAAGGAAGATGAGATAGAAGAGTTGCTGCGCGCTGCCTTGTCCGGCCATTCTGTGCGGGACGCCGCAGAGATTGTGGCTACGCAGACAGGCCGACCGAAACGGCAGATCTATCAACTGGCCCTCAAGCTGGAGCAAGACGAATGACAGCATGGTTCGATCCACATACAGTACGGGCGGGCGCGGTACAGCTTACCCTGCCCTTGACCATTCCTGTGGCTGAGAAACCGGTTGCGGCCCGCCCCGTCGTTGACCCTGCGGTCTGCAACATCAGGCAGATACGCGGCCGCAACGCATATCTGTCAGGACTTGCGGCGGAAGATGCCGTGGTGCGGATCTATGCCGAACGCGGCCTTGATTTGCTAACCCGCAGATGGCGTGGCAGTCGTGCGGAAATAGATCTGATCCTGTGTGACAGCGGCACATTCGTCTTTGTCGAGGTCAAGAAAAGCCGGAGTTTCGATGCGGCTTTGCTCTCGTTGGGCCGCGCGCAGCGGCTTCGGATCACACAGGCCGCATCTGAATATCTCGGGAAATGCAATCTTGACCAGATGACAACGATGCGATTCGATCTGGCGATGATGAATGACGCAGGCGCGGTTGAAATCGTCGAAAACGCTTTTGCCGAAGACGAATGATGGTGCTGCCCGCCCGCACCGGCCGATCTGTCTGACTGAACCTGTCCGTTCTTTCGCATTGTCACTGACGATCCCTTGCGCCATGTAATGGCACATCCTCAAGGGAGCCGGATATGAAAATCGCCTTTCAGATGGACCCGATCGGGCCGATCAATATCAACGCCGACAGCACTTTCCGCTTGATGGAAGAGGCGCAGGCGCGCGGTCACACGCTGTTTTACTACACAGCCGATCAACTTGCCTATCAGGAAGGACGCGTCACCGCCCGCGGTTGGCCCGTGACGGTGCAACGGGTCGAAGATGACCACTTCGCGCTCGGGCAACAGACAGAGGTGGATCTGTCTGATTTCGATGTTGTCTGGCTGCGGCAGGACCCGCCTTTCGACATGTTCTATATCACTACAACGCACCTGCTGGACCGGATTCATCCTGCTACGCTGGTGGTGAACGATCCGTTCTGGGTCCGCAACTCGCCCGAAAAGCTGCTGGTGCTGAATTTCCCCGACCTGACTCCGCCGACGGCAATCGCGCGCGATCTCGGCGCAATCCGTTCGTTCAAGGACCGCCACGGCGATATCATTCTCAAGCCGCTTTACGGCAATGGCGGCGCGGGTGTGTTCCGTCTGAATGCCGATGACCGCAACCTTTCCTCCCTGTACGAACTCTTTACCGGCTTCAGCCGCGAACCCCTGATCGTGCAGAAATACCTGCCTGCCGTTGCCAAAGGTGACAAGCGCGTGATCCTTGTGGATGGCGAAGCGGTGGGTGCAATCAACCGCGTCCCGGCTGCGGGGGAGACGCGCTCGAATATGCATGTTGGCGGGCGTCCGGAAAAGATCGGTCTGTCAGAGCGCGATCTGGAGATCTGTGCCCGTATCGGGCCATACCTGCGGGAGAAGGGGCAGGTCTTCGTCGGGATCGATGTCATCGGTGACTGGCTGACCGAGATCAACGTCACCTCCCCCACCGGCATTCAGGAGCTGGAGCGGTTCGACGGGGTCAATATCGCTGCGAAAATCTGGGAAAGGATCGAGGCAAAGCGCGCCTGAACCGGTCAGGTCTCCCGCACCCCCACCAGACGATAGCTGACCGCCTCGGCGATATGCGTGCTTGCTACCTTTTCGGCTCCTTCCAGATCCGCAATCGTGCGCGCCACCCGCAAAACGCGGTGATAGCCACGTGCGGTGAGGCCGAACCTTTCTGCAACCCGACCCAGCAGCGCGCGTCCCGCAGCATCCGGCATCGCGATCCTGTCCAGCATCTCGCCTTCGGCATCCGCGTTCAGGCGCATCCCGTCGCTTTCTGCAAAGCGCCGGGCCTGGATCGCCCGCGCTGCGGCAACCCGCTCGGCCACCTGCGCCGACGTATCTCCCGAGGCGGGCAGGTCCAGATCGCTATAGCCGACGGGCGGTACCTCGATCCGCAGATCGAAGCGGTCCATCAGCGGGCCACTGATGCGGCCGATGTAATCCTCGCCACAAACCGGCGCACGCGTGCAGGCCCGCGCCGGATCGGTGAGATAGCCGCATTTGCAAGGATTTGCGGCGGCCACAAGCAAGAAACGACAGGGATATTTTACATGTGCGTTGGCGCGTGACACCATCACCTCGCCGGTCTCAATAGGCTGGCGCAGTGTTTCCAGCACGCCGCGCGGGAATTCGGGGAACTCGTCCATAAAGAGCACACCGTTATGGGCAAGGCTGATCTCGCCGGGTTTGGCGCTGCGCCCGCCCCCGACGATGGCGGCCATCGACGCGGTATGATGCGGCTCGCGAAAGGGCCGCATCCGCGAGATGCCGCCCTCGTCCAGCAGACCGGCAAGCGAATGGATCATCGAGGTTTCCAGCGCCTCCATCGGGGTCAGGGCGGGCAGGATGCCCGGAATGCGCGCCGCCAGCATGGATTTGCCCGAACCCGGACTGCCCATCATCAACAGATGGTGCCGCCCTGCCGCCGCGATTTCGAGGGCGCGTTTGGCCCGTTCCTGACCTTTGACATCGCGCAGACACCGCGCGCCGCTCTCGTGGATGACCTCGCCGGGTTCTGCGGGCTGGATCGGAGCCTGTCCGGTGTAGTGGCGGACCACATCCATCAGCGATCCGGCGGCAATCACCTGACAGCCGCCCACCCAGGCCGCCTCGGCCCCCGATGCGCGCGGACACAGCAGGATCCGGTCTTCCTCTGCCGCCGTCATGGCTGCCGGCAAGGCACCGATCACCCCGATCAGCGAGCCATCGAGCGACAATTCCCCCAGTGCGGTGGTCCGTTCCACTGCATCGGGTGGAAGGATCTCCAGCGCGGCCAGCAGGGCAAGGGCAATCGGCAGGTCGAAATGGCTTCCTTCTTTCGGCAGATCCGCGGGTGACAGGTTGATCGTGATCCGCTTGTTCGGCAGCGCAATGGCCATCGCGCTGAGCGCCGCGCGCACGCGGTCGCGTGCTTCGCTGACGGCCTTGTCGGGAAGGCCCACGATCGAAAACGCGGGCATGCCGGGCGTGACGGCGCATTGCACCTCGACAGTGCGGGCCGAGACCCCCTCAAAGGCCACCGTATAGGCGCGCGCCACCATGTCCCGTCCCCTGATTGCAACAGGGTTAATGGCTAGCCCGCAGAGCTTTCAGAAAGGTTAACACCAATGGCGCAGCCGGTCGTTGGCTTCTGCTTGCCAGAAATATCCACGGGGGGAGTGGCCCGAAGGGGCACCGGGGGGCAGTCAGCCCCCCGTCTTGCTGCATAAGACCTCAGGGAAGGTGATTGATCCGCAGCGCGTGCCAGCCGGGATCCTGACGGTGGATCTCCGTCACAGACAGGTTGTCGATCTTGTGCGAGAAGGCCTCATATGCGCCGATCTGCAACGCCTGTTGCACCTGCGTCAGGATCACGCCGAAATGGGCGACAACCACGATATCACGACCGGGATACTTGGCGATCAGACGGGCCACGGCCGCATCGACTCGGGCCGAGACATCGTGCCAGCTTTCGCCGCCGGGGGGGCGGATATCGCCGGGATCATCCCAATAGGCGCGCAGATGCGCCTGATCCTCGATCTCGTCAAAGCGGGCAAGCTCCCATGCGCCGAAATGGATTTCGCGCAGGTCCGGATCATGTGGCAGACGCTCGCGCGGACCGGCAATAGCATCGGCCGTAGCGCTGGCACGGATCAGGTCGGAGGATATCACCACCGCTTCATCCGGCAGAAGCGCGGACAGCCGTGCCAACTGCGCCGTGTCCGACAGATCCGCCGGAAGATCGGACCAGCCCACCATGGTGCGCGCATGGGTTGGGCCATGACGGACCCAGAAAAACCGGCTCATGTCATGTCCCTCATGCCATACTCTCCGGCATCCGGCCTTTCAGGATCAGCGGCAGCCCTGCCATGACGGCAACAACCAGATCGGCTTGCGCTGCCAGCTTCTGGTTCAACTCGCCCTGCGCCTGCCGGAAGCGACGCGACAGCGCATTGTCCGGCACGATTCCGTAGCCGACCTCGTTGCTGACAACGACGACAGGTGCGGCGCAGGTGTCCAATGCATCGAGCAGGTTTGCGGCCTCGAGATCAAGATCATGTTCCGCCAGCAAATGGTTGGTGAGCCATAATGTCGCACAATCCAGCAGCACTGCCTGATTTGCATCCACCTGTGCAAGAGCGGGGGCCAGCTCCAGCGGTGCCTCCACCGTGTGCCATGACCCTCCGCGGGAAAGGCGATGACGCTCTATTTTTTGCTGCATTTCCGCATCCCAAGCCTGTGCTGTGGCCAGATAGACCGGATTTTGCGCGTCACCCAGCACCAGCATTTCCGCCCAGGCGGATTTTCCGGAGGCAGCGCCGCCAAGGACAAGGGTCAGCTTAGGTAACATGCAGAGTCATGTTTTTTGATCCGATCGGTTTTTGGCTGCGTAATCACATTCAACCAACACAAGTTCAAGCGATGTAGCGCTCCAAGGGCTACGCGCCACAATCCGGGGAAAAAATATGGCACTTGATGCACCAAATGACATGACCCTCTCCCGCAAGGCAATGAAAGCCGAATTGCTGGATGCCGAAACAGAGTTGAGACTGGCCTATGCATGGCGCGACCAGCGCGACGAGGCGGCGCTGCACCGCCTGATCACGGCCTACATGCGTCTTGCGATATCCATGGCGTCGAAATTCCGCCGCTACGGCGCGCCGATGAACGACCTGATCCAGGAGGCCGGACTTGGCTTGATGAAAGCGGCGGATAAGTTCGATCCAGATCGCGGCGTGCGTTTTTCCACCTACGCCGTGTGGTGGATCAAGGCGAGCATCCAGGATTACGTGATGCGGAACTGGTCCATGGTACGGACGGGCTCCACATCCAGCCAGAAGTCCCTGTTCTTCAACCTGCGCCGTGTGCAGGCCCGCCTCGAGCGTGAAGCGCAGGCGCGTGGCGAGGAGCTTGACCGCCACCAGATGCGGCAGATGATCTCGACAGAGATCGGCGTACCGCTGCATGATGTCGAAATGATGGAGGGGCGTCTGTCCGGTTCGGATTTCTCGCTAAACGCCACACAATCCTCCGAGGATGAAGGGCGCGAATGGATTGACACGATCGTGGATGAAGGCACGCAAGCCTCCGAGATCGTCGAGGCCTCCCATGATACAGAAGCGCTGCGCAACTGGTTGCTTGAGGCTTTGGGCGCATTGAACGATCGTGAGCGTTTCATCGTGCGCGAGCGCAAGCTGCGCGACAATCCCCGCACATTGGAGAGCCTCGGCGAGGAACTGGGCCTGTCCAAGGAGCGCGTGCGCCAGCTTGAGGCAGCAGCCTTCGCCAAGATGCGCAAAAAGCTGGAAAGCCAGTCCAACGAGGTGCAAGACTTTCTCGTATGAGACCTCTTTTGCTGATTGCGTTTGTGGCATGCGGGTCCGCTTTTGCGGGCCCCTTGCCTGTTGAAAGCCTCGATCAGGTGACCGGCGTGCCGGTGGTGATCATCGGCGAGGTGCATGACAATCCGACGCATCACGCGGTACAGGCGGCGCTCGTTTCCCATATCCAGCCGCGTGCCATCGTCTTCGAGATGTTGACCGGGACGCAGGCCGCTGCCGTCACGCCGCAGACACGCGCGGACGAACAGAGCCTTGGCGATGCGCTGGACTGGGCCGGAAGCGGTTGGCCGGACTTCTCCTTCTATTATCCGATTTTTGCAGCGGCACCCGAAGCGGCGATCTACGGCGCGGCGGTTCCGCGTGAGGCCGCCCGCGCCGCCATGCAGGCCGGCATTGCGGAAAGCTTTGGCGATCAGGCGGAGGCGTTCGGCCTGACCACGCCTTTGCCGCCTGCCGAGCAAGAGGCGCAGGAGGAATTGCAGCAGGTGGCGCATTGCAACGCGATGCCGCCCGAAATGCTGCCCGTGATGGTCGATCTGCAACGCTTGCGTGACGCGGTTCTGGCCCGCGAAACCTTGCGCGCCTTTGATGCAACCGGCGGGCCGGTGGTGGTGATCACCGGAAACGGCCACGCCCGGCGCGACACGGGTGTGCCCGCCTATATAGCGGCAACGCGCCCCGGACTGGAAATTGTCAGCATTGGCCAGCAAGAAAATGGCCGCGGCGCGCCCGGTGGTTTCGATATTCTGCTGTCCTCGCCCGCGGTGGAGCGTCCCGATCCCTGCGAAGCCTTCCGCGACAAAGGCTGACATCCGGCGGTCGTCGTGCTCTTGCCAGTCCGCGGCGCGGACCATACTGTCGGCGCAACAGGCGGAGGCGCGCAACATGCTGGCAGGTAAACGACTTCTTCTGATCATCGGTGGCGGTATCGCCGCGTACAAGGCCCTTGATCTGATCCGTCGCCTGCGCGCGCGCGGCGCTGCGGTGACGCCGGTTCTGACGCGCGCGGGCTCTGAATTCGTGACACCGCTTTCCGTCGCGGCACTTGCTGGCGAGAAGGTCTTTACCGATCTGTTCGATCTGACGGACGAGGCCGAGATGGGCCATATCCAGCTGTCCCGCAGCGCCGATCTGGTCGTGGTCGCCCCCGCGACTGCCGATCTGATGGCCAAGATGGCGCATGGCCACGCCAATGATCTCGCCTCGACCCTGCTGATGGCGACCGATACGCCAGTGTTGCTCGCCCCTGCGATGAATGTCCGCATGTGGGATCATCCCGCCACGCAGCGCAATCTGGCGACGCTTCTGGGTGACGGGCTGCGGGTGGTCGGCCCCAATGCAGGCGATATGGCCTGCGGTGAATACGGCCCCGGACGCATGGCGGAACCTTTGGAGATTGTCGCCGCGATTGAGGCTGCGCTGGGGCAGGGGCCGTTGACGGGCAAGCGTGTGCTCGTCACCTCCGGCCCGACGCATGAGCCGATTGATCCGGTGCGCTACATCGCCAACCGCTCATCCGGCGCGCAAGGAACCGCGATCGCGCGGGCTTTGGCGGCTTTGGGGGCGCAAGTGGTGTTTATCACCGGCCCTGCCGATGTGCCCCCACCCCCCGGCGTACAGGTTGTGCCGGTCGAGACAGCCCGCCAGATGCAACAGGCGGTGGAGGCGGCACTGCCTGTCGATGCGGCCATATTTGCCGCTGCCGTGGCTGACTGGCGGGTTGCTTCCGCTTCGGGGTCGAAGATCAAGAAGGATGCGAGCCGCCTGCCAGTCCTCGAATTTGTCGAAAATCCGGACATTCTGGCAGGTGTCAGCCAACACGCGACCCTGCGCCCTGCGCTGGTTGTGGGCTTTGCAGCCGAAACCGATGACGTGATCGCCCACGCACAGGCCAAACGCGCGCGAAAGGGCTGTGACTGGATCGTCGCCAATGACGTCAGCCCGTCCACGGGGATCATGGGAGGGGCGGAGAACGCCGTGCATCTGATCACGCCGGAGGGCTGCGAGGACTGGCCCCGCATGAGCAAACAGGCGGTGGCCGACAAGCTTGCAGCACGGATCGCCGCCGCCCTGACGGCGCCATGATGGCCAGACCGGATAACAGTTTGGCAAGGACGAAGCGGAGCCGAAGAGCGGAGCAATCCTGCAAATAATTGTTGGTAGTGGCAATATGTCAGCATGTTTGTGCGTATAATCGCCATTACTAGATAGATAATTGCGAAAAAACTGTTTTGGCACACCCGTCCCACGCCATGCCGTCAGGGCACCGCACAGCGTTGCCTTATGCCGCTAGGCCTTGTGGCATTGCCCGCCTGCGCCGATCAAAACCCGGTGATACCTTGCAAGATGGAACCTTTCGGTTATGTCTCAGGGAACAACAGTCTGACCCGGCGCGACACGCGGTTCGGTTTGAACAGATGCATTACCAGCCAGAGAGCGCTTCATGCCAACCATCCGCTGTACCAGAACGCCAGATGCCGATCCGGCCATTGCCTTGCCGTCCTACGAGACGGCTGGCGCGGCAGGGGCCGACCTGCGGGCGAACTTTCCGACAGATCAACGCGATGGCGTCATCCTTGACCCCGGCGCAAGGGTTCTTGTGCCAACCGGCCTGAAGCTTGCCATTCCCGAAGGCCACGAAGTGCAGATCAGGCCGCGCTCGGGGCTGGCGCTGAAGAACGGGATCATCCTGCCCAATAGCCCCGGCACGATTGACAGTGACTATCGCGGCCCTCTGGGTGTGATCGTGTTGAATCTCGGCGATGCCCCTTTCCATATCGCGCATGGTGCGCGGATCGCGCAGATGGTTCTGGCCCCTGTCCTGCGGGCAGGCTTTGAACTGGTGGACAGTCTGGACGAGACGGCCCGTGGTCACGGCGGCTTCGGCTCGACCGGGCGGAGCTAGAATATGGCGCTGGTTTTTGTCATGGCGGCCGTGCTCTGGGGGATCGGGGCCATGTTGGGCACACCGCGCCGGATGCGCTGGACCATGATCGCGATCCTGTGGGTCGGCGTCGTCGTGATCCATCTGACGCTGCCCGCCTCGGCGCAACTGCGCCTTGCCACGGGCGAGACCGCCGCGCCATGGCTGCTGCTTGGCGGATTTCTCGCCCTGATCCTTGTCTACCGCGCCATGCTGGCGCGCCTGCGCAACCGTGTCGACGGCACCCAGCCGGACAGCGGGCCAGCAGGTCAGGCCGGTCCGTTCTCGGCGACGGAGCTTGACCGCTACGCCCGCCATATCGTTCTGCGCGAGGTCGGTGGCGCGGGGCAACGCAAGCTCAAGGACGCCAAAGTGCTTGTGATCGGCGCAGGCGGGCTGGGCGCGCCGGCGCTGCTTTACCTCGCGGCGGCAGGTGTCGGCACGATCGGCCTGATCGACGATGACAAGGTGGAAAATGCGAACCTGCAACGGCAGGTGATCCACAGTGATGACCGCATCGGGATGCCCAAGGTCTTTTCCGCCCAAGCGGTGTTGCGCGCGCAAAACCCTTTCGTGACACTGCGCCCCTATCACCGTCGCCTGAACGCGGATGTGGCAGGCGATCTGTTCGCGGAATATGACCTGATCCTTGACGGCACCGACAACAGCGAGACCCGCTACTTGGTGAATGCCACTGCCGCAGCGCTGGGCAAGCCGCTGATTTCCGGGGCTTTGTCGCAATGGGAGGGGCAGATCGCCCTGTTCGATCCAGCGCGGGGCGGACCTTGCTACCAATGCGTCTTTCCGCAGGCTGCCGCCCCCGGTCTGGCCCCGAGTTGCGCCGAGGCAGGCGTGATCGGCCCCTTGCCGGGGGTGATCGGCTCCATGATGGCGCTTGAGGCGATCAAGCTGATCACCGGCGCGGGGCAGGATCTGCGCGGCCGCATGCTGATCCATGATGCCCTGCATGCCGAGCACCGCACCATCCGCACCCATGCGCGGCCGGATTGCCCGGTTTGCGCCGCACACCGTTCCACAGGAGAACCCGCCGATGACCAGCCCGCTGCTTGAGACATGGACAACGCCTTTCGGTCTGGCGCCCTTCGACCGGATCAAGGATGACCATTTCGCGCCGGCTTTCGAGGAAGCGCTGACCGCGCACCGCGCCGAGATCGACGCGATTGCCACCAATCCCGCGCGTCCGGATTTCGACAATACGGTGGGCGCGTTGGAAGCGGCGGGGCAGGGGCTTGATCAGGTTCTGTCGGTGTTCTTCACCGTTGCGGGTGCCGACAGCACTCCGGCGCGCGAGGATCTGCAACGCGCCTTTTCGCCCCGTCTTGCGGCGCATTCTGCCGAGATCACCGGAAACAAGGCACTCTTTGCACGAATCGCAGAGCTTTGGGCGCGGCGCGACGACCTAGGCCTGACGTCAGAGCAGGCCCGCGTCCTGATGCTGACCCATCGCGGCTTTGTCCGCGCAGGCGCAGCCCTGACCGGAGCCGACGATGCGCGCATGGCGCAGATAAAATCGCGGCTTGCTGTTCTGGGCACGCAGTTCACACAGAACCTGCTGGCCGACGAGCGGGCGTGGACGCTGCCTCTCTCCGACCGCGATTTGGCAGGGTTGCCGGATTTCCTCGTCGCGGCGGCGCGGGCGGCGGGCAAGGAAAAAGGGGCGGACGGGCCTGTCATCACCTTGTCGCGCTCGCTCATCACGCCGTTCCTGCAGTTCTCCGCGCGCCGCCAGCTGCGCGAGACGGCGTGGCGGGCCTATGTGGCGCGCGGCGCCAATGGCGGCGAGACCGATAATCGCGCGATTGCCGCAGAAATTCTGGCCCTGCGCGCTGAACGCGCCGCCTTGCTGGGCTATGACAGTTTTGCGACCTACAAGCTGGAGACCGAAATGGCCGGCAATCCGCAAGCTGTCCGCGACCTGTTGCGGGCGGTCTGGACGCCTGCGCGCGCGCGGGCCGAGGCGGACGCCGCCGTGCTGGAGCGCATGATGCATGCCGACGGGATCAATGGCGATCTGGAGCCGTGGGATTGGCAGTTCTACGCGGCGCGCCGCCGTCAGGCCGAGCATGATCTGGATGAGGCCACGCTGAAACCCTATCTCGCACTGGACCGGATGATCGAGGCCGCCTTTGCCTGCGCCAACCGCCTGTTCAGGCTGGAGTTCCGCGCGCTGGACGTGCCGCTCTATCATCCCGACTGCCGCGCATGGGAAGTGACGCGCGACGGCCAGCATATCGCCGTGTTCATCGGCGATTATCTGGCGCGGGGATCGAAACGCTCCGGTGCATGGTGCTCGGCCATGCGCTCACAGGCGAAATGGCCTGAAACCCGCAGCCCTGTCGTGATCAATGTCTGCAATTTCGCAAGCGGCGATCCGGTACTGTTGTCCTATGACGATGCACGCACCCTGTTTCACGAGTTTGGCCATGCCCTGCATCAGATGTTGTCGGATGTGACCTATCCCTCGATTTCCGGCACCTCGGTGGCGCGTGATTTCGTGGAACTGCCCAGCCAGCTGTACGAACACTGGCTCGAAGTGCCCGAAGTGCTGGCCGAATTTGCCACCCATGCCGAAACCGGCGCACCGATGCCCCGCGACATGCTCGACAGGCTGTTGGGTGCTGCGACCTTCGATATGGGGTTCCAGACGGTGGAATATGTCGCCTCGGCGCTCGTCGATCTGGACTTTCACGATGGCCCGCCGCCGACTGACCCGATGACCCGCCAGACCGAAGTGCTGGCGGAACTAGGCATGCCGCGCGCTATCGCCATGCGGCATGCGACACCACATTTCGCGCATATATTCGCAGGCGACGGCTATTCCTCGGGCTATTACAGCTACATGTGGTCCGAAGTAATGGATGCGGATGCGTTCGCGGCCTTCGAGGAGGCGGGCGGGGCCTTTGATCCAGAGCGGGCCGGTGCGTTGGAGCAATTCATCCTCTCGACTGGCGGCTCACGCGACCCGGCAGAGCTTTACACGGCATTCCGTGGTCGCCTGCCGGGCGTCGATGCGCTTTTGAAAGGGCGTGGCCTCGCCGCCTGACGCGTGCAAAAGTCTTGCGCAAGACTTTTGGCAAATCCCTTGAAAAAGGGATTTGCGCTGCGGCCCGACAGGCGTGTCAGATCGACTGGTCGTAGTCGCCCACGGCGGGCTCGGTGCGGATCACGGCGTCCACCTCGGCGAAAATGGCGCGCATCTCTGCTTCGCTTTCAGGACTTTCGCAGACCACTACCAGATTTGGTGTGTTGGATGAGGCTCGCACAAGGCCCCAAGCGCCATTGTCCAGGATGACCCGCGCGCCGTTGACCGTGACCACCTGCGCGATCTTGCGTCCCGCAAAGGTTTCACCCGCCTCGTGTTTGGCGACAAGTTTCTCGACCAGTCGCGCCAGCACGTCATATTTTTCGGTATCGCCGCAATAGGGCGACATCGTCGGCGTGGCCCAGGTTTGCGGCAGAGCGCGGCGCAGGTCGGACATCGACATATCCGGATTGCGGTCCATCAGCTTGCATATCTCGACCGCGACGCGCATGCCGCAATCGTAACCGCGCCCGATCGGACCGGCGAGGAAGTAGTGGCCCGATTTCTCGAAACCGGCCAGCGCACCCAGTTCCTTGACCCGGCGTTTCATATGGCTGTGTCCGGTTTTCCAGTAATCGGCCTTGGCACCGTTCGCGATCAGTTCCGGGTCCGAGGCGAACAGGCCCGTGGATTTCACATCCGCGACGAAGGTACTGTTCAGGTAGAGTTTCGACAGGTCGCGCGCCATGATCACGCCCATCTTGTCGGCAAAAATCTCCTCGCCCTCGTCATCAACCACGCCGCAGCGGTCACCATCGCCGTCAAAGCCCAGCGCGAAATCCGCGCCGGAGGCTTTCACGCTGTCGGACATGTCGTGCAACATCTCCAGCGCTTCGGGGTTCGGGTTGTAATGCGGGAAGGTATAATCCAGCGCGTTATGGGAAGGGATCACCTCCACACCCATCCGCGCGAACAGTTCGGGCGCGAAGGCGGATGCCGTGCCGTTTCCGGTGGCGCAGACCACGCGCAGCTTGCGGGTCATGCGGAAATCACCCACCAGATCATCCAGATAGGCCTCGCGCACCCCCTCGACAAACTCGTAGGCGCCGCCGGGCGCGGGCTGGCCTTCGCCGTTCAGCACGATGTCGCGCAATTCGTTCATCTCGTCCGGACCATGGGTCAACGGGCGCTCGAAACCCATCTTCACGCCTGTCCAGCCATTGGGATTGTGGCTGGCCGTGACCATGGCGACAGCCGGCACATCCAGGTGGAACTGCGCAAAATAGGCCATCGGCGACAGGGCGGGGCCAATATCCTTGACGGTGATCCCCGCCTGCATCAGCCCAAGGATCAGTGCATTCTTGATCGTGAGCGAGTAATCGCGGTAGTCATTGCCCACCGCGATGACAGGCGCGATGCCGCGACGCTGCATCTGCGTGCCCAGACCAAGGCCCAAGGCGGTGATGCCGGGCAGGTTGATCTGGTCGGGATATTTCCAGCGTGCATCATATTCGCGAAAGCCGGTCGGCGTGATCATCGGAACCTTGAGAAAGTCCCAGCTGTTCTGCGTGACGGAGGAGAGAGGTTTTTGCACGGTGATGTCTTTCTTTATCAAAGGCGGATCGGGTCGGATTTGGCGAGTCGGTCAAAGGCCATCAGACTGTTGACCATAGCCTCCATCCGGTCGAGCGGGATCATGTTCGGCCCGTCGGACGGGGCCATATCGGGATTTTCATGTGTTTCGATGAAAACGGCGGCAATGCCAAGGGATACCGCCGCGCGCGCCATCACCGGGGCGAATTCCCGCTGCCCGCCCGAAGATCCGCCGCGCCCGCCGGGTTGCTGGACCGAATGGGTGGCGTCCATCACGACCGGATAGCCGGTGGCGGCCATCTGGGGCAGGGCGCGCATATCGGCCACAAGGGTGTTGTATCCGAAAGAGGTGCCGCGCTCGGTCAGCAGGATGCGGGTATTGCCGGTGCTCTCGATCTTGTCGATGACATTGGGCATATCCCATGGGGCCAGAAACTGGCCCTTCTTGACGTTGATCACCGCGCCGGTCCGGCCTGCGGCGATCAGCAGATCTGTCTGGCGGCACAGAAACGCCGGTATCTGCAACACATCGCAGACCTGCGCCACGGGCGCGCATTGCGCCTCGTTATGCACGTCTGTCAGCACCGGCACACCGAGGCTGGACTTGACCTGCTCAAGGACGCGCAAGCCCTTGTCCAGTCCGAGGCCGCGCTGCCCTGTCACGGAGGTGCGGTTGGCCTTGTCATAGCTCGCCTTGAAGATGAACTGCGCGCCTGCCGCGGCGCAGATCGCCTGCATGCGCGTGGCGATCATCAGCGCATGATCCGCGCTTTCAAGCTGGCACGGCCCCGCGATCACGGTCAGGGATGCATCGTTGCTGATGTTCAAAGAACCGATCGAGACAGTTTTCATGTCAGCTCGAGACCTGTTCGCGCAGTATGGATGCAGTCAGTGAGATCATAAGGTAGATTCCCGAAAAGATCAGAAAGACAAGCGCCGTATTCTCGAAGGCACGTGGATAGGTCGGCTCGTCGGGCGCGACGGGTCGCACACTGGTTGTGAGGTACCGCACCTGACGGTTCGCCTCAAGTTCGGTCTGTTTCTCGTTTTGCAACGCGGATTGCAAAAACACATCCGCCGTTGTCAGGTCCGCCTGCGCCATCTGGATCTGCGCCGACATCGCGGCCAGCGAGTTGCGCCCTTCTGTTGCATTGGTCAGCCGGCTGTTCTGCCGATCCAGATCCTCGCGCAGCAACCGCACCTCGGTGCGCAAAGCGTCTACGCGCGCAGCATTCGGGCGGGCGTTGTTGAGTTGCGCGTTCAGGGTCAGTTCTTTTTCCTGCATCTGCAATTCGACCGAGCCGATGAGCGCACGGATATTGGCAATCTCGCCCTGCGGATCGAGGATGGATTGCTCCTGCAGGGCCACAAGACGTTCCTGCGCCTCGCGGCGTTCGGCTTTGGCCCGCTCAAGGCTCTCCCGCGCATCGCGCATCTGGTCCTCGCGCTTGCGGCGCGACAATTCGTCGACGCGGTCTTCGGCATAGTCGATCAGGTGGGTGGAAAACGCCGCACTGGTTTCAGGATCGGCGGCAATCACCTCCATCCGGATCACACCCTCGGTCGGATCATAGCCGATCTTGATGTTTTTTTGATAGATCTTGTAAGCCGCCTCATCCGTTGCATCGGTATCGAGGCGCTGGATCGGGTCGATCCATTCCTGCTTGAAATGCTCCTTGAACCCCATATCCGCATTCAGGCGCGTCATCGCGTCACGCGACTGCATATAGGATTGCACGGCGATACTGTCCTGATTGGTGGCGAACTGGGTGCCGCTCAGCAATCCGCCAAAGCCCGTACCGCCCGTTGCATCGGCCTGAAGGATCAGAAACTCCGATTTTGTGGCATACATCGGCGTCGCATAGGTAAAGAAGTACCATCCGGCCAGCAGGGTCGGCAGAAAGACGAAAGCGGTCAGCCGCGAGAACAGAAGCACCAGTTTGCGACGTCTGCGGCTTGCGATATCGCGCTGGATATCCATGACATCGCGGGCGCGTCTCTGTGCCGGGCTAACCTCGGTCGATGGCAGAAATGGGTTGCCGGCGGGCATCGTCTGGGGCAGTTGCACGCGCTCGGTCCGCGCCGCTTGGTCGGGTGCCGCGCCTGTCTGCTCCTCCTGCGCGTCGTCTTCCTCGCGCGGCATGACCAGATCCAGCATGGTGGTGCGTTGGAACGGATCAATCCCCTCGGCACGCAGCAGGCGCACGGCGTCGAAATCCGAGGTCGGTGCCAGCCCGTTCTTCTGCGCCACGCGCCGCGCCATCCGCAGTTGTCGCCCGGTCAGCCCCTCGCGACGGATCGCGTCAATCTCGGTTCCGGCCTCGGATACGTCCATCGTGGAGATGTCGGGTGCCGCATCATCCGGGATCACAGGCAGGCCATGCGCCCTCGGTGTGAGCCTTTGTGCTTGCGCGAAACCATCGTTATCTGCGCCTACACTGTTATCATGCGGCACCTGCACCTGCGCTTGGGCCGACGGATGTGCGAAACTGTCCGCGGCTTCCTGAGGTGCGGGGACCGGTTCTGTCGGGCTGCGCCGGATGCGGAATTTTCTAGCCTTGGGTTTCGTAATCATACAGCTTTTTCGCTTCTTCCAAGGTGTCAAACATATGAAGCTTTCCATCCATCAGCACGGCTGCGGAACGGGCAAATTTCTCAAGTACATCAGGCTGGTGCGAGACGATGATCACCGTCGTTGTCCGCAACCTCTCGCGCAGGATCTCACCGGCCTTGCGGTTGAAATCGGCATCGGTCGAACCGGGCATGCCCTCGTCGATCAGATAGATGTCGAAATCGAGCGCCAGCATCAGCGCGAATGAAAACCGCGCCCGCATGCCGGACGAATAGGTGCCGATGGGTTGCTCGAAATATTCACCCAGATTGCACAGCCAGCGGCAGAACGCCTCCACATAGTCGGGATCGAGGCCATAGAGTCGTGCAATATAGCGGCTGTTTTCAACGGCCGAGACGCGCGTCACGACGCCGCCCATGAATCCCAGCGGAAAGCTGATCCGCGCACCGCGTCGAATCACGCCTTCATCCGGCTTTTCCAGCCCCGCCATCATGTTGATGACCGTGGTCTTTCCGGTGCCGTTGGGGGCCAGAATGCCCAGCGAGGTGCCCAACTCCACGCGGAAGCTGACGCGATCAAGGATGACCTTGCGCTGTGTGCCCGTCCAGAAGGACTTGCTGACATTCTCAAATTCGAGCATTCAAAGCTCCGGTCTGCTCCTGATCCACCCTCTTAGCGGGGTAGTATTAACCCTCACTTAGCAATGACCTGCGGGGCAAGTCGAGCCATTGCCTTAAACTGGCTCAACTTAGCGGCCAAAATATGTCACTGGCCACATAAGTGTATCTTACGTGGGCTACTTTTTCAAAGCCGTAGTTGCGCGGCCTTCCGCCAGATCAATCGCCCCGTCATCCGTGGTCTGGCAACCGCAAAACAGCGTGATAGAGTCGCCGCCATGCCTGCTTCCACCGACGATCTTGTCCGCACAATCCAAGCCTGCACGCTTTGCGCGGGACGCTTCGCCGCCACGGCCACGGCCCATGCGCCGCGTCCGGTGGTGTGGTTCCGGCCCGGCGCACGTTTGCTGATCGCGGGGCAGGCACCGGGGATGCGGGTGCATCGGTCGGGCCGTCCGTTCGACGATGCCTCGGGTGATCGTCTGCGTGACTGGCTGGGGCTTTCCCCTGATGCGTTCTATGATCGCGCGCAGGTTGCCGTTGTGCCGATGGCTTTCTGTTTTCCGGGATATGATGCCAAGGGCTCGGATCTGCCGCCACCGCCGATCTGCGCCAGCACATGGCACGCGCAGGTGATGGAGGCTCTGCCTGACATCCGCCTGACCGTGCTGGTCGGTGGTCACGCCCATCGCTGGCATCTTGGTAAAAAGGGCAGCGTCACCGCGACTGTGGCGGCGTGGCGCGACCATGCACCACGGGTTTTCCCCTTGCCACATCCGTCATGGCGCAATAGCGGTTGGCTTCGCAAAAATCCGTGGTTCGCCGCAGAGGTTCTGCCGGCTCTTCGCCACGCTGTCCGGAGTGTGATGGATGACAGACCTGACCCCGCTTGATACCGCCCATGCCGCGATGGAGGCCGCTCCGGCCGATGATGCGGCGCGGCTTCGCTTTTACGAGCGGCTGGCGGATTGCGAGCTGTTCCTGCTGCTGACCGAGGAAGCGCAGGGCGACAATATCTCTCCCGAAGTGTTCGATCTGGGCGATGCCAGCTTTGTGCTGGTATTCGACCGCGACGACCGTCTGGCGCAATTCGTCGGCAAGCCCGCGCCCTATGCGGCCATGTCGGGGCGGGTGATCGCGGGGCTTCTGGCCGAGCAGGGCATCGGCATGGGCGTCAATCTTGAGGTTGCGCCCTCGTCCATCCTGATCCCGCCCGAGGCGGTCACATGGCTTGCCGGCACGCTGGGTAACGCGCCGTCCGAAGCCGAGGCGCGGATCGAGGCGGTCTCGCCACCACGCGGCTTGCCGGATCTGTTGCTGACCGCGCTGGATGCAAAGCTCGCCAGTGCGTCGGGGCTGGCGGAGGCGGCCTATCTGCTGGGCGTCACCTATGAGGGCGGCAGCAAAGGCCATATGCTGGCCTTTGTCGATGCCACGCCGGGCGCGCAACCGGCCTTGGCAAAAGCCGTTGCCGAGGCTTTGACGTTTTCGGGCATCGAGGCGGGCGCGCTGGATGTGGCGTTCTTTCGCGCCTCCGAGCCGATGGCGGCGCGGCTGGCGCAGCACGGCTTGCGTTTCGATCTGCCCCAGCCGGTCGAGAGCGTGCAGGAAGTCCTCCGCATGGCGCCGGGGTCAGACCCTGCAAGGCCTCCAAAATTGCGGTGAGCACTCAATACCCCAGACTGCGATCCACCAGATGCAGGAACGGCTCACCGGCCTCGCCGCGACGCACGTTCTCTGCGATCACGCGGGAGGCGGAAGACGCGCGTGTTTCCGAGGCGATATGCGGGGTGACCGTCACAGAGGGATGCGCCCAATAGGGGTGATCGGCGGGCAGGGGTTCCACCCGGAAGACATCCAGCGTGGCATGGCCGATCTGCCCGCTGTCCAGTGCCGCCAGCAGCGCTGCATCATCGATCAGCGCCCCGCGTCCGGGGTTCAGGATCACGCCACCTTGCGCGACAAGCGCCAGACGGTCGGCGTTCATCAGATCCTCGGTCGCCGTCGTCAGTGGCAGCAGCAGCACCACAATTTCAGCGCCCGTCAAAGCCTGTTCCAGACCATCCGTCCCGTGCAGGCAGCGCACCCCCTCCACCGCGCGGGGGCTGCGGCTCCAGCCTGTCACATCGAAACCAAGGCCCGCAATCGCCGATGCGCAGGCTGATCCAAGCGCGCCAAGGCCGAGAATTGTAACATGCCGATCCTCCGCCAGCGGTGGGATCTCCTTGATCCATTCACCCTTGAGCCCGTGGATATGGCGATCCATGCCCAGATGGTGGCGCAGGGTGTGGCCTGTGACCCATTCCACCATGCCTTGCGTCAGCCCGTGATCAACCATCCGCGCCAAGGGCTGCGTGAGCGTGGTGTTGCCCACAACGTTCTCGACCCCGGCCCACAGGTTCAGCACCGCCTTGCAGCGCGTATAGGGCGTGAAATCCTGCACCGTGCTGTTGGGCGCATAGACGATGTAATCCACCTGATCCGGCGCGATGTCGCGCGACAGGTTGGCGGTGACATCCTTCTCGGCGAGGGCTTTGGTCAGCGGGGCCTGATATGCGTCCCAGCTTTCGGCTTTGGCGGCGAAAAGGATGTTCACGGTCATGGAGTCCTGCCTTGATCTTGGAAAAATGAAAGGTTCAGCGGGGTTTGTGGATATGCGCGCTTTGCACCATCCCGAACGCCGCCATCAGAACCAGCATGGCCGATCCGCCATAGCTGACCAGAGGCAGCGGTACGCCGACCACCGGAGCCAGCCCCATCACCATCGACATGTTGACGGCGAAGTAGAGAAAGAAGGTCAGCGCGATGCCCAATGTCAGCAAAGAGGAAAACCTGTCCTTGTTGGACAGGGCCGTTGCCACGCAGAACACGATGATCAAGGCATAAAGCCCCAGCAACGACATGCCGCCGACAAAGCCGAATTCCTCGGCCAGCGTGGTGAAGATGAAATCGGTGTGCTTTTCGGGCAGGAAGTTGAGCCTGCTTTGGGTGCCCTGCATATAGCCACGCCCGGTCCATCCGCCGGAACCAAGGGCAATCTTGGCCTGCGTGATGTGATAGCCTGCATCAAGCGGGTCCTGCGAGGGATCGAGGAACGTGTCGATACGGCGGAACTGGTAGTCCTTCAGCAACTGCCACGACGTGTCACGGGATTTGATGACAGTCGCAACCAGCGCGATACCCGACGCGATGACCGCTGCGAAATATCCCCAATGCACCCCCGCCAGAAACATCAGGCCGCCGCCGCCGAACACCAGCAACAGCGCCGTCCCCAGATCGGGCTGCGTCAGCACCAGCGCGGTGGGCAGCAGGATGAAGAACAGCGGGACCGCCACCCAGAACGGATGCGAGACCTTTTTCATCGGCAGCCAGTCATAGTAGGCCGCCAGAAACATCACCAGCGTGACCTTGGCCAGTTCCGACGGTTGCAGCCGCATGAAGCCAAGGTCGATCCAGCGCTGCGCGCCCATGCCGGTCACGCCGATGAATTCGACCAGCAACAGCAAGCCCAGCGAGACGAGATAGGCCACGGCCGCCATATTGCGCCAGAACCAGATCGGCACCATGGCGACGATGAACATGCCCGCAAGGCCCACCGCAAAACGCTTCATCTGCGGCTCGACCCACGGGTTGAACGAACCACCCGCCACGGAATAGAGCATCAGGAAACCCACGCTCGCAACCGCGATCAGCAGCAGTATGATCGGCCAGTTGAGATACAGAACCTTGCGCGCGCCCGAGGGCACGGTTTTGACGGTATACTCAAGATAACTCATGCGCGGTCCTGCACGGGCGTGGTGACAACAGGACGCTCGCGGCGCAAACGTTCTTGCAAGGCCTGCACGCGCGCACGGTCTGCTTCGGGGTAGGCCTCAAGCGGCGGATCACCCTGATAGAGCGCCTGCAACGTGATGTCGCGGGCAATGGGTGCCGCCACGGCAGAACCGCCGCCGCCATGTTCCACCACCACCGAGACGGCAATGCGGGGATTGTCATAAGGCGCGTAGTTCACGAACAACGCATGGTCGCGCCGTTCCCACGGCAGATCCTCGTTGCGGACCACCCCGCGCGCGCGTTCCGCGGCGGTGATGTTGCGGACCTGACTGGTGCCGGTCTTGCCCGCCATGCGGTAGCCGTCGGTGATGATGCGGCTGCCGTAAGCCGTGCCGCGCCGGTTGTTGGTCACCTCGTACATCGCTTTGCGAATGGCCCGCAGGTGGTTTTCGTTGAAGCCCAGCGATTCCACCGGGGCAGGGACCTGCTCCACCCCGTCAATACTGCGGATCAGGCGCGGCTCCACCTTGCGGCCCACGGCCAGCCGCGCCGTCATCACCGCCAGATGCAGCGGCGAGGTCAGCACGAAGCCCTGACCGATCGAGGCGTTGACGGTGTCACCCACAACCCATGCCTGCCCGAAGCTCTCGCGCTTCCAGTCGCGGGTCGGCGCGCGCCCGCGCGCGACCGCAGACATCGGCAGATCGAAGCGCACACCGATGCCCAGCTTTTCCGCCATCGCCGACATCGCATCGATGCCGACTTTCACCGCAAGGTCATAGAAATAGACATCGCAGCTTTCGCGCAGGGCCGTTTCAAGATTCATATGCCCGTGACCAACCCGTTTCCAGCAATGGAAGCGACGGCCCGAGATTTCCATATGGCCAGGGCACCAAACCGTTTCCTCGGGGCTGATCACACCGGCATCCAGCGCGGCCAGAAGCGTGACCATCTTGTAGGTCGAGCCCGGCGGATAAAGACCCTGCACCGATTTGTTGGCCAGCGGGCGATACTTGTTCTCGGTCAACGCGGCATAATCCGGCACCGATATGCCCCGGACAAACAGGTTCGGGTCAAAGCTCGGGGCCGAGGCGATGGCCAGCAGATCGCCCGTCTCGCAATCCATTACCACGGCGGCGGCGCTTTCCCCGGCCAGACGGGCTTGCGTATAGGCTTGCAGCGCATTGTCGACAGTGAGCTGGATATTGGCTCCGGCCTTGCCCTCCTGCCGGTCCAGTTCACGCATGACGCGGCCTGCGGCATTGACCTCGACCCGTTTGGTGCCCGCCTTGCCGCGCAGCGCTTCCTCATGGCGGGTCTCGACGCCGACTTTCCCGATCTGGAACCGGGGGATGCGCAGCAGGTGGTCGGGGTTTTCCATCTTCTGCAAATCGAAATCGCTGATCGGACCGACATAGCCCACCACATGCGCGAAATCCGGCCCCGTCGGATAGGCGCGCGACAGGCCCACTTCGGGAGTGACACCGGGCAAGGCGGGGGCGTTGATCGCCACTTTCGAGATATCGTCCCAACTGACACGGTCGGCCACGGTCACCTGCGTGTCGCCGCGGCTGTCGCGCATCTCTTTAAGCGCGCGCTCCTGATCGGCCTCGCTCAGGTCGATCAACGCTGCCAGACGGCGCATGACCAGATCGATATCGCCCGCATCCTCGCGCACCATGATGATCCGGTAGCTGGGCTGGTTCTCGGCGATCACCGCGCCGTTACGGTCGAAAATCTGTCCCCGCGCAGGCGCGATCAGGCGGATGCTGATGCGGTTCTCCTCGGCCAGCACGCGGAACTGGTCCGCCTGTTCGACCTGCATATACCGCATCCTGAGACCAAGCACGCCCATGAAGGCCAGTTGTGCCCCGCCCATGATCAGGCCGCGCCGCGTAATGCGGCGGCCCGATTCCGCGCTGTCTTTCGGATGGCGTCTCATATCCGCTTCCCCAGCCTGTCCAGATCACCGGGGGCGGCTTTGCGCACCCCGAAAACCAGTTGCGAGATCATGACAACCACAGGGTAACAGATCAAGGTCATCGCGACATGGATCACGCTCAGCCCAAGCGGGGCCTGCGGCACCATCATGATGGCGAGGACCAGCCGGTTGCCAAGGGAAATTGCCACGAAGATGCCCGCCACGGCCAGCCATTCCGTCATGAACGGCTGATCCCTGAGAATGCGCGCGCGCGATCTGAGTGTCTGCGTCGCCATCACCACCAGCGCAGCCCACAGGCCGGGGGGGCGCAGAAACAGAAGATCCGCCAGCAGGATCACGAGCGCCACCGAGAGCGCGGGCACGAATTCGGGCCGTCTCAGCGTCCATGCGAAGGTCAGCGCGACCAGAAGGTCCGGACCGGCCCAGTTGCGCGGGCGGGCGTCCAGCGGGATCAGATTCGCCAGAACCAGCACCAGCGCCACAGCCAGATATAACAGACGCATGCCCCACACGCGGGTGGGCGATCCCTCAGCCATCGGGATTCTCCGCCTCCGAAAGGGCCTCGTCCAGCGGGGACAGCGGCAACGGCAGGGTCGGCTGCGCAACCGGCGCGATCAGCCCGCCGGGATCGCGGATCACCTCGGTGCCCGGATTGCGCAGCACCCGCAGGAACTCCAGCCGCTCGTAATCCGCCGCAAGAATGACCCGCAACCGCCCGCCCGGATCGGCGGCGACCTGCCCGATCAGCAGCCCGGCGGGGAAGACGCCACCATCGCCGGACGAAACGACGCGGTCACCGGGGCGGACCAGATCGGAATCCTCCAGAAAGGAGATCGGCGGCGCCATCGTATTGTCACCCTGAATGATCGCGGTCTGGCCCGAAGGCTGGATCGTTGCGGGGATGCGGCTGGCGGGGTCGGTCAGCAGGATCACGCGGCTGGTATCGCGTCCGACGCCAGAAATCCGCCCGACAAGGCCGATTCCGTCCATCGTGGCCCAGCCATCCACGATCCCGTCACGCGCGCCGACATTCAGCAAGACAGACTGCCGGAAAGGCGAGCCGCTGTCCGCCAGCACAACGCCGGTCACGAAGGTCAGGCGCGGATCAAGCCGTACCTTGTTCAGATCCAGCAGCCGCGCATTTTCCTGCTCAAGCTGGAGCGCCGCCTCCTTCCACGCTTTCATCTTCTGCAATTCGTCCCGCAAATCCTGATTTTGCTGCACGATGCGCTGATAGCTCTGGAAATCGCGGACAAGGTTGACGCTGGCCGTCACCGGCGCCATCGCCCAGTCGAAATTCGGCACCACACGGTCCACGACGGCGGCACGGAACCGCTCCACCCGTGGGCTGTCCACGCGCCACACAAGGAACAGACCGATCAGGCACAAGATCAAGACCCCCACAAGCAAACGCTTGAGGGGGGCCAGATAGTCATCGCCCTGTGATCTGTCCTTCGCCAAGGTCTACCCCTGTGTCAGAAGGTGGGTAAATCAGCTGTCATAGTCAATCGCGTGGCGCAGCTGTTTCTCGTATTCCAGTGCCTTGCCGGTGCCCAATGCCACGCAGTTCAGCGATTCATCGGCAATCGAGACGGCCAGGCCCGTCTGTTCGCGCAGCGCCAGATCCAGATCGCCCAGAAGCGCACCGCCGCCCGTCAGCATCACGCCGCGATCCACGATATCCGCCGCCAGATCGGGCGGTGTCGCTTCCAGCGCGGTCATCACCGCCTCGCAGATCTGCTGCACGGGCTCGCTCAGGGCCTCGGCCACCTGTGCCTGACTGATCTCGGTCTCTTTGGGCACGCCGTTCAGCAGGTCGCGTCCACGGATCATCATGGAGGCGCCGCGCCCGTCATCGGGCATCCGCGCGGTGCCGATCGAGGTTTTGATCCGCTCGGCTGTTGCCTCGCCGACCAGCAGGTTATGCTGGCGGCGCAGGTAGTTGATGATCGCCTCGTCCATCCGGTCGCCGCCGACGCGGACCGAGCGCGCATAGACGATATCGCCCAGAGACAGCACCGCGACCTCGGTCGTGCCGCCCCCGATATCGACGATCATATTGCCCGTGGGGTCGGTGATCGGCATCCCCGCACCGATTGCGGCGGCAATGGGTTCGGCGATCAGACCGGCCTTGCGCGCGCCCGCAGAGAGAACGGACTGACGGATCGCGCGTTTCTCGACAGGAGTCGCGCCGTAGGGCACGCAGACGATAATCTTGGGTTTTGAAAAGGTCGACCGCTTCAGAACCTTGCGGATGAAATGCTTGATCATCTCTTCGGCGGTGTCAAAATCGGCAATCACGCCGTCGCGCATCGGGCGGATCGCCTCGATGCTGCCGGGGGTGCGGCCGAGCATCAGCTTAGCATCCTCGCCGACCGCAAGCACTTTTTTCACCCCATCCTTGACATGATAGGCCACCACCGACGGCTCGCTGAGCACGATCCCCTTTCCCTTGACATAGACCAGCGTATTGGCCGTGCCGAGGTCGATCGCCATGTCCGAGGCAAACAGACTGGGCATCTTATCGAAAATTGACATCGTGTCATGTCCCATAGTTGAAAATGTGCAAGTAGCCAGCGACTCTGCTTGAGGCGACCAGGTGCCCTTATAGGGCTGAGGTGCCGTTTGTGAAAGGCCCCGCATGATTTTGTGTCAGCACACTTCCGCCGGACAGGGCAATCGGATAAGACGCGCGGATGCTGTCGTATCAACATATCTATCACGCGGGCAATCCGGCGGATGTTCACAAGCACGCGCTGTTGTGCCGGATGCTGTCGTATCTGACGGCCAAGGACAAACCGCTCAGCTATCTCGAGACCCATGCGGGCCGCGGCCTGTACCGGCTCGATGCGCCCGAAGCGTTGAAGACGGGCGAGGCATCGGCCGGCATCGGCGCGGTTCTGGCGCGCGGCGGCATGGCGGCGGATCATCCCTATCTGGGCGCGCTTGCCGAGGTGCGGGCAACGCATGGCGCGGCGGCCTATGCCGGATCGCCGCTGCTCGCGGCGCAGTTCCTGCGGGCGGATGACCGTATGCATCTGGCCGAGCTGCATCCGCAGGAACA
Organism: Paracoccaceae bacterium; assembly: GCA_024636555.1. GTDB lineage: Bacteria > Pseudomonadota > Alphaproteobacteria > Rhodobacterales > Rhodobacteraceae > Seohaeicola. The sequence goes on along the minus strand of JAGXGW010000014.1, from coordinate 33,873 downwards.
TGCGGCACTGGAATTCGCCATGTCGCCCTACGGTGCGCGTGTCCATCACCGCGACGGGTTCGAGATGGCGCAGGCGGTCTGCCCGCCAAATCCGCGGCGGGGCCTGCTGTTGATCGACCCAAGCTACGAGGTGAAAACCGATTACGAGACGATCCCCGACCAGATCGCCAAGCTGCACCGCAAATGGAACGTGGGCATCATCTGCCTGTGGTATCCGATCCTGACAGGCAAGGCGCATGCACCGATGCTGGCCGCAGTCGAAGCACAGAACCTGCCCGGCGCGTTGCGCCACGAGGTGCGGTTTCCGCCTGTCCGCGCGGGGCACCGGATGGTTGGCTCGGGCCTGTTCATCGTGAACGCGCCCTACGGGACCGAAGAAGAAGCGCGGCGCCTGACCGGGATGTTCAGCCCGCGCTGAGGACGGGCAGGGGGGGGCTGTCTGCCCCCCACGTCGAACTGTGTTCGACGCCCCCCGAGGATATTTCACGCAAGAAGAAACCCGCCGCGGATCAGGCGGCGGGCTCAAAGGCTGCACGGACTGCGCGGTTCAGCTCACGTCTTTATAATTGATCTCGCGCTTGTCGGCACCGGGGCCGGCCTTGTCGCGCCGTACCAGCAGGCGGTTGAGCGCGTTGACATAGGCGCGGGCCGAGGCGACCACGGTATCGGTATCCGCCGATTGGCCCGTCGAGATCATCCCGTCCTCTTCCAGCCGGACGCTGACCGTGGCCTGCGCATCGGTGCCCTCGGTCACGGCGTGGACTTGATACAGCTGCAACCGTGCGCTGTTGGGATGCAGCGCCCGCACCGCCCTGAACGTCGCATCGACGGGGCCGTCGCCGTGCTCGGTGGCGATCATCTCCTTGCCGTCGATCTCCATCTCCAGCGTGGCCTCGGCCGGACCGCCGGTGCCGCAGAGCACCTTGAGCGAGACGATCTGCAAGCGGTCATTGCCGCTGTCGGTGGTCGCCGTGACCAGAGCGAGGATGTCCTCGTCATAGACTTCCTTTTTGCGGTCGGCGAGTTCCTTGAACCGCACGAAGATATCCTTGAGCTGGTTGTCCCCCACATCCACGCCCATCTGGCGCAGCTTGTCGCGCAGGGCGGCGCGGCCAGAATGCTTGCCCATCACGAGGTTGGAGGCGGTCAGTCCGATATCCTCGGGGCGCATGATCTCGAACGTCTCGGCATTCTTGAGCATCCCGTCCTGATGGATGCCGGATTCATGCGCAAAGGCATTCTTGCCCACGATGGCCTTGTTGAACTGCACGGCAAAGCCCGACACCGTGGCGACGCGGCGCGAGATGTTCATGATCTTGGTCGTATCCACGCGGGTGCGGAAGGGCATGATGTCGTTGCGCACCTTCAAGGCCATCACGACTTCTTCCAGCGCGGTATTGCCCGCACGTTCGCCCAGACCGTTGATCGTGCATTCGATCTGGCGCGCGCCAGCCTCGACAGCGGCAAGGCTGTTGGCGGTCGCCATGCCGAGATCGTTGTGGCAATGGGTGGCGAAGATGATGCTGTCCGCGCCCGGCACGCGCTCTATCAGCATGCGGATCAGATCGGCGCTTTCAACCGGCGCGGTATAGCCGACCGTATCGGGGATATTGATCGTCGTGGCACCTGCCTTGATCGCGATCTCGATCACGCGGCACAGGTAATCATGCTCGGTCCGCGTGGCATCCATCGGCGACCACTGGACATTGTCACACAGGTTGCGCGCATGGGTAACCGTCTGGTGGATCCGTTCAGCCATCTCGTCCTGCGTCAGGTTCGGGATCGCGCGGTGCAGCGGCGAGGTGCCGATGAACGTGTGGATGCGCGGCTGGCCTGCATGTTTCACCGCCTCCCACGCGCGGTCGATATCGGCCAGATTGGCGCGCGCCAACCCGCAGATCACCGCCTGTTTGGAGCGCTTGGCAATCTCGCTGACCGCGTTGAAATCACCTTCCGAGGCGATGGGGAAACCGGCCTCGATGATATCGACGCCCATATCGTCCAGCAATTCGGCGATTTCCAGCTTTTCGGCATGGGTCATCGTCGCGCCGGGGCTTTGTTCGCCATCGCGCAAGGTTGTGTCGAAGATCAAGACGCGGTCTTGTGCGGATGTATCGGTCATGGTGTGTCTCTTTTCTGCTGCTAGGGTCTTGGCGCGGGCTGCACATCCTCTGAGCGGTCGCGCCGGTCCGGCACGCTCAGAGGCGGCTTAGCAGGATCAGCAGGGCAGCCGCGAGGAATGCGCCGAAGGGCGCAGCAAGGGTCGCGTTATGTGCCAAATTCGTCATGACCACAGGTTATACGCGGCAGCGGACAAATGAAAAGCCCGAATTTTGCACAAGTTGCACATTGAACCGAACCGCGCTGCTGCTACGTCGCCCGAGATGAAAAGAGCATTGATCATAGGGGCATCGGGCGGCATCGGCGCGGCGATGGTGCAGGCTTTGACAGCCAGAGGCATGGCCGTCACCGGGCTGTCGCGCAGCGCAACAGGTCTGGATGTGACTGACGAGGCCAGCATCAGCGCCGCATTGGGCGCGCTGGAGCCGGGATTCGATCTGGTTTTCGTGGCCACCGGCGCGCTGGTGATCGAAGGGGCCGCGCCGGAAAAGACGATCCGCCGCCTGAGTGCACAGGCCATGGCCGACCAGTTCGCGCTCAATTGTATCGGGCCGTCGCTTGTGCTCAAGCACAGCCTGCGCCTGCTGCCGCGTCAGGGCCGGTCGGTTTTTGCTGCCTTGTCGGCCAGGGTCGGCTCCATCGGGGATAACGCGCTGGGCGGCTGGTATTCCTACCGCACGGCCAAGGCGGCGCTGAACCAGATGATCCACACAGGCGCCATCGAACTGGCCCGCAGCCACAGGGAGGCCATCTGCGTGGCGCTGCACCCCGGCACGGTGGCAACCCCCTTTACCGAGGATTATGCAGCCAACCATGATACCGTGCCCGCGGATCAGGCCGCGGGGAACCTGCTGCGAGTGATCGAGGGGCTGACGCCCGCCGAGACGGGGCGGTTCTTCGACTGGCAGGGCAAGCAGGTGGCGTGGTGACACGACTGGTTCTGGTGCTGGGGGATCAACTCTCGGACGGGCTGTCAGCCCTGCGCGCCGCCGATCCCGCTCGCGATATCGTTGTGATGGCCGAGGTGGCGGAGGAGGCGGGATATGTGCCGCACCACCCCAAGAAGATCGCGTTCCTATTCGCGGCCATGCGGAAATTCGCGGACCGTTTGCGCCATGCGGGCTGGCGCGTGGAGTACACCGCGCTGGACGATCCGGACAACAGCGGCACAATCACCGGCGAATTGCTGCGCCGCGCCGCTGCCCACAATGCCAAGGGAGTGATCGCGACGCAGCCCGGCGAATGGCGGCTGATCACGGCGCTGAACGAATTACCGCTGCCCGTGCATGTGATCCGCGACGACCGCTTCATTGCCTCGGCCGAGGAATTCGAGGCCTGGGCCAAGGGCAAGAAGCAGTTGCGGATGGAGTATTTCTACCGCGAGATGCGCCGCAAGACTGGCCTGCTGATGGAAGGGGACAAGCCCGCGGGCGGCAAGTGGAACTATGATCACGACAACCGCAAACCGGCCCCCGATGATGTGACATTCACAGGGCCTTTGCAGTTCGAGCCGGATGACGCGGTCGCGGCGGTGCTGGAACTGGTCGGGCAGCGTTTCGGCAACAATTTCGGGTCGTTGCACCCTTTCTGGTTCGCGACAGACCGTGATCAGGCCCAGCAACATCTGGATCACTGGATCGCGGGCGGGCTGGCAAATTTCGGCGATTATCAGGATGCGATGCTGGCGGATCGCCCCTTCATGTATCACGCGCTCATCGGTCTTTACATCAATGCGGGGTTACTGGACCCGCTCGACGTGTGCCGGCAGGTCGCGGCGGCATGGCAGGCGGGCAAGGCCCCGCTCAATGCGACGGAAGGGTTCATCCGCCAGATCATCGGCTGGCGCGAATATGTGCGCGGCATCTGGTATCGCGAAGGGCCGGACTATACCCGCCGCAATGCGCTGGGCCACACGCATGACCTGCCCGGCCTCTACTGGGGCAAACCCACAGACATGCGCTGCATGTCGCAGACGGTCGCCCAGACGCGGGACGATGCCTATGCCCATCACATCCAGCGCCTGATGGTGACCGGCAACTTCGCACTGCTGGCCGGGATTGACCCGTGGCAGGTGCATGAATGGTATCTGGCGGTCTATGCCGATGCCTATGAATGGGTCGAGGCGCCGAATGTGATCGGGATGAGCCAGTTCGCGGATGGCGGCATCATCGCGTCGAAACCCTATGTCTCGTCGGGCAATTACATCGACAGGATGTCGGATTACTGCGGCGGTTGCGCCTATAAGGTGAAGGACAAGACCGGTCCGCGCGCCTGCCCCTTCAACCTGCTCTACTGGCACTTCCTGATTCGCCACCGCGCGCGGTTCTCGTCCAACCCGCGCATGGGGCAGATGTATGCCACATGGGACCGCATGGCCGAGGATCGCCGCGAAACGGTGTTGCGCGAGGCCGATGATTTCCTGACCCGCATGCAGGCGGGCGCGCCTGTCTGAACAACCGCGCGCGCCCTGCTTCTTCTTGCCTCAAATATCCAGAAACAGGCATTCGACCCGCGCTGTGCTCAGTCGGCTGGCACGGCGGGCGTTTCGGGAACCTCTTCCTCCGCGTCGGGGGTTTCGTCCTCGACAGCCGCCGCAGCCGGCGGGGCGCCGTCCTTCCAGACACCGCTGACCTGCTGACCGGAGGCGTAGCGCATCGTGCCCTCGCCCTGCCTGCGGCCCGCGCTGAACGTGCCCTCGTAGACATCGCCATTGGCATAGGTGGCCGTGCCGCGCCCGTCGATCTCGCCGTCGCGCCATTCGCCGCTGTAGCGGAAGCCGTCCGGCATCACGATCTCGCCGGTGCCCTCGCGCTGGCCTTCGACGAATTCACCGGTATAGACGGTGCCGTCGGGATAGGTGGCAACCCCTTGGCCGTGGCGTTGTCCGTCCTGCCATTCACCCTCGTAGCGGTAGCCGTCGGGATAGGTCATCACACCCGTGCCGTGGTTGCGCGCCTCGCGGAACCCGCCCTCGTAGACCAGACCATTGGCATAGACGGCGCGGCCCTCGCCCTCGATGACGCCGGCGGACCATTCCCCCTCGTAGGTAGAGCCATCTGGATAGGTGATCGTGCCGGTGCCGTCAGGCAGGTCGGCGCGGAACTGGCCCTCGTAGACCGAGCCGTCGGGATAGGTGACGCGGCCCTGTCCCTCGATCTGTCCGGCAACCCATGACCCGTCGTAGATATAGCCGTCCGTGCCGGTAAAGACGCCCTGTCCCTCGCGCAGGTCATCGACGAACGCGCCGACATAGGTGTCACCGCTGGCATAGGTCACGCTGCCGCTGCCCTCGCGGCGGCCATTGACAAGCGTGCCCTCGTAGACATCGCCATTGGGCTGGGTCAGCTTGCCCTCGCCGTTGATCTGGCCGTCCAGCCACGTGCCCTCGTAGATCAGCCCGTCCGGCATTGTCAGCGTGCCCACACCCTCGCGCGCGCCGCGCACAACCGAACCTTCATAGACCGCGCCATCGGGATAGGTGATCCGCGCGGTGCCGTCCTTCACGCCGCGGTCCCATGTGCCGTCATAGACATAGCCGCCCTGGCTTTGCATGACGCCGCGGCCGTGGTGCATCGCTTCGAGAAAGCCGCCCTCGTAGCGCATGCCGTTGGCATAGGAGGCGATTCCCTCGCCGGTGATCTTGCCGTCGACCCACTCGCCCTCGTAGGTGCCGCCATCGGTGAAGACGATGCGCCCGACGCCTTCGGGCTTGCCGCGCTGGAACTGGCCCTCGTAGACCGAACCGTTGGGGAAGCGCGCCACGCCGTTGCCACGGATCTCGCCCTCGACCCAGTCGCCGGTATATTCATAGCCGTTGGGCAGACGATAGGTGCCGGTGCCGTGCTGCAGCCCGTTCAGGAACGTGCCTTCATAGACGCCGCCATCGTCATATTGCTTTGTTTGAACCTCGTTGGATTGCTGTGCCGACAGGTCCCCGCCCAGCGCCAGCCCCGCCACAAGGCACATCCCGAAGATCGCGCGCATCTGCATATTGCCAGTTCCTGATTGCTGTGACCCACCCGGCAGGGGCAAGCCGTGCCAGTGTCTGAACCTAAAGGAGGGCAGCCGCACAGACAACGCCTTTTGCCGCATATCGGCTTTCCCTTGCCACCTGATCTGCTAAGTCGTCTGTTCATAGACTGAACTGAGGGCAGACCATGGCTGACCGTTTTCGCCTGACACTCGCGCAGCTCAACCCCGTGGTGGGTGATCTGGACGGCAATGCCGCCCGCGTGCGCGCGGCATGGGAGCAGGCGCAGGCCGCAGGCGCTGACATGCTGGCGCTGCCGGAGATGTTCATCGCCGGCTACCAGACGCAGGATCTGGTGCTCAAACCCGCCTTCCACCGCGCCGCGATGGATGCGATCGAAACGCTCGCCCGCGATTGCGCGGATGGTCCCGCCATCGGCATCGGTGGGCCTTTCGTGCAGGGCGAATATCTCTACAACGCCTATTACATATTGCACGGCGGACAGATCCGCGCCCGCATCCTCAAGCAGCATCTGCCGAACGAGGATGTCTTTGACGAACACCGCCTCTTCACCCCCGGCCCGCCGCAAGGCCCCTACAGCATCGGCCCTTTGCGGATCGGCAGCCCCATCTGCGAGGATTCGTGGCATGCGGATGTGGCCGAGACGCTGGCCGAGACGGGGGCCGAGATGCTGCTGGTGCCTAACGGCAGCCCCTATGCGCGCGGCAAGATGGAAATCCGCCAGAACCTGATGGTGGCGCGGGTGGTCGAGACCGGCCTGCCGCTGGTCTATCTCAACATGGTGGGCGGGCAGGACGATCAGGTGTTTGACGGCGGCTCTTTCGTGCTCAACCCCGGTGGTGCCTTGGCGGTGCAACTGCCGCTTTTCGACGAAGCCGTGGTGCATGTCGACTTTACACACACGCCAGATGGCTGGATGGCCCAGACCGGCGCGCGCGCGCCGGTGCCCGCCCCGCTGGAGCAGGATTATCATGCGATGGTGCTGTCCTTGCGCGACTACATGGCCAAGGCGGGGTTCCGCACCGCTATTCTGGGCCTGTCGGGCGGGGTCGACAGCGCCATCGTGGCGGCCATTGCCGCCGACGCCATCGGCGCGCAGAACCTGCGCTGCGTGATGCTGCCGTCGGAATACACGTCGCAAGCCTCGCTGGACGATGCGCGCGGCGTGGTCGATGCGCTTGGCTGCGCCTATGATACCGTGCCGATCAGCGGGCCAAGGGCGGCCGTCACCGAGGCGCTCGCACCTCTCTTCGCGGATCATGCGCCCGATCTGACCGAGGAGAATATCCAGTCCCGCCTGCGCGGCCTTCTCTTGATGGCAATGAGCAACAAATTCGGCAACATGCTGTTGACCACGGGCAATAAATCCGAGGTCGCGGTAGGCTATGCCACGATCTACGGCGATATGGCGGGCGGCTATAATCCGATCAAGGATATGTACAAAACCCGCGTGTTCGATGTTTGCCGCTGGCGCAATGACAACCATCGCGACTGGATGATGGGGCCGGCGGGCCAAGTGATTCCCCCCGCGATCATCGTCAAGCCCCCCAGCGCCGAACTGCGCCCCGATCAGAAGGACGAGGACAGCCTGCCGCCCTATCCGGTGCTGGACGGTATCCTGCAAATGCTGGTGGACGAGGATGCCTCGGTCGCCGATTGCGTGGCCGCAGGCTATGACCGCGACACCGTCAAACGGATCGAGCATCTGGTCTATATCAGCGAATACAAGCGCTTCCAGTCAGCGCCCGGCACGCGGCTTAGCTTGGGTGCCTTCTGGCTGGACCGGCGCTATCCGATCGTGAACCGCTGGCGCGACAAAAGCGGTGCCTGATCACTCCCACCACGGATCAACGACCGCGATATCCTCGTCCGACCAGCCAAAGTGATGCGCAAATTCGTGCACCGTCACATGGGCAACCAGATCGGCAATCGTGACATCGCCCCTGTCGCGCCACTCCTGAAGGATCGGCTCGCGGAACAGCCAGACCGTATCCGGCCCCATCGGCTGGTCGAAGACGGATTTCTCCGTCATCGGAATCCCGTCGTAAAGCCCGGTCAGATCCAGCGGATCGTCGATCTCCAGCTCCTTCAGCATATCCGCATCCGGCCAGTCGACCACACAGATCGCCACCTCCTGCGCGGCTGCCTTGAAGGGCGCGGGCAGGGCGTCTACCGTCTGGCGGGCCATCTGCTCCATCTGGTCGAGGCTGGGGATCTGTTTTGTCATGCAGATGATATGGCTTTCCTGACGGGAAATTGAAACGCCCTGATGCAGTGGAGAGAGGAAAGCGACCTTTGCGTCGTATCGGGACGTGTGGTTCGCGCCACAGTCTGCGACAAGCAGGGACCTCATGACAGGATAGCAATATGATCGCCGTTCACGCGCAGACAGCGGCCTTCACCGCGGAGGAATGCGACCGGCTCGTCGTGATTGCGGATGCCGCCCCCGCGCGGGAGGCGCGGCTCGTGGGGCAGGCGCAGGATCACAACCTCCGGCGCGCCGATCTGGTCTGGCTCGACGATGTGCCGGGGTGCGCTTGGGTGATGGACCGCATCATCGACGTGGTGCGCATTGCCAATCGCGATACGTTCGGCTTCGATCTGCAAAGCTTTTCCGAAAGCGCACAGGTCGCCCGCTATGATGCCGCGCGCGAGGGGCATTTCGACTGGCATTCCGATATCGGCGATGGCCCTCTGGCACGGCAACGCAAGCTGACCATGGTCGTGCAACTTTCCGAACCTGATGCCTATGAGGGCGGCACATTGGAAGTCATGCCAAGCGCCCATGTGCATCAGGCCAGCCCCGTGCGCGGCGATGCGACGATCTTTCCCAGCTTCCTATTGCACCGCGTCACGCCTGTGACATGCGGCCAGCGCCAGTCCCTGACGATCTGGGCGCATGGGCCAGCCTTCCGCTGACAGCGCGGCCAAAGCGTATGACAGGGTGGGGTATTGAGTATTTCAGGAACAATGAAGGAACGGCCTGCTTCATCGTTCCATAAATACTCAAATACCAAAGGGCCGCAGGCTGTACAGCCCGTCAGATTTTGGACGCGATGATCCGGTTCACATGGCCCATCTTGCGGCCCGCCTTGACCTCGGCCTTGCCATAAAGATGCAGCGCCGTGGCCGTGTCTGCCGCAAGGGCTGGCACACGGTCCATATCCGCGCCGATCAGGTTTTCCATTACGACATCGGCATGGCGCGTCCCGTCGCCCAGAGGCCAGCCCGCCACCGCACGGATATGCTGCTCGAACTGGTCGATGGCGCAACCGTTCTGTGTCCAATGGCCGGAGTTATGCACGCGCGGGGCGATCTCGTTCACGATCAGCCCCCGAGGGGTCACGAACAACTCCACTCCCATCACGCCGATATAATCCAGCGCGTTCAGTATCCTGGCGGTCAGCAGCACGGCATCCATCCGCAGGGAGGCGGAGAGGCGCGAGGGCACCGTGGTCGTGTGCAGGATGCCGTCACGGTGCACATTCTCGCCGGGATCGAAGCAGGAGACCTGCCCGTCGACATTGCGCGCGCCGATGACGGAGACCTCGTAGGTGAAATCCACGAACCCTTCCAGAATGGCCGGGCTGCCCGCCATATCCGCCAGCGCACGGGATGCATCATCCGGCGTCATCAGCCGTGACTGGCCCTTGCCGTCATAGCCGAAACGGCGTGTCTTGAGGATCGACGGCACGCCGATGGCCGCGATCGCCGCCTCCAGCGAGGCCGCATCGTTCACCGCCCGGTAGGGGGCTGTCGCCAGCCCAAGCCCGCTCAGGAAATCCTTTTCGGTGATGCGGTCCTGACTGATCCGCAGCGCTTCGCGTCCCGGCCGGATCGGGCGCAGCGGCTCCAGCAGGTCCAGCGCCGCGGTCGGAATGTTCTCGAACTCGTAGGTGATCACATCGCAGGCGGCGGCAAAGCGGCCCAAGGCGGCGGCATCCTCGTAAGGGGCCGTGGTGACCTGATGCGCCACATCGGCGGCCGGCGGGTTTGCGCCCGGTTCGAAAATATGGGTGCGAAAGCCCAGACGGCTGGCCGCGACTGACAGCATCCGGCCCAGTTGCCCGCCACCCAGAATGCCGATGGTCGCGCCGGTTTTCAACGGATCACTCATCCACAGGCACCTCGGGGATGGAGGCGGAGAGATCCGCACGCCACGCGTCAAGCCGTGCGGCCAGCGCGCTGTCCTGCAAGGCCAGAATGCCCGCCGCCATCAGACCCGCATTGGCGGCACCCGCCGCACCGATCGCCATTGTCGCTACCGGATAGCCCCGCGGCATCTGCAGGATGGAATAGAGGCTGTCCACACCCGACAGCGCTTTTGTCTGCACCGGCACACCGATCACCGGCACCCGCGTCTTGGAAGCCATCATGCCCGGCAGATGCGCGGCCCCGCCCGCACCGGCGATGATGACCTGAAGCCCCCGCACCACCGCGGTTTTGCCATAGTCCCAAAGCCGGTCGGGCGTGCGATGCGCCGAGACAATCCGCGCCTCATAGGCCACGCCAAGCGCGTCCAGCATATCGGCTGCCTCCTTCATGGTCGGCCAGTCCGACTGGCTTCCCATGATGATCCCTACCTTGATCTCGGCCATGCGTGCGCACCCCTTAAAAGATTGAGCGCGCACTATAGCCAAGCCGCGCTGCGGTGCAATGACGTCCGACCAGCTATCTCAGGCGATGATATCGGGCGTCAGGCGGTCCTCGATACGCGCGATCAGATCCTTGAGGCGGAGCTTCTTTTTCTTCAGCCTCTGGATTGTGAGCTGATCGCCGGTACCCTTTTGCGTCAGGGCCGCGATCGCATCGTCCAGATCGCGGTGCTCGCGGCGGAACACTTCGAGTTCCACCTGCAGCACGTCATCGGACTTCATTGAGATATCACTTACAGCGTTCATGTTCGACACTCCCCCGGCAGGTGATTCCCCCGTCTGCGTAATGAAGCACCAAGATACTGAAAAACCGCTGAATCGCAAAGAAACTCGGTCAGGGCCTTCGTTTTGTGCGTCTTGCTTCCGGCTTTGCCACCGGCTTCGCATCTGACGCACTTGCACAGACGACGAAGGCTACCCATATTTATCATACCGGGTTGCCGTAAAGGGACCCGCGAATTGGACGGTCGCTTAAGACAAGGACGTGTCGATGACAAAACTCACGTTGGGGTCACACCCATATATGCTGGGGTTCGACCAGTTGGAACGTTTGCTGGAGCGTAATGCGAAATCCGGGAACGAGGGTTATCCACCTTTCAATATCGAACAGACCTCGAACAACTCCTACCGTATCACCCTTGCGGTAGCGGGATTTGCGGAATGCGATCTGGCGATCACCGTGGAGGACCGCCAGTTGGTCATCCGGGGCCGGCAGCGCGATGAATCCGAAGGCAGGGTCTATCTGCACCGTGGCATCGCCGCGCGCCAGTTCCAGCGCAGTTTCGTGCTGGCCGACGGTGTCGAGGTCGGCGAAGCGATCATGGAAAACGGCTTGCTGCACGTGGATCTGACCCGCGCCCAGCCCGAGACAGTCGTGCAATCAATCAAGATCAGAAAAGGATAACGCACATGGACACGAAAGTAGACCTCGATCTGATGGGTGAGAACCCGATCGTCTATGTGCGGCCTGTCAAGGTCGCAGATCTGCCCGAGGAAATCCGCCAGCAAGTGATGGATGTCGAGACACTTTATGCGGTGCATGACGAAAGCGGCGCGCAGCTTGCGCTGGTCAAGGATCGCCGGCTGGCCTTTGTTCTGGCGCGCCAGAACCACATGGACCCGGTGGCCGTGCACTGATCCGGCCCTGATCGGCTGGCGCAGTTTGCGCCGGATGCCGGTTGGCAACCGATCTAACGCGAAAAGGCCGCATCACCGGGATGCGGCCTTTTGTTTTTGTCCTGCGCGGCCTGTCGGGCCGACAGGATCATCCGGCGATAAGGCCCATGCTTTCCAGCTTCAGAATGACCTGATGCGCGCAGTTGTCCACGTCGACATTCTCGGTATCCAGACGCAGTTCAGGTGTCTCGGGCATATCGTAAGGGTCTGAAATGCCTGTGAACTCCTTGATCTTGCCTTCACGCGCCAGCTTGTAGAGCCCTTTGCGGTCGCGGCGCTCGCATTCCTCGATGCTGGTGGCGACATGCACTTCAAGGAACGCACCGAACTGTTCGATATCCTCCCGCACGGCGCGGCGCGTCGTGGCATAGGGTGCGATCGGCGCGCAGACCGCGATGCCGCCGTTCTTGGTGATCTCGGAGGCGACATAACCGATCCGGCGGATGTTCAGATCGCGGTGTTCCTTGCTGAAACCCAGCTCGGAGCTGAGGTTCTTGCGGACCAGATCACCATCCAGCAGCGTCACGGGGCGGCCACCCATTTCCATCAGCTTGATCATCAGGGCGTTTGCGATGGTCGATTTGCCAGAGCCTGAAAAGCCTGTGAAGAACACGGTAAAGCCCTGCTGGGACCGTGGCGGGCGGGTGCGGCGCAGCTCTGCCACGACCTGCGGGAAAGAGAACCATTCCGGAATCTCCAGCCCTTCGGCCAGACGGCGGCGCAGTTCGGTGCCGGAAATATCCAGCACTGTCGAGCCTTCAGGCACCTCGTCGGCCGGATAATACTGTGCCTTTTCCTGTACATAGACCATGTGCTTGAAGTCCACCATTTCAAGCCCGATCTCGTCCTCATGCTCCTTGAACAGGATCTGCGCGTCATAGGGGCCATAGAAATCCTGCCCGGCAGAGTTCTTGCCGGGGCCGGCATGGTCGCGGCCCACGATGAAATGGGTGCAGCCGTGGTTCTTGCGGATCAGACCATGCCAGACCGCCTCGCGCGGGCCAGCCATGCGCATGGCAAGGTTCAACAGGCTCATCGTCGTGGTGGCCGAGGGGTACTGGTCCAGCACAGCCTCGTAGCAACGCACGCGGGTGAAATGGTCCACATCTCCCGGTTTGGTCATACCGACAACCGGATGGATCAGCAGGTTCGCCTGCGCCTCGCGGGCGGCGCGGAATGTCAGTTCCTGATGCGCGCGGTGCAGCGGGTTGCGGGTCTGGAAGGCCACAACCTTGCGCCAGCCCAGCTTGCGGAACAGGGCGCGCAATTCGTTCGGCGTATCGCGGCGGCCCTTGAAATCATAGTGGACGGGCTGCTGGATGCCGGTGATCGGGCCGCCAAGATAGACCTTGCCGGCGGTGTTGTGCAGGTAGTTCACCGCAGGATGTGCGGAATCGTCGGCCCCAAAGACCTTCTCGGCCTCATGCGCCTTGTTCGGCACCCAGCTGTCGGTCACGGTCATCGTGGCGAGGATGACGCCTTCCTGATCGCGCAGGGCGATGTCCTGTCCAAGTTCCAGCTTTTCGGCAAAGGCCTCGGACACGTCCAGATTGATCGGCATCGGCCAGAGCGCGCCATCCGCAAGCCGCATCGTGTCAACCACGCTCTCGTAATCTGCTTGCGACATGAACCCTTTCAAAGGGTTGAAGCCGCCGTTCATCAGCAGCTCCAGGTCGCAGATCTGGCGCGGGGTCAAATCCCAACTGGTCAGTTGTGCAGCCTCGATCTTGAGTTTTTGCGCGCTTTCGTAAGAGACGTAGAGTTCGGGAATGGGGGCCAGATTAGGCGTATACATGTTATGACTTTCAATACGGATCAGACGGGATACTGGGTACAGGGCGACCATGATTTCCCTGCAACGGCATCGCAGGATTGCGCGTCGTCTAGCTTCTGAAACAGGCCGAATTCAAGCCAAGTTTGGCCGAAAACGCGTTTTCGGACGAAAGTGGCGCATTTTTGCAGAGCTTTGGGGGATTATTCCTGATGTTCCGCCAAAAAGCGTTCAGCGTCCAGCGCGGCCATGCAGCCCATGCCCGCAGAGGTGACAGCTTGCCGGTACTTGTGATCCGTCAGGTCGCCTGCTGCGAAAATTCCCGGGATCGACGTCTCGGTCGTTCCGGGCTTCACGGTAATGTAGCCGCCGTTGTGCAGTTCCAGCACATCCTTGACCAGTTCATTGGCCGGGGCATGACCGATCGCCACGAAAACGCCCTTGCACGGGATTTCCGTGATGGCGCCCGTGTCCACATGCTTGACCCGTACGCCGGTCACGCCCATGGGATTGTCCTCGCCCACAACCTCCTCAAGCTGGTGGAACCACAGGGTTTCGATCTTGGGATGTTTGAACAGGCGGTCCTGCAGGATCTTTTCCGCCCGCAGGGAATCGCGTCGGTGGATCAGCGTCACCTTGGAGGCGAAATTGGTCAGGAACAGCGCCTCTTCCACAGCCGTGTTGCCGCCGCCAACCACGACGATCTCCTGCCCGCGATAGAAAAACCCGTCACAGGTGGCGCAGGCCGAGACGCCGAAGCCCTTGTAGGCCTCCTCGGAGGCAAGCCCCAGCCATTTGGCGCGCGCGCCCGTCGCAAGGATCACCGCATCCGCTGTGTAGGTCGTACCGCTGTCACCACGTGCCACGAATGGCCGCGTTGTGGTGTCCAGCGACACGATGATATCGCCGATGATCTCGCATCCCATCGCCTTGGCATGGTCCTGCATGCGGATCATCAGTTCAGGGCCCTGCACTTCGGTATCGCCGGGCCAGTTCTCCACTTCGGTTGTAGTGGTCAACTGCCCGCCGGGCTCGATGCCCTGCACCAGAATCGGCTCCAGCATGGCGCGGCTGGCATAGACGCCTGCGGTATAGCCTGCGGGGCCCGAACCGATGATCAGAACCTTGGTGTGAAGAGTCTCGGCCATCTGGGCTACCTCTGACTGGAAATTTGCTTTGGCGACAGCATATAGACCGGCCGTGCAGGGGCGGAAACCCCTTTGCCGGATTTGACGCGATGACACTGTCCGCTTTGCGAAATAACGGTTATGTGGCAGCAAGCTGTAATGATCTTGCGCGATGGTGAAATATTATTGCGTGTGCTTGCGGCGATGCTATAAGAAACCGTCTTCATGGAGAGCAGTACTATGGCCGGAACGCGGCTCGACCCGATTGATCGGAAAATTCTGGCGGAATTGCAGGCCGATGGCCGGATGACCAATGTTGAACTGGCAAAGCGGGTGGGAATCTCCGCGCCGCCCTGTCTGCGGCGTGTCCGCACGCTGGAGGAGGCGGGATATATCCGTGGCTATCACGCCAAGGTCGATCCGCGCGAGCTTGGCTTCGAGGTGCAGGTCTTTGCAATGGTCGGGCTGCAAAGCCAGGCCGAAGCGGATCTGAGCGCGTTCGAGGCGCGCTGCCGCGCATGGCCGCTGGTCCGCGAGTGCCACATGCTGAACGGTGAGGTGGATTTCATCCTCAAATGCGTCGCGCCCGATCTGAGCACCTTCCAGTCCTTCCTGACAGAGCAACTGACCGCCGCCGACAATGTCGGCAGCGTCAAGACCAGTCTGGTGATCCGCTGCGCCAAGGATGACCCTGGCGTGCCCTTCGAGATCCTCGAGGAACGGCTGAACCGTTCAGCCTGAACATCAGGCGGCCGTCAGGCTCCGCAAGGTTTCCAGCGTCGCGCGTGGATAGGTGAGGGGTCCGAAGTCTTCCAGCGTCCTGATATGCGGGAAGAGTGACAGGAACAGCGACAGCATGTTCGGACCCATCCGTTGATGCAGCCCGACACCGGGGTGGAAGCTTTCCATATCAATGCCCGACACCTTGATCGAGGCGTGTTTGTCCAGACACAGATGATACACCGTTACGGGACGGGGCGGCATGATGCGGATCGTGTTCATCCCGTCCTCGAAATCCGCAACAGGTGTCAGAACGTAACCGCCACGGGCGCCCTTGCCATCGAGTTCGCGCAACGCGGCGGGGCGATGCAGCATCCGTGCGCCGGGTCCGGCCATGACATCCGCCATCGGACGGCCCATGCCGAATGTATCGGCCATGATGCGGGTCATATGGGTCTGGTCGGGTGTTTCGACAGGCGCATCGGGCAGGATGGTCATGGAGCCGATCCATTGCACGGGGCGCAGGCCGAATTCCGTGGTCTCGACCTCCATACCCGGCAAAAGATCGTCGATGGCGCAAAGCCCCTGTGCGGTGTTGAGCAGCGTGCCGCGTGCGAAGGCGGAAAAGGCCGCCTCGAACAACGGGGTGGCGGGCGCGACATGGCGGCTGGTGGCGATGTCACCGTTCGGTGCCAGCGTGCTGACCTCGTAGCGGCGCATCACGGGCTTTTTCTGTGGTTCCATGCCGGAGGGCAAAGGCGGGGCTTTGCGTGTCGGCAGCGGTGCGACGGCCCTGCTGTGCAGGGTTGAACGGGGCGCTTCGCAATGGAGTGGCTGAGCGTTGCCCTCGCGCGCATCCTGCAATTTCGGCGGATTGGCCTGCGGGGCACGCGAGAGCGTGATTCCGGAAGACGTCTTTTGCGTTGCCAAATACTTGGCAGAGGGGGCATCAAATGCCATGCGGTTCACCACTTCTTGGCGTCGCAGTCGTGTCGGCCCCCACCGACAACACCGAAAGGACTTTGGTTTCAGGTCTTTTTCAGTGATTTGACCTGACCCATTTCCGCCATGTTTGTCAAAAAGCAGCGATCCGTGGGTGTGTGCGGGCATCAATCAGGCACTGAAGCGGCCTTTGGTTCGATTTGACGAACAGAATTGCCACAATTTGATTCGAATTGCGACAGTGGGCCGCTTTGGCGGCGATTTGCCCCGCGATGCTGACATTCAGGCCCGGAAACAAAAAAGGCCGCCCCTTGCAGGACGGCTCAGGCGATACCTCAGGAGGAATCCGGGTCTCAGGCGCGCCGGACGATTTTGGAACTGGTGTGACGTTTGATGATCATCGCAGAACGGACGCCGCCGCGCTGCCAAGGCAACGACATGGCCGAGACCTCTTTGCTCTTTGCGGTTTCAAGGACCGATTTGATCCAGCGTTTCTGTTTCATCTTCGTCTCTCCGTTCTTTCGACTTGTTCTGCCCGAAGGTGCGTCTGCTAAAGCTCAGGAAACAATATCTCCGCTCAATACGGCATTGTTTTGACATTCAGGACGCCAAAGCAGTTTTGAATCAGGTTGCGACAAGTTCTCAGTAACGCGGGACGCGGGGATTTTTAAAACGTAATGAAATCAACGTGCTGATGGTATGAGAGGAAACAATCTGAAGAAAATTCTTGGGATTGTTCAGAGTTTTGCGCGCCACCCTGACGTGCAATGCCGTAATATTGCCCGATTACAGCCGGATGGACGAGATCATACGCCCGTAATCGGCCTCACCTGCATGCGTGCTGCGGCGGTAAGAAAAGAATCGATCCGGATCTCCATAGGTGCAGTGGCGCGTCCATTCCGCATGGCCGACGCCAGCACTGCGCAGGCGGTGCAGACCAAAGCCGGGCAGGTCGAACAACATCCGGTCACCCGTGCCCTGTGCGAAAAAGCGTGCTGTCTCGGGATCGTCCGACACAAACTCCGCCAGAAATTCCGGCCCCACTTCGTAGGCGCGCTGGCTGATCGTGGGGCCGATCACGGCATGGATGTCCGCACGGTTCGCCCCCAGCCCCTCCATCGCGTCGATTGTGGCCTCAAGCACCCCGTCCAGCGCGCCGCGCCAGCCGGCATGGGCCGCACCTATGACGCCTGCCTCAATGTCGGCAAACAGGACTGGTTGGCAATCCGCCGTCAGCACGGACAGCGCCAGACCAGGCGTGGCCGTCACGATGGCATCGGCGCGGGGTTTGTCGGCCAGCGGGCCTGTCACACGCGCAACGTCGGCGGAATGCACCTGATGCACCGTGATCAGATGATCCGGCTCGGTCTGCATCGCCTGCGCCACCCGCGCACGGTTGATCGCGACGATCTCGGATTGGTCAGAGGAGCCGGGGCCGCAGTTCAACCCCTGAAACACGCCGGAGGACGCCCCCCCGCGCCGGGTGAAAAACCCGTGCCTGAGTGGCGTCAGCGCATCCGATGTCAGGATCTCGAGCGTCATACTTGCCTCAGATCTCCAATCCGGGGGGCGGTTTGCCCGTTTGCGGGAACAACGCCACCACTTTGAAGAGAGTTCCCATTTCCTGCGGATGCGTCAAGCGGCGATGTGCGGCGATATGGCTGTCCAGTGCCGCACCGTCCAGTTTGGCCGCCAATGCCTGCGCCCGGGCGGTGATGCCCAGCCGTTCAAGAAACACGCCCTGTGGCGTGACGCGGGTGTGCGCACAAGCAAGGCCTGTCAGCAGCGCTTCGAAATCCACATGGGCGGTCAGATCGGCGGCACCCGGCGCGTCCAGCGGATCGCAGGGTGCGTGCCCGCGCAGAGCCTGCAACGTATCTCCCAAGGACCGCCAGTCGCCGTAATCGACCACCAGAGCCGCGCCGCCGTGATCTGCGATCCGCTGGGCGATGGCCTGCATGATGGGGCCAAAGGCGGCGCAGGTCTCGACAAGATCACCTTGGGACGTGTCGGCCAGCCGATGCGCCAGCCTGTCCTGTGCGCTGGGCGCGCTGCGTCCGAATTGCAGATCGCCGTCCTTGATGCCGATGCGTTTCTCGCTCCATCCGGCACCGTCGCGGATGAACTGGCGAATGGGCATCGCGTCAAAGAACTCGTTGGCGATCAGCAGCAGTGACAGTTCCGGCAAGCTCTCGGTCCGGTCATGCCATGTGATCCGGTCAGCGGGGAACAATCCAGCCAGCGTGGCGGCCTGACGCGCCCGCAACGCGGGGGAGGCTTCCACGAGATGGACCTCA
This sequence comes from Paracoccaceae bacterium, assembly GCA_024636555.1. GTDB lineage: Bacteria > Pseudomonadota > Alphaproteobacteria > Rhodobacterales > Rhodobacteraceae > Seohaeicola. The sequence goes on along the minus strand of JAGXGW010000014.1, from coordinate 15,073 downwards.
ACGGCCTCGTGAAAGCCGGGCAGGCCGCGTGTGGCGCGCAGGATGTCGGCCATTAACGTGCCGCGTCCCGGACCAAGCTCGGCCAGCACACAGGGCGATGGCGCGCCCTGATCCAGCCATGACTGCGCGAGGCAAAGGCCGATCATCTCGCCGAACATCTGGCTGATTTCTGGCGCGGTGATGAAGTCACCCGCCGCACCAAAGGGATCGCGGGTCGTGTAGTAGCCAAGTGTCGGATGCAAAAGGCATTCGGTCATATAGTCGGCTACGGTAAGCGGCCCCTCGGCTGCGATCCGTGCCATGATATGCCGCTTGAGATCGCTCATGCAGGCAAGGCGGCCACGCGCCGTCGCGCCATCACGATCAGTACGATTCCGGCGGCGAGCATCGGCAGGGACAGAACCTGCCCCATCGTGATTCCCGCCTCGCCCAGCCGGATCGCGTGCCCCATCGGATTGTCGGGCGTGATGAATTGCGGATCGGCCTGCCGGAAATACTCCACAATGAACCTTGCCGCGCCGTAACCCGCCAGAAACACCCCGGTGATCTGCCCCGGCACTTTCAGCGCATCGCGCCGGAAGGCCAGCCAGAGCATCACGGCCAACAGCAGCGCGCCTTCAAGACCGGCCTGATAAAGCTGCGACGGATGGCGGGCGCAGACACCGATCACACCGGCACAATCCTGCGCCGCTGCTCCCGGAAAGACGACGCCCCACGGCATGTCGGTCGGGCGGCCCCACAGCTCGCCATTGATGAAATTCGCCAGTCGTCCGAGCATCAGCCCCACAGGCACGCCAAGTGCTATCGCATCGGCAGCGCCAAGGCGCGGGATCTTGTGGCGGGCGGTGAAGATCCACGCCGCCACGACGACCCCCAGAAACCCGCCATGAAAGGCCATGCCACCCTGCCAGACCATCGGGATCTGCCCCGGATTGGCCAGATAATAGGCAGGCTGATAGAACAGCACAAAGCCCAGACGCCCGCCGACGATGATGCCGATGATGATCCATGTCAGCAGATCCTCGATCTGCGCACGTGTCATCGGCGGCACGTTGCCGCGCCACAGGGCGGGGCGGCGGATCGCAGCAAGGCTGATCTGCCATGCGAGCACGATCCCCGCGATATAGGCCAGCGCGTACCAGCGCAGGGCCAGTTCGAACCCGAACACGGTGATCGAGAAAATCTCGGGCGAGATTTCGGGAAAGGGGATCATTGCGCGCATCTGCGTCTGTCTGCCTCGGGTCTAAAGGATGGTCAACCTTGTGAACCGCCCAAACGCGGCCCATATAGGGCGTAAAGGTAACGCTGGAGAGCCGCAATGCAGACGCGCAACAAAATTCTGGACGACATATCACAACTGATGACGAATGCGATGGGTGTGGCGCAGGGCGCCAAGGACGAGGCGGAGACGGCGATGAAGTCGATGATCGACCGCTGGCTTGCCGACCGCGACTTTGTCACCCGCGAGGAATTCGACGCGGTGCGCGCCATGGCGCAGAAGGCGCGCGAGGAGAATGCCGCGCTCAAGGCACGGCTTGACGCGCTGGAAACGAAGGGCAAGTAACCCTCACGCCATCGCGGTTCATGACGATCACGCGCGCCTCGCAAGAGGTGCGCGTTTTTCTTTTGCACCCGTGCCCGCCTCTCAGTGCGGGTCCCCGTCCGGGGCGGAGCAAGGATATCTGGAACAAGAAGACGCAGCGGCGCGGCGCTGCCTGCGCTTTGATCACGATGCTGTAGCTCTGGCATGTTCATCCACAGCTTATTGTCGTTATCCCCAAAATATTGCTTTACAGGGCGAGCTCCCCATACCACCATATTTAGTAGGGACGTGGGGAATAGCCTCCGTCCTTTGAGCAGGCACCTAGCAGTTGGGGCGGACAAGCGCGCCATTGCTACTGGCAGAGAGGTGGCGCCATGGCACTATCCGAGCATTACCTAGAGGATGACATTCACCCTATCGATATCGTCGAGAATATCGCCGCGTATCACGATTGGGATTTCGACCGGATCGGTCAGGACCAGATCGCCATGGCCGTCGAGGGCCAGTGGCGCACCTATTCGATCACGCTGGCTTGGTCCAGCTATGACGAGACGCTGCGCCTGATCTGCACCTTCGAGATGGAACCTCCCGAGCCACGGCTTCCGCAGCTTTATGAAGCGCTGAACCTTGTGAACGATCAGTGCTGGGCCGGTGCGTTCTCTTTCTGGGCGGCGCAAAAGCTGATGGTCTGGCGGTATGGTCTTGTCCTGTCGGGCGAACAGGTGGCCAGCCCCGAGCAGATCGACACGCTGATCTCGGCGGCGGTGATGAGCGCGGAACGCTATTACCCGGCCTTCCAGCTTGTGGTCTGGGGCGAGCAATCCCCGGCCGATGCCATTCAGGTCGCCATTGCAGAGGCCTACGGCCGCGCGTAACACTGCCCCCCGACGCAAAACAGCCTAGGGGGACAGCCTATGGACATGACAGAGCTTGGCCGCAGGGGGCTGGTCCTTCTGGGCTGCGGAAAGATGGGGTCTGCCATGCTGTCGGGCTGGCTGGCCCGGGGACTGTCACCGCAGGGGGTCTGGGTGATCGATCCCAACCCTTCCGATTGGCTGCGCGAGACCGGCGTGCAGATCAACACCGCTTTGCCGGATGCGCCTGCCATCGTGATCGTCGCGGTCAAGCCGCAGATGATGGGCGATGCCTTGCCGGTGCTGGCCGCAATGGGCAATGGCGAGACCCTGTTCGTCTCGGTGGCCGCAGGCACACCCTTGGCGCGGTTCGCCCACGTTCTGGGCGCGCAAACGCCGCTCATCCGCGCCATGCCGAACACGCCTGCCGCTGTCGGGCGCGGTATCACGGCGATCATCGGCAACGAGCACGCAGGCGCGGCGCAGATGGATCTGGCCGAGGCGCTGCTGTCCGCCGTGGGGCAAGTGGTCCGGCTGGAGCGGGAATCGCAGATGGACGCTGTCACCGGCCTGTCAGGCTCCGGTCCGGCCTATGTGTTTCACCTGATCGAGACGATGGCCGCAGCAGGCGAGGCGCAGGGGTTGGCCCCCGATCTGGCCTTGCAACTCGCCCGCGCAACGGTGGCGGGGGCAGGGGCGCTGGCCGAGGCGGCAGACGAGACGCCAACGCAGTTGCGGATCAACGTCACCAGCCCCAACGGCACCACACAGGCCGCGCTGGAAGTGTTGATGGAGCCGGAAACCGGCTTTCCCGCGCTGTTGGCGCGTGCGGTCAAGGCCGCGACAGAACGATCCAAGGAGCTTTCGCGTGACTGAGATTACCTTTGACGACTTCATGAAGGTCGATATCCGTACCGGCCGCGTCACCCGCGCCGAGCCGTTTCCCGAGGCGCGCAAGCCCGCGATCAAGCTCTGGATCGATTTCGGGCCTGAGATCGGCGAGAAAAAGACCTCCGCCCAGATCACCACGCATTATGCGCCGGAGGGTCTGATCGGCAAGCAGGTGATGGCCGTGGTCAATTTCCCGCCCCGCCAGATCGGTAAATTCATGTCCGAGGTGCTGGTTCTGGGTGTGTCGGACGCGCAGGGCGCGATTGTTCTGCTGTCGCCCGATCTGGATGTTCCACCCGGCGAGAGGATGCACTGATGCCCAAGGTTCTGATCAGCCGCCGTCTGCCGGACAGCATTCTGAATGCTGCCTATGAGATGTTCGATGTGGAACTGCGCGACAAGACCACGCCGATGACACCTGCCGAGATGCGCTCCGGTCTGGCTGTCTATGACGGGATCATGCCGTCGCTAGGTGACCAGTTCTCGGCTGATATCTTTGCTGAATTCGGCCGCCCCCGCTGCAAGATCCTTGCGAATTTCGGTGTCGGCATCAACCACATCGATGTAGAGGCGGCGCGCGCCCACGGGGTCAAGGTCACCAACACACCCGGCGCAGTGACCGATGCCACCGCCGATACCGCGATGACGCTGATCCTGATGAGCGCGCGGCGCGCCGCAGAGGGCGAGAGGCTGGTGCGGTCCGGCGCGTGGGAGGGCTGGCACCCCACCCAGATGCTGGGCCTGCATGTTACGGCCAAGACCGTGGGCATCGTCGGCATGGGCCGGATCGGGCAAGCCATCGCGCGGCGCTGCCATTTCGGTTTTGGCATGGAGGTGCTGTTCTTCAACCGCTCTGCCAAAGAGGTCGATTTTCCTGCGCGGCAGATGGACAACCTGAACGCATTGGCCGCCGCCGTGGATATCCTTGTGATCGCCACGCCGGGCGGGGCCGAGACGCATCATCTGGTCAATACCGAGGTGCTGGCCGCGATGCAGCCACATGCCCATCTGGTCAATATCGCGCGCGGCGATGTGGTGGACGAGGCGGCGCTGATCGCCGCGCTTCAGGCGCGCCGGATCGGGGGCGCCGGTCTGGATGTCTATGAGTTCGAGCCGCAGGTGCCGCTTGCCCTGCGACAGCTCGACAATGTGACCCTGCTGCCGCATCTGGGCACCTCGACGCTGGAAGTGCGCGAGGCGATGGGGCGCCTGGTGCTGGACAATCTGGCCGCGCATTTCGCCGGGCAGCCACCGCCCAACCTGCTCTGAAGGCGGCTCAACGCCGGTCACGCCTTTGGCATGCCGTGGCATGAGGGCTTGACCTTGGCGGTGCGCTGGGATGATTTGGGTCACCATTTGTGAAGGGACGCACCATGTATCAGCCAGTCATCAGCGGCACAGGGGTTTTTACCCCGTCGCAGGTTATCACCAATGACGAGCTGGTTGTGGCCTTCAACGCCTATGCCGACCGCTACAATGCGGAACATGCCGACGAGATCGCGGCAGGCACCGTCATGGCGAAGGATCATTCCTCGTCCGAGTTCATCTTCAAGGCCTCCGGCATCGAACAGCGCTATGTGCTGGACAAGTCCGGCGTGCTGGACCCCGCCGTGATGCATCCGCTGTTGCGCCAGCGCGACGATGACGAGCCGGGTGTGATGGCGGAAATGGCGCTGGACGCATGTACCAAGGCTCTCGATATGGCGGGGCTGACGGGGGCTGACGTCGATCTGGTGATTTGTGCTGCCAGCAATATGGAGCGCGCCTATCCCGCGATTGCCGTGGAAATCCAGCAGCTTCTGGGCGCGGGCGGCTTTGCCTTCGATATGAACGTGGCCTGCTCTTCGGCGACGTTCGGGATACAGGCGGCCTCGGACATGGTGCGCGCAGGATCGGCGCGCCGTGCGATCGTGGTGAACCCCGAAATCTGTTCAGGCCATCTGGAATGGCGCGACCGCGATTGCCACTTCATCTTTGGCGATGTCTGCACGGCGACGGTGATCGAGCGTGAGGAAGATGCCAAAGACGGGTATTTCAAGGTGCTGTCCACACGTTGTGCCACCCAGTTTTCGAACAATATACGCAATAATAACGGCTTTTTGCGCCGCTCGCGCCCGGATGGCACGGCAGACAGGCGCGACATGCAGTTCATGCAGAACGGGCGCAAGGTGTTCAAGGAAGTGGTGCCTATGGTGTCCGAACATATCCTTGCCCATCTGGAGGCAGAGGGCGTTACATCCGATCAGCTACGCCGTCTGTGGTTGCATCAGGCCAACAAGTCGATGAATGACTTTATCGGCCGCAAGGTGCTGGGCCGCGAACCGGAAGCGGGCGAGCAGCCGAATATCCTGCAGGATTATGCCAATACATCCTCGGCAGGGTCCATCATCGCCTTTGCCAAGCATTCCGACGATCTGAAATCCGGTGATCTGGGGCTGATCTGTTCCTTCGGCGCAGGCTATTCTGTCGGGTCAGTGCTGATCAAACGGGTTTGAACAGGTCAAAAGCTGCCATGGGGTGACTGGGCGTCAGCCTGGTCAAACTGCCTTGTGCCCAAAGCCTCTGGCGTGATCGTGACGCACCAGCGCGACAGATCGCCAAAGGTCAGGCCCGTTAGGCGCGAGGAAGGCATGTCGATCAGGCGCGCATTGTCTTGGGCGAAAGGCGGGTCGATCTTGTCAGTGGTGCCCGCGAAGATCCAGATCAGCGCGGCTTCGGCCTGCCAGAGGGGTTCCAGTGTCCGGCGCAACGCCTCGGGCAGCAGGTGGGCCTGATCGGCGTAAAGGCGGCGGGCCTGTGCCGCGTAGAGCAGTCTGTAGTCGTCAAACAGGACCCAATGGGTCAGCGGAACGGTCGTCTTGCCAGCCTCCCGATCAGCTGCAGAGAGAAGGCCGACGGTTGGTATCTCTGCGACAGCGTCGATCACTGTTTCGCGGCCCTGCATCGTGGATAGGTCGGCATGGTCTGCCAGGTGCCGCAGATGCGCCTGCATACCGTCGACGGTGCTTTGCAGGCGGTCTTCTTCTTCCTCGGACAAAGTTTTGCGACGTTGCGCCAGATGGTAACGATAGTGTCACGCGAATCAACTGTTTGGCCGATCGCCCACAGCCTCGCGCCAATGCCTGCGGCACAGGCTGACATAGGTCTCGTTCCCGCCGATCTGCACCTGCGCGCCATCGCGTAGTGCGCGCCCGTTTGCATCTTTGCGAACCACCATCGTTGCCTTGCGCCCGCAATGGCAGATCGTGCGAACCTCGCGCAACTCGTCCGCCAGTGCCAAGAGCGTGGCCGAGCCGGGGAACAATTCGCCCCGGAAATCCACCCGCAGGCCGTAGCACATCACCGGTACGCCCAGATCATCCACCACGCGCGCCAGATCCCAGACCTGTGCAGGCTCCAGAAACTGCGCCTCGTCGATAAAGATGCAGGCCGGTGGAGCTTGTGCAAGCCGCTCCTGCACGCGGTGAAACAGATCGTCACCGGGCGCGAATGTATCGGCCTGTTCGCCAATGCCGATGCGCGAGGCGACGCGGCCAGGCCCTGCGCGCCCGTCGACCTTTGCAGTGAGCAGATAGGTCTGCATCCCGCGCTCGCGATAGTTGTGCGAGGCTTGCAGGAGCACCGTCGATTTGCCGGCGTTCATGGTTGAGAAATGAAAATAAAGCTTGGCCATGGCAGCAGATCTAGTCTGCCAAGGGCGCGAAAGACAAGCACCCAATAAGCCAAGACCGCTGTTGGCGGCCTGCGGGTCAAGATGTGCCGATTTCCGGAAGAAAGCGCGTTACAAACCCGCCGCGCTGCTGCCGGTAAACCGGCCTTATCCCCTCCAAGGATAAGAACACGACGGGCCAACCTGAACCCGATGGAGAATCAGGCCACTCGCTACGGTCTGCAACGATGTGCAGTAGGCCAATCGTATAACCTTTGGTAGAGGAAACGAGAACAAAAAAATGCATCTGCGATGAAGGATAATTCGCGATAGATTTTTTACATCTTGGAAAACCGGCAGTCTTAAAGGGCTATTTTTAAGCTCTGTTTACGGTTTCTTTCGGATGTATCCCGCATCACCCCTGTAGCGGCATTACGGTAAAGTCACCCTCCTCGCGCGCGCGCATCGCGAGCGCTGCTGCATGGCTGCCCGCCGCGGTTGTAAAATAAGGGATCTTGTCATAAAGCGCCACTTTGCGGATCTCGCGGCTGTCTTCCACGGCCTGAGCGCCCTCGGTGGTATTCATCACCAAGGTGACACCCCCGTCCTTGAGCATGTCGACAATGTTGGGGCGTCCTTCATAGACCTTGTTGACGGTCTCGCAGGTGACACCGTTTTCCGTCAGCCATGCCGCCGTCCCCTTGGTTGCCACGATATCAAGGCCAAGTGCCGTCACGATCTGCGCCGCCTCGATCATATCGGCGGTCTTGTCCGAATCGCGGATCGAGATGAAAACCTTGCCCTCGCGGGGCAGGTCCACGCCCGCGCCGAGCTGCGCCTTGAGGAAGGCCAGCGGGAAGGACACGTCCCAGCCCATCACCTCGCCGGTGGAGCGCATCTCGGGGCCGAGAATCGTATCGACACCGGGAAAACGCGCAAACGGCAGCACCGCTTCCTTGACCGAGAACCACGGCATCGCCGGATCGGCCAGTGTCAGCGGATCGGCCATCGGCAATGTGCCGGGCTTGGCATCCTTGGGATACGGCCCGCGATGCGGGAAGTTCGACATCGGCTCGCCCGCCATCAGACGCGCAGCGATGGAGGCAATCGCGCTGTCTGTCGCTTTCGCCACGAAAGGCACGGTGCGCGACGCACGCGGGTTCACCTCGATCAGGTAAACCTCGTCATCCTTGACCGCGAATTGCACGTTCATCAGGCCAACGACACCCAGCGCCAGCGCCAATGCTTCGGTCTGCTTGTGAACCTCGTCGATGATGTGCTGCGGCAGCGAATAGGGCGGCAGCGAACAGGCGCTGTCGCCGGAATGCACGCCCGCTTCCTCGATATGCTGCATCAGGCCCGCGACATGCACGGTCTTGCCATCGCACAGCGCGTCAACATCCATTTCCACGGCACCGGACAGATAGCTGTCCAGCAGGACAGGGCTGTCGCCCGAGACAACCACAGCCTCGCGGATATAGCGCTCCAGATGCGCCATATCGCGCACAATCTCCATCGCGCGGCCACCCAGCACATAGGACGGACGGATCACCAGCGGGAAGCCGATATCCTCGGCAATCGCCAGCGCCTGCGCATCGGTGGATGCAATGCCGTTGCGCGGCTGCTTGAGCCCCAGGCGCTGGACAAGCTGCTGGAACCGCTCGCGGTCTTCGGCCAGATCAATCGCGTCCGGCGTGGTGCCAAGGATCGGGATGCCTTCCTCGTAGAGCGCATTGGCCAGCTTCAGCGGGGTCTGCCCGCCGAATTGCACGATCACGCCATGCAAAGTGCCGTTTTGCTGCTCGACCCGCAGGATTTCCATCACATGCTCGAATGTCAGCGGCTCGAAATAAAGCCGGTCCGAGGTGTCGTAATCGGTCGAGACCGTCTCTGGGTTGCAGTTGATCATGATCGTCTCGTAACCAACGTCCGACAAAGCGAAACAGGCGTGACAGCAGCAATAATCGAACTCGATCCCCTGACCGATCCGGTTGGGACCGCCGCCCAGAATGACCACTTTCTTGCGATCTGACGGGCGTGCCTCGCACTCCACATCGCCCATCGCGGGGGCCTCGTAGGTGGAATACATATAAGGCGTCTGCGCCTCGAATTCCGCGCCGCAGGTGTCGATCCGCTTGAACACGGCAGTCACACCAAGGTTCTGGCGCGCACGGCGCACGTTCGCCTCGGTCCGGCCGGTCAGATTGGCCAGACGCGCATCGGTGAAGCCCATCATCTTGAGCTTGCGCAGCCCGTATTCCGTCACCGGCAGACCTTCGCGGCGCACGACATCCTCGGCCTCGACGATCTCGCGGATACGGGCGAGGAACCACGGATCGAACATCGTGGTGGCGTGGATATCATCATCGCTCAGCCCGTGCCGCATCGCCTGCGCGATGGTCCGCATCCGGTCGGGCGTGGCCTTGGAGAGGGCCTTGATCACGGCGGATTTCTCGGGCGCGCTCTCGATCTCGACCTCGTCAAAACCGGTCAGGCCGGTTTCCATCGACGCCAGCGCCTTTTGCAGCGATTCGTGGATCGTGCGGCCAATCGCCATCGCCTCGCCCACGGATTTCATCGCCGTGGTCAGGTTTGGCTGCGAACCGGGGAATTTCTCGAAGGCAAAGCGCGGGATCTTGGTCACGACATAGTCGATGGTCGGCTCGAAACTCGCGGGCGTCACCTTGGTGATATCGTTGTCCAACTCGTCCAGCGTATAGCCTACGGCCAGTTTTGCAGCGATCTTGGCAATCGGGAAACCGGTCGCCTTGGACGCAAGCGCGGATGAACGCGACACGCGCGGGTTCATCTCGATCACGACCATCCGGCCATCAGCCGGGTTGATCGCCCATTGCACGTTCGATCCGCCCGTCTCCACGCCGATCTCGCGCAGCACGGCGATGGAGCCGTTGCGCATGATCTGGTATTCCTTGTCGGTCAGCGTCAGGGCAGGGGCGACAGTGATCGAATCGCCCGTATGCACGCCCATCGGATCGACGTTTTCGATGGAACAGACGATGATGGCGTTATCGGCACGGTCGCGCACGACCTCCATCTCGAATTCTTTCCAGCCCAGTAGCGATTCATCCACCAGAATCTGCGCCATGGGTGACGCTTCCAGCCCGGAGCGGCAGTAATATTCGTAATCGTCGCGGTTATAGGCGACGCCGCCGCCGGTACCGCCAAGGGTGAAGGCAGGGCGGATGATGGCGGGCAGGCCGATATCTTCCAGTGCCTCAAGCGCCTCTTTCACACCGGCGGCGATATCGTATTTTCCGTTCTCTTTCTTCGGTGCGGCCACGATCGTCGCCTTTGGATTTTCCAGCCCGATCCGGTCCATTGCCTCGCGGAACAGCTTGCGATCTTCAGCCATCTCAATGGCCTGGCGGTTGGCGCCGATCAACTCCACTCCGAATTTGTCCAGCACGCCCATATCGGCCAAGGCCAACGAGGTGTTCAGCCCGGTCTGCCCGCCCATCGTGGGCAGCAGCGCATCGGGGCGCTCTTTCTCGATGATCTTTGCGACAACCTCAGGCGTGATCGGCTCGATATAGGTGGCATCGGCCAGTCCCGGATCTGTCATGATCGTTGCGGGGTTGGAATTGACGAGGATGACGCGGTAACCTTCCTCGCGCAGGGCCTTGCAGGCCTGTGCGCCGGAATAGTCGAATTCGCAGGCCTGCCCGATGACAATGGGACCGGCTCCGATGATCATGATAGATGAGATATCGGTTCTTTTTGGCATGTCGGTCCCCTTGTGGCGCGGCTTGTGGCGATGGCAATGGCCGCGCGGCAGTATGGCGCTGCAGGGCAGTCCTGCGCGCAAATTCTCGTGGGTTATAGACATCCCGGGATGCGGTGCAAGCCCTGTTTGGCCGTGACAGCTTTGTTCCTGCAGCGGTGGTTTTTCCCCCTTGTTTCCGGCACGCCGCATCCCCATGTCCAGTTTGGTTGACAAGTTTGGGTCAAAGTAGGCGTTGCGACGCCAGTTTTTCCTTTTTACGGCTATGACGCCTTGAATCGGAGGCTTTCTGCCCGGCCCGGGCGGAAATGCAAAAGGATAGCGTATGACGCGGCAGGATTGCCAGAACCGGACGGTGCGGACATGACGGCCCCTACAGCAGGGCTGCTGCGTCAGCCACGGCGCAAGGGCATGATGGGCTCGCAGACGGTCCTGCCGCTGATCGCTGCGGTCGAGCGCTCGCTGGGTCAAACTGCTGCGGCCCGCCTGATGGACGAGGCGCGCTTTACCTATCTGCCCGAACCGGGAGAACCTGTTCGCGAGAGGCAGGTTGCCGTCGTGCATCAGTCCCTGCGGCGTGAATTCCCCGAAATGGCCGAGGCGATCCAGCGCGAGGCCGCACGCGACGCGGTTGAATGGCTGATGCTGCACCGTATTCCCGCGCGCGCCAGATTGCTGCTGTCGGGCATGCCTTGGGGCATGGCCGTGTGGATGCTGGGGCGCAATGCCATTCAGAATGCATGGACATTCGGCGGCTCGGGCAAATTCACAGTGCTTGGCACCAACGAGTTTCAATTGGTCGATAACCCTTTGATCCGTGGCGAGACCAGCGATCTGCCGATCTGCGTCTGGCATGAGGAACTGTTCCAGCACACGTTCCGCCGGATGGCCCATAACCGGCTGCGCTGCGTCGAGACAAGCTGCATGGCGACGGGCGCGGAGGCCTGCCGTTTCCACCTGAGCATGGATGACCAAGCCCTCGCGGCTTGATCTGCGTCAATCAAAGTTGACAGTTAGTGTGTCAGATTTCCTGAAAAGCACAGGGAGCCTGCCATGCGTATTCTGTTCGTTCACCCCAATTATCGCTCGGGCGGGGCCGAGATTGCCGGAACATGGCCGCCCGCATGGGTCGCCTATCTGACAGGCAGCCTGCGCAAGGCGGGGTTTGACGATATTCATTTCATCGACGCGATGACCGACGATATCGCCGATGCCGATCTGGGACGGCAGATGGCCGCGCTCCAGCCCGATGTGGTCGGCGTGACCGCGATCACCCCCTCGATCTACCGCGCCGAGGATGTGCTGAAACTGGCGCAAGAGCATTGCCCCGACGCGTTGCGGATGCTGGGCGGGGTGCATGCGACCTTCATGTACAAACAGGTCATCGCCGAGGCACCTTGGGTGGATGTGATCGTGCGCGGTGAGGGGGAGGAGATCCTGACCGAACTGATGCTGGCCGTGCAGGACGGGCGCTGGCCTGCGGATCGTCACAAGATCAAGGGCATCGCCTTCGCGGAAGGTGACCGGATCGTGGCAACTCCTGCGGCCAGCACGGTCAAGGATCTGGACGGGATCAGCCCCGACTGGTCGATCCTGGAATGGGAGAAGTACAAATACATCCCGCTCAACACCCGCGTCGCCATCCCGAATATGGCGCGCGGTTGTCCGTTCACCTGCTCGTTCTGCTCTCAATGGAAATTCTGGCGCGACTACCGCGTACGCGACCCCAAAAAGGTCGTGGACGAGATCGAGGATCTGGTGCTGAACCATAAGGTCGGCTTTTTCATCCTTGCGGATGAGGAACCCACGATCAACCGTCGCAAATTCATCGAATTCTGTCAGGAACTGATCGACCGTGGCCTGCCGGACAAGGTCAAATGGGGCATCAACACCCGCGTCACCGACATCTACCGCGACCGTGAATTGCTGGGCTTCTACCGCAAGGCGGGGCTGGTCCATGTCAGCCTTGGCACCGAGGCCGCCGCGCAGATGAAGCTCGATATCTTCAACAAGGAAACCAAGGTCGAGGAAAACAAGACCGCCATCCGCCTTCTGCGCGAGGCCGACATTCTGGTCGAGGCGCAGTTCATCGTCGGGCTGGATAACGAGACGCCGGAAACCCTGAACGAAACCTATAAGATGGCATGGGACTGGCAGCCCGATCTGGCCAACTGGGCGATGTATACGCCGTGGCCCTTCACGCCGCTGTTTCAGGAGTTGAAAGATCAGGTCGAGGTGTTCGACTTCAGCCGCTACAATTTCGTCACCCCGATCATGAAACCCGCCGCGATGACGCGGGGCGAACTTCTGGACGGCGTGATGAACAACTACCGCCGCTTCTACATGCGAAAGGCGCTGTTCCACTATCCGTGGCGCGGCACTGGTTTCCGGCGGCGCTATTTGCTGGGATGCCTCAAGGCCTTTATGAAGGCCGGCTTTGCGCGCACCTTCTACGATCTGGGCAAGGTCGGCTATACCGGCCCGCAATCCAAGAACAACCTCGATTTCCATTTTGATGAGACCCGCACCATCGCCGAAGCGCAGATGGAGGATTGGGAGGCCAGCGCCGACAAGGCCGCCCGCGCAGCGGAACGGCGCGAGGCCGTGCGCGCGCAAGGCAAGGAGCGTGCGGTAGAGCGGTCCAAAGCGTTCAGGATGCCTAACGGGGCCGAGGTGAAAGCCTGCGGTGGTGGCAAACAGCAGATGGAAGATGTCTGAACCGATGGGTGCGGGGCAAACCTCCGGCATGATCGGGCCGAATGCCGTGCTGCAACTGGTCCCGCTACTGGACCGCGCAGGCGGCACCGTGTGGCGGCAAACGCTGCTCGCATGTGCCGGTCTTGATGCGCTGCCCGACGGCTTAGGCATGATCCCCGAAGTGCCGGTGATCCGCCTGCATCAGGCACTGCGCCGCGATCTGCCCGATCTGGCGGCCGACCTTGGCTGGCAGGCGGGGCTGGCGACGGCCGAGTATATCCTCGCGCATCGCATCCCGAAGGCCGCGCAACTGCTGCTGAAGATACTGCCGTGGCGGTTATCCGCGCGACTGCTGTCGCTGGCCATCGCCCGCAACGCCTGGACTTTTGCCGGATCGGGGCAGTTTCTGGTGCTCTCGCCGCTGGTTTTCGAATTGCGCGCTGACCTGCCCCCCTTGGGTCCCTCGATCATAACGAGAGTCTGCGGGTTTGAGATTGGTAGTCGGGTCTGTCGTTCTGGGCAAGCGCGCCGTGCGTGGAGCCATCAGATAGCTCAAGCGCTCGGCGCGCTTCAGCGGGTGTTTTGTTGCCCAGCGATGAGTGTGGCCTGACGTGATTGTAATCATAGCGCCACAGGCCCAGTTTTCGCCGTGCATCGTCCAGGCTGTCGAATATCTCTTCATTCAGGCATTCGTCGCGCAGGCTGCCATTGAATGACTCGATGTAGCCATTCTGCTGCGGCTTTCCCGGATCGATGTAATGCCACTGCACGTCGTTCTTCTGCGCCCATTTCAGAATGGCGGCACTGGTGAACTCTGTTCCGTTGTCACTGACAATTCTCTCTGGCTTTCCATAGAGGCGCACCAGCGCATCCAGTTCACGGGCTACGCGCGCGCCCGACAGGCTGGTATCGGCAATCAGGCACAGGTTTTCGCGGCAGCAATCATCATTCACCGCAAGAATGCGGAATTTGCGCGATGCACCAAATGTGTCGGACACGAAATCCATCGACCAGCGCTGGTTTGGGCGCAGGGCTGTAGGCATGGGTGTTCGGCTGCCACGCGCCCGCTTGCGGCCCCGTCGCCGCCGGACGGACAGCCCCTCTTCACGGTAGATGCGGTAAAGCTTCTTTGCATTCATGATCATACCCTTGCGCTCAAGCAGGATGCCGATACGCCGATATCCAAACCGGCGTCGGCTCGAAGCAATCTCATTCATTGCTTTGCGGATGTCCGGACTGTCAGGTGGGCGCTCCCGTCGCACAGTCTTCGGATCGACACCGATCAGAGCGCAGGCCCGGCGTTGCGAGATTTGGTGATCCCGCATCGCCTTGAGCGCTGCGTCCCGCCGCTGCATCGGTGTCGTCAGAGTTTTCCCAGCAAGTCCTTTAGCACCACATTGTCCAGCATCGTATCCGCCAGCAAACGCTTCAGCTTCGTGTTCTCGTCCTCAAGTTGTTTGAGCCGACGGGCATCCGACAATTCCATGCCGCCATACTTGGCCTTCAGCTTGTAAAATGAGGCCGGGCTGAGACCGTGCTTGCGGCAGACCTCTGCCGTGGCCATGCCAGCTTCTTGTTCTTTGATCATTCCGATGATCTGCGCTTCGGTGAAACGGCTTTTCCTCATGTCGTCTGCTCCTTCAAAGGTTCGGCAGACTCTACATCAGTTTGAGGGAACTTCCGGGGGGCAGGTCAGT
>JAGXGW010000002.1 GCA_024636555.1 Paracoccaceae bacterium | reverse complement strand
TTGTACCACCACCAACATCAAGGAAGTTTGCCGGGAAACCGCCATGCAGTTTGATCAGGTCCATGGTTGCCATCGCCAGACCGGCGCCGTTGACCATGCAGCCGATCTCGCCATCGAGCGCGATGTAGTTGAGGTCGAACTTGGAGGCCGCCAGTTCCTTGGGATCTTCTTCGGTTTCGTCGCGCAGGGCGGCAATGTCGGAATGGCGATAGACGGCGTTACCATCAAAGGACACTTTGGCATCGAGCACCTTCAGGTCGCCCTTGTCGGTCACGATCAGCGGGTTGATCTCCAGCATCTCCATATCCTTCTCGACGAAGGCTTTGTAGAGAATGCCCATCAGGTTGACACACTGCTTGACCTGCGCGCCTTCCAGTCCCAGCGAAAAGGCGATGCGGCGACCGTGGAAGCCCTGATAGCCGGAGGCCGGATCGACGCTGAAGGACAGGATTTTCTCGGGCGTATGCTCGGCCACTTCCTCGATATCCATGCCACCCTCGGTGGAGCAGACAAAGGAGATGCGGCTGGTCTGGCGATCCACCAGAAGGGCGAGATAAAGCTCGGTCGTAATGCCGGAACCGTCTTCGATATAGATGCGGTTGACTTGCTTCCCCGCAGGGCCGGTCTGGTGCGTGACCAATGTGCGGCCCAGCATCTTCTTGGCTTCCTCGGCAGCCTCTTCCACCGATTTGGCAAGACGGACACCGCCCTTTTCACCGGCATCGGCTTCCTTGAACTTGCCCTTGCCGCGCCCGCCCGCATGGATCTGCGCCTTCACGACCCAGAGTGGGCCATCCATCTCGCCCGCCGCGGTTTTGGCTTCTTCGGCCCGGAAGACGACACGTCCGTCCGAGACCGGGGCGCCGTAGGTGCGAAGGAGGGCCTTCGCCTGATACTCATGAATGTTCATGAAATTGTCCCGTCTTGCTGCATTCAAGGCGGGGTGTGACACAAAGTTGCAGTGAGAATAAACGGTTTTCTGCGCTTTCAGGGGTTTTGAGCACGAATTTGCGCATTTGTGATCACACGCAGAAAATCTGTGATCACAAAACGGCAAGTCGCGATTTTAATGTAATTTTGCAGGGCTGAAAAAGAATCAGGGCCGGCGCGTAGCCGACCCTGAAAGGATATGCGTGGGGTGACTTTGGCGAAACCCCTGCTTTGAGCGCCTCACGCCAGAGAGGGATCAATCTCTTTGCACGCAGCAACCAGACCTTTGACGGCATCGACCGATTTGTCGAACATCGCCTGCTCATCCTTGTTCATGGTGATATCCACGACCTTCTCGACGCCGCCGGCGCCGATCACAGTGGGCACGCCGACATAGAAGCCTTTCAGCCCGTAAGCGCCGTCAACATAGGCCGCGACGGGCAGGACACGCTTCTGGTCTTTCAGATAGGCTTCGGCCATTTCGATTGCCGAGGTGGCAGGCGCATAGAAGGCCGAACCGGTTTTCAGCAGGCCGACAATTTCCGCACCGCCATCACGGGTGCGCTGCACGATCGCGTCGAGTTTATCCTGCGTGGTCCAGCCCATCTTGACCAGATCAGGCAGCGGGATGCCCGCGACGGTGGAGTAGCGCACCAGCGGCACCATCGTATCGCCATGGCCGCCCAGCACGAAGGCTGTGACATCGCGCATGGAGACGCCGAATTCGAGGCTCAGGAAGTGGCGGAAGCGGGCGCTGTCGAGCACACCGGCCATGCCGCAGACCTTGTGATGCGGCAGGCCCGAGAACTCGCGCAGCGCCCAGACCATCGCATCCAGCGGGTTGGTGATGCAGATCACAAATGCGTCGGGGGCGTGTTTGGCAATGCCTTCGCCGACCGATTTCATCACCTTGAGGTTGATGCCCAGCAGATCGTCACGGCTCATCCCCGGCTTGCGGGGCACACCGGCGGTCACGATGCAGACGTCGGCGCCCGCAATATCGGCATAGGATTGTGTGCCGCGCAGCGCCGCGTCAAATCCCTCGGAAGGACCGGATTCAGCGATATCCAGCGCTTTGCCTTCGGGGGTGCCCTCTGAAATGTCGAACAGGACGATATCGCCCAATTCCTTCAGCGCGGCGAGGTGGGCAAGCGTGCCCCCGATCTGTCCGGCGCCGATAAGGGCAATCTTGGGTCTGGCCATTGGAACTGTCTCCGCTTGGTTGAATTTGCCGCATGGCGTAGTCCCTTCTGCGTCGTCGCGCAAGGGTGCCGCATTGCGGCGTACCGCCAAGCCGGATCAGTCTTTGCGGCCAGATCGCGCTAAATATGTGACGTTGCGCGGTTTTCCTGCACAAAGCCGTGAGCATGACCTGAAAGTCAGCCATCATCATGGTGCCGCGCAATCCTCTCTTTTCCACACCTTTGGTGTCGGCCTGATGCATTTTTCCCATGCAGCGCCACGATTCTTCGCGCGCAGCGCGCGCTCACACGTCCTTTCCGGGTGCGGCGAGGACATCGCCCATTGCCTCGTAGGCGTGCCCGCTGGCGACCAGGCATGTCATCCCGCTTGGCAGAGTCACTGTGATCGTCCAACTGCCGCTGTCGGTGCTGGCGAAGACTTCGATCACCGCATTGTTCGCGCCCAGACCCATCGCGCGGCGGGTTTCACCATAACTGCTGGCCAGCCTGTCGATCACCCGCTCCCGCGGGGCGCAATGGCTTGTATCTTGCGCCTGCGCCGCTGGTGCAATCGCGGCAAGCGACAAGGTCAACAAGATCACGCCAACCGTCAGTATCGTTTTCTCCAGTGCCATGTCATCACCCTCCTTGATCGTGAGACGCCCGATGATCGTGAGATCCCGAGCCTGACCGATGAGGGTTTAGGTCTGGTTAACGCCGCGCCCGACGGGGGTGCATACAGTGGGATACGCTTTTTTCTGCATTGCGGCACGAAGGGGCTTGAAGGTTTCCACCAAAAAATGGCATCCCTGCGCAAGATAATTACTGGAAAGTCAAATCGCATGGATATCCGCCCCTATCGCTCGGTTCTCTATATTCCCGGCTCCAAGGAGCGGGCGCTTGAGAAGGCACGCGATCTGCCTGTCGACGCGATCATCTTTGATCTGGAAGATGCCGTGACACCCGATGCCAAGGTCGACGCGCGCGCCACGCTGGCGCAGGCGCTCGCGCTTGGAGGCTACCGCAACAAGGTGCGGATCATCCGCATCAACGCGCTGGATACGGAATGGGGTGCGGGTGATGTGGACGCGCTGCGCGATGCGGGCGCAGACGTCTTTCTGCTGCCGAAGGTGAATTCTGCCGCCGATGTGCAAGCATTGTCTGACCTGCTGGGCAACGGCACGCCGATCTGGGCGATGGTGGAGACGCCACACGGTATTCTGAACGCGGCAGAAATTGCCGCCCATCCGCAACTGACAGGCTTTGTCGCGGGGACCAACGATCTGGCGAAAGAGCTGAACTGTCGTTACCGCGCAGACCGCCTCCCGCTGCAAATGGCGTTGCAGACGATCCTGATGGCCGCGCGGGCCGAGGGTGTGATCGCGATTGACGGCGTCTATAACCAGTATCTGGACAACGACGGGCTGCGCGACGAATGCGAACAGGGCCGCGATCTGGGTTTCGACGGCAAAACATTGATCCATCCGGCCCAGGTCGAAGTGACCAACGCGGTGTTCGCGCCCTCGGAAGCCGAGATCGATCTGGCCCGCCGTCAGATCGCCGCTTTCGAGGAAGTGGAGGCAACAGGTCAGGGTGTTGCGGTTGTGGATGGTAAAATCGTCGAGAATCTGCACGTAGATACGGCCAAGAAAGTTCTCGCCATGGCATCAGCCATCGCATCCCTCTGAGCGGAGCGTCGCCAATGATCCTGTTAACCCTCGGTGTCCTACTCTGGGCCTTGGCCCATTATTTCAAGCGTTTCGCTCCCGAAAGGCGCGCCGCGTTGGGCAACAAGGGCAAGGGATTGGTGGCCGTGGCCATTGTGGTCAGCCTGCTGATGATGATCTTCGGCTACCGCAGCGCCGACTATATCCCTGTCTGGTCACCGCCAAGCTGGACTGTGCATCTGAACAACCTGATGATGCTGGTCGCCGTCTTTGTCTACGGGATGAGCGCGACCACGGGGCGTTTACGTGGTAAACTGCGGCATCCGCAGCTGACGGCAGTGAAGATCTGGGCCGTGGCGCACCTGTTGGTGAATGGGCATCTGGCCGCGATTATTTTGTTTGGCGGGTTGCTGGCATGGGCTGTTGGCTCGGTGATCATGATCAACCGCTCCGAGCCTTGGGTGCGTCCGGAACCCGGTGAACCCAAGAAGGATATCCTTCTTGTCGTCATCACGCTTGTTCTCTTCGCCGTCATGACTGCTATTCACGCATGGCTGGGCGTCTGGCCGTTTCCGGGGTAACACATATGAAACTCTACCGCTTGCTGACCGCTGATGACACATCGGCCTTTTGCCACAAGGTGACGGCGGCCCTGAACAAGGGCTGGGAGCTTTACGGCAGCCCGACCTATGCATTCGATGCCGCTAACGGGGTGATGCGTTGCGGGCAGGCCGTAACCAAGGACGTCGAGGGCAAAACCTACGCGCCCGACATGAAGCTGGGAGAGCAATGATGCATCAGTCGCCATTCCATGTCGTCCCGATCAAGACGAGCGCCGGGCGGTTCTTCGAGGATTACAGCATCGGTCAAGTGATCGAGCATGCTGTGCCGCGGACCGTGTCGGGCGGCGAGCGGGCGCTGTATCATGCCCTTTATCCGGCGCGCCATGCGCTGCAATCATCGGATGAATTCGCGCGCAACTGTGGCCTGCCGCAAAGCCCGCTGGATGATATCGCGGCTTTTCATATTGTTTTCGGCAAGACCGTTCCCGACATTTCGCTGAACGCGATTGCCAATCTGGGTTACGCGCAGGGGCGCTGGCTGACGCCCGTTTATGCCGGCGATACGATCCGTGCCACGTCCGAAGTGATCGGGTTGAAGCAGAATTCCAACGGTCAGTCAGGTGTCGTCTATGTCCGTACACGCGGTCTGAACCAGCGCGACGAGGTGGTGCTGGAATATGTGCGCTGGGTGATGGTGCGGAAAAACGATTTCGATGCGCCAGCACCAGAGACGGTGCTCCCGACACTGGCGCCGGCGCTGACGCCCGACCAGCTGGTTGTGCCGGAGGGGCTGGATTTCACCAATTACGATTTCACCCTGTCCGGCGAGCCGCATCGTTGGCGCGACTACGAGATCGGCGAGACGATCGACCATGTCGACGGTGTCACCATCGAGGAGGCGGAGCATATGATTGCCACCCGCCTGTGGCAGAACACCGCCAAGGTGCATTTCGACGCCACCCAGCGCGCCGACGGACGCCGCCTGATCTATGGCGGCCATGTGATCAGCATGGCACGGGCGTTGTCGTTCAACGGCTTGGCCAATGCACAGCTGATCGTGGGCCTGAACGCGGGCGCGCATGCGAACCCCTGTTTCAGCGGCGATACGATCCGCGCGTGGTCCGAGGTGCTGGACAAGGCCGAGACCGGGGTGCCCGGCGTCGGTGCGATCCGGTTGCGACTGGTGGCGAACAATGCGGCGGGTGCCTTCCGGCTGAAAAGCGACGACGGAAAATACCAGCCACACGTTCTTCTGGATCTGGATTACTGGGCGCTCATGCCTTTGTGATCACAATTTCAGGGAGTGAAATCCGAAGGATTACAGACAGGTTGCGCCAGTTCCGGCGCGATGCGTTGAAATTCGCCGTGCGGTCACGGCGTGATTCCCGGATTTGCGCGCAAAAGCCGTTTTTTGTGATCACAGGAAAACAGCTTGTGATCACAAAACCCGCACTTGTGACACTTCGCGCAGTTTTTTCTGCATTACGGGGCTTTGCTCGCGTGACAGAACCGCTAAAAAGAGTATCAAGGCCGCAAAGGCATCGAAGGAACCTTCCGATGTGCGTGTTGGACGCACGGTTTCCTTCGCAACCCAAGAAGGAAGGGACATATGGCTGATGTGAACCGGGGCAATCGCCCGCTTTCGCCGCACCTGTCGATCTATCGCCCGCAACTGACCTCGATCACCTCGATCCTGACGCGGATCACCGGCAACGCGATGTTGCTGGCGGCGCTGCTGATCGTCTGGTGGTTTCTGGCGGCCTCGACCTCGCCCGAGGCTTTCGCGACGGCTGACGGCTTTATCACAAGCTGGTTCGGGGACCTCGTGATGTTCCTGTCGCTCTGGGGGCTGTGGTATCACACGCTGGCCGGCGTGCGGCACCTGATCTGGGACAATGCCGTCGGGCTGGATCTCGATAGTGCCTACAAGCTTGGCTATGCCGTCATCGGCGGGTCGGTCGTGCTCACGATCCTGACCGTCATCGTGATCTGAGGAGAGTGGATATGCGTTATCTAACTGACCGCAAGCGCGCCGCTGGCATGGGCTCGGCCAAAAGCGGGACAGCCCATTTCTGGGCGATGACAGTGTCGTCCGTGGCTCTTTTGATCCTCATTCCGCTGTTTGTTTTCACCTTTGGCCCGATACTGGGCGCACCGCATGCGGAAGTGCTGGCCTATTTCGCAAAGCCGTTTCCAGCCATTGTCGCGGCCCTGACCCTGCTCGTTGGATTTAAACATTTCAACGATGGTGCCCAAACCATGATCGAGGACTATGTCCACGGTACGACACAGAAGATCGTGATCATCGCGGTGACGTGCCTCAGCTATGGCGCTGCGGCCATCGGGCTGTTCGCCATCGCCAAGATCGCGCTTTAATTCGGAGACCGTTGCAATGGCAGCTTATGAATATGAAACCCACGACTATGATGTCGTGGTTGTCGGGGCCGGCGGGGCCGGTCTGCGCGCAACGCTGGGCATGGCCGAGCAGGGGCTTCGCACCGCTTGCGTGACCAAGGTGTTCCCAACCCGCTCGCACACCGTGGCGGCACAAGGTGGCATCGCCGCCTCGCTGTCGAACATGGGGCCGGACCATTGGCAGTGGCATATGTATGACACGGTCAAAGGCTCTGACTGGCTGGGCGATACCGACGCGATGGAGTATCTCGCCCGTGAAGCGCCCAAGGCGGTCTACGAGCTGGAGCATTACGGCGTGCCGTTCTCGCGCACCGAAGAGGGCAAGATCTATCAGCGCCCCTTTGGTGGCCACACAACCGAATTCGGCGAAGGCCCGCCGGTGCAACGCACCTGCGCCGCGGCTGACCGCACGGGACACGCGATCCTGCACACGCTCTATGGCCAGAGCCTGAAGCAGAAGGCCGAGTTCTACATCGAATATTTCGCCATCGACCTGATCATGTCCGAGGATGGCGTCTGTCAGGGTGTCGTCTGCTGGAAGCTGGACGACGGCACGATGCATGTGTTCAAGGCCAAGATGGTCGTGCTGGCGACCGGCGGCTATGGCCGCGCCTATTTCAGCGCCACCTCCGCCCATACCTGCACCGGCGACGGCAACGGCATGGTCGCGCGGCAGGGTCTGCCCCTGCAGGATATGGAATTCGTGCAGTTCCACCCGACCGGCATCTACGGCGCAGGCTGTCTGATCACCGAGGGTGCGCGCGGCGAGGGTGGTTATTTGACCAACTCGGAAGGCGAACGTTTCATGGAACGCTATGCGCCGACCTACAAGGATCTGGCCAGCCGCGACGTTGTCAGCCGCTGCATGACAATGGAAATCCGCGAAGGGCGCGGTGTCGGGGCCGAGGGGGATCACATCCACCTCCACCTGAACCACCTGCCGCCCGAGGCGCTGCATCTGCGCCTGCCCGGCATCTCGGAAAGCGCGCGTATCTTCGCCGGTGTGGATGTGACCAAAGAGCCGATTCCGGTGCTGCCGACCGTGCATTACAACATGGGCGGTATTCCCACCAACTATTGGGGCGAGGTTCTGCACCCCACCGCCGAGGACCCCGACCGTATCGTGCCGGGCCTGATGGCTGTGGGCGAGGCGGGCTGTGCATCTGTGCACGGGGCAAACCGGCTTGGCTCGAACTCGCTGATCGACCTTGTCGTGTTCGGTCGCGCCGCCGCCATCAAGGCGGGCAAGGTTGTCACGCCGGGCGCCACCAATGCCACGCCGAATGCGGCGTCGATCCAGTACGCTTTCGACAGATTCGACGGATTGCGCCACGCAAAGGGCAACATCGGCACCGCCGAATTGCGGCTTGAGATGCAGAAGGCCATGCAGGCCGATGCAGCCGTGTTCCGCACCGACAAGACGCTTGGCGAAGGTGTCGCCAAGATGCAGGCTGTTGCGGGCAAGATGGATGACATCAGTGTCAGCGACCGTAGCCTGATCTGGAACAGCGACCTGATGGAAACACTGGAACTGACCAACCTGATGCCGAACGCGCTGGCGACGATCGTGAGCGCCGAGGCCCGCAAGGAATCGCGCGGGGCACATGCCCACGAGGATTATCCCGACCGCGACGATGCAAAATGGCGCGTGCATTCCATCGCCAAGGTGGACGGGATCAAGGTCGATCTCAGCTATCGCCGGGTCGTGACCGACCCGCTGACCAAGGAAGATGCGGGCGGGATCGACATGAAGAAGATCGCCCCCAAGGCGCGGGTCTATTGATCCGCCGCCGTGGCATAAATGCTCTGCGGGGGCTTGGTGTGGCGGTGCTGTGCGCTGCCACACTGTCCGCCTGTACGCCTGCGGCTCAGGACCAGTTGAGCCGCGACGCCGCGCGCGCCGCGATCACGCCGGTGCTGGTCCAGCAGTTCCCGGGGGTGCCGGTGGCACCTGCGGTGGATTGTATCGTCGACAATGCAAACAGCCGCGAGCTGCTGTCGCTTGCGGCGGACAGCGTTATTGGTCCCACGGCCAATACCGTGGAACTTGTGACAAATATCGTGTCCCGGCCGGACACGCTGAATTGCCTGCTGGCCAATGGCCTGCCAGCCCTTCTGTGACGGGAGAGATATCATGGTGCAACTGACACTGCCGAAGAACAGCCGGATGCGGACCGGCAAAACGTGGCCCAAGCCTGAGGGTGCCAAGAACCTGCGGACGTTCAAGATTTACCGCTGGAATCCCGATGACGGCGAGAACCCGCGTCTGGATACATATCATGTCGATCTGGACACCTGCGGTCCGATGATTCTGGACGCGCTCATCAAGATCAAGTCCGAGATCGATCCGACGCTGACCTTCCGGCGTTCCTGCCGTGAAGGCATCTGCGGCTCCTGCGCGATGAATATCGACGGGATCAACACGCTGGCCTGCCTGCACGGCATGGATGATGTGAAGGGCGACGTGAAAATCTATCCGCTGCCGCATATGCCTGTGATCAAGGATCTGATCCCCGATCTCACGCATTTCTACGCGCAGCATGCCAGCATCATGCCGTGGCTGGAGACCAAGACCAACCGCCCCGCCAAGGAATGGCGCCAGTCGGTGGATGATCGCGAGAAGCTGGACGGACTGTATGAATGCGTCATGTGCGCCTGCTGCTCGACATCCTGCCCCAGCTACTGGTGGAACGGCGATCGTTACCTCGGCCCGGCCGCCCTGCTGCATGCCTACCGCTGGATCATTGACAGCCGGGACGAGGCGACGGGCGAGCGTCTGGACGAGTTGGAAGACCCGTTCAAACTCTACCGTTGCCACACGATCATGAACTGCGCCAAGACCTGCCCCAAGGGGTTGAACCCGGCGCTGGCGATTGCCGAGATCAAAAAGATGATGGTCGAGCGGACCGTGTGACGCGGGCCTTTTCAATCGGACCGCGCTTGAGTATTTGAAGAACAATGAAGGGGGCGGGCGTCATGGCCTGCCCCTTTTCAGTTGGAAAGGATCTGCGCGATGCTGGTGATCGTCGGTCTGTTCGTGGCTTTCGTGCTGGTCGCGATTTTCGCCAATCGGGGCACGCGCGGTTGCCGCTGGCGCATGGACAAGACCCGGGACCGCGACGGAAAGCGCTATTTCCGCTGTGCGGCCTGCGGCGCGGAAGAGCTTGTTCCCTTAGGCAAATCACCGCAGGATTGCCGGGCACCCCGCAAACCCACCCAGCCATGAGGGCGATGATGAATATTCCCGACGATGCCGCCGCGCGCCGCGCTGTCAAACCCGTGATCTGCTATCCGGTAGAGACATTGCCGCAACCCGATCTGGCCGCCTATGCAGGGTTTCGTGCCCATGCTATCAAGACGGGGGAGGTGCTGGCCCATCCGCGCGAGGCGGCAACGTTTCGCGTGCCTGCGGGCGGTTTCTTTCGCATCACGTCCGTGGAGGGGCCGCAGGTCGGCGATCTGAACCTGTGGCACGCCGATGATCTGTCCGAGCGGTTCTATTCGGGCAAGACCCGCGCGCTGCATGGTACGCATGTGACGACAGGGCAGCGGTTGTGGTCGTCCTTTCCTACCCTGCGCCCGATGGCGACGATCACCACGGACACGCTGGGCTGGTACGGCAAGGACGATTTCGGCGGCTCGGTCCATGATGTGATCGGAACGCGCTGCGATCCCTATACGCATAACCTGCTGTCCGGTGGGCAGTATCACCATTGCTGCCATTCCAACCTGACACGCGCGTTGGCCGATGCGACGGGCTTGCCGCTGCACGACGCAGAGGCGCATGTGCATGATGTGCTCAACGTGTTCATGTGCACGGGATTCACCCGCGACACGGGGCAGTATTTCATGAAGGCCAGTCCCGTGCGGCCCGGTGACTACCTTGAGTTTTTTGCGGAAATCCCGCTGCTGGGCGCGCTGTCCGCCTGTCCCGGCGGGGATTGCTCGACGGTGCATTCCTCGGATCAGGCGGCGTGTTATCCGCTGTTGGTCGAGGTGTTCGAGACGCCCGCAGACATGCTGGGTGACTGGCAAGGCCCCGCGCTCAACGGATATGACCGCAGTCACGGACGTTAAGCTCAGGCGTCCGGAAAGGCTGCCCCCAGCGCGATTTCCACCATGTCGCCAAAGCTGGTCTGCCGTTGATCGGAGGGCAGGGCCTCTCCCGTCAGCAGATGGTCCGAGACCGTCAGCACCGCCAGTGCGCGCACCTTGTGGCGCAGAGCGACGTTGTAAAGTTCTGCCGCTTCCATCTCGACGCCCAGAATGCCGTGGCGGGTCATGATCTCGTTCAGATCGGGGCGTTCGTCGTAGAACACATCCGCTGAATAGATGCCGCCCACATGCAGGCCAACGCCGCGCGCTTCGGCGGCGGTGACGGCGGCGCGCAAGAGCGACCAGTCTGCATGCGGGGCAAAATTCAGCTCGCGGAAGATGCCGGAGGAGGGGGTGGAGAGCGTTGTGGCCGTCATCGCGATGATCACATCACGGATGCCCACATGCGCCTGCATCGCACCGCAGGAGCCTATGCGGATCAGTGTCTTTGCGCCATAATCGCGGATCAGTTCGTTGGCATAGATCGACAGCGAGGCCAAGCCCATGCCGGAGCCATGGATCGAGACGCGGTGGCCGCGCCACAGACCGGTATAGCCCAGCATGCCGCGCACATCATTGACTAGACGTGCCTCGGACAGAAACGTCTCGGCGGCCCATTTCGCGCGCAGGGGATCGCCGGGCATCAGGACGGTCTCGGCAATCTCGCCGGGTTCGGCACCGATATGGATGGTCATGCGGGTGTCCTTCGGTTCACTCAGCGGCTGTATTTGATAAACGGGGTCAGATGCGCGATGCGGTCGTAAAGCTGCCGCGCCGTGGTGTTGAAATCTTGCGTCATCCAGTAGACCGAGGGGGTGCCGCGACGGTCGGCCTCGGCATAGACGGCCTCGATCAGCGCGCGGCCGATGCCTTTGCCGCGCACCTCGGGGTCTGCGTAAAGGTCTTGCAGATAGCAGACATCCTCGATCCGCCAGTTATGCCCGTGCCAGATCGCGTGGACCAATCCCACGGCGCGGCCATCCAGGTCAGCGATGAAGCAGCAACGCTCGGTATGGGCAGGGTCCAGCTGTCGTGCAAAAGTGGTCTGGTACACCTCTTCGGGAACTGTGCTTTCGTAGAATTCGAGATAGGCCGTCCACAGGCGACGCCACGCGGCTTCATCGACGGCAGTGAGAGGGCGTATCGTCAATGCCATAACGGTGCTCCTTTTGATCATATCAGCCATGATGGGGGCAGGCGCGGCTGCGGTGCAAGGGTGAATGCGCGTCAAACCGCGAGATTATCCGGTGGTGTCGGCATGTTCTTGCTACCCTGTTTGCAGTCCGGTGTCGGGGTCGCCAAGTTGGGGATGCAAGGCGGGGGTGATCTCCGCCAGACGCGAAAAAAAACTCTGGAGGCATCCATGACCATGAAGACAAACCGCAGCCTGAAAGCCTTTTTTCTGAGCGCATCCGTCGCCGCTCTGAGCTTGGGCACTGTTGCACCATTGGCCGCGCAAACCGCAGCCCCCGTGCCGCAGGCGAGCGAGGTAGAGATGAGCGACGCCAAGCTGGAGGCCTTTGTGACAGCGCTTCTGGGCGTCGAAGAGGTGCGTGTGGACTACACGCCCCAGATCGAGGCCGCAGGCAGCGAGGAAGAGCAGGCAGAACTGGTCAATCAGGCCAATGCCGAGATTATCGAAAAGATCGACGCAGTTCCGGACCTGACCGTGGACGAGTATGTGACCATCGCGCAGGTGGCACAGCAGGATCAGGAACTGGGCGCACGTATCGCAATGATGGTCGAAGCGCAGACAAACTGATCATCTTTCGTGACCGAACACAAAAAAGGGGGCCAATGGCCCCCTTTTTATTTTCCAACGGCAGATATCAGGCCGTTATTCGGCAGCAACGGCTTTGGGATCAACCAGGGTGACAATATCCATCATGATCGTATTCAACTCGAAATCCTTGGGTGTGTAGACGCGGGCGATGCCCATTTCGAGCAGGCGTTTCTCGTCATCCTCGGGGATGATCCCGCCCACAACCACCGGAATATGCGTCAGACCCGCCGCGCGGAGGCGGTCCATCAGATCCTGCATCAGCGGCATATGCGATCCTGACAGGATCGATAGCCCCACGACATGCGCCTCGCCTTCGGAGGCGGCTTTCACGATTTCCTCGGGCGTCAGGCGTATACCCTCATAGTCGATCTCCATCCCGCAATCGCGCGCGCGGAAGGCGATCTGCTCGGCCCCGTTGGAATGTCCGTCCAGTCCTGGTTTGCCCACCAGAAAGCGCAGGCGGCGGCCCAGCTTGTCGGAGACGGCGTTGACCGCCTCGCGGATATCGTCCAGTCCTTCGGTCTTGTTGCTGACCGAGCGGGACACACCTGTCGGGCCGCGATACTCGCCAAAGACGCTGCGCATCTGTTCGGCCCATTCGCCGGTGGTGACGCCTGCCTTGGCCGCGCGGATCGACGGCTCCATGATGTTGCGCCCCTCGGCAGCGGCGGCGCGCAGATCGGCCAATGCGGCGTCCACGGCGGCTGCATCGCGTGCGTCCCGCCATTCGTTCAACCGGCCAATCTGTTCCGCCTCGACCGCCGGATCAACCGTCATGATCCCGCCATCGCCTGTCATCAGCGGCGAGGGTTCGCCCTGCTGCCATTTGTTCACGCCCACCACGATCGTCTCGTTCCGCTCGATGCGGTTCAGACGCTCGGCGTTGCTGTCCACAAGCCGCGATTTCATATATTCGATGGAGCTGATCGCGCCGCCCATGGAATCGAGGTTGGCAAGCTCCGCCCGCGCGCCTTCCTTCAGCGCCTCCACCTTGCGGTCCACGGCGGGGTTGCCGTCAAACAGATCGTCATATTCCAGCAGGTCCGTCTCATAGGCCATGATCTGCTGCATCCGCAGTGACCATTGCTGATCCCACGGGCGCGGCAGGCCCAACGCCTCGTTCCACGCCGGAAGCTGCACCGCGCGGGCGCGGGCGCGTTTCGACAGGGTGACGGCCAGCATCTCGATCAGGATGCGGTAGACGTTGTTTTCCGGCTGTTGCTCGGTCAGACCCAGCGAGTTGACCTGCACGCCGTAGCGGAAGCGGCGGAATTTCGGATCGGTCACGCCGTAGCGCGTCTCGCAAATCTCGTCCCACAGATCGACGAAGGCGCGCATCTTGCACATCTCGGTGATAAAGCGGATGCCCGCGTTCACGAAGAACGAGATACGGCCCACAAGCTGGGGGAAATCCGCCTCGGGCACCTTGTTCTTGAGATCGTCCAGAACGGCAGTCGCGGTGGCCAGCGCGAAGGCCAGCTCCTGCTCCGGTGTCGCACCCGCCTCTTGCAGGTGGTAGGAACACACGTTCATCGGGTTCCATTTCGGCACATTGGTATAGCAATAGGCCGCAACATCGGTGATCAGGTGCAGCGATGGCTTGGGCGGCAGGATATACGTCCCACGGCTAAGGTATTCCTTGATGATATCGTTCTGTACTGTGCCTTGCAGCTTGGCGATATCGGCGCCCTGTTCCTCGGCCACCGCGATGTAAAGCGCCAGCAACCAGGGCGCGGTTGCGTTGATCGTCATCGACGTGTTCATCTGTTCGAGCGGAATCGCATCGAACAAGGTCCGCATGTCGCCCAGATGGCTGACCGGCACACCGACCTTGCCGACTTCGCCACGGGCCAGAATGTGATCACTGTCATATCCGGTCTGGGTCGGTAGATCGAAGGCGACAGACAGGCCCGTCTGCCCTCTGGACAGATTCGACCGGTAAAGCGCATTCGAGGCTTTGGCCGTGGAATGGCCGGCATAGGTGCGGAAAAGCCAAGGCTGGTCTTTTTGCGTCTGTGTCATGGGGCCTCACGATAGCTGGTGGTGAACCGGCAGGCGATGAATCGCTTCCGGCAATTTTATTGCGTCCCGTCCTAGATACTTGGAATTTTATGGCGCTGTCAATTCGCTGCAATGCGGCGAGAGTTCCGTTCGCATTTGATTTACCTCTTTTCTTTTTCGCGTCATTGTCGCCGCATGAATGCAACGGTTGAAATGCCATTTTGGCTGCTGATCCTTATCCTGCTTTTTGCAGGGGTGACCTTCGCGTCACACTTTCTCTTCCCGTCGGTGCGGTGGTTCTTCCGCAAACGGGCCGAACGTGTCATCGCCCGGTTGAACACGCGGCTGGAACGCCCGATCCAGCCGTTCAAGCTGGCAACACGCTATGACATGATCCAGCGGTTGATCTATGATCCGACGGTGCTGCGTGCCGTCGCGGCCCATGCCAGCAGCGAGGGTGTGCCCGAGGACGTGGCCTTCGAGCAGGCCCGCCGATATGCGCGCGAGATTGTGCCCTCCTTCAGCGCAAGCGCCTATTTCGGCGTGGCGACACGGCTGGCCAAGTTGATCAGCACCTCCATCTACCGTGTCAGGCTGGGCCAGTATGCGGGCGATGCGTTGGCGCAGGTGGATCGCGAGGCGACGGTGGTTTTCGTGATCAACCACCGTAGCAACATGGACTACGTTCTGGTGACCTATCTGGCGGCGGAGCGTTCGGCGCTCTCCTATGCCGTGGGTGAATGGGGCCGGATCTGGCCGCTGAGCGCGCTGATCCGCGCGATGGGGGCCTATTTCATCCGGCGCAAGCAGTTCGGCCCGCTCTATAAGGCGGTGCTGTCGCGCTACGTGCAACTGGCCACGGAGGCGGGCGTGACGCAGGCGGTTTTCCCCGAAGGCGGGCTGAGCCTGACCGGCGGGATCATGACGCCCAAGCGCGGGATCCTGAAATACATCGTGGACGGGTATGATCCTTCGGGCCGTGATGTCGTCTTCGTGCCGGTCGCGGTCAATTATGACCGCGTACTGGAAGACCGTGTGTTGCTGGCGGCGCAGGATGCCGGCAGGCGGCATTTTGTGGCGCGGTTCCGCACCGTGGTGGGTTTTGTGACAAAGCTTTTTGTCCTGCGGCTCAAGGGCAAGTTTCATCGGTTCGGTTACGCTGCTGTCAGCTTTGGTGAGCCGTTGTCGCTGAAAGGCTTTTCCGGTGATGTTCCGGCGCTTGCCAGCGAACTGATGCGCCGGGTCGCGGCGGAAGTCCCGGTTTTGCCTGTACCGCTGGTCGCGGCTGCGATTCTGAAAGCGGACGCGCCGCTGAACCGGGCCGAGCTTGAGCTTGCCGCGCGCAATCTGGTCAGCGATCTGCCCCAGGCGCATTTGCATATGCCGCGTCAGGATACCGGCTATCTGGTGGAAGCGGGCTTACGCCTGCTGCTCCAGCGTCATCTGGTGCAAGAGCGGGACGGGATGTTGCAGCTTGTTCCGGCGCAGCGTAGCGTGGTGGAGTACTATGCCGCTTCGATCGCGCATTTACTTCGCACCCGCAGCGAATAACGGGCGGTTATGCTGCAACTGCTGGGTTATAAAATTTCAAAATAAGAGCTGAATGCTGTTGCAATGTTGCGCGGCCAACTTTATCTCCAAGATCAGAGCTGCGATTCTGCATTGCGGCATATCGGAAACGTCGTCGAACACTGACCAGCATGGAGGTTGACATGGCTTTGGACACACATACCGGGATCGCGCCCTACGACGCGCCCGAAAAGGACCTCTATGAAATCGGCGAAATGCCGCCCTTGGGCTATGTGCCCAAGAAGATGTATTCTTGGGCCATCCGCCGCGAGCGGCACGGAGAGCCGGAAAAGAGCTTCGAGATTGAAGTCGTCGACACATGGGAGATTGACAGCAACGAGGTTCTCGTCCTCGTGATGGCGGCTGGCGTCAACTATAACGGTGTCTGGGCCGGTCTGGGCACACCAATCAGCCCCTTTGACGGACACAAGCAGCCCTATCACATCGCGGGCTCGGATGCATCCGGGATCGTCTGGAAGGTGGGGTCCGCCGTCAAGACGTGGAAGGTCGGTGACGAGGTCGTGGTGCATTGCAATCAGGACGATGGCAATGACGAGGAATGCAACGGCGGCGATCCGATGATGTCACCCACCCAGCGGATCTGGGGGTATGAGACGCCGGACGGTGCCTTCTCGCAATTCACCCGCGTACAGGCGCAGCAGCTGATGCCGCGCCCGAAGCATCTGACATGGGAGGAGAGCGCCTGCTACACGCTGACGCTGGCCACGGCTTACCGGATGCTGTTCGGCCACGCGCCGCATGAGTTGAAGCCCGGTCAAAACGTACTGGTCTGGGGCGCGTCCGGCGGTCTGGGGTCTTATGCGATCCAGTTGGCGAATACGGCCGGGGCCAATGCGATCGGCGTGATCTCGGAGGAGGACAAGCGCGAGTTCGTGATGGCGATGGGCGCCAAGGGTGTCATCAACCGCAAGGATTTCAACTGCTGGGGCCAGATGCCCACGGTCAACACGCCTGAATATAACGAGTGGCTGAAAGAAGCGCGCAAGTTCGGCAAGGCGATCTGGGAGATCACAGGCAAGGGCGTCAGCGTCGACATGGTGTTCGAGCATCCCGGCGAGGCGACATTCCCTGTCTCCGCGCTGGTGTGCAAAAAGGGCGGCATGGTCGTGATCTGCGCGGGCACCACCGGTTTCAACTGCACGTTTGACGTCCGTTATATGTGGATGCACCAGAAACGGTTGCAGGGCAGCCATTTCGCGCATCTCAAGCAGGCGGCCTCGGCCAACAAGCTGATGGTCGAGCGACGTCTTGATCCCTGTATGTCCGAGGTGTTTCCGTGGGACGAGATCCCGCAGGCGCATACCAAGATGATGCGTAACCAGCACAAGCCGGGCAACATGGCGGTTCTCGTGCAGGCTCCGCGCACAGGCTTGCGGACGGTCGAGGATGTACTGGAAGCCGGACGCGGCTGATCAGCCACTGTTCTTCCTGCAGGATATGAAACCCGCGAATCGGTGATCCGATCGCGGGTTTTTCAATGTGTCGGGGCAGGGCGTTCAAAATCAACGTCTTGCGAAGTACCACTCCCCCATTTCTGCGGGGCTTGAATTCGTGGGTAGGTGGGTTGCTCAGATCGTGCAAAGCTTCCCGAGGCTGCATGAAATCAGAATTCACTCTCCGGTTATCTTGCTCGCGTTAACGTTTAATTAACCAGTAGAGGAGGAAAATTATCATGCAGAATGAATGGCTTTTGGATGTCTTGTCAGATCTTAAAAGCTTCGCTGCGGCGAATGGACTTCCCAAGCTGGCGGCCCAGCTTGACCGGACCCGTGCAGTCGCCGTGACCGAAATGTCATCCTGCCAAATCGTGGCAAATGGGATGACGCGGACGGATGAAAAGCGGGCTGATCCGGATTCTCGAACAGGTTCTTCGCGCCTCCGCGCTTGAGGATATGCAGCGCGCCATCGAGGGGCTGCGCGATGCCTTCAAGGTCAATCATGTTGTGTATCACTGGGTCAGTGCCGCCGGGGACCAGTACGGTTGCGGCACCTATCCGCCCGAATGGGTGGCGCGCTATATCGCGTGTGATTATCACCGGATCGATCCAGTCGTTCTGGGATGCCTGCAAAACTTCCATCCCGTCGACTGGAAGTCTCTGGACTGGACCGCCAAAGCGGCACGCCAGTTCCGCGCTGATGCCTTTGCACATGGCGTCGGGCGGCAGGGGTTCTCGGTGCCGATCCGTGGCCCGAACGGGCAGTTTGCGGTCTTCACCGTCAATCACGAAACCGATGATGCCAGTTGGCACGCTTTCACCGCGCGGAACAGCCGCGACCTGATCGTTATCGCACAGAGCTTCAACAGTCGGGCGCTGGAATTCGAGCCGGGCCGCACGCCGCCTCCGGCGCAGTCCCTGTCACCGCGCGAGGTGGATTCGCTGACCTTGCTTGCCATGGGCCATAGCAGGGCACAGGTTGCGAATTCGCTGTCGATCTCGGAACATACGTTGCGCGCCTATATCGAAAGCGCACGCCTCAAGCTTGGCGCGCAGAACACCACCCACGCGGTAGCGCGCGCGATCAGCCGTGGCCTGATCGTGGTCTGACGGCGGCTTGGACCCTCCGCCTTCGCGCGCATGATGCGCTGGACACAAATGCACCGTCCGGTACGGAAACACACTCTTCATACTTTGCTGTTAGTTCTGCGCTCTTTCACCGGAAAGAAGGGTCAAGGATGCTTCGCTATCTATCTGCCGACGCGCTGGCGCGTTTCCCGAAACTGCAGGATACGATGTTCCGAGACCGCGCCGCGCAATTCTCGGAGCGGCTGGGCTGGGCCGTCTCGGTGAATGCCTCGGGTCATGAGCGGGACCAGTATGACGATCTGAATCCGCTCTACGTGATCTGGCAGCAGCCTGACGGCAGCCACGGCGGCTCCATGCGGTTCTTGCCCACAACGGGCCGCTGCATGATGAACGAACATTTCCGCCATCTGAACACCGGTAAGTCGTTGCAAGACCCTGCGATCTGGGAATGCACCCGCTTTTGCCTGTCGCCCGGTGCGGCCCCGCAGGTCGCGGCCGCCCTGATGCTGGCGGGCGGGGAGCTTCTGTCACGCAAGGGTCTGACCCATTTTGCGGGCGTGTTCGATGCCAATATGGAACGTGTCTATCGCCGGATCGGATCGTGCCCGCAGTTGCTTGGCAGCGCCGGCGAAGGCCGCACGCGGGTCAGCCTTGGCCTGTGGACGCTTTCCCCTCGGGCGCGGGCGCAGGTGGCCCGCCGCGCGGGGATATCGGAGGCGCTGTCTTACCTGTGGTACCGGCGCGCTTTCGGGGAGAGCACATTGAACGCGGCTGCGTGATCGTCGCCTCTGGCCCTTGTCCCATGGCGGCTGTAGGGTCGCGCCATGACATTGCCCGCTGTAACATTCTCTCCCGATCAGGCGGAAGCCTATGACCGTATCGCAGCAGCTTTGCGCGGTGTTGGCGTAGATCTTGAGGATGGCAGCCTGTCCCCCGCCACCGAGGGCGTCTCGCGCGTTCTGGCGGTGATCGGCAAGGCCGGTTCGGGCAAAACGCTGCTGTTGGCCGAACTGACCCGCGCGCTGGAGGCGGCGGGCGTTGAACTGGTGTCGGGCGATTACGAGGGCCGCAAACGCAAGGACCGCCGGACGCTGGCCATCCTTGCGCCAACGAACAAGGCCGCCTCGGTCCTGCGCAACCGCGGCGTGCCGGCCACGACGATTCACCGGATCATCTACACGCCCGTCTATGATCCGGAATACGAACGCGTCGCGGAATGGCTGGCAGGCACCGGCGAGCGGCCCGAGA
The DNA here is from genome assembly GCA_024636555.1 of Paracoccaceae bacterium. Classification (GTDB taxonomy): domain Bacteria; phylum Pseudomonadota; class Alphaproteobacteria; order Rhodobacterales; family Rhodobacteraceae; genus Seohaeicola. The sequence continues at coordinate 26,017 of JAGXGW010000002.1, read as the reverse complement.
TCGAAGGGCTGTCGGACGTCGCGCTGGACAGGGCGCTGGCCTTCTACCAGATTCACAAGTCGATCCCCGGTGCCTTGGCCGCAGCGGGGCTGCGCGGGTCCGATTTCATTACCGGGTGGAAACGGCGCGAAGAACCGCTTGATATCGGCTTTGTCGATGAATCCTCGATGCTGGATGAAAAGCAGTTCACCGATCTCAAGGATATTTTCCCGACGCTGTTGCTGTTCGGCGATCCGGCACAGTTGGCCCCGATCAACCAGTCCGGTGGCATGGTCTTCGACAGCCTGCCCGCACCCGCTCGGCTGGAACTTAGCCGCATCCACCGGCAGGAGGCGGATAACCCGATCCTCGATCTGGCCCATGCGCTGGCCGATCCGGCCCTGACATTCGAGGATTTCGAGCGGATGGTCGAACAGGCTGCCGCGCGCGATGACCGCGTTGTCTGGGCGCAGCGAGTCGAGGTGGACCTGATGGCGCGCAGCCCCGTGCTGGTCTGGCGCAATGCCACACGTATCCGGCTGATCCACGCCTTCCGCGCCGTGCATGGCGCGCCGGAGGATGCGCTGCTGGAAGGCGAGCCGCTGATCTGCGACGGGCTGGAACTGCCCCTCAAGCATCGCAAGAAGCGGCTGGATCTGGAGGCGCGTGGCCTGATCAAAGGGGCGCAGGTCGTCTATCTGGGGGCAGGGCGCAAGCCGGGGTTCTCGCGCCTGCATGTGATCGGTGCCGAAGACCCGCAGGTCAACGCCGCCTCCATCGTGAAAATCGAAAAGCCCGACGAGGAAGAGCCGTTCATTCCCTATGCCGCCAAGATGGGGGCCACCTTTCTGCACGGCGCGGCGGTGACGATCCACAAGGCGCAAGGGTCCCAGTGGGAGAATGTGCAGGTCTTCGCCCCCGATCTTTACGCCGCCGCCCGCATGGGCCGGTCCGAGGCGGGGCAGCCCCTGTGGAAACGTCTGGCCTATGTGGCGATCACCCGCGCGCAGGAGCGGCTGTTCTGGATCGTGCGCAACCGGTTGTCGAAGCCGTCCGGCCCGCTGCGGGTGGATGATCTCAAGGCGCTGGCCGCCCCCGCCCTGAGCCTGGAGATGCAGGAGGAGGGCGAAGTATGAAATCCGTCATCATCACAGGTGCCAGCGCCGGAATCGGTGCCGCCTGCGCGCGCACCTTTCTGGACGAAGGCTGGCGCGTTGGCCTCATTGCCCGCCGCCGCGATGCGCTGGAAGCTGTGGCGCAGGGGCATGAGGCAGCCGTTGTACTGCCCTGCAACGTGACCGATCCGGATGCGGTCGATGCCGAGTTTGACGCTTTTGCCCAGCAGGCGGGACGTTTGGATGTGCTGTTCAACAATGCCGGCACCTTTGGCCGCGCAGCATTGATCGACGATCTGGCGGTCGATGCGTGGCGGCAGGTCGTGGATGTGAACCTGCACGGGATGTTCCTGTGCGCCCGCGCTGCCTTTGCCCGCATGCGCGCACAAGATCCGCAGGGCGGGCGCATCATCAACAACGGCTCGATCAGCGCACACGCGCCGCGCCCGATGTCCGTCGCCTATACAGTGACGAAGCATGCGATCACCGGATTGACCAAAAGCCTCAGCCTCGACGGACGCGCGTTTGATATCGCTTGCGGCCAGATCGACATCGGCAATGCAAGGACCGAATTGCTCGACGGGATCATCGCCGCTAACCCGCAGGATGCGCCGCCGACAATGGACGTGCAGGATGTGGCGCGCGCCGTGCTGCAGATGGCCAGTCTCGGGCCGGAGGCGAATGTCCAGTTCATGACGATACTGGCCACCAAGATGCCGTTTATCGGGCGCGGCTGAACCGCCCCCCTGCTTCTTCTTGCTGCAAATATCCAGATAACGCCCGGAGCCGCGAAGCACGCGGTGCCGGATCAGCCCTGCCGTAGCACGATGCGGAAAAAGGCAGACGCGGCCCAGCCGCCCAATACGGCCAGCGCCAGGGAAAGCAGCCCGTAGATCACCGGCTGACCATGCGCGAGATTGTAGAGAAACCGCTCCAAACCAACCTTGCGGACATCGATCGTGGTGACATATTGCGCCACCACCTGCTTGTCGCGCAGCAGGAAAATGCGCGTGCTGTAATCACCCTCGGTCAGGTTCGCGGGCAACCGGATCGAGGTCCGGAACAATGTCTCCTCCTGCACGTCCACACCGTCTTCCAGCGCACTGTAGAAGGCGTCTTCCGTGCGGATACGGATCAGGGCATCCGAGAACCTTTGTGCATCTGCGATGGTTGCAGGGGCACCGACAGCGCGGATCGCCAGTGGAACCGAGATACGGTGCCGCAGATCTTCTGTCTGGGACAGGATTTCGGCCAGCGGCCCGGATGCGGCAACGGCATAGAAGGATGGCGCGCGGTCCACAGGTACGCCTTCGGTATTGATCCAGATGCCCATGCGCCTTTCCTTGCGCCAGACGGTCACGGGACGTGACGGGCCGGCCACGGTCACGATCACGTCGAGATCCCCTTCGGGGACGGAGGCCTCCCGCTTGATCGCGCCGAAAATCAGAATGTCCGATCCCTCGAAATTCGTGGTGATCGCGATACTGCGCTGGCTCAACCCCATCACGATTTCCTCGGCCAATGCGGTGCGCGCTGCCGGGATCAGCAGGATGACGAGCAATGCAAGACGGGTGATCAGGCCTGTCATCACATGTCACCCGCAGCGGTGATGGAGTAAAGCTCCGACGGCATCAGCAACAGGTCCAGCGCCAGCTTGAAACAGACCGCCAGCACCAGAACGGCCAGCAGGATCCGCAACTGCTCGGCCTTCAGCTTGACCCCGATACGCGCGCCGAACTGCGCCCCGATCACGCCGCCCAGCAACAGCAGAACCGCCAGCACAACGTCCACCGTCTGGTTGGTGACGGCATGCAGCATCGTGGTGAAGGCGGTGACGAAAATGATCTGGAACAGCGATGTGCCGATCACAACCTTGGTCGGCATGCCCAGCAGATAGATCATCGCAGGCACCATGATAAAGCCGCCGCCCACGCCCATGATGGCGGTCAGAATGCCCACGCTCACGCCGATCAGCACCGGCGGCACCACCGAGATATAAAGCCCCGAAGTGCGGAACCGCATCTTGAACGGCAGCACATGGACCCAGTTGCGCTGACGCCGTTTGGCGGCGATGCCGGTCCCGCCCGCACGGCGCGCCTTGCGCGCGCGCCGGATCGCGGTCAGGCTTTCCACGAACATCAGCGCGCCGATAATCCCCAGAAAAACCACGTAGAACAGGGTCACGAGCAGATCGACCTGCCCCAGTGATTTCAGGTAGTTGAAGACGATAATGCCGATACCGGCACCGACCATGCCGCCTGCCAGCAGCACCACCCCCATCCTGAGATCCACCGTCTTGCGCCGCAGATGCGCCAGAACGCCGGAAAACGAGGAGGCGACGATCTGGTTCGTTCCCGTCGCAACAGCGACTGCAGGCGGAATGCCGATGAAGAACAGCAAGGGTGTCATCAGAAAGCCGCCACCGACGCCGAACAGACCCGACAGCACGCCCACAATCCCCCCCAGCCCGAGCAGCAGGTAGGCGTTCACCGACACTTCGGCTATGGGAAGGTAGATCTGCATAACTATCCCTAGCGCCTTGCTGCTTGCAAAGGCAAGCTGCGTGGTGCGGATTTCACCGCAGGTCTGGTGCGGCGGCGGAAACTGGACTTACGGCGCCGTCTCAGCGCTCTTTGACATAAGGTTGCCCCCCGGCGCGCGGCGGCACGGCCTTGCCGATGAACCCGGCCAGAATCACCACGGTCAGGATATAGGGAAGCGCGTCCATGAACTGCGCGGGCAGCGTGATGACCCCCAGATCAAGCCGCTGGTTCCGCAGGGCGATCGCTTGCAAGAAGCCGAACAGCAGCGTGGCGTAAAGCGCGTACCAAGGCCGCCATTTGGCAAAGATCAGCGCGGCCAAAGCGATATAGCCGCGCCCGGCGGTCATGTCCTGCACAAAGCCCGCTTGCAAGGCCGTGGCCAGATGCGCGCCTGCCAACCCGCAGAGCACACCGCAGATGATCACGGCGGCAAAACGCAGGCGCACCACCGAGATGCCTGCGGTATCCACCGCCTCGGGGTTCTCGCCCACGGCCCGCAGCCGCAGGCCAAAGCGGGTGCGATACAGAACCCACCATGTCAGCGGCACGCAGGCAAAGGCGACGTAGACAAGGATCGAATGGCCCGAGATCAGCTCGTAATAGATCGGTCCCAGAACGGGTACGTCGCGCAGGGCCTCCGCCCCCGGCAGGGTCAGGGGGCTGAACCGTCCGCTGCTGAGCAGCGCAGGGGTGCGCCCGCCCTGTTGGAACCAGGTTTGCGCGATCAGTACGGTCAGCCCCGCCGCCAGAAAGTTGATCGCCACGCCGGAGATCAACTGGTTGCCGCGAAAGGTGATCGAGGCCAGACCGTGCAATAGCGACAGCGCGACGGAGGCCGCAATGCCCGCCGCCAGCCCGATCCAGACCGAGCCTGTCACGGCAGCAATGGCCGCCGAGAAAAACGCGGCCGCCAGCATCTTGCCTTCCAGCCCGATATCCAGAATGCCCGCCCGCTCGCTGAACAGACCCGCCAGACAGGCCAGCAGCAGCGGCGTTGCCAGCCGCACAGAGGAATCGAGCACTTGCAGAACGGTCATCAGATCCATCACGCGCGCCTCCGCCGGATGGCCATGAAAATCCGCTCCAAAGGCATGCGGACCATATTGTCGAGCGCACCGGTGAACAGGATCACCAGCGCCTGAATGACGATGATCAACTCGCGCGGGATCGAGGTCCACAGCGCCAGTTCCGCGCCGCCCTGATACAGAAAGCCGAACAGGATCGCGGCCAGAAAAACGCCGAACGGATGGCTGCGCCCCATCAGCGCCACGGCGATGCCGATAAAGCCCGCCCCCTCGGTTGCGTTGAGCACCAGCCGCTCCGCCTCACCCATCACGTTGTTGATCGCCATCATCCCGGCAAGCGCGCCCGAGATCATCATGGCGGTGACGGTGATCTTTGTCGGGCTGATCCCTGCATAAAGTGCCGCAGGTTCGGAATGGCCGAATGCGCGGATTTCATAGCCCAGCCGCGTGCGCCAGATCAGCATCCAGACCAGCACACAGGCCAGAACCGCGACAAGAAATGACACATTCGCGGGGGCTGCGCGGGAAAAGTTGATCCCCAGCGGCAGCAGGATGTCATGCAGGCTGGGCAGGTTCGTCTCTGCCGGAAAACGCGCGCTCGTCGGGTCCATCGCGCCACGCGGCTTCAAAGCGCCGACCAGCAGGTAGTTCAGGAAAGCAGCGGCGATGAAGTTGAACATGATCGTCGTGATTACGATATGGCTGCCGCGTTTGGCCTGCAGGATGGCGGGCAAAAAGGCCCAGGCCGCGCCGAACAGGGCGGCGCCGAGGCTGGCCCCGATCAGCGCAAGCGACCAATGCGGCCACGGCAGGTAGAGGCACACAAGCGCCACGCCAAGCCCGCCCAGCATCGCCTGACCCTCGCCGCCGATATTGAACAGCCGCGCGTGGAAGGCCACGGCCACGGCCAGACCGGTGAACATGAAATTCGTGGCATAATAGAGCGTGTAGCCCCAGCCATAGCTTGACCCCAGCGCGCCCTTGACCATCAGGTTGAGCGCTTTGAACGGGTCTTCCCCGATTGCCACGATCACAAGGCCGGAAATGATCGCGGCCAGCAACAGCGAGATCAGCGGGATCAGGATCACATCGGCCCAGCGTGGCATCCGCTCCATCAGGCGGCCTTTCCGGAGGTGATGCCCGCCATCATCAGGCCGAGCTCCTGCGCTGTTGCCGTCTCTGCGGGGCATTCGCCCATGATCCGGCCATCGAAGATCACCGCGATCCGGTCCGACAGGGCCATGATCTCGTCAAGCTCCACGCTGACCAGAAGGATCGCTTTGCCCGCATCGCGCAGGGCGATGATCTGCTGGTGGATAAACTCGATCGCGCCGATATCGACACCGCGTGTCGGTTGGCCGATCAGCAACAGATCGGGGCCGCGCTCGATCTCGCGGGCCAGCACGACCTTTTGCTGGTTCCCGCCAGAGAAGTTCTTGGCGGCAAGGCGCGGATTGGGCGGGCGCACGTCAAAGCGCTGCATCTGTGCCTCGGCGTGATCCAGAATGGAGGCGTTCCGCATCAGGGGCCCACGGCTGATGGAAGGGTCGCGGTGATAGCCGAAGACGCTGTTCTCCCATGCGGCATAATCCATGATCAGCCCCTTGCGCTGTCGGTCTTCGGGGACATGGGCGATGCCAGCGGCGCGGCGGCTTTGGCCATCCGCACGGGGGCCGGACAGATCAAGGGCCGTGCCGTGCATCCGCACGACGCCGCGCGCCCGCATCATGCCGCCCAGCACCTCAAGCAGTTCCGACTGCCCGTTACCTGCAACGCCCGCCAGCCCCAGAACCTCGCCCGCGCGGATGGTAAAGGAAATGTCCCGCAACCTTTCCACACCGGAGATGTCGGTCACGCAGAGGTTTTCCACCTCCAGCACGGGTGCGCCCGGTTTGGCCGGAGTTTTCTGCACCCGCAGCAGCACCTTGCGCCCCACCATCAGTTCGGCCAGTTGCGCGGGGCTGGTCTCTGCCGTCTTGAGGGTTGCGGTCATCTCGCCGCGCCGCATCACGCTGACGGTATCGGTGATCTCCATGATCTCGCGCAGTTTGTGGGTGATCAGGATGATGGTTTTGCCCTCGGCCCGCAGGTTGCGCAGGATGCGGAACAGGTGATCGGCCTCGGGCGGGGTAAGCACACCGGTCGGCTCGTCCAGAATGAGGATATCGGCCTGACGGTAGAGCGCCTTGAGGATCTCGACACGCTGCTGCATGCCCACGCCGATCTCCTCGATCACCGCGTCGGGATCGACGTTCAACTCGTATTCCTCGGCCAGCAATTTCAGCGCGCGGCGCGCCTTGGCAAGACTGGGGCGCAAGAGCCCGCCGTCCTCGGCTCCGAGGATGACGTTTTCAAGCACGGTGAAATTCTCGACCAGTTTGAAATGCTGGAACACCATGCCGATGCCTGCTGCGATGGCGGCCTGACTGTTGGGGATCGGCGTCACGCGCCCGCCGATCAGCACCTCCCCTGCATCGGCCTTGTAGAAGCCGTAGAGGATCGACATCAGTGTGGATTTGCCCGCGCCGTTCTCGCCGATGATGCCGTGGATCGTGCCGGGCATCACGCGCATGGTGATGTCCTTGTTGGCCTGCACCGGGCCGAACGCCTTGGAAATGCCGCGCAATTCGATGGCGGGCACCTGTACGTCTGCTTGTGCTTCGGGCGCGACAGTCTCCTGTCGCGCCCCGTCTGTTGTGTCTGCGGCCATTCTCAGAAGGTCAGAACCGGGCAGCTGTCATCTGTGGAATAGTCATGCACGTCGATCTCGCCCGCGATGATCTGTTCGCGCGCTGCATCCACGGTTTCTTTCATTTCGGCAGAGACCAGCGCCTCGTTATTCTCGTCCAGCGCATAGCCCACGCCGTCGTCAGACAGACCAAGCACTTCGACGCCGGGTTCCAGATCGGCTCCGGCCATCATCACGTTGTAAACCGCAACATCGACACGCTTGAGCATCGAGGTCAGCACTTGCCCCGGATGCAGGTGGTTCTGGTTGCTGTCCACGCCGATGGACAAGATGCCCTCGTCCGCCGCGGTTTGCAGCACGCCGACGCCGGTGCCACCGGCAGCCGCATAGATCACATCCGCACCCTGACTGATCTGGGACAGCGCCAGTTCAGACCCTTTCACAGGATCGTTCCATGCCGCAGGGGTCGTGCCGGTCATATTGGCGATGATGTTGATATCCTCGCTCACCGCCTTGACGCCCTGCGCGTAGCCACAGGCGAATTTGCGGATCAGCGGCACATCCATCCCGCCGATGAACCCGACAGTGCCCGAGTCCGAGGCCATGGCCGCCATCATGCCCACCAGATACGAGCCTTCATGTTCGGTAAAGCCGATCACCTTGACGTTGGGCGCATCGACATAGCCGTCGATGGTGACGAATTTGGTGTCGGGATAATCCGGTGCCACCTGCGCGATCGGATCGCTCATGGCAAAGCCAGTGGTCACGATCGGGTTTGCGCCCGCTTCGGCAAAGCGGCGCAGCGCCTGTTCGCGCTGGGCTTCCGATTGCATCACCGTTTCCAGATAGGTACCGCCGGTTTCCTCGGCCCAGCGTTGCGCGCCGGCAAAGGCAGCCTCGTTGAAGCTTTTGTCGAATTTGCCGCCCAGATCGAAGATCAGGGCAGGCTGGGCGAGAGCGGCACCCGCGCTGAGGGCGGTTGCGGCGGCAGCGCCAAGGAATTTCTGCATGAGGGTCATAATGGTCTCCCAGTTAAAGGCAGCGGGGGGCTGGTTGATGTCGCGCCCCGTCAGGCGGTCTGATCGGTATGATCTGACGTAGTTTAGGCCGCAGGCTCTTGCAGGGGTCAACTCTAAACTGCGTCTGGACGCTGCGGCCTGTCGGGAATCGCGCCTGCTTGGCGGGCTGACGTCAGGTCAGCGTGATTTGCAGGATCAATGCATCAGCAGCTTGTCCGGTATCGCGCGGATAATAGGCACGGCGCTGGCCGATCTGCCGGTATCCGGCGGCCGCGTAAAGCGCGCGGGCTGCGTGGTTGTCCGCCGCAACCTCAAGGAAAGCGCGTGCTGCGCCGCGCTGTCGTGCCGCTGCATGGAACTGCTCCAGCAAGGCGCGGGCCAGTCCTTGGCGGTGATGCGCGGGATGGGTGGCGATGGTCAGGATCTCGGCCTCGTCCGCGATCACCCGCGCCAGAATGAAGGCGCGCCCGTCACCAAGCGCCAGCACATGCGGGCTTTCGCGCAGATCTGTGAACTCGCGCAGGCTCCACGGGCGGTCCATCCAGTAGGCCGCCGCATGAACCTGCGCCATGGTCGCTGCGTCGGGAGGGCTGCGCTTATCCAGCGTCATCGGTCAGGATGAGCGGGGCCGTATCGCGTGCGGGGGCGGCATCGGCGGGGCGGATATAGAGCGGGGCGGGGGCATGAACCGGCCCGCCCGCTTGCAAGACCGACAGCGCAACCTTTGCCATGGCCATAGTCAGATCGGCCGGATTAGGCGGAAAGGCCAGCGGCAAGCCGCTCTCCTGCGCCTCGGTCATGCTGACCAGCGACGGTGCCAGACCGGCTGGCGCGATATACACATTGCCCTGCGGCGCGGGCACGGCGGCAAGATGCGGCACCTCGGAGTCATGGGAAATCGCTGCGAATGTACTGACCCCGATGGCAGGAATGCCCAGCGCAAGCGCCAGCCCGCGCGCGGCCGAGACCGAAATGCGGATGCCGGTGAAATTGCCCGGACCGATGCCGACAGCCAGCGCACCTAGATCCTGCCAGCCCAGTCCGGCGTCCTGCAGCAGAGTGTCAAGCATGGGGATCAGACGCTCCGCCTGCCCGCGCCCCATTTCCTCGGAGATCGTCGCGAGCAGAGCCGTGCCACGCAGCAAAGCGGCCGCGCAATGCGCGGCCGATGTGTCGAAGGCCAAAATGACCGGGTCGCCGGACGTGTCTGTCACGATGAATTACCTGCGATTAACCGGATCAGACCGCGACGGGCCGCACCTCGGTCACTTCGGGAATGTAATGGCGCAGCAGGTTCTCGATCCCCATTTTCAGCGTCAGCGTGGAGGAGGGGCAACCGGCACAGGCGCCCTGCATGTGCAGGTAGACAACGCCACGGTCAAAACCGTGGAATGTGATGTCGCCGCCATCCTGCGCCACGGCAGGACGCACGCGGGTATCCAGCAACTCCTTGATCTGTCCCACGACAACCGAATCCGGTCCGTCATGGTCTGCATGACCCGAAGACGCCTTTGCGCCCGCACCCATCACGGGCTGGCCGGACTGGAAATGCTCCATGATCGCGCCCAGAAGCGCAGGTTTGATATGGTCCCAGTCGACATCGGCATCCTTTGTCACGGTCACGAAATCGGTGCCGAAGAACACGCCGGTCACGCCCTCGACCGCAAACAGGCGGGTTGCCAGCGGCGATGAACCTGCGCCATCGGCATTCGGGAAATCGGCGGTCCCCATTTCCAGCACGGTCTGACCCGGCAGGAACTTCAATGTCGCAGGGTTCGGCGTGGATTCGGTCTGAATGAACATGGCAGATCTACCTTTCGTGGCTTGACCCTTGATATGCGCCTGCCCGGCCCAACTGTCAAGGTTTGGAACTATTCTAAACTACATCCTTCGGGGTCGTTTCCGCCAAAGCGGCATCATCCGGCTCTGAGGGTTGCGCTGTTGACGCAGTCGGCGTTGCCGACTTGGTTTTCTCGCGCTTTTGTGGGGTCGTCGCCGTGTGATCAAGCGCGGCTGCCTCGTCTTTCTCCGCAGTCTGCCGGGCCTCTGGCTGCGGGGCCGGGGCCACGTCCGTTGCATCCTCTTGCGCCACCGGATCATCGCGTGTCCAGGTCTGGGAACCGTCGGGCAAGGCCGGCTTGGCAAGGGCGTCAGCCGTGTCGGTGATCTCCGGCAAGGAAGTGCCGCCCTTTGCGTCAGCAACAACGGTGACACCTGCTGCGCCGAGAATCTGCACAGGGTCCAGCCCGCGGCGTTTGGCGCTGTCGATCACCGCCTGTTGCAGCAGCTTGCTGCGTTTGAGCAGCCGCCGGAACCGCGCCTCGTCCAGCATCAGAAGGCTGGAGGCCGCGATGGCTGTCACCTCTGTCCGGCGTGGTTTCTGCATCAGGATCGCCATCTGGCCGAACATCTCGCCACGGCCCAGACGCCATGTCTGGTTGGCGGTTTGCAGCTCGACCGCGCCGGATGCGATGAAATGGACATTCCGCGCAGGCGTGTCGCGCCGGATGATCTTTTCGCCCGCATTGACATAGCGGGTCACCAGCACTCGGCTGAGCCGCTTGAGCGTGGCATCGTCCAGACCGGAAAACAGCGGAAACTGGCGCACCAGATCGGATTTTTGCACGGCCAGATCAAGCGTCGGGCGGTCATCCGCGCGCTTGCGCCGCGCCGCGACGTTCTGGATCAGGGCGACATGCAGCTCGCTTCCTACCAGCCCGTCGTCGCGCATCGCGTCATATTCACGCTCCTCCAGCCGTAGCGCCGTGCGACGGATGAAGCGCCGCTCCAGTTCTTCGGCATAGCCGGGATATTGCAGCCGCAGGCCATCCAGACCCTGCTCGACAAGCTCCAGCCGCCGGTCAAGCAATTCGTGCAGCAGGTCCGCGATGCGGCGGCCATGGATGCGGCGGATGCGGGTGTCGATGAAGGCGTGCAGATCGCGCAGGATCAGGCGCTGGGACAGCAGGATCTCGAACCGGTCGGCCGTGCGGCGGGCCAAGGGGCCGGACAGGCGCAGACGGTTGTGCAGGGCGATGGCGATGCGGAAGCCGCGGCCGTTGCCAAGGCTGCGCCGTGCCTCGCGCTGATAGCCGGTGCGCCCCGCGCTGCGGGCCGCTTCGATCAGGCGGTCGGCATTGCTCAGGATCCGGTCTGACAGACGCGCGGAAATGGCCCTTTCGCGGAACCGCATCAGGATCATCTCGCGCTCCGCCCCGGCCAGCGCCACAAGGCCCAGCGTGATGCGGTTCCTGTCCGAAATCTCCTCGCCCTCTTCGGCGGCTTTGACCGCATCGTCCAGACGCGCGGCAAAGCGTTTCGCCTCCGAGCGGACCGTCTCGCGCGTCAACTCGTAGCTTTCGGTTGTGGTCGCCACCTCCTCGCGGACTTTCTGCAACGCAACGGCGACAACCTGTTTCGACAGCGCCAGATCAAGCGGGGTCAGCTTGTCCAGCCCCAGCTTGCTGATCACCAGCCGCAGGGTCGTCCCCTGCACCAGCAGCGTGAACAGGGTAAAGCCCGTGGCAAGGATACCAACCACGCGCTTGACTTCCACCGGGACGCGAAAACTTTCGGTGACAGCCAAGGCGAGCGCCAGCGTCACCGCACCGCGCAATCCGCCCCAGAGAATAGCCACGCGGTAGGGCCGCTCGATCGCGGGCGACAGCCGGATCAGCGACAAAAACGGCATCAGCAGGAACAGGATGATCATGCGCGCCACGAAGGCCGCGACAATGACGACGGCCACCAGCGCCAGATCGGACAGGCGCACCTCGTCCAGCATGCGCGGGATCAGCAGGGCGGCCAGAATAAAGATGAGCGCCCCGGCCCAATGCGCCAGCAGGCCCCAGACCTCGCGCAGGTTCGACCATGCGACGGGCGGCAGACGGCCCGGCCCCAGCAGGTTCAGGGTCAGACCGGCACTGACGGCGGCGATCACGCCGGACGCGCCGACCAGTTGTTCCGCCGCGACATAGGACAGATAGGGCAGTGCCACCGAGATCGACACGACCGCCAGATCATGTTGCGAGACCATCGACATCAGGGCCAGCGCCGCCCGCGAGATCGCCCAGCCGACCATTGCCCCGCCAAAGATCAGCAGCGGAAACTGCGCCAGCGCGCTTTGGAAAGTGGGCGCGGGCACACCGGCCATGACAAAGCTCATGAACAGCCCGAACAGCGCGATGGCGGCCGCGTCATTCAGCAGGCTTTCGCCCTCGATGATCCGCGCAAGCCGCTTGGGGGCCGAGATGGAGCGGAAGATGCTGACAACGGCGGAGGGATCGGTGGTCGAGACGATGGCCCCGATCAGCAGACAGGCAGCCAGCGGCAGGGTGCTCGTCCATGATAGCGCATACCCGATCACCAGCGTTGCAACGATCACCGCGACGACGGCCAGCACCAGAATGGGCACCCAGTCGTCGATCATCCGGCGCAAGTCCATCACCAGTGTCACCTGAAACAGCAGCGTCGGCAGGAAGACGTACAAAAACACGTTCGACCGTATCGGCAGACCGAGAATCGCCTCCGCCACGGGATTGAGCGCATCGGTGAGCTCTGTACGCAGAAAAAACGCGGCCCCCGCCGCCACCATTATTCCCAGCAGGGCGAGAATCACGCTGTAAGGCAGCCGCAGCCGCGCGGCCACAGGCTCTGCGATGCCGATCAGCAGAAACAGCGAGGCAATGATGGTGGTGACAAGAATGATATCCATAGAGGTGGATTAGCCTCAAGAGCTTAAGAAATCTCACGGTCAATTTTCGTGAACAGACACGCTTTTGCAGTATGACTGATCCGGTGCGTCACGGCAAACCGATCAGATTTAAGGTTGTTGCCAATTGCGCAACCGTGTGTTGCGGCAACAGATCGCATCAAATTAAAAGATGTGTCTGGCGTGGAAGCGCGCGGTGCGCGTACATCAGGGCTGGCCCCAAATCCCGACATGAAAGTCTCCCCATGCTCCGCTACATGCTCGCCGCTTGCCTTGCGCTGACATTGACCGCGCAGGAAAGCGCCGCACAAACGCGTGAGCGGATCGGCTACGGACGGTTGATCACCAACGACTATCTTGCTGACGGCAGTGACCGCTGGCGCAGCGGATCTTTCGCGTCGAGCCGCATCTGGGGGCGCGGCTGGTCCGGTGTGCTGCCGCAACAGCCCGGCGAGATCCTCGAGTTGCGGCTGGGCGCAGAGATCATCGCGCCGCAAAATCTTGCCAACCGCGCCGCGGACGACCGGCCCTATGCCGGGGCACTGTCTGCCGGTTTGCATACGCATTTCGAACGCTTCGGGTCTGAATTCGCGTTGGGCGTCGATATTGTGCTTGTTGGCCCGCAAACGCGTCTGGACCAGTTCCAGGGCGCATTCCACGATCTGGTCGGCGTCAGCAAGGCCTCGGCCCGGACCCGTGCGGAGCAGGTCGGCAATGCGATCTCTCCGACCTTTGTCGGCGAGGCAGGGCGCGAAGTGACCTTCGGCAGTGGTGCCACGCGGCTGCGCCCTTTCATCGAGGCGCGCGCCGGCGTGGAAACGCTGGTGCGGGCCGGGGTCGACGTGACCTTCGGAGATCTGGGGCAGGGCGAGTTGATGATCCGCGATACGGTCACAGGGCAACGCTACCGGACGATGCCGGAGGATTTCGGCAGCTTCGCATTCGTTATGGGCGCCGATATCGCCTCGGTTGCGTCGAGCAAGTTTCTGCCCGCCTCCTCCGGTGTCGAGGTGCGCGGATCGCGCGCGCGGGTGCGCGGCGGCATGCATTGGCAAGGTGGTCCGGCGGCTGTGTTCTACGGCCTCACATGGCTGGGCAAAGAGTTCGAAAGTCAGGATGAGGGCCAGTTCGTCGGCTCGATCCGGATCGACCTGAACTTTTAGACGCGGTCCTTTCGCCTTTTTGTCCGGTCTTGCTTGCGGTTCACCGGAGCGGGCAACAGCACCCGCATGAGCGTGGCCGGTTTGCCACCCTGTGGTAGTCAAAACCCGGTTACGCGAGATTAGGATTTGCACCCCGGAGGCCCTCTGTTAGCCTAGATCCATAAAAAGACGTTTAAAAACAACTTGAGGCAGATAGAGCAGGTATGGAAACGGGCTTAGGTGGCACGTTCGTTATCTCCTGGTCACAGACGGAAGTAGACGGCCTTGAAGCCGCGCCCGTGCAATCGCTGAAGGTCGGGGCCTCGTGGTCCTGGCACGGGGATGCCGTTCGGGTTGACGGTGCAGGGCATGTGCTGCGTCTGGAGCAGGCGGAAGGCGAAGCGGAACTCAGAAAACGTGCGGCGCGTATGGTGCGCCGGCTGATCGGCGCTGCGGTCACGCAGACGCAGGATATCGACGCGGTCAAGGTCCGCATGCCGCTGGAAGAAAGCGGCTTTGTGGTCACCGACGGCGCGCAAAGTTTCACGGTCACAGTGATCGAGGTGGGCCACGGGGCACCGCCGCTGCTGATGTTCATGGACCGGATGCCGCCGCGCGCCACCGATCTGTGGGTCGTGCATCATGCCTTGGATGTGATGCAACTGACATCGCGTGGACAGGCTGGTGCCGGGGTTATCTGCTTTACGCCGGGCACGCGTATCTCCACGCCGGATGGCCCGCGTCTTGTCGAGGATATGCGTCCGGGGGACCTGGTCCGCACCAAAGACAATGGCGCGCAGGAAGTGCAGTGGATCGGCGCGCGTCGGATGACCGGCGCACGGCTTTTCGCCTATCCGCAAATGCGCCCGATCCGCTTTCGTCCCGGTGCGCTGGGCGTTGAGCGGCCTGATCAGGAACTGATCGTCTCGCCCGACCACAGAATGCTGTTGCGCGGCAATGCTGCGTGGGCGCTGTTCAATACAGACGAGGTTCTTGTCGCCGCCCGTGATCTGGTCAACGGATCGACCATCGTCGTGGATATGGCGCTAAAAGAGGTGACTTATGTCCATCTTTTGCTGCCCAGTCATCAGGTGATCTGGGCCAACGGTATCGAAACCGAAAGCTTCCATCCCGCGCAGGCGGATCTGGCCAGCCTGTCCGAGGCCGACAGGGCGCGCCTGCTGCAGATGTTCCCGGCGCTGGAGTATGATCCGCAAGCCTATGGCAACTCTGCCAGACGCGCGCTGAGCGGATCGGAAGCGGCGATCCTGATGCACGAGGCGGCCTGAGCCGGGCGAAGGCCTGTTGACTCCGGTCGCGGCGCGCGTATAAGCGCGGCTTCATTGGTGTTGGTGGCCCTCGCAAGGGGTGACCTGTCAGGCGCAAGCCAAAGGACAACGCCCTTCATACTCTAACGAAGGAGATCAGCCGTGACCAAACGCACGTCTGCCAAGTACAAAATTGACCGTCGCATGGGCGAGAACATCTGGGGCCGTCCGAAATCCCCGGTGAACCGTCGCGAATACGGCCCCGGCCAGCACGGCCAGCGCCGCAAGGGCAAACTGTCCGATTTCGGCACCCAGCTGCGCGCGAAGCAGAAGCTCAAGGGCTACTACGGCGATCTGACCGAAAAGCAGTTCCGCCGCATCTATGCAGAGGCCGAGCGCGTCAAGGGCGATACAGGTGAAAACCTTATCGGTCTGCTGGAGCGTCGTCTGGACGCCGTGGTTTACCGCGCGAAATTCGTGCCCACCGTCTTTGCGGCCCGCCAGTTCGTGAACCACGGCCATGTGACCGTGAACGGACAGCGCGTGAACATCCCCTCCTACCGTGTGAAAGAGGGTGACGTGATCGAAGTGCGCGACAAATCCAAGCAAATGGCCGCCATTCTCGAGGCGACACAACTGCCCGAGCGTGACGTTCCCGACTATCTGGACGTGGACAACTCCAAGCTGGTAGCGACATTCGTGCGCACGCCCAGCCTTGGCGATGTGCCCTATCCGGTCATCATGGAACCGAACCTCGTCGTCGAATTCTACGCGAAGAACTAAGCCTCTTCGCCGCTCAAGAGACAGTGCAAAGCCCTGCCGTATCGGCGGGGCTTTTTGCATTTTGCCCCTGCGAGGTTGCGGGTGATCAGGCGGCAGGAGCCTCCGGCGGGGATATTTCGGGCAAGAAGAAATGCAGGTCACAGCACCTGCGGCAGATCGGAGCGGGCGCGTTTCGCGCTTTTCTTGGCAAGAACGCCCCGATATGAGGGTGACGCAAGGAGAAACCAGCCATGACCCAGATCCAGCCACAGCCCGGAATCCTCGACATCGACTTGTACCAAGGCGGCGCCGCGCATGTGGAGGGCCTGTCCGATGTGGTCAAGCTGAGCTCGAACGAGAATCCCTTTGGCCCCAGCGAGGCGGCGACCGAGGCGTTTCGCCGCTCGGGCTACGAATTGCACCGCTATCCCTCGACCACGCATGCCGAATTGCGCGGTGCCATCGCGGATGTGCACGGGCTGGATGCGGAACGGATCATCTGTGGCGTCGGCAGCGACGAGATCATCCATTTCCTGTGTCAGGCCTATGTCGGACCGGGTGACGAGGTGATCCATACCGAGCACGGTTTTGCCATGTACCGCATCAGCACCTTGGCAGCAGGCGGCAAACCTGTGGAGGTGAAGGAACGCGAGCGCGTCACCGATGTGGACGCGATCCTGGCAGCGGTCACTCCTGCGACGCGGCTTGTGTTTATCGCGAACCCGAACAATCCGACCGGTACGATGATCGGCGGCAACGAACTCGCGCGGCTTGCCGAGGGGCTGCCGGATCATGCGCTGCTGGTTCTGGACGGTGCCTATGCGGAATATGTGGACGGTTATGACGGTGGCGCGGGGCTGGTTGATACACGTGACAATGTCGTCATGACACGAACTTTTTCCAAGCTCTACGGGCTGGGCGGCCTGCGTGTCGGCTGGGGTTACGGGCCGCAAGCCGTGATTGATGTGCTCAACCGGATACGTGGGCCGTTCAACCTGTCGAACACGGCGCTGGCAACGGCGGAAGCGGCGATACGCGATCAGGCCTATGCTGCCAAATGCCGCGCCGAGAATGCCCGGCTGCGCGTTTGGCTGGCCGAGGCGCTGGCTGCACATGGCGTGCAATGCGACACCTCTATGGCCAATTTCGTTCTGGCGCGCTTTGCCGACAAGGCCGAGGCCGAGGCCTGCGATACCTATCTCATGTCGCAGGGGCTGATCGTGCGGCGGGTGGCGGGCTACAAGTTGCCGCATTGCCTGCGGATCACCGTTGGCGACGAGGCGAGCTGTCGCCGGGTCGCCCATGCCGTGGGCCAGTTCAAGGGCGGTGCGCGATGAGCGTGATCTATGAGCGCGTGGCGCTCATCGGGCTGGGGCTGATCGCCTCGTCGATGTTCTGGGCGATCAAACGCAGCGGGCTGGCGGGCGAGGTGACGGGCTATGCACGCTCTGCTGAAACCCGCGACACCGCGCGCCGTATCGGGCTGTGCGACCGTGTCTGCGATACGGCGGCGGAGGCTGTGGCGGGGGCCGATCTGGTGGTGCTCTGTGTGCCGGTGGGCGCGATGGGGCAGGTGGCCGCAGAGATTGCCCCGCATCTCGCGGCGGGGGCCACGGTGAGCGATGTCGGCTCTGTCAAGGCGGCGGTCATTCAGGCGGTCGGCCCGCATCTGCCGGACAATGTGCATTTCGTGCCAGCGCATCCGTTGGCCGGGACCGAGCATTCGGGGCCGGAGTCGGGATTTGCCACCTTGTTCGATAACCGCTGGTGCCTGCTGGTGCCGGTCGAGGGCACAGACCCCGATGCTGTGGTACGACTGGGCCGTTTCTGGCAGGAGATGGGGGCCAATGTCGATACGATGGAGGCGGATCATCACGATCTGGTGCTGGCGGTGACCAGCCATGCACCGCATCTGATCGCCTATACGATGGTGGGCGTTGCCGATGACCTGCGCCGCGTCACCGACAGCGAGGTGATCAAATATTCCGCCGCCGGTTTCCGCGACTTTACCCGGATCGCCGCCAGTGATCCGACGATGTGGCGCGATGTCTTTCTGACCAACAAGGAGGCGACGCTGGAGATTCTGGGCCGCTTCACCGAGGAGTTGTTCGCCCTGCAACGCGCGATCCGCACCGGAGACGGCGCGCATCTGCACGATTATTTCACGCGCACACGGGCGATCCGGCGCGGGATCATCGAGGCGGGGCAGGATACCGATGCGCCCGATTTCGGCCGCGCCAAGGCGGTGCGATGAGGCCCAGAGCAGGTATCATCCCGCTGGCCCTTTTGGCGCTGATGTTGAGCGCCAGCGCTTGCAGTGTGCGCTATGACCGCTCGGCGCCACGTGCGGCGGCGTCGACCAGCGGCTATCCGATGATCTGTGGCAATCCGGCATTGCGCGGCGAAGTCGTGGGCGAGGTGCCCGGCGGCATCACCGGATGCGGGATCGACAATGCCGTGCGCCTGCACGAGGTCAGCGGCGTCCAGCTCAGCACCGGCGCGGTGGTGGATTGCCCGACAGCGCGGGCGTTCCAGACATGGGTGGATCGCGGCATGACACCTGCCGTGGGGCGTCAGGGTGGCGGGGTGCAGTCGATCCGCATCACGGCCAGCTATGCCTGCCGCACGCGCAATCACCGGGCCGGGGCACGGATTTCCGAACACGGGCGCGGCAAGGCGATCGACGTTTCCGGTTACAGATTGCACGATGGCACGCAGATCACGGTGCTGGATGACTGGGGCAGTGGCCGCAACGGTCGGGCGCTACGCCAGATGCACCGCGCGGCATGCGGCCCCTTCGGCACGGTGCTGGGACCGGAATCGGACCGCTTCCATCTGGACCACTTCCATTTCGACACAGCCCGCCATCGCAACGGGCCATATTGCCGGTAAACTCCGGCAGGCTGTGATCAGCTTAGCGAAGCAAAAAGCGCGGGCTGTCCATCACGGCAAGCGGGCCGATCCAGATGCGGCCACTGCGGAAATCCAGAGGAATGTCGATTGCATCGCTTTGCCCCGCCAGAAGCGACAGGCCCCGTCCCAGCGTGGTGGCCAGCGCATCGGGCATCTGCTCTGACGCACGGATCATCTGAAGTATCTCGCGCCAGTTCTGCGCCTTGACGGTGATCCGGCCCGTGGCCTGCCCTTGCGTATCCACATCCAGATCACCCGATGCCAGCAATTCCAGCTCTCCCCAGCGGGCCTCGGCCAGCCGGAGCGAGATCAGCGTGGGTTGAGGGCGGGCAACCTCCACCGCGTGACGGTCCCATGGGCGGTCAAAGCCAAGCGTGACATCGGCGCGCAGAGCTTCCAGCGTGCGGGGCAGGCGGCCTGTCGGGTCGATCCGCGCGCGCAAATCGGCGTCCGGCGCAAAGCCTTCCGTGGAAAACGCGATCCGGTAGCGCGTGTCACCCTGATCCGGTGCGCTGCTGGCAGGCTGACCATCCGGACCCAGCCGCTCGGCCGCCAGCCGCAGAGCACTCGCGCCTGTGGTGCTGCCGTCATTGGCGGTGATCTGGACAGTGTCAGCGACCAGACGGATACGGTCCAGCACCAGATCCGTGCTTGGCCAGATCACGACGCTGGCCTGCATCTGTGCGCTTGTCATCCCGTAGCGGCCCTTTGGTGTAGCGATACGCTGTTGATCGGGCCAGATAGCGATAATGTGATTGGGCTTGTAGCTGAGCGCGAAAAGCTGGAAGAACGGGGCTTCCCATGCCCATCCGGTTGCCGGATCAGCCAGCGTGATGTCGGTGAATGTCGTGTCGAAACGGTTTGGAAATCCTTTTACCTCAAGATCGGAGACATCTGCCACCCAGCCTTCGGCGCGGCGGTCCTCGAACCATGCGACAAAGGTCGCCCGTGTGCTCGAGGCACCGTAAAGCCAGTAACCGGACCAAAGGGCGGCAGCGACGACGATCAGGAACAACAGGCGTTTCACGGGGTGCAGGCCCTCTTTTCTCTTGGACTGAGGTGGTGTTTACAGGGGGCCAAAGAGAAGGGCCAGTGCTGCGATGATGTGGGTATTCGGATATGGGTCGCTGCTGTGGAACCCCGGTTTCAGGGCAAGACGGACGGTGTTGGCGCGTTTGCCTGCCTATCACCGCAGTTTTTGCATGCGCTCGGTCCATCACCGCGGCACGCCGGACGACCCGGGGCTGGTGCTGGCGCTGGATGCGTCGGCGGACACAGATTGCCACGGTCTCGCCTTGGGCGTGGCCCCTGCGGAGGCGGATGAGGTTCTGTCCTATCTGCGCGAGCGTGAACTTGTCTCCTCGGCCTATGTGGAGCGTAATCTGGTGGTTGATCTGGCTGACGGTACGCAGGTCGAGGCCGTGACCTATGTGGTCGATCCCGACCATGTGCAATATTGCGGTGGCCTGCCGTTGGAGGACCAGGCCCGGATCATCGCGCGTGCCGTGGGCGGGCGCGGCCCGAATACCGAGTATCTGCACAATACCGTGGCACATCTTGCCACGCTTGGCATTGCGGATGCCGATCTGGACTGGCTGGATCTGCGAGTGCGCAATCTGACCATGCAGGCGCGCGATCTTACGGGATAGGCCTTGGCAGGGGGATGAACAATCCTTAGGATCATTGCAACAAAAACCAGTGTCAGGAACTGACCGCATGGACCTGTCGGACCACGAGGCCGAGCCACAATTCTCCCAGCCCCTGCGCCAGATCGTTTCGATGCTTCTGGTGCTTGGGCTGGCCGCAGGCGTTGTGGTCCTCGCACTGCCGCGGGTGCTGCCCGTGTTCGAGGCAAATCCATATCTCAACGGCTTTATCCTGTTCGTCTTCGTGATCGGGGTGCTGGCTTGCTTTTTGCAGGTGGCGCAACTGATCAATTCAGTGCGCTGGATCGAATCCTTCACCAAAGGGCGCGCGGACGGGCGTGCCGCGCCGCGGTTGCTGGCACCGCTGGCGGCCCTGTTGCGGACACGCGGCGCGCGGATGCAGATCGGTGCCAGTTCGACCCGGTCGATCCTCGATTCCGTCGCCACCCGCATAGACGAGGCGCGGGAAATCACCCGCTACATCGTCAGCCTGCTGATCTTCCTCGGCCTTCTGGGTACGTTCTACGGCCTTGCCACAACCGTGCCTGCGCTGGTTGACACGATCCGCAGCCTTGCCCCGCAAGAGGGCGAGGAGGGGGTGGCCGTCTTTGGCCGTCTGATGGACGGGCTGGATGCACAGCTTTCGGGCATGGGCGTGGCGTTCGGATCGTCCCTGCTGGGGCTGGCCGGATCGTTGGTGGTTGGGTTGCTGGAGCTGTTCGCGGGACACGGGCAGAACCGGTTTTACCGCGAGCTTGAAGAGTGGCTGAGCACGATCACCCGCCTCGGCTTCACCTCCGGAGAGGGGGAGGGCGCGCCGGACCAGTCCATGATCGCGCAGGTCGTGGACAGCATGGCCGACCAGATGGAGGCGGTGGAACGTCTTCTGGAGCAGGCCGAAGTCGGACGTATCACTACGGATGCACGGCTGGAACGGCTGGGCGAGGCTGTCGAGGGGCTGGGCCAGAGATTGGGGGCCGACGCCGGACAACAAGCGGAGCTGACAACCGCCCTGATGCGGCTGGCCGAGGGACAGGAGCGTCTGGCACAGGCGCTGTCCACGCAGGAGCGCGGCGAGGGCATGGATGCCGAAAGCCGGATGCGGTTGCGCTCGATGGATGTGCAGTTGCTGCGTATCCTCGAGGAGATCAGCGCCGGGCGTCAGGACACGATGGCGGAACTGCGCACTGATCTGGCCGCGCTGACCCGCGCGGTAGAGCAGACGCGGCCCCGTGCGAGCACGCCGCGCCCGCTGGGCGCGACGCTGGGTTCAAAGACCGAAGGGAGCTGATCCATGGCCCTGTCGCGGCGCACAGGTCAACGGTTTCAGGGCTCGATCTGGCCGGGTTTCGTGGATGCGATGACCGGGCTGCTGTTGGTGCTGATGTTCGTGCTGACCATCTTCATGGTCGTGCAATTCGTGCTGCGCGAGACGATCAGCGGGCAGGAGAGCGAATTGACCGCGCTCAATATCGAGATGGCGGCCCTTGCGCAGGCGTTGGGGCTGGAGCAGCGCCGCACCGAAGACCTTACGGCGCAACTCGGCGAGCTTGATGTGACCTTGGGCGAGTCCCGTGCGCAGATCGCGCAGCAGGAATCGCTCATTTCGGCGCTGACCCAGCAGCGCGATGCAGGTCTTGCCGGGCTGGACGAGGCCGAAAGCCGGA
This sequence comes from Paracoccaceae bacterium, assembly GCA_024636555.1. Lineage (GTDB taxonomy): Bacteria > Pseudomonadota > Alphaproteobacteria > Rhodobacterales > Rhodobacteraceae > Seohaeicola. The sequence goes on along the minus strand of JAGXGW010000002.1, from coordinate 3,538 downwards.
TCACCGCATTCGAGGCCCAGGTGGCCGCATTGCTGGCGGATCGCGATGTGGCGATCGGCGCTGTGATGGAACTGGAAGCGGAGCAAGCGCAATTGCTGTCCGAGCAGGAGGCTCTGAATCTGGCTCTGGCGCAGGCGCGCAGCGAAGTCGATGCCTCGGCCGAAGCGGCAGGGCTGGCCGCCGCGCGACGCGAAGCGCTGGAAGCGCTGATCGCCGATTTGCGGGCTGAGCAGGCAGAGACCGAAGCTACCGCGCAAGCGCTGACGGGACAGGTCGAGACGTTACAGTCTCAACTGTCAGAGGAAGAAGCCGCCCGTCTGGCTGAGGCCGCAGCGGCCGAGGCCCTGCGCGTCAGGTTGCAGAATGCCGACACCGAGTTGAGCGCGATGACGCTTGCGCTGGAACAGCAGCGCCGCCGTGCAGAGGAAACACTCACCCTGCTGGCTGCGGCAGAAGCGGCACGCGACAATCTGCAAGCCGAACTCTCCACCCAGATGACAGAGGCCGAGCGCGAGGCGGCCCTGCGCGCGCAGGCCCAACAGTTGCTGGCCGAGGAGCAGGATCGCTCGACCGAGGCGCAGCGCGCACAGGCGCTTTTGAACCAGCAGGTCGCCGCCTTGCGCAACCAGTTGGGCCAGTTGCAGGCGCTTCTGGATGATACGAAAGAGCGCGAGGCGGCTGCATCCATTCAGGTGCAATCGCTCGGTTCGGATTTGAATACCGCGCTGGCCCGCGCTGCTGCGGAAGAGCGGCGGCGACGGCAGTTGGAAGAGGCGGAACGCGCGCGGCTCGAGGCGGAGGCGCAGGATCTGCAGCGCTACCGCTCGGAGTTTTTTGGTCGTCTGCGTGATGTTCTGGGCGCGCAGGAAGGTGTGCAGGTCGTGGGTGATCGCTTCGTCTTTGCCTCCGAGGTCCTGTTCCCGCCGGGCAGCGCGGATCTGTCTGTCGCAGGACGGGGCGAGGTTGCAAAGGTCGCCGAAATCCTCAGCGCGGTTGCCGATGACATTCCCGACGGAATCGACTGGGTGATCCGGGTGGACGGGCATACGGATAACATTCCGCTGTCCGGCTTCGGCGAATTCCGCGACAACTGGGAACTCTCGCAGGCCCGCGCCCTGTCGGTCGTGCGCTATATGTCCCAGTCCTTGGGCATTCCGCCCGACCGTTTGAGCGCCAACGGCTTTGGCGAATATAATCCGATCAATCCGGCCGATACCGAGCAAGCCCGCGCCCAGAACCGGCGGATCGAGCTGAAATTCACTGAAAAGTAATCACTCTATGTCCAAGCTGACGTCATGGCGGCTGATCAGCGCGTCGTCACGCAGCAGGAGGACTTGACCCGCATATGATCCCTGCGGCCAGCCAGCGGCAGGTGTCCTGCGCCCGGCCGCACGGAAGAATTGCGCCTGATCCTTCTCCAGCGTGTCGCTGTGATCGGTCACGCTCTGCCCGTCCGGCCCGGTGATGGTGATCCGCATCACATCGCCCGTGCGCGCGCCGAACGCATATCCCCAGACCACAAGCGCGGGCGCGTCGCGGGGGATCGTTTTAAGCCGTGCCGTGCCTGCCTTGACGCTTGCATAATCCGGCACGGCGGTGGAAAACCCGGCGTTCAAAAGTGCACCCGGCACATAGGCGATAGGCTCGGACCAGAGCGTGTCTGTTTGCGCCTCATTGCAGGTGATCAGCCCTTCGGGCGTGAACGGGTCGACCACCGCGCCTTTGTGGCGCACGGTCAGATGAAGATGCGGAAATTCGGTATTGCCGGACAGCCCAACCAAGCCAATCTGATCCCCCGCAGCCACCGTCTGGCCGCGTACCACGGCCACAGAGCCTTGCATCAGATGGCAATATTGCGTCTCCCAACCGCCCGTATGCCGGATAACAACCCCATTGCCGCAATCGCGCCCCTCGATCTCGGTGGCGGTCCGCAAGGTGAGGCCGGAATCCGGCATCCCGTCGCGTATTGCCGTGACCTGACCAGTGGCTGCGGCGATCACCGCGACGCCTGCCTGCATCGCGGCGAGCGAGGGTAGCGCGAAATCGGTGCCGGTATGGGTGTCATAGGTCAGCGCGTTGCAGGTGAAATCCATCGCATCCGGGCCGGGGTCGTGATCGACGAATTGCTGAATGAAGCAATCCTGACCCAAGGCGCAATCAATCGGCTGGGTCAAACGAAAAACCTCCGCGCTGGCGGGCAGCGCGGAGGTCAGTATCATCGGCAGCAGGGCTGCCCGCATCAGTCGGCTGTCAGAAGCGGTGGCTTGCTGCCGGACAGACGGGCCTGTTCGGGGCCACTGACCTGCAACTCGATCTCGCCATCCTTGAGGCCGACACGGACAAGTCCGCCCTTGGTCAGCTTGCCGAACAGCAATTCCTCGGCCAGCGGCTTCTTGATATATTCCTGAATGACACGGCCCAGCGGGCGAGCGCCCATCTTGTCGTCATAGCCTTTGTCAGCCAGCCATTCAGCCGCCGGTTTGGTCAGCTCGATATGGACATTGCGATCCATCAACTGCGCTTCAAGTTGCAGCACGAACTTCTCGACGACCTGCATGATCACCTCTTTCGGCAGGGAGCCGAAGCTGATGACCGCATCCAGACGGTTGCGGAATTCGGGTGTGAATGTCCGCTCGATCGCCGCCGTATCCTCGCCCGTGCGCTTGTCACGGTTGAAGCCGATCGCGGCCTTGGCCATATCCGATGCCCCTGCATTCGAGGTCATGATCAGGATCACGTTGCGGAAATCGACCGCGCGTCCGTTGTGATCGGTCAGCTTGCCGTGATCCATCACCTGCAACAGAATGTTGAAGACATCGGGGTGCGCTTTCTCGATCTCGTCCAGCAGCAGAACGCAATGCGGATGCTGGTCCACACCGTCTGTGAGCATGCCGCCCTGATCAAAGCCGACATAGCCGGGAGGGGCACCGATCAGGCGTGATACGGCGTGTTTCTCCATATATTCGGACATATCGAAGCGCAGCAGTTCCACACCGAGCGAGTCAGCCAGTTGCTTGGCCACTTCGGTTTTGCCCACGCCTGTCGGCCCTGCGAACAGGTAGTTGCCGATCGGTTTTTCCGGCTCGCGCAGACCCGCACGGGCCAGCTTGATCGCGCTGGACAGCGCCACGATTGCGGCATCCTGTCCGAACACCACGCGCTTGAGGGTCTTTTCCAGATCCTTGAGCACTTCGGCATCGTCCTTGGAGACGTTCTTCGGCGGGATGCGGGCAATCTTGGCCACGACAGCCTCGATCTCCTTGGCGCCGATGGTTTTGCGCCGCTTGGATTCCGCCACCAGATGCTGTGCGGCACCGGCTTCGTCGATCACGTCGATCGCCTTGTCGGGCAGCTTGCGGTCGTGGATATACCGGGCCGAAAGATCTACCGCCGTGCGGATCGCGTCCGCCGTGTAGCGGATGTCGTGATGCTCCTCGAAATATGGCTTCAGACCCTTGAGGATCTTGAACGCGTCCTCGATCGACGGCTCGTTCACGTCGATCTTCTGGAAACGGCGGCTGAGCGCGCGGTCCTTCTC
>JAGXGW010000013.1 GCA_024636555.1 Paracoccaceae bacterium | reverse complement strand
GGCCTGACCTACACATTCACCCTGCGCGACGGTCTGACCTTTCATGACGGCGCGCCGGTGACGGGCGCGGACGTGGTCGCGTCGCTGACACGCTGGGGCGAGAAAGATTCGGGCGGACAGCTGATCTTTGACCGCACCGAAAGCCTTGAGGCGCCGGACGACACCACGGTCGTCTGGACCCTGACCGAGCCGTTCGCCCCGCTGCTGGACGTGATTTCCAAGCAATCCGCCGTGCCGCCCTTCATCATGCCCGCGCGGGTCGCCGAAACCTCGGCGGACGAGACGATAACGGAATATGTCGGCTCGGGTCCGTTCGTGTTCAACGAAGAAGAATATGAACCCGGCGTGAACGTCACCTACGAAAAGTTCGACGACTATGTGCCGCGCGACGAACCCGCGTCCTGGATGGCGGGCGGCAAGGTGGTGAACGTGGACCGGGTGGTCTGGACCACGATGCCCGATGCGCTTACCGCGCTGAACGCCCTGTCGGCGGGCGAGATCGACTATCTTGAGCAGGTGCAGATCGACCTCATGCCGATCATCGAGGGCAATCCGGATGTCACGGTCGAAAAGCGGGACGAACTGGGATATGTGACCATCGGTCGCCCGAACTTCCTGCACCCTCCGTTCGACAACAAGCTGGTGCGCCAGGCGGCGATGGCGGCTCTGGACCAGGAGTCCATGCTGGCGACGATGCAGGGCGATCCCGAATACTACAACGTCTGCGGCGCAATCTTTGGCTGTGCCACGCCGCTGGGCGACGAGGCCGGGTCCGAGCCGCTGACCGGCGGGGCCGATCCCGAGGCCGCGCGCGCCCTTCTGGACGAGGCCGGATATGACGGCACGCCTATCGTGGTGATGGCACCGACGGACGTGGTCAGCCTGATCAACCAGCCGGTCGTTGCGGCCCAGGCCCTGCGCCAGGCCGGTTTCGAGGTGGACCTGCAATCCATGGACTGGCAATCGGTCGTGCAGCGCCGCGCCCAGCAAAGTGCTCCGGGCGATGGCGGCTGGAACATGTTCTTTACCAACTGGATGGTGCCCGAAGTGTCGGATCCGCTGATCAACGTGATGGTCAACGGGCGCGGCGATGACGCCTGGTTCGGCTGGCCCACCGATGAAGAGATCGAGGCGCTGCGCGCTGAATTCGTCGCCGCCGACGGGGCCGAGGCCCAGAAAGAGGTGGCCCTGCGGATCCAGAAGCACGTAATGGACAACGTCAATTACATCATGATGGGGGAATACATCATTCCCCAGGCGCGCCGGAACACGATCCAGAACATGATCCCGTCGCCGGTGCCGGTGTTCTGGAACATGACCAAAGAGGCCGAGTGATCGGCATCGGGGGGCGCGCATGCCGCGCCCCCCACCCGCGCCCCTGTCTGTGACCGCCACCGCCTGTCCCGACCGCTGCCTGCCCCAGGAGAGTTCCGCGCATGTTCGTCTATATCCTGAAACGGATTGTTGCCACGATCCCGGTGATGGTGATCGTCGCCGTCTTTGTGTTTCTGCTGCTGCGTCTGACGCCGGGCGATCCAGCGGCGATCCTTGCGGGCGATTCCGCCAGCCCGGACCAGCTTGAACGGATCCGCGACCGTCTGGGCCTGAACGATCCGCTGATCGTGCAGTTCATGCGGTGGATGGGCCAGCTGATGCGCGGCGATCTGGGCACCTCGCTGATTTCCAACACCTCGGTTTCCGGAATGCTGATCGACCGTCTGGGGCCGACCATCAACATCGCGCTGATGACCATCGTGATTTCGGTGGCGCTGGCCGTGCCGATGGGGGTGATCGCCGCCTGGCGTCACCGCACCTGGGTCGATTTCCTGGTGATGTCGTTTTCGGTCCTGGGCTTTTCGGTGCCGGTCTTTGTCATCGGCTATATCCTGATCCAGATCTTCGCTATCGAGCTGCGCTGGGTGCCGGTACAGGGGTATCGCGCGCCATCCGACGGCATCGGGCCGTTCTTTTCGCGCGCCATCCTGCCGTCACTGACGCTGGCCACAATCTATATCGCGCTGATCGCGCGCATGACGCGGGCCTCGATGCTTGAGGTGCTGGGCGAGGATTACATCCGCACTGCCCGCGCCAAGGGGGTGCGCGAAAACGTGGTGCTGTTCCGCCATGCGCTGCGCAATGCCGCCGTGCCGATCCTGACGATCATCGGCACCGGTTTCGCGCTGCTGATTTCCGGCGTGGTGGTGACGGAATCGGTGTTCAACATTCCCGGTATCGGGCGGCTGACCGTCGATGCCATCCTGGCGCGCGACTATCCGGTGATCCAGGCGATGATCCTGCTGACGGCGGGCATCTACGTCTTTGTGAACCTGCTGGTCGACGTGTCATATTCTTTCTTCGATCCAAGGATCCGGTACTGACATGACAGAGATCCCCACATCGCGCCACAGCGCCTTTCAGGTGCTGACCGGCCTGTTTTCCCTGCCAGCTGGGGCGCGCATCGGCGCGGGCCCGATGATTGCCGCGGTGATCCTGGTGGTCATCGTGCTCGCTGCGGTGCTGGCACCGCTGTATGTGCCCTATGACCCGCTGGCGATGAATTCCGCCGCGCGCCTGCAAGCGCCGTCATCCGAGCATCTGCTGGGCACCGACCCGTATGGGCGCGACACTTTCAGCCGGGTAATGGTCGGGGCACGCGTGTCGCTGCTGATCGGCGTCGGGGCGGCGGTGGTCAGCGTGGCCATCGGCCTGATGATCGGGCTGGTCGCCGGCTTCTTTCGCGCCGCCGATGGTGTGATCATGCGGATCATGGACAGCCTCATGGCAATTCCCGCGATCCTGCTGGCCATCGCGCTGGTGGCGCTGAACGGCCCCAGCCTGATGTCGGTGATCATCGCCATCACTGTGCCGGAGGTGCCGCGCGTTGTGCGTCTGGTCCGCTCGGTCATTCTGTCGGCGCGCGAAGAGCCGTATGTCGAGGCGGCGATTGCGCTGGGTTCGTCCATGCCCAAGATCCTGATCCAGCACCTGATGCCGAACACATTTGCGCCGCTGATCGTGCAGGGCACCTATATCTGCGCCTCGGCCATCCTGATCGAGGCGATCCTGAGCTTTCTGGGTGCGGGCGTGTCGACCGAGATACCCACCTGGGGCAACATCATGGCCGAAGGGCGGACGTACTTTCAGATCAAGCCGGGCCTGATCTTCTGGCCGGGGCTGATGCTGTCGCTGTGCATCCTGGCGATCAACCTGCTGGGCGACACCGCGCGCGATCTGCTGGATCCGCGCATGAAAAAGCGCGAGGGATAAGTCATGGAGTTCAAGTCACGCGACTTTTCGCAGGCCGCGCGGGTGCTGAAGATCCGCAAGCTCAAGGTCGGGCTGGCGGGTCGGCCCCATGCTGCGCCAGTGCTGGACGGCATAGACCTGGACATCCGCGCGGGCGAAACCCACTGCCTTGTGGGCGAATCCGGGTCCGGCAAATCCGTCACATCTCTGGCGGTGATGGGCCTGCTGCCCAAGGATGCGCTTGAGGTGCAGGGCGGCCTGATAGCGCTTGAGGGTGTGGAGATCACCGCCGCAAGCGCGTCACAGATGCGCGCGTTGCGGGCGCGCAAGATCGCCATGATCTTTCAGGAACCGATGACGGCGCTGAATCCGGTGCTTCGCGTGGGCGAACAGATCGAAGAGGTGCTGAACATGCACACCGATCTGAGTCAGGCCGAGGCGAAGAAACGCACGCTCGACATGATGGATCAGGTGCATCTGCCGGATGTGGAGCGCATCTATAAGGCGTTTCCACATCAGCTGAGCGGCGGGCAGCGCCAGCGCATCATGATCGCCATGGCGCTGATCCTGGATCCGGACCTGTTGATCGCGGATGAGCCGACGACCGCGCTGGACGTGACGACGCAGTTGCAGATCCTCAAGCTGATCGCCGAGATGCAGGAACGGCAGGGCACCGCCGTTCTGTTCATCACCCATGACATGGGCGTGGTGGCCGAAATTGCCGACACGGTCAGCGTGATGCAGCAGGGCCGCATCGTCGAACGCGCGCCGATCCGCGATCTGCTGACCGACCCCAAAGAGGACTATACCAAAAAGCTGCTGCGCGCGGTGCCCAACCTTGCGCCGCGGGTGGCGCGAGCTGCGGCCACCAAACGGGACGTGATCGCCGTGCAAGGGCTGGACATGACCTATGGCGGCAGTGGCTTCTTCCGCAAATCCGAAGGGGTCAAGGCCGCGCGGGACGTGAATTTCACGATCAAACCGGGGCGGACCTTGGGCATCGTGGGCGAATCGGGATCTGGCAAATCCACCGTCGCGCGCTGCATCATGCGGCTGATCGACCCCACGGCGGGCAAGGTCACGGTGGCGGGCACCGAGATCGCGCAGATGGCGCGCCGCCAGTTGCAACCGCATCGCAAGCATTTTCAGATCGTGTTTCAGGATCCTTACCGGTCGCTTAACCCGCGCTGGACCGTGGCGCGCAGCCTGTGCGAAGGGCCGATCAACTTTGGCACCCCGCGGGACGAGGCGATGGCAACGGCTGCCGAGCTGATGGAACTGGTCGATCTGCCGCGCGACGCGCTGGACCGCTATCCGCACCAGTTTTCCGGTGGGCAGCGTCAGCGCATCGCCATCGCCCGCGCGGTGGCCATGAAACCCGACCTGCTGGTCGCGGACGAGGCGGTATCGGCGCTGGATGTCAGCGTTCAGGCGCAGGTTCTGGACCTGCTGGACGACATTCAGGACCGGTTCGGCGTTGCCATGCTGTTCATCACCCACGATTTGCGCGTCGCGGCGCAGATCTGCGACGAGGTGCTGGTGATGCAGAAGGGGCTTGTGGTCGAACATGGCCCAGCCGCCGAGGTGCTGTCCCATCCGCGCCACGACTACACCCGCAACCTGATCGAGGCGGCACCGGGCCGCCACTGGGACTTTGCCAATTTCCGCGCGCTGGACACCGCGCACCCAAGACAAGGAGCCACAGCATGAGCGTCATTCCCAAGATCGAGGCCTTTGCCGCCGACCTGACCGAGATCCGGCAGGATTTTCACGCCAATCCCGAACTGGGGTTCGAGGAGGTTCGCACATCCGGAATCGTGGCGCAAAAGCTGCGCGATTACGGCGTGGACGAGGTCCACGAGGGCATTGGCGGCACCGGCGTCGTCGGGCTGATCAAGGGCACGGGCGGTGGCAACCGCCGCATCGGGCTGCGCGCCGACATGGATGCCCTGCCCATCACCGAAGCGTCCGGCGTGCCATATGCCTCGGGCAATCCGGGGCGGATGCATGCCTGCGGTCATGACGGACACACCACCATGCTGCTGGGCGCGGCGCGCTATCTGGCCGAAACGCGCGATTTCGACGGCACCGTTGTGCTGATCTTTCAGCCCGCCGAAGAGGGGCTGGGCGGTGCGCGCCGGATGATCGCCGAGGGGCTGTTCGACAAATTCCCCTGTGACGAGCTGTACGGCATGCACAACGATCCCAATTCCGCGCCCAATGTCGTCAGCGTCACCCCCGGCCCGGCCATGGCAGGCGCCAGCTTCTTTGACATCACGGTCAGGGGCACGGGCAGCCACGCCGCCATGCCGCACCAGTCACGCGATCCCATCGTGATCGGCACCAGCCTTGTGCAGCAGTTGCAAAGCGTGGTCAGCCGCAACACCCCACCGACCAAGCCGATCGTGCTGTCAGTGACGAAATTCAACGCCGGTTCGGCCTATAACGTGGTCCCCGACAGTGCGACCATCGCGGGCACGATCCGCTATTTTCACGACGACGTGTCCGACATGGCCGACACCCGCATCCGCGAATTGTGCGCCGGGATGGCACAGGCATACGGCGTCGAGATCACGGTGGATCTGCGCAACGTCTTTGACGTGCTGATGAACGACGGCGACCTGTCCACCGCCTATATTGCCGCTGCGTCCGATATCGTCGGCACCGACATGGCGTCGGAATCGACCGAACAGGCAACCGGGTCCGAGGATTTCGCCGACATGCTCAAGGTTGTGCCGGGGGCCTATTGCCGCGTCGGCCACGCGGGCAGCATTCCGCTGCACAATCCGGCCTTTGTGCTGGACGATGCCATCCTGCCCGTGGGCGCGTCGATCTATGCTCGCATCGTCGAAACGCGCCTGCCCAAAAGCGCTGCCTGACCGCCGATCCCTTGCCAGAACCGCAACCCCCGGCCGGACCCGCGCCGTCCGGGGCAGGAGTCCCGAGACATGACCAACCCGCTAGACCTGCCTTTCGATACCGACGAGATGCTGACCGGCCTGAAACCCTGGATCGAAACAGAAAGCCCGACCTTTGATGCCGCCGCCGTCAACCGCATGATGGATGTGGTGCAGCATGATCTTGCCGCGCTGGGCGCGCGGGTCGAACGTATTCCGGGCCGCATGGGCCTCGGCGATTCGGTGCGCGCGACGATGCCGCATCCAAAGGCGGGGGAAGGCGGCATTCTGCTGCTGGGGCACATGGATACGGTGCATCCTGTCGGGACGCTGGCCAAACTGCCGTTCAAACGCGACGGCGGCATATGCTACGGCCCCGGCCTGATGGACATGAAGGGCGGAAATTACGTCTATCTCGACGCGCTGCGCAAGCTGCTGGCGGCGGGGATCGAAACGCCGCTGCCGGTCACGGTGCTGTTCACCCCGGACGAAGAGATCGGCACGCCGTCCACCCGCGCCCTGATCGAGGCCGAGGCGAAGCGCCACCGGTTCATTCTGGTGCCCGAACCCGCGCGGCCCGACGGCGGTGCGGTGATCGGGCGCTATGCCATTGCGCGGTTCAACCTGCAAACGCGGGGCAAGCCGTCCCATGCAGGCTGGGCGCTGGCCGACGGGCGGTCGGCCATTGCCGAAATGGCAAAGCATGTTGCGGTGATCGAGGGGATGACCACTGACGACTGCACCTTTTCGCTGGGGGTGTTCAACGCCGGGCAATGGGTTAACTGCGTCTCGTCCGTCTGCGACGCCGAGGTGCTGAGCATGGCCAAGACGCAAGAGCTTCTGGACGAAGGTGTGGCCCGGATGCTGGCGCTGAACAGCGACGAGGGCGACGTGGTGATGGAGGTGCGACGCGGCGTGACCCGCCCGGTGTGGGAGCCCGACCAGCCCGGTACCATGGCGATGCTGGCCCTGGCGCAAGAAATCGGGCGCGAGATCGGCTTTGACATCTCGGGCAGTTCCGCAGGCGGCGGATCTGACGGCAATTTCACCGGCTTTCTGGGGCTGCCGACGCTGGATTCAATCGGTGTGCGCGGCAAGGGCCTGCATACGCTGAGCGAACATATTGAGGTGGACAGCCTTGTGGAACGCGCGCGTCTGGCCGCCGGGCTGTTCTGCCGTCTGGGAGCCTGAGATGTCAGGCCCCGCAGGATCGGGCGCCCTGTCGCGCAGCATGCAGATCCACAAGCATGTGGTAAAAACCGACCGGGGCGTCGTGGCCGCCCAGCACCGGCAAGCCGCCGAGGCCGGGGCCGAGGTTCTGCGCGCGGGGGGCGATGCGGTGGATGCCGCAGTTGCCTGCGGTTTCGTCTGCGGCGTGCTGGAACCCTGGATATCCGGGCCTGCAGGCGGCGGTGCCGCCATGCACTGGCGCGCCGACACCGGGCAGGCCCATGCGCTGAATTTCGGAATGCGCGCGCCTGCCGGATTGCGCATCGGGGATTTTCCCCTGTCCGGACAGGGCATCGCGGGCGATCTGTTCCCGTGGCAGCGCGTGGTGGACGACCGCAACGTGATCGGCGCCCGCGCGGTGGCCGTTCCGGCCATGGTTGACGGGCTTGAACTGCCGCACAAACGCTGGGGCCGCCTGCCCTGGGCCGATCTGCTGGCCCCGGCCATCGCCCATGCGCGCCGCGGCATGGAAATCGACTGGTATGCCGCGCTAATCATCGCCAGCGCCACCCGCGACCTTGCCCGCGATCCGGATGCGGCCGCAATGTTCCTGGCCGACGGGCAGTGGCCGCGCCCGTTTGCGTGGACCGCGCTGGCCAGCGACCGCATCGACCAGTCCCGCATGGCCGACAGTCTGGACAGTCTGGCGCGCGACGGTGCGGGCGCGCTGCACGGCGGCGATCTGGGGGCCGCCATGGCGCAGGATGTGCGCGACAAGGGCGGATATCTTACGGTGCAGGATCTGGCAGAGAACCGCGCGACATTCCTCACGCCGCTGGCGGTGCCCTACCGCGACGCCCTGTTTCACGTCATGCCGGGGCTGACCGCCGGGCCGACCTTTGCCCGCGCGCTGGACCATCTGGCGGACGTCGCGTTCACAACCCCCGACGAGGCCGCCCCCGCCCATGCCCGCGCGCTGTTTTCGGCCTATGCCGACAGGCTGGCGACCATGGGCCATGACGGCGAAGATCCGCAGGCGCCGGGATGCACCACGCATTTCTCTGTCGTTGACCGGGACGGCAACATGGTGGCGCATACCCAGACCTTGCTGTCGATCTTTGGCGCGCGCGTCGTGTCGCCCGCGACCGGGTTTTTGATGAACAACGGAATCATGTGGTTCGATCCCGAACAGCGGCAGCCCAATTCGCTTGCACCCGGCGCGCCCTGCCTGATGAACGTCTGCCCCGCGCTGGGCGCGGTCGGGGGCAAACGCTTTGCCCTTGGGGCCTCGGGCGGGCGCAGGATCGTGGGCGCGGTGGTGCAGATCGCGTCGTTTCTGGCCGATTTCGACATGGACCTGGGGGCGGCGTTCCGCCAGCCGCGCATCGACGTGTCGGGCGGTGCGGGCATCACCGCCGATGCGGCGCTGCCGCCCGCTGTCATGGACGCACTGGGCGCGATTGCGCAGGTGACGCTGGCGCGCCGGACGCTGCTGCCCTATCCGTTCGCCTGCCCCGCCGGGGTGCTGGACGATGGCACGCACCGCTATGGCATGACCGAGACCATGACCGCCTGGGGCGACGCCGTCGCTGAAACGGACATGCCGGGGGACGCCCTGACCGAAGCCGTACAGAAAGCCTGACCATGACCACAGCCACCGATCCCGCCGACCTTGGCGCCACCGAGGCACGCCGCCTGATCGCCCGCCGCCAGCTGTCCGCGACCGAACTGGCGCAGGCCTGCATCGCGCGGGTGCAGGCGGTGGACCCTGCCGTGAACGCGCTGGTCGCGCGGGATTTCGACGGGCTGCTGACGGCTGCGCGTGCCGCCGACGCGCATCAGGCGTCTGGCGCGCCGCTGGGGCCGCTGCACGGCCTGCCGGTGGCGATCAAGGACATGAATGACGTGGCGGGCCTGCCCACCACCTTTGGATCCGAAATCTTTGCCGACAACGTGCCCGCCCGCGACGATGCGCTGGTCGCGGGGCTGCGCGCGGCCGGTGCCCTGCCCATGGGCAAGACGAACAACCCGGAATGGAGCGCGGGGGCCAACACCCGCAACCGCGTCTATGGCACGACCGCAAACCCGCATGACCTGAACCGCAACTGCGGCGGCTCTTCGGGTGGGTCGGCAGTGGCGCTGGCCTGCGGATATGCACCGCTGGCCTCAGGCTCGGATCTGGGCGGGTCTCTGCGCACGCCTGCGGCCTATTGCGGCGTCGTGGGGTTCCGGCCCAGCTTTGGCGTGGTGCCGGGGGCAGCGCGCGCCACCGGCCTGTTGCCGCAGCCCACATCGGGGCCGATGGCGCGCAGCGTGGCGGATTGCGGTCTGATGCTGTCGGTGATGGCGACGCCCGACCGGCGCGACCCGTTCACCACGGTCGTCGGCGGGCGCACGGCCTGGGATCTGGCGCAGTTTGCCTGCCTGCCACGTTGCGACACCGGATCCTTGCGCATCGCCGTGACCGAGGATTTCGGCTTTGCCCCGGTCGAGACGGCGACGCGCGCGCAGTTCCGCGCGGTTCTTGCCACGCTAGGGCCTCACCTGGGCAATACCGAAGAACGCGCGCCCGATTGCAGCGGCGCGGACCGCATCTTTGCCGTGCTGCGAGGGTTGATGTTTCTGGCGACCCATGCGGCGCATGTGGACCGCACGCCGCATCTGGTGGGCGCGAACGTGACCGACAATGTGGCCGAGGCCCGCCGCTACAGCGCCGCCGACGTGGCGCAGGCGCTGGTGATGCAGGGCGAGTATCACCGCCGCTGGCAGGCATTCTTTGACACCTGCGATATCGTGATCTCGCCCGCTGTCACGCTTCAGCCCCGCGACTGGCACGAGATGTACCCGACGCAGATCGACGGCGTTGCGACGCACAGCTATTATCACTGGCTGGGTCTGGCCTATGCCGCGACGATTTCGGGGCATCCGGCGATCACCATTCCCTGTGGGCGCGACCGCAACGGCCTGCCGTTCGGAATACAGATCGTGGGGCGTCGTCACGACGACGCCGGGCTGCTGGCCGCCGCTGCCGAGATTGAGGGTATCATCGCGGGCCTGCCCGATCTGGCCCCCCGTGGCCCCGATCTGGCCGCCTTGCGCGCCGCGCCGCCGCTGGCACAGGCTGCGAAATTCATGCCGCCCGCCTGAGGACGACAGAGGCGGTCAGGGCCGCGTGTCGATGATCCGCAACGTGGCGCTGGTCACCGCCGACGCGCTTGGGGCGTGTTGCGTCAGACCAGTTTCAAAACGCGCGCCTCTCGCTTTCGCTCGAACGCGCGTTGCGATCCATCTTGTTTCCGATTGAACTCAACACGTTCCAGCCTTAGCCCAAACTATCCTATTTGGGCGATTCATCTGCGCTTTCAGCCGCTGCGTTTTCCACAGCCCACTCGCCTGCGGCCTCCACTGCGACTGGCGATGCCGTAGGAAGAACGTTGAGATAGCTATCGGTCTCGCCCACTGAGGCGATGGTGCGCTGTGTCATGCGGTAAAGCGCGTAAAGTGCGATGGCCACAAAGGTCACGCCAAGCACGAGCCAGAAGGCTTGGGGGGCAAGACTCTGCATCGCCCAGCCCGTCACGAGTGGGCCGGCAATCGCGCCCAGTCCAAAGGTAAACACAAGGCCGCCGGATGCAGCTGGCATATCCGAGGCGGGAAGAGAGTCGTTCGTGTAGGCCAACAGCAGGGCATACAGTGGCGTCGTGACGCCACCGGCAAAAAATGCGGCAGTCATGAGCGACCAGAGCCCGCCGCCGGTAACCCAACCCAGCATACAGGATGCAGCGCCCAGGACGGCGAGCGCAAAGATCAGCCTGCGCCGGTCCATCCTGTCCGACAACCAGCCAATAGGGTATTGCAACACCAACGCACCGGCGAACAACATCGCGACAAAAAGAGCGATTTGTGTCGCTGTCAGACCAATCTGGGTCCCAAACACGGCACCCATACCCGATTGCGTCGCATAGACACTTCCAAGCAGAAATATCCCGACAGTACCAAGTGGCGAGCCTTGGAAAAGATTGCGCAGCGGCATCGGGCGGGCGACCTCAATCACCGGTACGACGGCGGCAGACAGAAGAATTGGCGCGAACGAGACCGACACAAGAATGGAAGCACAGATAAAGAGAACCGAAGTCCCCGCATCTCCCAATGTCAGCAGTCCCTGTGCTCCAATGATACCCAGTGTCTGAGCGATCATGTAAGCAGACAGGACCTTTCCACGCGTTTCATTGGTGGCCGCGGCGTTCAGCCAGCTTTCGGCTGCAACATAAATGCCGGACATGCAAAACCCCACCAGGATCCGCAGCACGGTCCAGGACCAGGGTTCGGTCAAAAGGGGAAGAGCAATCAATGCCGCAGACATGAAGCTGCCAAGTGCCGCGAATACACGTACGTGACCAACGCGTTGGATCAGCATTGGAGTGAGGCGCGCACCCGACAGGAAGCCGAGAAAGTAGCCAGAGGTCACAATGGCCAACTCTGCTGACGAAAACCCTTCGATGCCACCGCGCAAACCGATCAGAGTAAAGTGCATACCGTTGCCAAGCATGATGAGTACTACACCAAGCAGCAGGGCCCAGACTCCAGAAAGCACTTTGATCATGAGCTGCCCTTATATTGCGTCGAGTACCCTGCACTGTCTGTCAGGCTAATCCGGCTGTTCATCTCTGCTTTCGCTGCAGCGCCGCATCGCTTTCCATTTACGACAGAGGCCGTCGTCTGACGGGACTCGATTGGGCCGCGCCTGCCTTCAGCACCATCTGCCATCGTCAGAGGGCACTTGCGGTCAACATTCCGTATCGCGGCGCGAACGGTCCACTGCACCCCCTGATCGACAGCAGCGGCATCAAGGTCGAGGTGGAGGCCGAATGGAATGCGCGCAAGCATGGTGGCCCAAACGGCGCATCTGGCGCAAGATCCACATTGGAATTGACGAACAGACCTTGGAAATCCGGGCCGTTGAGATCACCGGTAGCAACACCGGCGACGCGCCGATGCCACAACGCCATCGCTGACTGCGGTGCGGACGCAGTTATCCCACCACGCAGAAACGCCCAGCTATGGAAGCCAACCACAGCCGTTGCCATCGCCAGGAACGACGAGCTGCGCGCATCAAAGTATTTGGTTCGGGCACTCTGGCGGAATTGGAGCGGACACCACCACAGAAGCCGTGTGTCGAGACAAAGATGCATTGTGTGAAACTGCCGGGCCAGCGGCTGATGGCGCGCGACTTTGACCGCCAAGTTGCGGAGGTTCAGGTGCGCGTTGCGATCCTGAACGGCTGCGCCACCATTGGCATCTCCGTCACGAAGGCCGTGGGATAACTCCGCTTAGGGAAAGGGGAGACTTGTCCGTGAGCTGATTTGCGCAACAGAGCTGCTCCGCTCCGTACAATGGATACGGTCAAAGTTGTCAGCAAAGCCGTCTTAAGCGCAGCCTTTGGTTGTGTGTCCGGCGAATTTGTTATCTAGCTCTCGTGCATGTTGCGTCTTCGCCTTCTTTGATGAATTCGCTCAAAACCTTTTCAAGGTCATGATGGGAGATTTCCATATGTCTATCGGATGTGCAGGTTGCCGTGACGGGACTGTCTTTCCCCATGCCTTCTCGATGGCTTTTCAGCCCATCGTGGATATTACGACCGGCAAGACCTTCGCTCAGGAGGCGCTGGTGCGCGGATTGTCAGGTCAATCCGCATCTTCCGTGCTGTCGCAGGTCACGGACGAGAACCGTTACGGATTCGACCAAGCCTGTCGTACGATCGCGATCGAGAAGGCAAGCGACCTTGGACTGATGGTCGGCGACTCATTCTTGTCGATCAATTTCATGCCGAATGCAGTCTACGAACCCAGGGCCTGCATCCGACAGACTATGGTTGCTGCAGTAAGAGCCGGAGTGCCGCCGGAACGGCTCATCTTCGAATTCACCGAGCAGGAGAAGATCGATGTCCCCCATCTGCAACGCATCATGTGTTCATATCGGGAATTTGGCTTCAAGACTGCGATCGATGACTTCGGGGCCGGTCATTCCGGGCTTGCGCTTCTGACCAAGTTGCAGCCGGATATCGTCAAGATTGACATGGAGCTTGTGCGCAACATCGACACCGAACCGGTCAAGCGTATGGTTCTTGGTCATGTGGTAAATCTCCTGAATGAACTCGGCATCCAAATCGTCTATGAAGGGATTGAGACGCAAGCCGAACTTGCTGTCATTCGGGACATGGGCGCCAAGCTTGTTCAGGGTTACCTGCTTGCCAGACCGGCCTTCGAAGCGCTGGTAGAACCTGACACACGAGTCTTTGACAGGCGGCGCTCCCGGGCGGTGCCTGACCCCAGCTGAGGCCCATGATACTCAAGAGCTAAAACTGAAAGCTGCCGCCTGACATGAAACCAATGCTATAGCTTATGACGGCAGAAAGCTGGTCGAAAAACCAGGACCACCTCTGTCTTGGCGAACTGCTCCAGAAGACGCGTCTCGGCCTCCCGCAGGGTGACGTCCAGGTATTCCGCGCATGGTGCCAGATGCCCTATCGGCGCCGGACAGAATTTCCACCCGCCAGAATGGCATTGATCAGTGCCGCAACGGCGCTGTGGAGGTC
>JAGXGW010000012.1 GCA_024636555.1 Paracoccaceae bacterium | reverse complement strand
GCATGTGGCTGCGCACGGCGGGCAGATTATATTCCCCACTGGCGGCATCCAGCAGATGACTGCCTGCAAGCATCGCACGACCGTCAGCCAATTCGCGCAATCCGTGCGTCGAGCCGTGCGTTAGCACCGCCAACCCCGCGCCTGACTGGCGTAGTGCCCATTCGAGCAGCGGGTCGTTCGACCCTGCATAAATGGGCGCTGCCTGGAACACTCCTGCGACAGGGGCTTCTGTCTGTGCTTCCAGCCAGACATCGATCAATCGGCGCGGAAAAAGCAGTTTGCCGGTCGCACGGGTAAAGGGAATCGTCTGGCGCGTGACCATTTCATAGATCGTGCGCTGCTTGACCCGCAGGTAATCAGCCACCTCATGCGTCGTCATCAGGCTCGGCACACCGGAATGGAAACTCTCATCCTTCAGATCGTTATGCATAATACTGCAAATCCATGCATTATTTAGGTGTTTGCACAGTAGACTACATTTTGTTTACTTGTCCATAAATTCTGGGGGATTTTGCGTTTATGGACAGCCCATTCTTGATCGCGATTGGTCTGATCGCCGCGGGCGATCCGGCTTTGACCGAGACGATAGCGCTGTCTCTCAAGGTGACGCTGACGGCCGTCAGCATCAGTTGCCTGATCGGTCTGCCGCTGGGTGCCGGGCTTGCGCTTGCGCAGTTTCCGGGGCGTGGCGCGATTGTGGTGGCCTTCAATGCCCTGATGGGTCTGCCACCGGTCGTGGCGGGTCTTTTGGTCTACTTAATGTTGTCACGGTCCGGCCCGCTGGGTGATCTCGCACTTCTCTTCACCCCGACGGCGATGGTCATCGCGCAGACAATCCTGATCCTGCCCATCGTGATTTCGCTCACCCGCTCAGTGGTCGAAGACCTCTGGGCCGAATATCGTGAACAGCTACGCTCGCTCGGGGCGGGCCGTTTGCGCGCGGTGCCGACCTTGCTCTGGGATGGGCGAGTCAGCCTTGTGACGGGCATCCTTGCAGGTTTCGGCAGGGCCAGCGCCGAAGTTGGTGCAGTCCTGATCGTCGGCGGCAATATCGCAGGCCATACCCGCACCATGACCACCGCGATCACATTGGAAACCAGCCGTGGCAGCCTGGGCCTTGCCGTGGCTCTTGGCATCATTCTGCTGTTGATCACCTTGTCGCTGAATGCGGCCGCATGGGGCCTGGCACAATCAGCACGGGGGCGGCTGGGATGAAAGTGGACAAGGTCATTGCATCGGCAACCACGATCCTTCCCCTGCGGCTTAAGGATATGAGCTATTCGGTCGGCAAGACGCGGCTATTGGACGGGATCGACCTGACGGTTAAGGCGGGCCGACGATTGGTTGTGATGGGCCCGAACGGGGCGGGTAAAAGCCTGTTACTGCGGCTCTGCCATGGGCTTATCGAGCCGACCTCCGGCAGCATCTCGTGGCAGGCGCAAGACCCACGACCGGCAGCGCAGGCGATGGTGTTGCAGCGTCCGGTGCTGTTGCGCCGGTCAGTGCGCGCCAACCTGGACTATCCGTTGGCTTTGGCTGGCTATGCGCGCGCTGCGCGTTACGAAATGGTCCAGAAAACCCTAGCGCGTTTCGGGCTGATCCCGCTGGCCGAGCGGCCAGCACGTCTGCTGTCTGGTGGTGAACAACAGCGCCTCGCACTCGCGCGCGCATGGGCGCTGCGACCACAAGTCCTGTTTCTGGACGAACCATCGGCCGCACTCGACCCCTCTGCAACCCGTGCCATCGAAGACTTGATCTTTCAGTTCAGCGCAGAGGGCATCACCATCGTGATGACCAGCCATGATCTGTTTCAAGCACGGCGCCTTGCCCAGGACGTTGCTTTTCTGCATCGCGGACGGCTGATCGAACGCGGCCCCGCTGCCCAGTTCTTCGACGCGCCCCAGACACCCGAAGCCCGGGATTTTTTGGGCGGCGAACTCATCTGGTAAATTTCAACTGATCAACAAGGAGAAGATCACCATGCTTTCAAACACTCGGGCACTCTTGCTTTGTGCCATTTCCAGCCTCGCATCGATTGCTGCTGTTCCGGCATTTGCGCAGGACTTCATCACGGTCGCGTCCACCACGTCGACAGAGAATTCCGGCCTTTTCGGATACATCTTGCCAATGTTTACAGAAGAAACCGGAATCGACGTGCGCGTTGTTGCGCAGGGCACAGGGCAAGCGCTGGAAACCGGACGGCGCGGCGATGTCGATGTCGTCTTTGTTCACGCACGTCCCGCGGAGGAGCAATTCATCGCTGAAGGCTACGGGGTAGAGCGTTTCGATGTGATGTATAACGACTTCGTCATCGTGGGGCCGGACAGCGACCCCGCGAATACCCGTGCCGCCGAAAATGCTGTGGATGCGATGACTGCTATCGCGCAAGCTGGTGCATCTTTTGCATCGCGCGGCGACGACAGTGGCACGCATCAGGCGGAACTCGCGTTGTGGTCAGCGGCAGATATCGCCCCCGAGGGCGCATGGTATCTTGAAACCGGGTCCGGCATGGGTGCGACGCTGAACACCGCAGTCCAGGTCCCGGCCTATGCACTGACCGACCGCGGCACATGGTTGTCATTTGAGAACCGCGGCGATCTGACCGTCACCTATGAGGGCGATCCGGTCCTGTTCAACCCTTATGGCGTGATCCTTGTGAACCCTGAACTCCATACGCATGTGAAAGCGCAAGAGGGACAGGCATTCATCGACTGGCTTGTCTCCGACGCTGGCCAGGAGGCCATTGCGGACTATCAGGTCGGCGGCGAGCAGTTGTTCTTTCCCAACGCGCAATGACCGAAGGGGGGCGGCGGCAATCTAGCGCCGCCCTTTTTTCTCCTCTGAAGAACTTTGCAAAAAATTGCTCCGCAGTTGCGCCATTTACCTCATGTGAGTTTGCGCCTGCTGCGAATGGCCCGTTTGGTGAAGCTGCACCGCAGCAGCCGGTCATTAAGCGAATGGCAGGTACGGGCCGTTAACAGTAGTCGCCCCTATTGCAATGGAGGGCCGCTTCGTCCGCTCAGCAGACCTTGGTGTTTGGCGCAGCGAGGGTCGGTAACTGCCCCAATCAACGGACGATCGCAGAATAGCCAAGCACCACTCTCGATCCGCCAGAGGTGCACCATTGTGCCCATTTCGGCGCGCGACAGAGGACGAGGTCGCATGCAATCATGTCCAAGCAGCGACTCGCTGCCGTTCTTTGAAACCGTGAATCCGTGAAACGGGCCGGGCGTGACATTGCGGTCGAGGCGTCAGGCGCTTCCCGCTGGGCACTTGCCCGGCCCGATCTTCACCCGCACGCCCGCGCCTGATCACGCAGGACGGCGTAATCACTCAGCATCCGAACGATCATTGCGCCTTCGGGTAGCGCATCCACGTCGGCAGCGGCGCGCGACTGTTCGGCAGCGCTGTAGTCTACCACGGGTGGACAGGATGACGGTCCGCTAGAACCGTCCATCCCGCAGGCGCTCAACCAAAGCATCGCGATCAGGGGGACGACGGCTGGCGGCGTCGAGCATCTGGCGTTGGACTTCATTGGTCTTCTCCGATGTTGAAAGTCGCTCGGACAGCCGCCCGGTGCGCTCACCGGCGCGGCGGATCGACAGCAGAAACAGGGCGATGGTGGTGGCGGCCAGTATCAGGCCCAGCGCCTTGCGCGCCGGGCTGCTGGCGAGGATCGCGGTAAGCCAGCCCATCACCGCTGCCCCCGTTTCCAATCGTCGATCCGGGCATGGATCGCGACGGCGATGCCTATCAGGGCCACGGCGATGAACACCCAGCGCAGGGTGTCGAGGTAGGGCACCAGCGGCAGGATGGCGGATTGGGTCTCGGCCAAGACGTCTTGAGCTACCTCGACCCCGGCCGCGCCCAGCGTCGCCACACCGGCCGCCCCGCCGCCTTTCATGGTGCGGCTTTGCGCCAGCACCTCGCGCGCGGGCGGTGCGTCCTCAGCAAAGGCTGTCTCCCGGACCGGGAAGCGCTCGCCCCACTGCCGGGCGGGTTCAAGATCGACATGGATGAACCCCGATCGCGGGTAGAACCCGAACCCGAGGAAGCCGACAGCGCGCGCCGCCGCCTCGAACGCGACCGGATCGTGGTTCGCCATGGCGATGTCGAAGGCGGACCCGTCCATATGCTTCGAGCGAGCTGCTCCGCCGACGGCCCGGTTATGCTCCGGGCTGCGATAGGCGGAGCGGACAATCAATGGCTTGTCCAGCTGGTCGCGCAGCGCCTGCAGCCTGTCGAGCGCCGGTTCGTTGACCAGCAGCTTGCCCGTGCCGCGGCAGGCGATCTCGGCGGGGGAGAAGGTGGGCCAGCGCCAGGCGCCATCCGGGACATCGCGCCAATGGCGATAGAAGGTCGTGGTCATGGAGTCCTCCAAAACAAAAAAACCGCCTCGCGCGGCACAGCCGCGCCATCCATGGAATTGGCGGGCTATGCGCGCCGGGGCGGGTGCGGATGCGGGTGAGCGAGGTGATTGGGCAAGCTTTTGGCTACGGGCTGCCGCCGAAGATCTTGAGCTTCAGGGCAATCCCGGCCAGCAGTGCAAGCATCACGCCGGTGGTGATCGTGCGCACAGCCGTCTGCATGGCCGTGCGCCGCACCAGCCGAATGCAGTCGAGCAGGGAGCGCAGGTCGCGGATGTCGAGCGCTGCCTCGTCGCCATCAAGCCCGACATCGGCCAGCGCGCGCCTGGCGCCTTCCTCGGCGGCGCGTGCCAGGATCGCCTCGAACTCCGCATCCGGCATGCGCACGAACTCCTGATCAGAGCGCGGTGGTGTCATCAGAGGCTCCTTCTCCTTTCCTACGGTCCCAAGCCATCCGGAAGAGCGTTTGATGGGATGCGATACAGCCAGCCGCAGCCGTGACGTGCCGAAGGCTTGCGGGGTTCATATGAGCGCATAGCTGCGGAAGAAGTCATCGAGCTCTTCTGCGCCTCTCTGCTGCGCGCTGGCGAGCAGGATCACGAGCGGGTCCATCCGCTCGACCACCGATGGTCTGAGCGCGCGCGCCCGAGCCGCGAACCGCTGCTCTGCGGGCAACGTCTCGATAAGGGCGCTGACCACCGCCGGAAGTTGACCTGCGAGCCAGGCCTCGCCTTCCGGCTCGCTGAGCCAGCCCTCTGCCACCAACCCGATAAGCAACTGGCTGAAGCTCAGATGCATGCCGGCGCGCTCGGTGGCCAGGATGTCTTCGGGCGCCGGACCCGTGGGCGCGACATGTTCGGCCGGTCCCATCTGCCGGGCGGCGGCATAGATATC
>JAGXGW010000080.1 GCA_024636555.1 Paracoccaceae bacterium | reverse complement strand
GTTTTTGACCGCATCGAAGTCCCGGTTCAAGGCGCGGGCGAAGCGCACGATGGGCGCCAGGTCGGTTTCGATTGCGTCGTCGATCCATGCTGGAAGCGGGTCTGCTTCGCGGCCGCGCAGGATACCGTTGAACGGCATGGCCAAGTTGTTTAGCATTCGATTTGAAATGTCATGGCTGGATATATCAAGCAGCCATCTGAGCGGCATAGTCTGTCCAGAGACAGAAAGCATCTGCCCGGGCGTGGCGATATGAGATGGCGGTCAGTTTGTAGCGTCGAGGGCGGAAGATGGTGTTGATCTGATCGTGCGCGACCAAGAAACGTTGTGCCTGTCTGGGCGACTTAAACCGGCCCATGATTTTTTCTCGTCGTCGTGTTGGCCTGTGACTGCCCTCAATCCTGTTGTTAAGGCCCTTATGGGCCCGGTGGTCAGCCTCCGACGCTTGATGGGCAATCGGCTTGATGTAGCTGCGCAGTTTGTCTGTAACGACGAGCCTTGGTTGGCCGAATTGCGCGATCAGCTTTGCCAGAAAACGCTTGGCAGCTTTGGCACTCCGACGCGTCTGCACGAGAATATCAAGCGTATCGCCGTTGGCATCGACCGCCCGCCAGAGCCAGCGCTTCACGCCTTTGATGGGGATCACAACCTCGTCCAGATGCCATTTGTCATTTGGGCGGGGACGGTTCCGACGGATGCAGGCGGCAAAATGGGCCCCAAAGCGGTTGACCCAGAGACGGATCGTTTCACGGCTCACGATGACGCCTCGTTCGGCAAGCAGATCCTCGACATCCGACGTGCTCAGCGCAAACCGATGGTACGCCCAGACAGCGTAGGCGACAATCTCGCGGGGAAAACGAAAGCCCTTCAGGCGCGGCATGGGCGTCGGTAATTTCATACCTCAACTCGTAGCAAAGTCACGCCGCGCAAACAACTTGGCAATGCCGCTGGCTGAGTGCCAGCCCTTTTGTTTTGCGTTTTGCCGCGCGGCCCTTCTGCATAAAAGGGCAGGCGAGATCGGACTTGACAGAATCCCCCTCCACAAGCAAAGTCAACCACACGGTCGGTTTTGAGGGGCGCAATCGTCCGCAACAGAACGTAAAGTTAGGGTTGGACGACTGTCGAAAATAGGGTAGATAATGCGTGTGTGTCATAACTATATGCATACGCGTTAAATGCGGTAACCTTTGGGAGGAGGGCGCATGACATTGATCAAGCTTGACGTCTGCGCCGGGGTTTCGTGATGAAATTCTACGGTTATTTTCGCAGCTCATCCTCGTATCGGTGTCGCATCGCGTTCAATCTCAAGGGATTGGATGTTGAATTCGCGTCTGTCCATCTCAAGCAGGGTGCACAGCACAAGGCGGAGTTCGCCGCGATCAATCCGCAGCGGCTGTTGCCGGCCCTTGTCACGGAAGAGGGCGAAACGCTGACGCAATCGCTGGCGATTCTGGAATGGCTGGACGAGATGTATCCCGAACCCGCGCTGCTGCCGGCTGATCCGCTGATGCGCGCCCGTGTGCGCGCCTTTGCGCAGGTGGTCGCCTGCGAGGTGCATCCGTTGCAAAATCTGCGCGTACTGAAGTATCTGGCCGATAATTTCGAGGCTGACAGCGCCGCCACGACGCAATGGCTGACCCGCTGGCTGACAGAGGGGCTGGAGGCTTGCGAGGCGCTGCTGGCGAAGCGGACGCAGGTCACGGCCTTTTGCTATGGTGATACGCCGGGACTGGCCGATATTTGCCTTGTCCCGCAAGTTTTTTCGGCGCAGCGTTTTGGTGTGGACATTGACCATCTGGCCCTTATCAACCAGATCACCGCGCGTTGCGAGGCGCTGCCGGCATTCGCCGCAGCGCATCCGGCCAAACAACCTGATGCCGAACCATGAGGATGGTGGCGAAGCGCAGGTGCAGACGGCCCCGTTCCCGGTATGACCGGGGGCGGTTCATTTTATCCTATGGGAGGATCAACCGATGACGTTTATGAAAACGGCACTGCGTACAGCGGCTACTGCGGCGGCGCTGACAGCCATGAGCCTTGCCGCGCAGGCACAGGAAGTGACATTGAAGATGCACCAGTTCCTGCCAGCGCAGGCGAATGTGCCATCGCTAGTGCTTGATGTCTGGGCCGACAAGATCGAGGCCGACAGTGATGGCCGGATCAAGATCGAGCGTTATCCCTCGATGCAGCTTGGCGGCACGCCGCCGGAATTGATCAATCAGGTGATCGACGGTGTGGCGGATATCGTGTGGACCGTTGCGGGATATACGCCCGGCCGCTTCCCGCAAGCCGAGGTGTTCGAATTGCCCTTCATGATGACCAATGCCGAAGCGACAAGCCGCGCCTATTGGGAATTCGCCGAAGCCAATATGCTCGACACCGATTACAAAGACTTCAAGACGCTTGCTGTCTGGGTGCATGGTCCGGGTCTGATCCACTCCAAAGACCCGATCACCTCGGTCTCCGATCTGAACGGCGTCAAGCTGCGCGCCCCGACACGCACGACCACGTCAATGTTCGCGGCCCTGGGTGCCACACCGATCGGGATGCCGGTGCCGTCGATCCCGGAATCGCTGTCGAAAGGCGTGATTGACGCCGCTGTGATCCCGTGGGAGGTGACTGCCTCGCTGCGCGTTGCCGAACTGGTGAACAATCATACCGGATTTGGCGATGAGGCCCTCTATACGACCGCGTTCATCTTCGCGATGAACAAGGACAAATACGAGAGCCTGCCCGATGATCTGAAAACTGTGATCGACGAAAACTCCGGTATGGAATTCTCGGCTTTTGCGGGCAAGACCATGGCAGGGGCCGACGAGCCGTCGATGAAGCTGGCGATGGAACGGGGCAACAACATCATCACGCTGACCCCCGAGCAGGTCGCCGAATGGAAAGAAGCGGCGGACGGTGTCGAGGCCACATGGATCGAAGATCTGAACAAAGCCGGATATGACGGTCAGGCGGTGGTCGATCAGGCCAAGGCGCTGATCGAAAAGCACACCAATTGATAACCGGTTGAATGTCGACCCCGCAACGGAGACGTTGCGGGGTTTGTTTCTGGCCTTGTCCCTTTCGAAAGGAAAGCCATCAGATGCACAGGTTTATGACCTCACTGGCACGATCCATGGCGGTGCTCGGCGGAATTGTCCTCACCGCGGTGATCCTGATGATCTGCATCTCGGTGATAGGACGGGCGCTGAACACCCTGCTGCATTCCGCCCCTGTCGTCGCCGTGCTGGGTGATTTCGCGCGCACCTTGCTAGATACCGGGGTAGGGCCGATCCTTGGCGATTTCGAACTGGTCGAGGCAGGTGTTGCCTTTGCCATTTTCGCTTTCATCCCGTTCTGCCAGATCACGGCAGGGCATGCGACGGTGGATATCTTCACCTCGGGCCTGTCCGTGCAGGCGAACCGTTTCATCCAGTTGATCGTCGATATCGTGTTTGCAGCGGTGTTGATCCTGATCGCGGTACAGCTTTACGAGGGCATGTTGTCCAAGATGCAGTACCGCGAGACGACGTTCCTGTTGCGCTTTCCGGTCTGGTGGTCGTATGCGGCCAGCCTCTTTGCTGCCGGCACCGCCGCGATCGTGGGTGTCTACGTCGGCTTCGTCAGAGCCGCCGAGTTTTTCGGTAATCGTACCATCTTGTCCGTCGGAGGGGCAGAGCATTGACCAATCTTGAACTTGGGATGGCGTCCTTTCCCGTTCTTCTGACGCTGATCTTTTTGCGCGTGCCGATCGGTTTGGCAATGTTTCTTGTGGGGCTGTTCGGCCTCTATTTTGTGACCGACAGTTTCAACATGGGCTTGGCGCGGCTGAAATCCGAAACCTATTCGACTTTTTCCAGCTATTCGCTGTCGATCATTCCGATGTTCCTGCTGATGGGCCATTTCGCCACCCTTGGCGGCATGTCGCAGTCGCTGTTCAAGGCGGCTGAAAGCTGGCTTGGCCACCGCAAGGGTGGCGTTGCCATGTCTGCTGTCGGGGCCTGTGCCGGTTTCGGCGCGATCTGCGGCTCGTCTCTGGCCACTGCTGCCACGATGGGCCAGGTCGCTTTGCCCGAACTCAAACGCTACGGCTATTCCGGCGGTTTCTCGACCGCCACGCTGGCCGCAGGCGGGACGCTGGGCATTCTGATCCCGCCTTCCGTCATTCTGGTGATCTATGCGATCCTGACCGAACAGAACATCGCCAAGCTGTTTCTGTCGGCCTTCGTCCCCGGCATTCTGGCTGCTGTCGGCTATATGGTGACCATCGCCATCTATGCGCGGCTGCATCCGGACGAGGCGGGTGCGCCACGGGCGCGCATGCCCTACCGTGAACGGCTCATCGCGTTGCGGGCCGTCTGGCCGGTGCTGACCGTTTTCGTGGTTGTCGTCGGTGGTATTTATGCAGGGATATTCACACCCACCGAGGGGGCTGCCGTCGGTGCATTCGGGACGGGCATCATCGCCTTTGCCAATGGCGGGTTGAACCTGACCACTCTGGTCGGCAGCTTCATGGCGACGGCGCGGGCCACGGCGATGATCTTTTTCATCGTCCTGGGTGCAGCTTTCTACAACGGTTTCCTCGCGCTGACGCAGGTGCCGCAGGAGTTGTCCACCTATGTCGTCGGACTCGGGCTGAGCCCGTGGATGGTGCTGACCCTCGTGTTGCTGCTCTACCTCGTGTTCGGCGCGGTGATGGACAGCCTGTCGATGATCCTGCTGACCATCCCGATTTTTTTCCCGATCATCGTGGCGCTGGATTTCGGCATGACGACGGAAGAGGTGGCGATCTGGTTCGGAATCCTTGTTCTGATCGTGGTCGAGGTCGGGTTGATCACGCCGCCGGTGGGGATGAACCTGTTCGTCATCAACTCGATGGACCGGCTGACCCCGATGATCGAAACCTACAAGTCGGTGATGTATTTTGTCGCGTCCGACATCATCCGTGTTGTTATTCTGGTGGCGTTTCCGGGCATCACCCTGTTTGCCCTTCGTCTGATGTACTGAATTTTCACCCACGGACCGGCACTCTGCGCTTGGTCCG
Source organism: Paracoccaceae bacterium (assembly GCA_024636555.1). Classification (GTDB taxonomy): domain Bacteria; phylum Pseudomonadota; class Alphaproteobacteria; order Rhodobacterales; family Rhodobacteraceae; genus Seohaeicola. The sequence continues at coordinate 57,065 of JAGXGW010000080.1, read as the reverse complement.
TGGGAAAATTTCGGGTAAACCATCTCTATATAGTTATGACACATAACAAAAGGCGAGCCAGATGAGCCCATCCCCGATGCAGACCCTGACCCTCGCGATTGACGGGCCGGTCGCCACGCTGACGATGAACCGCCCCGACAAGCGCAATGCGATGAACGACCAGTTGCTCCGCGAGCTGGATATGTTCTTCTCCGAGCCGCCGGAAGGCGTGAAGGTGGTCGTTCTGACGGGAACGCAAGGACATTTCTGCTCCGGTCTTGATCTGAGCGAGCATGTCGCCCGCGACGCCGAGGGCACCTTGCGCCATTCGCGCGGCTGGCATGCGGTGATGGACAAAATCCAGTTCTCCGGCCTGCCCGTCGTGTCGGCCATGTTCGGCGCGGTGATCGGCGGCGGGCTGGAACTGGCAACAGCAACCCATGTCCGGATTGCCGAGCCTTCGGTGATTTTCCAGCTCCCCGAGGGGCGGCGCGGCATCTATGTGGGCGGCGGCGCCTCTGTGCGGGTGGGGCGTATTCTGGGCGCAGACCGGATGGTCGAAATGATGCTGACGGGCCGCAAATACGATGCCGATGAGGGACTGCGGCTGGGATTGTGCCACTATACCGTCGGTCCAGGCGAAGCGCTGGCTCTGGCAAAGGAACTGGCGGGCAAGATTGCAATGAACGCCGGATTGTCCAATTACGTAATGATCCACGCGCTCGCCCGGATCGAGGATATGTCGAAGGCGGACGGCCTCTTTACGGAAAGTCTCTGCGCGGCGCTGACCCAGACAAGTCCCGACGCGCAAGAGGGGCTGAAAGCCTTTTTGCAAAAACGCAGCCCGGAGTTCAGGTGACAGCATGACGCGCAAGACTGTACCAGCCATACGCGACACCTCACCTGCGAAGGATGTGCAGGCCGTCGGGCTGGACAGGGCGCTGCGCCAGCTTGTCGGTTACACGATGAAACGGGCGACCAACCTGATGCAGGCCGATGCCACGCGCGCGCTGGAACCCTTGGGACTGCGGCTGACGACCTTTTCGGCACTCTCCGTGATCTGCGACACGCCGGATGTCACGCAATCGCAGCTTGCCTCCAGCCTGAATATGGAGCGGTCGAATACGGTGCTGATCATCGACGCGCTGGAAGAGGCGGGGCTGATCGGGCGCCACCGGATGCTGACGGACCGGCGGTCTTTCGCGCTGCGCGCCACGCTGGCAGGCATGAAGCGGCGCAAGGCGGCTGTCGCCGCTTTGGAGGCGCATGAGGATCACATGCTCTCGGACCTGAATACCGAAGACCGCGCAACGCTCGTGAGCCTGCTGCGCCGTATCGACAAAGCAGAATAACGAAAGGACGAGCCATGATCGATCTCGACAAGATCCGCGCCATTGATATCCACACCCATGCAGAAGAACCCTGCGGCTGCCACACCGACGATGGCTACGACGATCTGCAATCCACGATGGCCAAGTATTTTGGCGCGCCGTGGTCGCATCCGCCGACGATGCAGGAGACGGCGGCGCATTACCGCGAACAGAACATCGCGGCGGTGATCTTTCCCGTCGATGCCGAACGCGAGACGGGATATCGCCGCTACAAGAACGAGGAGGTGGCCGAGATCGCCGCCGCCAATGCCGATGTGCTGATCCCCTTCGCCTCCATTGATCCGCACAAGGGCAAGATGGGCGTACGCGAGGCGCGGCGGCTGATCGCGGAATACGGCATCAAGGGTTTTAAGTTCCACCCGACCTATCAGGGCTTTTTTCCCAACGAGCGCTTCGCCTATCCCCTTTACGAGGCCATTCAGGAGGCAGGCGCCATCGCCTTGTTCCACACGGGGCAGACCGGCGTCGGATCAGGCATGCGCGGCGGCAACGGCATGCGGCTGAAGTATTCCAACCCGATATATCTCGATGATGTGGCGGTGGATTTCCCGGATATGAAGATCATCATGGCGCATCCGTCCTTCCCTTGGCAGGAAGAGGCGCTTGCCGTGGCCCAGCACAAGCCGAACGTCTATATCGACCTGTCCGGCTGGTCGCCCAAATATTTCCCGCCGATCCTTGTGCGTTATGCCAATTCGATTCTGAAGAAAAAGGTGCTGTTCGGCTCTGACTGGCCGATGATCACACCCGAACGTTGGCTGGCCGATTTCGAGAAGATCGACATCAAGGACGAGTTGCGCCCCGATATTATCAAAAATAACGCGGCGCGGTTGCTGGGATTGATGTGAGCGGAATGCCAAGTTTCTGACGGACGTTTCGGCGCATTTGATCTATCTCAAGTTCGTCTTTCCTATTGTATGCCAAAATATGCATATATTAGGAGGACCCCATGTCAGATACGACTCACTTGCGCGCATCGCGCCGCGCTTTTCTTGGCCTTGCCGGAGGTGCTGCCGCACTGATGGCAACATCCGGATCTCCGGCGCAGGCTGCGCGCGTCAAGACATCCGCGCGAATTGTCATTCTTGGTGCGGGCGCTGCCGGTGCAGCACTTGCCAACCGCCTGACCGCGCGTCTGGACGGGGCCGAGATCACCCTGATTGATGGCCGGCCGGAGCATTGGTATCAGCCCGGCTTCACGCTGATCGCGGCAGGGCTCAAGCCTGCGGGTTACTCGGTATCCGGCGCGACGGACTGGCTTCCGCAGGGCGCCAAGCTGATCGCGGAATATGCCGCCGAGATCGACCCCGAGGCGAACCGCATCGTCACCGCGTCAGGCCAGACAGTGCCTTATGATTATCTGGTCGTGGCCACGGGCCTGACGCTGGACTGGGCCGCGATTGACGGCTTCTCGCTTGATATGGTGGGACAGAACGGAATCGGCGCGGTCTATGCCGGGCCGGATTACGCCGCCAAGACATGGGCCGAGATGGACCGTTTCACCTCGACAGGCGGGCAGGCTTTGTTCACCCGCCCCGCGACCGAGATGAAATGCGCCGGCGCGCCGCTGAAATATGCCTTCCTGACCGACGATTACGCCCGCAAGAAGGGCAATCGCGGCAAGGTGGAGATCACCTATGCGGCAAACAACAAAAGCCTGTTCGGCGTGCCCATCGTGGCCGAGAAGGTGCGGATGCTGTTCGGTGATCGTGGCATCGACGTGGTGCATGACCATGTGATGACGGCCATCGATCCGGGCCGCAAGCTTGCCACCTTCACCACGCCCGATGGCGAGGCGCAGTTGCCCTATGATTTCATCAACGTAATCCCGCCGCAGCGTGCGCCGGAGGTGATCCGCAACTCGCCGCTGCCCTGGGCCGATAAATGGACAGATCAGGGCTGGGTCGAGGCGGATATGAAAACCCTGCGCCATCCGCGCTTCAGCAATGTCTTCGCGCTGGGTGATGTCGCAGGTGTGCCCAAGGGCAAGACCGCCGCATCGGTCAAATGGCAGGTGCCGGTGGTCGAGGATCACATGGTGGCGATGATCGAGGGCAAGGAAGGTACAGCCGTCTATAACGGCTACACCTCCTGCCCGCTGATCACCCGTGTCGGGCGCGCCATGCTGATCGAGTTCGATTACAACAACAATCTTGTGCCCAGCTTCCCCGGCCTGATCGCGCCACTGGAAGAGTTGTGGATCAGCTGGCTGATGAAGGAAGTCGCCCTCAAAGCGACCTATAACGCCATGCTGCGCGGCAAAGCCTGAGAAAGGAGAATTCCGATGAGTGAACTGACACTTCAAACCCTGCTGGCCGTCTTCGAGGAGATGTTTGGCTACACCCTTTTCTGGATCATGGTAGCCATCGCTGTTGTGATCACGCTGGCCTACATCTTTGTCCTGATCCGGGACCGGGAACTCTCGATGCGGAAGTTCCTGCTGGCACAACTGTCGATGCCTTTCGGGGCGATTGCGGCGGTCGTCTTCGTACGATGGATCACGAATTCCGGTCTCCGCGATATCGGTGGGCCAGTCGATGTGATCGTTCTGCTGGGCGTGGCTGCGGCTGGGGCCGTGGGTCTCGCGATCCTTGTCTATACCTTGCAGGCGCTTTTGCAGGGCAGACAGGCCGGTTCTGTTTCCGCAAGGTCGTGACATTGCCCCGACAAGCTGCTGTGTTCCCGCCTGCACAGGCACGAATGCCCGGAACAGGAAGGCAAAGATATGAGCGTAGCGACTGATACAGGCACTGACCTCGCCGAGGCCCACAGCAGGCTGGAGCACTTCCCCGTGACCTTCTATGCGATTGTCATGGGCATGGCGGGGCTGTCGCTGGCCCTGCAGGCGTTCGAGCAGGCTGCGGGGCTGGGGGCGCTCGGCTCCGCGCTGGCTTATGGCGCAGCTGTCGCTATCTTCGTGGTCGTGTCGATCTTCTACGCGCTCAAGGCGATCCGCTATCCCGCTACTGTGGCGGCCGAGTGGCACCATCCGGTGCGGCTGGCCTTTTTTCCGGCGATCTCCATCTCGCTTTTGTTGCTGGCCACGCTGACCCTGCCGCGCAATGCCGCGCTTGCCGAGCCGCTCTGGCTGCTGGGGGTGGTGCTGCAAGGCGTGCTCACCATCGCGGTGATCTCCGGCTGGATCGGGCACCGCGCCTTCCAGACACCGCATCTGTCGCCCGCATGGTTCATTCCCGCCGTGGGCAATGTGATCGTCCCGATTGCGGGCGTGCAGATGGGCTATACCGAGATCAGCTGGTATTTCCTGTCGGTCGGCCTGATCTTCTGGATCGTGCTGCTGACACTGGTGATGAACCGCCTGATCTTCCACGATCCGATGCCGGGACGGTTGCAGCCGACGCTGGTGATCCTGATCGCACCGCCTGCCGTGGGCTTTCTGGCGTGGTTCCACCTGACAGGCGAGATCGACGCTTTCGCACGCATCCTGATGAACGGTGCCTATCTGTTCACGGCGCTGGTGCTGGTGCAATTGCCGCGTATCGTGCGGTTGCCTTTTGCCTTGTCGTTCTGGGCGCTGTCCTTTCCGTTCGCCGCTGTCACGATGGCCAGTTTCCTGTTCGCGCGCGAGACCGGCTCGGTCGCACATCATGTATTCGGCACCGTCCTGATGGCCGTTCTCGCCGTGATCATCGCCGCCTTGCTGGTCAAAACCCTGCGCGCCATCCGCGCGGACGAGATTTGCCAGCCCGAATAATCAACCCAACCTGAAAAGGACTTTCCGATGAAAAACACTCTGACCGCCCTCGCGCTTGTCGCGGGGACCGCCCTCGGCATGCCTGCACTGGCGCAAGATCAAAAGAACCTCGTGACGATCCTGACTGCCGAGGATGCCCAGACCCAGTTGATGGCGATGGTTCTGACGATGAACAGCGTGCAGGCCGGTGCCACTGCACAGATCCTGCTCTGCGGCCCCGCCGGTGATCTGGCGCTGAAAGAGCCACCCGCCTCCGCCACCGCGCCGCAGGAACCGATGGGGATGAGCCCGCAGGGCCTCATGCAGACCGTCATGGAAAAGACCGGCACCAAAGTCGAGGTCTGCGCGATCTACCTGCCCAACAAGGGCGTCGGCGTGGAGGCGCTGCTGGACGAAATTACCGCCGCCAAGCCGCCTGTCGTGGCCGGTGCGCCGCTGGCGGACAACACGGTCGTGATGAGCTTCTGACCGGTCAAAAAAATCGGGGGCGCCCTGCCGTGGCACCCCCGTTTCTTCTTGCCGCAAATATCCCCGCCGGAGGCTTCTGACCTCGCCCCCGCGCGACGGCTCAGGCGACCTTGACGACCTGCTTGCCGAAATTGCCGCCCTTGAGCATCCGCATGAAGGCGGCAGGCGCGTTCTCCAGTCCCTCGGCGATATCCTCCTGCACGGCGATCTCTCCCTTGGCGACCATCGGGCCGACCTCCTTGAGGAAGGCGGGGAAATGGTCGAAATGGTCCGAGATGATGAAGCCATGCACATGCATCCGGTTCACGAGGATCGTGCGCCAGACCTTGGGCAGGTTGTCCTTGCCGGGGCTGTCCGATGCGCCGCCAAGCCCGCCCAGATCATACCAACTGATCATGCCGCAAACGGGGATTCGCGCGCCAACGTTCATCAGCGGGATCACCGCTTCCAACGTCTTGCCGGCGACATTCTCGAAATAGATATCGATGCCCTCGGGGCAGGCTTCGGCCAGTGCGGCGCGCATTTCCTTGCCATCGGCATAGGCGTGGTGATCAAGGCACTGGTCAAAGCCGAATTTCTCGACCGCCAGCTTGCACTTTTCCGCACCACCCGCGACGCCCACGGTCCGCAAACCACGCGCCTTGGCGATCTGTCCCACCATCGAGCCGACGGGGCCGGTGGCGGCACCCACAACCAGCGTCTCGCCTTGCTTGGGCTTGCCGTATTCCGTCAGGCCGAACCAGCCGGTAAAGCCGGGCATCCCCAGCACACCCAACGCGGCCGTGATCGGGCCATGCGCGGGATCGACCTTGCGCAGCTCGCGCGCGGGCAGGCAGCCATGGCTGGCCCAGCCGAACATGCCGAATGCGATGTCGCCCGGTTTGAAATGCGGGCTGTTGGAGGTGATCACCTCGCCCACCGCGCCGCCTTCCATCGTGCCGCCGACTGGCACCGGCTTGGCATAGGATTTCGCGTCGTCCATACGACCCCGCATGTAGGGGTCCAGCGACATATATTGGACTTTGACCAGAACCTCGCCCTCACCGGGCACGGGCATGGAGATTTCTTCGTAGCGGAAATCCTCGGCCACGGGGGAACCGCTGGGGCGGCGGGCCAGTGCGATATGTTTCATCGTCTCTGTCATGGTGTCTCTCCTTCAAGGGACGCGCGCCGTGCGGCGGGCGCGCTGGATTTTCTTACATGCGTCGCAGCCGCCCGCGATCAGCGGGTGCGATAGCGGAACACGCCGGTGCCTGTTGCCATCAGGATGCCGGTGTCGTCATGCACTTTGCCTTCGGCAAAGAATGTCTTGCGCCCGCCGCCCGTCACGCGGCCTTCGCCGATCATCATACCGCCTTTGGCCTGCGCGAGGAAATTGACGGTCATCGACAGGGTCATGGCCATCTGGCGGTTGTCGGGATCGCCGGTATAGCAGCCGCAAAACCCCATCACCGTGTCGAGCATCATCGCGTGCACCCCGCCATGCGGGATGCCGAAACGGTTCATCAAAAACGGTGCCAGCGGCAGTTCGAACTGGCAATAGCCCTCGGACCAGCCCGTCATCTCGAAGCCCAGATGCGCCTGCAGAGGATAGGCTTCTTCGACCAGTGCGGGGTTGAGTGTGGTCATGCTCAGCCCTTCCGCGCCGCATCAAGCCCGCTTTGGGCAAAGCGCGGCACGAAACCGCCCAGCTTGCGGGCGCGTTCGGGGTTGGAGGCATTGCCGTCCACCGCGCGTTTGAGCACGCCTTGCAGAATGCTGCCCATGCGGAAAAAGGCGAAGGCGAGGTAGAAGCCGAAGCTGTCGATCCGCGGTAGCCCGCGACGGTCGCAATAGGCGTTCACAAATTCAGCGTCGCTCATCAGCCCCTCTGCGGCACGGTCCACCCCGGCCAGCCCGCGCCCCTCGTTGCCCGGCGGCATTCCCCATTGCATCAGAACGGCGGCAAGGTCTGCAAATGGATGACCTGTGGTGGACAGTTCCCAGTCGAGCACCGCCATACAGGCGGGGCTGTCCTTGGCGAACAGCATGTTGTCGATCCGGTAATCGCCATGCACCAGCGTGCGCTGGCCGTCATCGGGGGGCACATTGGCATCAAGCCATGTGATCAACTCCTCCATCGCGGGGATATGGTCAATCTCGGAGGCGCGGTACTGCTTGGTCCAGCGGTCGATCTGGCGGCGGTAGTAATTGCCCTCGGGGCCGTAATCCGCCAGTTGCCGTGCTGCCAGGTCGACATCATGGATCGCTGCCAGAACGCGGTTCATCTCTTCCTGCACGGCGCGGCGTTCCGCGACGGGCAATTCGGGCAGGCGCGGATCGTCGAAATGACGCCCGTCAACTTCGTCCATCACATAGAAGGCCGAGCCGATGACACTGTCATCCTCGCAAAGCACATGCATCCGCGCGACCGGCACATCGCTGCCCGCCAAGGCTTTCTGGACGCGAAACTCGCGTTCCACAGCATGGGCCGATTTCAGCAGGATGCCGGGGGGCTTGCGCCGCAGAACATAGTTGCCCTTGGGTGTGATCAGCCGGAAGGTCGGGTTGCTTTGCCCGCCTGCGAATTTCTCGGCCACGATCGGACCCTGAAACCCGTCCATATTGTCCGACAGCCAGCGGGCGACGGCGTCCGTGTCCAGATAAGCGGCGGCGTTGGTGGTCATCGCCCGGTCCTTTCTCAGCTATAGGTCAGCATCTGCGCGATATTGGTCGCGGTGATATGCGGCGTCTCGTTGAACGTGCTCAGATGCGATCCGCGCGGTGTGATGATGATCCGGCTGACAGAGCAGTTCTTGATCTGCAACTGTAAACGGATCATCGCATCGGCAGGGGCACCCAACACCTCGGAGACGGTTTGCCCGATGGCCCCGCCGGAGGTGACGACGATCACCTGCTCCGCATCACCCGCAACGGCTTGCTCGCGTGCATGCCGCACGCGGGCCGCGAAATCCTCATAGGGTTCGGGCGGATCGGTGATCTCGCCGCGTTGCCATTCCAGCACCGTCTCGCGCAATGTCTTGAAATGCAGCGTGCGGTCCGTGTGCAAGAGCTTGGGGCGTTCCTTGCCCCGGTAGCGCGCATTCAGCAATCCGCCGAAATCGAACTCGTTGAAGCCGGGCAGGATGCCGGGCGTGGTGGGAAAACCAAGCGCTGTGTTGATCCCCTCCCACGTTTCACGGTGCCGGCGTTGCGCGCCGATAAACACCGCATCGGGCTTTACTCCCAGCGCTGTCAGCGCGAGACCCAGTTCGCGTGATTGCTCATGCCCCAGATCCGACAGCTTGTCGTAATCTGCGGCCCCGAAACTGGCCTGCGCGTGACGGATCAACCAAAGCTCAGCCATCAAGCAACTCGCGCATCTCGGCTTTTGCCGCATCATATTCCTGCGCCAGACGGTCGACGAGTGCGCGGGCAGGCTGCACCGAGGTGACCGCGCCGATCCCTTGCCCCGCACCCCAGATTTCTTTCCACGACCTCGGCTTGGAACGGCCTTCGCCGAAGTTCATACTGGTGGCGTCGGCGGTTTCCAGATTGTCAGGGTCCATGCCCGCACGCACGATAGAGGGCTTGAGGTAGTTGCCATGCACGCCGGTAAACAGCGAGGAATACACGATATCTTCCGCGCCGCTGTCCACGATCATCTGTTTGTAGGCAGCATCGGCATTGGCCTCTTCCGTGGCGATGAAGGGCGAGCCAATATAGGCCAGATCGGCCCCCATCGCCTGCGCCGCAAGAATGGAGCGGCCTGTCGAGATGGCACCTGACAGCAGCACCGGCCCCTCGAACCAGGTCCGGATTTCCGAGATCAGCGCCAAGGGTGATTGCGATCCGGCATGACCGCCAGCCCCTGCGGCCACCGCGATCAGGCCATCGGCACCTTTTTCGATGGCCTTTTTGGCAAAGCGGTTGTTGATGATGTCATGCAGCGCGATGCCGCCGCAATCATGCGCCGCATTGTTCACCTCGACCCGCGCACCTAGGCTGGTGATCCAGATCGGCACCTTCCACTTGTTGCAAATCTCGATATCCCGCTCCAGCCGCGCGTTGGAGCGGTGCACGATCTGGTTGACCGCATAGGGAGCGGCGGGAAAATCGGGGTTCGACTGGTTGTGCCGGTCCAGTTCCTCGGTGATCCGCTTGAGCCACGCTTCCAGCAGGATCGGCTCGCCCTCGGCCTCGCGCGCGTTCAGCGCGGGAAAGCTGCCGACGATGCCAGCCTTGCATTGTGCGATCACCAGATCGGGGTTCGAGATGATGAACAGGGGAGAGGCGACTGCGGGAATCCGCAGCCCCTGTAGCTGTTTGGGGAGGTGACGCATCAAAATACCTCGAACAGGCCCGCAGCGCCCATACCGCCACCGACACACATCGTACACACCACATATTTCGCGCCACGGCGCTTGCCCTCGATCAGCGCATGGCCGACCATGCGCGCACCCGACATGCCGTAGGGATGCCCGATTGAGATGGCCCCGCCGTTGACGTTGAGCAATTCGTTGGGAATGCCCAGACGGTCGCGCGAATAAAGCACCTGCACCGCAAAGGCCTCGTTGAGTTCCCACAGGCCGATATCGTCCATTTTCAGGCCGTTCTTCTCCAGCAGGATCGGCACGACAAAGACAGGGCCGATGCCCATTTCATCGGGCTCGCAGCCTGCCACGGCCATGCCGACATAACGGCCCAAGGGCTGCAAGCCCCGGCGCTCGGCTTCGCGCGCTTCCATCACTACAGCGGCTGAGGCACCATCCGACAACTGGCTGGCATTGCCTGCGGTGATGAAATCACCCTGCGCGATTTCCAGACCGTCCTTGTGGACAGGGGCGAGTTTTTGCAGATCGGCCAGTTGGGTCGAGGGGCGGTTGCCCTCGTCCTTGTCCAGCGTCACCTCGACATCGCTGACGGCACCTGTGGCCTTGTCCATCACCTTCATCACGGTGGACAGCGGCACGATCTCGTCATTGAACTTGCCCGCTTCCTGCGCGGCGGCGGTGCGCTGCTGCGATTGCAGGGCATAGGCGTCCTGCTCCTCGCGGCTGACGCCATAGCGATGCGCGACCATCTCGGCGGTTTCCAGCATCGACATGTAAAGCGCGGGCTTGTGCTCCTTGATCCACGGATCACCCATGCGGAAGCGGTTCATCTTGTCGTTCTGCACAAGGCTGATCGATTCCACACCGCCGCCGATGGCGATGTTCATGCCATCAGTGATCACCTGCTTTGCAGCCGTGGCAATCGCCATCATGCCAGAGGCGCATTGACGGTCGAGCGACATGCCCGGCACGTTGACGGGAAGCCCTGCACGGATCGCGGCCTGACGACCGATATTGCCACCCGTGGAGCCTTGTTGCAGCGCGGCGCCGATCACGACATCCTCGATCTCGGAGCCGTCGAGGCCCGCGCGTTTGACTGCGTGCTGGATCGCATGGCCGATCAGCGCCTGTCCTTGGGTGTCGTTGAACGCGCCGCGATAGGCTTTGCCGATCGGGGTGCGGGCGGTTGAGACGATGACTGCGTCACGCATGATGAGTTCCTTTCAGTGTCAATCGTTCCATGGCAGCGGCAGGCCACGGGCCTCGGCTGCCATGCGGGCATATTTACGGGTCTGGGCGAAGGCATCCTGCATCTCGGCCTGACCGCGTAAATCGCGGATCTGGGCCATCGCGGCCAGCACACCTTCGGGTGACAGGGCGTCACCCTGCAGGGCGACACCTGCCGTCTCGGTGATCTTGGTCTCGGTGAAACATCCGGCACCCGCGCCAAGGATCATCTTGGAGGGGGCATCCTCGGACACCAGCACCAGCAGGCCGGGCGTGATCGTGTCGGGCTGCAACAGATCCAGCGTTTCGGGCGGCAGCAGATTCTCTGTCATCCGCGTCGCCGCAGTAGGTGCCAGCATGTTGACGCGAATATCGTATTTCGCGCCTTCCTGTGTCAGCACGTTCATCAGCCCCAGCAGCGAGGATTTTGCCGCACCATAATTGGACTGCCCGAAGTTGCCATACATGCCGGAACCGGAGGTGGTGTAGACGATGCGCCCGTAGCCGCGCTCGACCATATGCCGCCAGAGGGCGTGGGTCGTGTGGACAGACCCCATCAGATGCACATCCAGCACCTTGCGGAAATCCTCAAGGCTGGACTTGGCGAATGTCTTGTCGCGCAAGATGCCTGCGTTGTTCACGAGGATATCGACATGGCCGAACTCGGCAATCGCCTCGTCCACCATGGCTTGCACCTGCACGGGATCGGTCACATCGGCACCGTTGGCGATGGCGCGGCCCCCCATGGCGCGGATTTCTTCAACCACGGCGCGGGCGGCATCGGAGGATTGTCCAGTGCCATCGGTCATGGCCCCCAGATCGTTGACCACGACACGTGCGCCGCGCTCCGCCAGCCCCAGCGCATGACAGCGGCCAAGGCCGACACCTGCGCCGGTGACGATGGCGACGCGCCCGTCAAAACGTATGCTCATGCTCCGGCCTCCGCGAAATAGCGCCGCCCGATCCATTCCGCGACCAAAGCGGGTTTGTCCTGCCCGTCGATCTCTACGGTGACATGCATGATGGATTGCATCTCGCCGGGGCGGATTTCGGTCAACTCCGCCAGCACGAAGCGGCCACGGATGCGGGCATTCACCTTGACGGGCGAGACGAACCGCATCTTGTTCATCCCGTAGTTCACGCCCATCACGGCCCCTTCGATCGAGGGCATCTGATAGGCCATCGCCGACAGCAGCGACAGGGTCAGGAAGCCATGTGCGATGGTCGTGCCGAACGGTGTTTCCGCCGCCGCTGCGGGATCGACATGGATGAACTGGTGGTCATGGGTGCAATCGGCGAAGCGGTCGATCTGGTCCTGTGTAATCGTGAACCATTCCGATACGCCGATCTCCTCTCCCACCATTGCCTGATACGCCTCGCGGGTCACTGTGTTTGTTGCGGGCAGGGTCATGGCTCAAAGTTCCTCGTTGAACAGGCTGCCGGGCGCGTTGGATTGCATCCCGCCGGAAAGCGGCAGGATCGCGCCCGAGACATAGGCGCCGCCGCGCCCGCACAGATATTGCAGCGCACCGGCGATATCCTCGGGGATACCGACGCGGCCCAGCGGCACGCCTTCGGCTGACCGTTTGCGCCCTTCTTCGTCCGCCAGTGCAAACGCGGTCATCTTCGAGACGAAAGGCCCGGGTGCGATGGCGTTGACCGTGATGCCCATGGGTGCCAGATCGTTCGACAGCACCCGCGTCATGTGATGCACGGCCCCTTTGGAGACGGCATAGGAATAGGTGCGCGTGCCTTTGGGAATATCGCCCATGACAGAGCCGACATTGACCACGCGGGCGGGATCATCGCCGGTTTTCGCGGCCAGCAGCAGCGGCAGCAGGCTTTGTGTCAGGTGGAACATGCCCGTCACGTTCAAGCGCAGCAGCTTGTCCCATGCGTCATAGGGATGCTCGCCCATGCTTGCACCCCATGTCCGGCCCGCGTTGTTCATCAGGATATGCAGTTTGTCGGTGCGGCTCTGCACCTCTGCTACCAGCGCGGCAATGCCTTCCTCTGTCGCCACATCGCCGCCGAAACCTTCGGCAGAGCCTGCAACGCCCAGTTCGTTGATTTCTTTGGCGACCGCCTCGCAGGCATCGGCCTTGCGGCTGGCGATCAGCACGCGCGCGCCTGCGGCGGCCAGCCCTTCGGCGGCCATGCGGCCAATGCCCGTGGCCCCGCCGGTGACCAGAGCCACCTTGCCTGTGAGGTCGAACAGATGCGTCGGCGTCAGTGTCGATGTCATGACTCGTTCCTTCCCGTCAAATTCCGCATAATCAAAAACCTCGCGCAGCGGCAATCACCGCTGCATGGTATCCGTAATCGCCCAGCCATTCGGCACCCACACGGGCGCGTTTCATGAAAAAGCCGATGTCAAAGGCATCGGTCATGCCGATCCCGCCATGCATCTGCACCGCCTCGGACACGGCCAGCTTTGCCGTCTGCGCGGCGCGTGCCTTGGCAAGGGACACCGCAAGCTCTGCATCCTCAGGCGTGTGGTCCAGCACGCGGCCCGCATTGGCAATCGCACTGGCGGTGACTTCGATCTCGGACCACAGATGCGCCGCGCGGTGTTGCAGCGCCTGAAAGCTGCCGATGGTGCGGTCAAACTGCTTGCGCTCTTTCAGATAGCCCAGCGTGATCGCGGCAGCCCCGCCTGCCAGCCCTGTCAGTTCGGCGGCAAGGGCCGCCTGTCCGGCCTGCAAACCGGGGCGCAAGGCGGCAAACCCGTTGTCCAGATCGCCGATAATATCGTCGCCCGTGGCCTCGACCCCGTCAAAAATGAGGCGCGCATGATCGCGGCTGTCGATGGTCGAGAGCTGTTCACGGCTCAGACCCGCGCGGCTGGCGTCGATGTCGAACAGGGTCAGACCCGCGTCATCGCCTGCGCTGCCCGAGGTGCGCGCCAGCACCAGCACGCGGCCAGCGGTCGCCCCGTCGGCGACAAAGGCTTTGACACCGGACAGGCGGAAAGCATTGCCGTGTTTCTCGGCCTGCATCGCGGTGGCTTTGGGTGCGAACTTCGGCCCCTCGTCCAGCGCGAGCGCATAGATAGCCTCGCCCGCAGCGATGCTTTCCAGCGCGCCTTGCGCGCCCGGTCCGGCCTGCCGCAGCACCGATGCCGCGATCACAGCCGTCGAAAGATAGGGCGAGGCGGCCAGCGTACGGCCCATTTCCTCGGCCAGAATACCTGCCGCGCGGTGGCCCATATCGGCCCCGCCCGCAACTTCGGGCACCAGCACACCCGTCCAGCCCATCTGCGCCATCTCGGCCCAGAGCGCCGGATCATAGGCGCGGCCTGCGTCGCGGTTGGCCCGCAGCGCCGAGACGGGCGAGGATTCAGACAGGAACCCGCGCGCGGCATCGCGCAGCATCACCTCGTCTTCGGTGTCGATCAGGGATTGCGTCATCTCTTTCATGGGAGCGCTCATGTGTTGGGCATCTCCAGCACGCGTTTGGCGATGATATCCAGCATCACTTCGCTGGTGCCGCCCTCGATGGAATTGGCCTTGGTCCGCAGCCATTCCGGTGCCAGCCCGCCATGCGGGCCTTCCCATTCCAGCCCGTCACTGCCCGCTGTCGCCATCATCAGCTCATACCTGCGCTTGTTCAGCTCGGTGCCGTAATATTTCAGCATCGCGCTGGCATTGCCGACACCGCGCCCCGCTTCGGCCTGATCCTTGTAGCGCTCCATCGTCAGGCTGAAGGCGAGCGTATCCACCTCGGTCTGCATCGCATCGGCGCGCAGGACCGGATCGGCCAGCAACGCGCCCTCCTGCGAGGCGAGAATTTGCGCGACCGAGCGGGCACCGAGCAATCCCTGCCCGCCACCGCCGATCATCTCGCGCTCGTGCGTGAGCAGATATTTCGCGATGTCCCAACCGCGATTGAGTTCGCCGACAAGGTTTTCCTTAGGCACTTTGACATTGTCGAAAAACGTCTCGCAGAACGGGGACTTGCCGGAGATCAGGCGGATCGGGCGCGTGGTGATGCCGGGGCTGTCCATATCCATCAGCATGAACGAGATGCCACGGTGTTTCGGTGCGTCGCGGTCGGTGCGGACAAGGGCAAAAATCCAGTCGGCCTGATCGGCGTAGGAGGTCCAGATTTTCTGGCCGTTGACCAGCCAGTGATCGCCCATATCCTCGGCGCGGGTCTGCACATTGGCGAGATCGGAGCCTGCACCCGGTTCGGAATAGCCCTGACACCAGCGAATCTCGCCGCGCGTGATCTTGGGGAGGTGCTCGGCCTTCTGCGCGTCATTGCCGAATTCCAGCAGCGCCGGTCCCAGCATCCAAAGCCCGAAGCTTTCCAGCGGCGGCGGCGCACCCAGCTTTTGCATTTCCTCGCGGTAGATCTTTTCCTGCGCCCTTGTCAGGCCCGCGCCACCGTATTGCGTCGGCCAGCGGGGCGCTGTCAGACCGCGCGTGATCGCCCGGTCCAGCCACAGACGCTGGTTGTCATCGGTAAAGGTCCATTTGCGCCCGCCCCAGACGATTCCCGTCTCACCCATCGGGCGCCCCAGCAGAGCCGCGGGGCAGTTCTGTTTTATCCAGTCCGATATTTCGGCCCGAAAAGCGGCCAGATCCTCGGTTGCGTTGGACATATCACCCCTCCCTTGGTTTTATGTTCGCAGTGCGGAAGCAAATTTCACATTGGCAAAGCAACATCATATTGACGAGACGGTCAAGCGTACCTTTCCACAGCGGGTCTTTTCCGTCGCGTGATGGGGAGGCGGGCGGGCGGTAAACCCACCCACCCTCCTGCTGCCGGATCAGCGAAGATCGGGCAAAGTGTAGTCCGAAAACTGCTCCCGCAGCGTCAGTTTCGACACTTTGCCTGTCGCGGTCAGTGGAAGCGCATCCACCCAGACGATATCGTCAGGCAATTGCCACTTGGCAAAATGTCCTTCCATGTGGGTCTGGATTTCTTCCAGTGTCGGCTTGTCCTCGCCTGCGGGGACCGCGACCAGAACGGGCCGTTCGTCCCACTTCGGATGCGGCATTGCGATAGCGGCGCAGCTTGCGATTTTGGGATGCGACATGGCCGCGTTTTCCAGATCAATCGAACTGATCCATTCCCCGCCCGATTTGATCAGATCCTTGGAGCGGTCCTGCACGGTCAGGAAACCGTTGGGGTCGATCGAGGCGATATCTCCGGTGCCGAACCAGCCTTCGGCATCCATTGCCTTTTTGGTGGCCTCTTCATTGTTGAAATAGCCCGATACAACCGTATTGCCGCGCACGTAAAGCTCGCCCACGGCCTTGCCGTCATGCGGTTGGCGCGTGCCGTCATCGCCGATGATCTTTAGATCGACCCCGAAGACGCGACGGCCCTGTTTGGATTTGGTGTTGATCATCTGATCAAAGGGCAGTTCCTTGACCCATCCGGGCATGTTGCCATGCGTCCCGATCGGGCTCATCTCCGTCATGCCCCAGGCATGGCCGACATTGATGCCAAGCTTCTCGAAGGTTTCGATCATCACCCTTGGCGCGGCGGAGCCGCCCACGATCACATCGCCGAAACCGCTCGGAACACGCCCCTGCGCCTTGATCTCGGCCAGAAGCCCCTGCCAGACGGTCGGCACACCCCATGCGGAATAGACGGCTTCGGTATCCATCAGCTTGAACAGGCTCGGCCCGTCCAGCGCGGGGCCGGGCATCACCATCGACAGCCCCACCATGGGTGCTGCATAGGGCAGGCCCCATGCGTTGACGTGGAACAGCGGCACGACCGGCAGCACCTTGGCCCCTTCGGGGAAGGCCGAACCCATCACCAGTGCGATCATCAACCCGTGCAACACGGTGGAGCGGTGCGAATAGAGCGCGCCCTTGGGATTGCCGGTGGTGCCAGAGGTGTAGCACAGGCCGGAGGCTGTGTTTTCGTCCATTTCCGGCCAGTCGTAGGTGGTGGGCTGACCGTCCAGCAAGTCCTCGTAGCACAGCGCATCAAGGGAATTCTCAGGCATATGCGCGCGGTCTGTCATAATGACATAGGTCAGATGACCGGGCAGTTGATCCTTCAGCTTTTCCAGAATCGGCACGAATGTCAGGTCCACGAACAGAACCTTGTCGCCCGCATGTTCGACGATATAGGTCATCTGCTCGGCGCTCAGCCGGGGATTGATCGTGTGGCAGACAGCACCGATGCCGGAGATGGCATAGTAAAGCTCGAAATGGCGGTAGCCGTTCCATGCCAGTGTCGCGATACGGTCGCCCGATTCGATTCCCATCTGCTTGAGCGCATGCGCCAGCTGGGACACCCGCGCCAGTGTTTCGGGATAGGTCTGCCGGTGCACATCGCCTTCAGTCCGCACGGAAACGATCTCGGCCCGCGGGTGCGCTTCGGCAGCATAGGTGAGGATGTCGCTGATCATCAGCGGCCTGTTCATCATCATGCCTTGCATTTGGTTCTCCTCCCATATCGCAATAAACTTGCGCGGAGCCTAGCGCGATGCGCGGCAGAGCCAAAGGCCAAATACACGGACAATACGCATGATTGCCGCTGCGTCACTCTGCCTTGCGCTTGCTGGTCAAAGCCAGTGTGCCTAGGCTTCTGCAAAAGCGGCACTGGCTCACCATTTGTCGTATCAACCGGAGGAAACTGTCATGAAAGCCATCATCTGCAACGCCTTTGCCCCGCTGGACCAGCTTGAATACGGTGACGTATCCGATCCGCAAGCCACCGGAGATCAGGTTGTCATCAAGGTCGAGGCGGCCGGGGTGAATTATCCCGACGGTCTGCTGGTGCAGGGTCTTTACCAGATGCGGCCCGAACATCCTTTCGTGCCGGGGATGGAAGCGGCAGGTGTGGTGGAAAGCGTCGGCCCCGATGTCAAAAGCCTGAAAGTCGGAGACCGCGTTGCGACGATCTGTTCGCTGGGCGGTTATGCCGAGAAGGTGGCCGAAACCGAGGCGCGGGTGTTTCCCATAGGGGATATGGACGCCGCCGATGCCTGCGCCCTGCTGGTGGCTTTCGGCACCTCGCATCACGCGCTCAAGCAGCGGGCCGGTCTGAAAAAGGGCGAGACGCTGGTGGTGCTGGGGGCGGCGGGTGCAACAGGTGTGGCGGCGATCCAGATCGGCAAGATCATGGGCGCACGTGTGATCGCTGTCGCCTCCAGCGATGAAAAACGTGCCATTGCCAAGGAGAATGGTGCCGACGAGGCGATCGGATATGACAACCTCAAGGATCAACTCAAGGAATTGACCAAAGGCAAAGGCGTGGATGTGGTCTTCGACACCGTCGGTGGCGCGCCGTTCGATGCCTGTGCGCGCTCGATGGGGCGTAACGGGCGGTTGCTGATCATCGGCTTTGCCGGCGGTGATATACCGAAATTCCCGGTCAATCTGGCGCTGGTCAAGGAATTCAGCGTTGTCGGCGTGTTCTGGGGCAACTTCACCCGGCACGAGCCGCAGGTCTACGGCAAGAACATGGAAGAACTGCTCGGCTGGTACAAATCCGGTCTGGTCAAGCCGCTGATCGAGGGGCGTTACCCGCTGTCAGACGCCGCCGGGGTGCTGACACGCGTTCTCGGGCGCGGCGCTGTCGGCAAGATCGCTCTTATTCCCTGAGGATCGGGGCCAGACGGCTAAATGCCGATCTGGCCAACCTTCTGCACCATTTCCAGCAGACGCGGGCCAAGCTCGTTCTCAAGCCGGTCGCGCGACAGGATGTAAGCGGGACCGCCAAGGTTGAAGGCCAGCATCGGCGCATCGCCCTGCGGCGAACGGTAGGGCACCGACACGGCATTCACCTCGGATTGCCAGCCACCAAGATTGGCGTAAAAGCCGCGTGTGCGGATCTGTTCGGCGGCATCTTCGATATCTTCCAAGACACGCGCATATTTTTCAGGCGGTGTGCGGTCGCGGATCATCTCGAGGATCTGCGCGCGTTCCGTCTCGTTGGTGCCCGCGATATAGGCGCGCCCCATCGCCGAGCGCGCCAGCGAAATGCGCGAGCCCACATTGAGCTGCAGCGAGATCATCCCGCGCGCGGCGCGGGCGCAGGCGATATAGGTCATCGAATGGTCATCGCGTCCGCCCAGCGCCACCAGAACACCATAACCGCAATCGTCAGCCAGTTGCTGCATCAGCGGTTGCGCCGTTTCGCGAACCTTCAGCCCGCCCAGACAGGCATAGCCGAGGCTGAGAACCGGCACACCCATGCGGTAGCGTCCGGTGCCTTCGTCATAGACCAGATATCCCAGTTTCAGCAGCGTATAGGTCAGCCGTGACACCGTGGAATTTGGCAGGCCCGTGCGGTCCGCCAGATCACGGTTGCCAAGGCCGGAGCGGTCCGCAGGCGTGAAGGCGCGCAGGATGTCGAGGCCGCGATGCAGGGCGGTGACGAACTGGCGGTCTTCGCCATGTTCCCTGTCATCCACTTCTGGCGCCTGTTCGGCTGTTCTTTTCCTCACCGTACCGTCCCTGTCCTTGCCGTCTCTTGCGGTGCGAACTCGGCCTCTGTCAGCACCCGCCAGAGCACCTTGCCCGCTCCCGATTTTGGCAGGCTGTCCACAAAGGCCACCTGCGTCGGGCACTTATACGCTGCCATCTGGGTTTTGCACCAGTTGATCACGTCTTGACCGGTTAATCGGTCACGCGCGGCCGTGGAGGGGACGACACAGGCTTTCACAGTCTCGCCGCGGCGCGGATCGGGGCTGGCGATCACACAGACCTCTGCAATATCGGGATGGCGGTGCATCAGCGCCTCCACCTCGGCGGGCCAGACCTTGAAGCCGGAGGCGTTGATCATCCGCTTGACCCGGTCCACCATGAAGAAATAGCCGTTCTCGTCATAATACGCCAGATCGCCCGTCCGGAAGAACGATTTGCCGTCGATCTCCAGAAACGCCTCCTGCGTGGCTTGCGGGTTGTTCCAGTAGCCCAGAAAGACCTGCGGGCCATGGGTCACGATCTCGCCCACCTCGTTCGGGCCAAGCTCTTTGCCGAAATCGGGGCCGTCGGCGACAGACAGGATACGGCTGTCCACGTCGAAGACGGGAATGCCGAGGCATTGCCGACGCGGGGCATGGACAGGGTTGATATGTGTCGCAGCCATGGTTTCGGAGAGGCCATAGCCCTCGATGTAATCCAGCCCCGTGATCGCCTTGAGCTTGGCCGCAACCGCCTCGGGCATCGCGGCGCCGCCGCCGCCCAACGCTTCAAGACTGCTCAGATCATAGCTGCCGATATCCGGATCATTGACCAGATCTATCGCCATCGTCGAGATCGAGCGCCAGCGGGTCACGCCGTAGCGTTGGATCAGCCGGGCCGCATGTGCGCGGTTCCAGCGGATCAGGATGACGATGCAGCCGCCCTGCATGATCGGGCCGTTCAAAGCCGCCTGCATTCCCGTAACGTGGAAGAACGGCAGGGTCGCCAGATGCACGGCCTTTTCGCTGACCGGGTTCCAAACCACGCCGCCATAGGCGGTTTCCATCACGGTGCGGTTGCTATGCATACAACCCTTGGGCTGGCCTGTCGTGCCGGAGCTATAGGGGATCAGCGCTAGATCGTCCGGTGTGGACAGATGCGGGCCGGGCGTGTGGCCTGCGGCCAGCGCATCGGCCCAGCGGGTAAGGCCGGGGCCAGCCACCGCCGCTGCGTCGAGGCTGGCCAGCGCATCCGGCAGCGCGATATCGCGCCAGTTTTCCGCCGCAGGATTCGTCTCCTCGGCATAGGTCGCCACCAGAACGCGGTCGAGCAATCCCGCAGAGACCAGCGGCGCGGCATCCGCCAGCCCCTCCTGACCCGCGAGCAAAAGCCGCGCGCCGGTATCGCGGGCCAGATGTTCCAACTCGGCGCCCTTGCTCATCGGATTGACCGGCACCACCACCGCATCGGCGCGCAGTATCGCGTAATAGCCGATCACGAAATGCGGGCTGTTCTGCAGACACAGCAGCACACGGTCACCCTTGGCAATCCCCGCCTCGGATTGCAGCCAGCCCGCAAGGCGTTCGACACGATCAAGCAGGTCCGCATAGGTGATCTCGGTGCCGTAGAACACCAGCGCCCTACGGTCAGGAAAGCGGGCAGCACTCTCGGCGAGGTTCCGGAAGATCGTCTGTTGCGGCGCATCCAGCGATTTGGGCATTCCCTCTGGCCAGATGCTATGGTGGCGGGTCATCATGGGCATTGGTTCAGACTTTCATTCCGGGCAAATTGAGCGAGGCAGTATTGCCCCCGTCCACGGGCAAGGCCTGGCCAGTGATGTAGCTGGCATCGTCGCTGGCCAGAAAGGCGATCACGGCAGCCACCTCTTCGGGGCGGCCATAACGGCGCAATTCGCAGCGCGCGCCCAGTCTGTCCTCTTTCCCGACTTGGCGGGCATAATCGAAGATCGGCTTGGTCATTCCTGTCTCAATCAGGCCGGGACAGACGGCGTTGACGCGGATGCCGTGGCCACCCAGATCGCAGGCGGTTGTCTGCGTGAGGTTGATAACCCCGGCCTTGGAGGCGGAATAGACATTGCCCCCCGCGCCGGAGCGGATCCCCGCGACCGAGGCCGTGTTGACGATGGCCCCGCGCCCGCGTGCGATCATCGAAGGGGCGGCATGTTTGATGAAATGCGCGGTGCCGAACAGGTTCACGCCCATCACGCGCATCCAGTCGGCGCTGTCGATCTCGGTAATCGGGGCGTGGCTGCAGGTTATCCCGGCATTGTTGCACAGGATGTCGATCTGGCCGAAACGCTCCAGCACTGCCGCGATACAGGCTTTCACCGCGGCCTCGTCCGCGACATCACAAGGCAGCGACAGATGCGGTCCCCCGTCTGCCGGCAGCGGGCAAGCGCCCAGATCGACGAGCACGACCGATGCCCCCTCGGATGCGAACCGTGCCGCAGTGGCACGCCCGATCCCTCCCGATGCGCCTGTAACAAGCGCTATCTTTCCTTGAAATCTCACCCGGTCCTCCCCAACCGTTTTTTCCAAGCTGGCATAAAGACCGCGCCGGATCAACTGTGCGAAATTACTTTCCGCAGGTCGGGAATATCGGAAACCGTCCGAATTTTGCAGCAGAAAGGCGCGCAGATCGCATATTGGATTTTCCTCGCGCGCAACTTGGGATAATCAGGGCCCGGAAGTACAAGCCGCACGGCAGGCATCTCCCGTCGCCGCAGCAGAATGCAAGGAACCGCAATAGCCATGGCCGAAAACCACACTGTCCTGTCCAGCCCGCTGATCCCGGCAGATCTTGCCCCGATCATCTCCGCGCTTTGTAAGGTAGGGGTCGACCTGGCCGTTATCATCGCCCGCGGTCCACTGGGCCAGTCTCTGGGGCATGCGGTGGGCGAAAACGCGGGCGGCGACGGACAAAAGGCGCTGGATGTGCTGGCGGACGATATGTTCGAGGCGGCGCTGCGTACAACATCGGTGCGCTGGTATGCATCCGAGGAGCAGGAGGGCGTTCTCGCGCTCAATCCCGCGGGACGCTATGCGCTGGCGATTGATCCGCTGGACGGTTCGTCCAATATCGATGTGAACGTGTCGATCGGCACGATTTTCTCGATCTTCGAGGCCAAGGATGAGGCAGAGGCCAGCTTCCTGCGCCCTGCCTCGGAGCAGGTGGCGGGTGGCTATATCATTTTCGGCCCGCAATGCTGCCTTGTCGTGACCTTCGGCGACGGCACGTTGATGTTCGTGCTTGATCCGGTGACGCAGCGGTTTGAACTGGTGACCGAGGCCATGCAGACGCCCGGAGAATCGCGCGAATATGCCATCAACGCGTCCAACCATCGCCATTGGGATGCGGCGATCCGTACCTATATAGAGGATTGTCAGGCCGGGATGACCGGGTTGCACGGGCAGGACAGCAATATGCGCTGGGTTGCCTCGCTTGTGGCCGAGGCGCACCGGATCCTGACGCGGGGCGGTATTTTCCTCTATCCCGGCGATGCACGTCCGGGATACGAGAAAGGACGTCTGCGGATGGTTTACGAGGTGGCGCCGATTGCGTTCTTGATCGAACAGGCGGGTGGTCTGGCAACGGACGGACAAACCCCGATCATGGAACAGGCGGCGGATGCCTTGCATGCGCGGATGCCACTGGTTTTCGGCAGCCCGGCAAAGGTGCGGCAGGTCGCCGAATATTTCGACGCGGCGGACTGATCGAGGCGGCTGCAACACACGCGCAAGCAACGGCGCAAAGACAATTCGACCTTGAGGGAACCATTCACATGGCACTGATCACACTTCGTCAACTTCTGGATCACGCGGCAGAGCATTCCTATGGCGTGCCCGCATTCAACATCAACAACATGGAACAGGGGCTGGCGATCATGAACGCGGCCAAATCCGTCGACGCGCCGGTGATCCTTCAGGCCAGCCAGGGTGCGCGCAAATATGCGGGCGATATCATGCTGCGCCATATGGTGCAGGCGCTGTCCGAGATGTTCCCGACGATCCCGATCTGCATGCATCAGGACCACGGCAATAATGATGCGACCTGTCTGACTGCGTTGCGCCACGGTTTCACCAGCGTGATGATGGACGGCAGCCTCGAAGCGGATATGAAAACGCCGGCCTCGTATGAATACAACGTCGACATCACCCGCCGCGTGACCGAGTTTGCCCATTATGTCGGCGCCTCTGTCGAAGGGGAACTGGGTGTGCTTGGCTCGCTGGAGACCGGCGAGGCGGGCGAGGAGGACGGATCGGGCGCTGTCGGCAAGCTGAGCCATGACCAATTGCTCACTGACCCCGATCAGGCCGTTGATTTCGTGATGAAAACCAAATGTGATGCGCTGGCCATCGCCTGCGGCACCAGCCACGGGGCCTACAAGTTCAGCCGCATGCCGGATGGCGAGATTCTCGCCATGTCCACCATCGAGGCGATCCATGCCAAGCTGCCTGATACGCATCTTGTGATGCACGGCTCCAGCTCGGTGCCGCAATATCTGCAGGACCTCATCAACGCCCATGGCGGCGAGATGCCCCAGACCTACGGCGTGCCGGTCGAGGAGATCGAGCGCGGCATCAGGATGGGTGTGCGCAAGGTCAATATCGACACAGATTGCCGGATGGCCCTGACCGGCCAGTTCCGCAAAATCGCGCAGGAAAAGCCGGGCGAGTTCGATCCGCGCAAGTTCATGATCCCCGCGATGAAGGAAATGGAAGACCTGTGCCGCGACCGGCTGGAGCGTTTCGGCACCGCCGGACATGCCAGCAAGATCAAGGCGATCAGCATGGATGACATGGCGGCGATGTATGCCGCAGGCAAGCTGGACCCGCGCGTGGCAGGCAGCAAGGCAGCCTGAGGCAGGTGGGCGCGGGGGGCTCTGCCCCCCATGTCGAACTGTGTTCGACGCCCCCCGGGATATTTCGAGCAAGACGAAACAGGCGCGGAGAAAGAGACTATGACCATTGACCGGTCCATCAAGATCGCGCCGTCGATCCTGTCCGCGGATTTCGCGAATTTCGGCGCGGAAATCCGCGCGATCGAGGCGGAAGGCGCGGACTGGGTGCATGTGGATGTGATGGACGGGCATTTTGTGCCCAACCTCACATTCGGCCCGCCTGCCGTGGCGGCGTTCCGCAAGCATGTGACAACGGTAATGGACGTGCATCTGATGATTGCGCCTGTCGATGCCTATATCGAGGCCTATGCCGCAGCCGGGGCCGATATCATCACCGCGCATATCGAGGCAGGGCCGCACACGCATCGCACGATGCAGGCGATCCGCGCCAGTGGGGCGAAAGCGGGGGTTGCGCTCAATCCCGGTACGCCTGCCGAGGCGGTGGAATACCTGCTGGATATGGTCGACATGATCTGTGTGATGACGGTTAATCCCGGCTTTGGCGGGCAGAAATTCATCCATAGCCAGATCGACAAGATCGCCAAGCTGCGCGCCATGATCGGTGACAGGCCGATCCATATCGAGATTGACGGCGGCGTGACGGTCGAGACCGCGCCGCTGGTCGTCGCGGCGGGTGCGGATGTGCTGGTGGCGGGATCGGCTGTGTTCAAGGGCGGGTCGGTCGATGCGCCGGGCGTTTACGGCGAGAATATCCGCGCCATCCGCAAAGCCGCCGGGGATGCGCGCGGGTGAGCGCCATCGTCTTTGATCTGGACGGCACGCTGGTCGACAGCGCGCCGGACATTCGCGCCGCGATCAACCGGACGCTGGCGGACGCGGGGCGCGCACCGCTGGATCTGCCCGAGGTCATCTCGTTCATCGGACACGGACTGCCCAATCTGGTGGCGCGCGCGATGGACGTGCGCGGGCTGGATGCGGCCGAGCACGGCAGGCTGACCGCCGCGACGCTGGCGCATTACAACGCGGCCTCCAATAATCTGACGCGGCTTTATCCCGGTGTGATACCGGCGCTTCGCCAATTGCGCGCCGCAGGCCATGTGCTGGGGCTGTGCACCAACAAACCCGAAGGACCGGCCCGCAAGGTTCTGGCGCAGTTCGACATGGCGGATCTGTTCGATGCGGTCGTGGGCGGCGACAGCTTGCCCGCGCGCAAACCCGATCCAGCGCCCTTGCGCCATGTCTTTGCGGCGCTGGGCGCGCAATCGGGGCTTTATGTGGGCGACAGCGAGGTGGATGCCGAGACGGCGCAGGCTGCCGGCATTCCGTTCGCGTTTTTCACCCAAGGCTATTGCCATATCCCGCATGATGCGGTGCCGCAAAGCTGGCGGTTCGACCGTTTCGACGCTTTGCCGGGGATCGTGACCGCGGGTCTTGGCGAGAGCCTTGCTACTGCCCCAGATCACTGAGCCGCGCCAGTAGCAGCGCCGCATTGCGCACGCCGAACTTTTTGAGCAGACGGGCGCGGACATCCTCGATTGTGCGCGGTGACAGGCCGAGAATCTGCGCGATCTCCTTGCTCGTCTTGCCACGCGCCAACCACGAGACGACCTGCCGCTCGCGCGGCGTCAGGGCCGGGCCGTCGCTGCGCGTGGCGATGGGAGCAAAGCTCATCACGATACGGGCCAGCGGGTCCTCCGGTGTCAGGGTGCGGGCGCGGAAACGGCACCAGATGGCGTGGCCGCCGGCATGGCGCAAGATCCGCTCGTCGGCGTAATCGCCGCTGCGGCGCAAGGGTTCCAGCCCGATATCACGGATCTGCATGAACTCGGCATCAGAGCCGTAGAGCAGGCGGAAGCTTTGGCCCAGAAGATCCTCTGCCGCATATCCCGAGAGCCGGCAAAAGGTGGCATTGCAGCTGTCGATCACGCGATGGCTGGTCATCACGATGCCGACCGGCGCGTGATCGAAGGCAATCTGTGTCAGGTCGCTTTGATCCATAGGTCACCGTGGTTCTACGGTATTGATACCGTAGCCGAGGCAAAGCATTCTCGCAGGCTGAAGGCAACAGGAAAGGATGCAGCGATGGCCCTGACAGACAGGCTGGACGAGGCGGTCGCGGCGCGGCGCGATGATCTGATCGCGCTGACGCAGGATCTGATCCGCATCCCGACGCTCAACCCGCCGGGCAACAATTATCTGGAGATTTGCGAATATCTCGACAGACGCCTTGCCGCGCAGGGGTTCCAGACCGAACTGGTGCGGGCCTACGGTGCCCCCGGTGACAGCGACAAGCATCCGCGCTGGAATATCGTGGCGCGGCGCGAGGGGGCCTTCAAGGGCGAATGCGTGCATTTCAACAGCCATATCGACGTGGTCGAGGTAGGACGCGGCTGGACGACTGATCCGTTCGGCGGTGAATTGAAAGACGGCAAGATCTACGGACGCGGGGCCTGTGACATGAAGGGCGGGCTCGCCTGCAGCATCATCGCGGCGGAGGCGTTTCTGGCGGTCTGCCCCGATTTTGCAGGCGCTATCGAGATCAGCGGTACAGCGGACGAGGAATCAGGCGGCTTTGGCGGTGTGGCCTATCTCGCGGAGAAAGGCTTTTTCAGCCCCGAGCGGGTGCAGCATGTCATCATTCCCGAACCGCTCAACAAGGACCGCATCTGTCTGGGGCATCGGGGCGTCTGGTGGGCCGAGATCGAGACGCATGGCGAGATCGCCCACGGCTCCATGCCGTTTCTGGGGGATTGCGCCGTGCGCCACATGGGCGCGGTGATGACCGAGATGGAAGCAACCCTGTTTCCGGCGCTGGCGAAAAAGCGCACCGATATGCCCGTGGTGCCGGACGGAGCCAAGCAATCGACGATGAATATCAACTCGATCCACGGTGGCGAGAACGAGCAGGCCGAGGATTACACCGGCCTGCCTGCGCCCTGCGTGCCGGACAGTTGCCGCATGGTGATCGACCGCCGTTTCCTGATCGAGGAGGATATCAACGAGGTCCGCGAGGAGGTGATGGCGATCCTGCGGACCGTGGCCGCGCGCCGCGCGACATTCCGCTATGACGTGACCGAATTGCACAGTGTGCTGCCCACGATGACCGAGAAATCGGCACCCGTGGTCCAGGTGGTGGCACGCGCCATCGCCGATACGATGGGGCGGGAGGCGGAAT
Source organism: Paracoccaceae bacterium (assembly GCA_024636555.1). Lineage (GTDB taxonomy): Bacteria > Pseudomonadota > Alphaproteobacteria > Rhodobacterales > Rhodobacteraceae > Seohaeicola. The sequence continues at coordinate 29,537 of JAGXGW010000080.1, read as the reverse complement.
ATGTCGTCTCGCCGGGGACTTACGACCAGAAACATATCGACCGGATCGGCAAACTGAAGAATTGCATCGCCTACGGCCCTGGCATTCTGGACCTTGCGCATAAACCGGATGAATATGTCGGCGTGGATGATATGCTCGACTCTGCAAAGGTGATGGGACGATCGCTGATCGCCTTGCTGGCAAGGGACTGAGCGCGCTGCTCAACAGGGAGAGAACAACAATGATTTACATGACTTTCACACGCGGCATGGTCAGCGCGCTGGCTTTGGTGGCCGGGGTTGGCATGGCGCAGGCCAAGACGGATATCATCGTTGGTATGCAGCTCGAACCGCCGCATCTGGACCCGACAGGGGGCGCGGCAGGGGCAATTGACGAGGTGCTCTATGCCAATGTGTTCGAAGGTCTGACCCGTTTCGGCCCCGACGGATCGGTCAATCCCGGTCTGGCGGAAAGCTGGGAGATTTCCGAGGATGGCACCGTCTATACCTTCACGCTGCATGATGGCGTGATGTTCCATGACGGCACCACAATGGACGGCGAGGACGTGAAATTCAGTCTGGACCGCGCCCGCGCCGAGGATTCGGTGAACGCGCAAAAAGCACTCTTCGCCGGGATCACGGACGTCGAAGTCGTGGACCCGCTGACCGTCAAGGTCACACTGGATGCCCCCAATGGCGCGTTCCTGTTCAATCTGGCGTGGGGTGATGCGGTGATCGTGGCACCGGAAAGCATTGATGACATCAAGACCAACCCGATTGGAACCGGCGCGTTCAAGTTTGACAACTGGGTGCAGGGAGACAGGATCGAGATCGGCCGGAACCCCGATTACTGGGGCGAACCCGCCAAGCTGGAGCGCGCGACATTCAAGTTCATCAGTGATCCGACCGCAGCATTCGCGGCTGTGATGGCCGAGGATGTGCACGCTTTTCTGGGCTTTCCGGCCCCGGAGAACCTGCCGCAATTCGAGGCTGATCCGCGCTTTCAGGTGCTGGTCGGCTCGACCGAGGGCGAGACGATCCTGTCCACCAATAACAAGCAGGCTCCGTTCGATGATGTCCGCGTCCGCAAGGCGCTGGCCCATGCGATCGACCGTCAGGCCATTATCGACGGTGCGATGTTCGGCTACGGCACGCCCATCGGTACGCATTTCGCACCGCATCATCCCGATTACGTCGATCTGACCGCCAATACCGCCTATGATCCGGAACTTGCCAAAAGCCTGCTGGCCGAGGCAGGCTTTGCGGATGGCTTCACCACCACATTGAAACTGCCGCCCCCCTCCTACGCGCGGCGCGGTGGCGAGATCATTGCCGCGCAGTTGCGTGCGGTGGGTATCCAGACCGAGATCAGCAATCTGGAATGGGCGCAGTGGCTGGAACAGGTCTTTACCGGCAAGGATTTCGGCCTGACAATCGTCAGCCATACCGAGCCTATGGACATCGGGATCTATGCCAATCCCGACTATTACTTCCAGTATGACGATGCCGATTTCCAGAATCTCATGGAAGACCTGACCGCCGAATCCGATCCCGAAGCGCGCAGCGCGCTGCTGCGACAGGCGCAGGAGAAGATCGCGGAGGATCACGTGAACGGTTATCTGTTCCAGCTTGCAGCCTTGCGGGTGGCGAATGCCAAGATCGTCGGCCTGTGGGAGAACATGCCGACACAGGCCAATGATCTGACCGCCGTCTATTGGGAAGACTGAACCTTTCCTGACCGTCCAAAGCCCTCCGCGCGCCTTGCGGGCGGGGGAGCCTCCGGCGGGGATATTTGAAGCAAGAAGAAGCAAGGGGCGCGCGTGCCGGAGCCGGACAGGCAAGGCGCGGGCGGGACACGGGACAAATGCTGCGCTATGTGCTGAAACGGCTGGTCTCGCTGGTGATCTCGCTGGCTGTGGCGAGCCTTGTGATCTTTCTGGCGATCGAGGTCGTGCCGGGCGACCCTGCAGCCTATATGCTGGGGCTGAACGCGCAGCCCGATACTCTGGCCGCACTGCGCGACCAACTGGGGCTGAACGGCACGATCCCCGCGCGCTATCTGTCATGGATCGGCGGGATGCTGACGGGTGATTTCGGCACCTCCTACACCTATCGGACGCCGGTGGCCGATATGATCGGCGAGCGGATGTGGATCAGCCTGCCACTGGCGCTTTACGCGCTGAGCCTGAGCACGCTGATCGCCTTTCCCGCGGGTGTCTGGGCGGCGTCACGGCGCGGATCGGCGGTGGATATGGGCGTGATGGGGGTCACGCAACTGGGCGTGGCGATCCCGAATTTCTGGTTCGCCATGCTGATGGTGCTGGTCTTCGCGATCAACCTGCGCTGGTTCTCGGCGGGCGGCTTTGCCGGATGGGAGCAGGGGTTTCTGGCGGGAATGAAAAGCCTGACGTTGCCTGCCATCGCCTTGGCCTTGCCACAGGCGAGTATCCTGACACGGGTGATGCGGTCGAGCCTGCTGGACACGTTATCGGAGGATTTCATCCGCACGGCGCGGGCCAAGGGGCTGACACGCCGTCAGGTTCTGTGGCGGCATGCGCTGCGTAATGCGATGATTCCGGTGCTGACGATCATCGGGATGCAGTTCTCGTTCCTGCTCGCGGGGGCGATCATCATCGAGAACGTCTTCTTCCTGCCCGGTCTGGGACGGTTGGTGTTTCAGGCGATTTCAGCGCGCGATCTGATCGTGGTGGAATCTGTTCTGATGCTGCTGGTCTTTGCCGTGATCGTGGTGAATTTCGCGGTGGACGTGGCCTATGCCGCCGTTGATCCGCGACTGAGGGGGCGGCGATGAGCGCAGGCGTGATGATGTTGCGCGGCGCGCTGGGTAACCGTTCGCTGGTGATCGGGCTGGTTTTGTCGCTGGTCTTTGTGGGGGCGGCGCTGGTCAGTTTCGCCTGGGTGCCGCAGGATGTGGGCGCGATGGATATTCCCAACCGGATGCAGCCGCCGTCGGGCGCGCATCTGCTGGGCACCGATCATTTCGGGCGCGATATCCTGTCGATGATCATGGTGGGCGCCCGCACCTCGATCGCTGTCGCGGTGGTGGCGGTGGTGATCGGCATGGGGCTGGGCGTGCCGCTGGGGCTGGCGGCAGCAGCACGACGGGGCAGCCTTATCGACGAGGTGATCATGCGCGGCAATGATCTGGTCTTTGCCTTTCCGTCACTGCTGATCGCGATCATGATCACGGCGGTGTTCGGCCCATCGGCAGTCAATGCGATCATCGCGATCGGGATTTTCAACATCCCCGTTTTCGCGCGGCTGACGCGGGGGGCAGCGCTCAGCCTGTGGACGCGGGATTATGTGCTGGCCGCAAGGGTGGCGGGCAAAGGGGCGGTGCGGATCAGTGCCGAGCATATCCTGCCCAATGTCACCAATCTGCTGATCGTGCAGGGCACCATCCAGTTCAGTCTGGGCATTCTGGCCGAGGCGGCCCTGTCCTATGTCGGCCTTGGCGCGCAGCCGCCTATTCCAAGCTGGGGGCGGATGCTGGCGGACAGCCAGACGATGATCTCGCTTGCGCCGCATATGGCGATCTTTCCCGGCATGGCGATCCTGCTGACGGTGCTGGGGCTGAACCTGATGGGCGACGGGCTGCGCGATCTGTTCGACCCCAGGATCAGGAGGGCGCGGCAATGAGCCTGTTGCGGATCGAGGGGCTTTCCTTGGCCATCCATGATTTTGCCATCCTGCACGATGTCTCTTTGACGGTGGAACCGGGGCAGATCGTGGGGGTGATCGGCGAGAGCGGGTCGGGCAAGTCCATGACTTCGCTGGCGGTAATGCAGCTGCTGCCCGATGGCGCGCAGGCGACGGGGCGCATTCTGCTGGAAGGGCAGGATGTGCTGTCCCTGTCGGAAGCAGAACTGTGCCGTCTGCGCGGGCGTGCGATGGGAATGGTGTTTCAGGAGCCGATGACGGCGCTGAACCCGATCCAGACCATCGGGGATCAGGTGGCCGAGACGATCAGAATCCATGAAAAGGTCTCGAAATCCGTGGCACGGGCGCGGGCGCGGGCCGCGCTGGCGCGGGTCGAGATGCCGGAGGACCGCTTTCCGCTGTCGCGCTATCCGCATGAGTTGTCGGGCGGGCAGCGCCAGCGTGTTGTGATCGCCATGGCGATTGCGCTGCGGCCAAGGCTGCTGATCGCGGATGAGCCGACGACCGCGCTGGATGTGACAACGCAGGCGCAGATCCTCAAGCTGCTGAAAAGGTTGGTGCAGGAGGACGGGATGGGCCTTTTGATGATCAGCCATGATCTGGCCGTTGTGGCCGATATGGCGGATCATCTGGTGATCATGCGCCATGGCAAGGTGGTGGAGGCAGGGCCGTCGCCCGCCTTGTTCCATCGCTTGCAGCACCCCTATTCAAAGGCTTTGCTTGCGGCCTCCACCCATCAGCCCGAACGCGCGGCCCAGCCGCAGGAGATACCGCTGCTGGAGGTGCGCGGCGTGGTGCGCGACTATGCGACCGCCCGCGAGGGGCTGTGGGGCAAGCCGGGCACGTTCCGCGCCGTGGATGATGTGAGCTTTCAGATCCGGCGGGGGGAATCGCTGGGGCTGGTGGGCGAATCCGGTTGCGGCAAATCCACCCTGACCCGCGCCATTCTGGGGCTGGAGGAGGTGCAGGCGGGCGAAATCCTGCTGGACGGGCAGCCCGTCTTTACCGGCCACAAACCCAACCGCGCCGTGCGCCGCCGCATGCAGGTGGTGTTTCAGGACCCTTACGGCAGCTTCAACCCGCGCCACAGGGTAGACCGGCTGGTGACGGAGCCGTTCCATCTGCTGGACGATCCTCCGCGCGGCGCTGCACGCGAGGACGCGATTGCCGAGGCGCTCGAGAGCGTCGGCCTGACCCCCGAGGACAGGTATAAATATATCCACGAGTTTTCCGGCGGACAGCGCCAGCGCATCGCGATTGCGCGCGCATTGATCATCAAGCCCGACCTGATCATTCTCGACGAAGCGGTTTCCGCGCTGGATGTGTCGATCCGTGCGCAGATCCTTGATCTGTTGGCTGATCTGGGGGACAGGCTGGGCCTGACCTATCTGTTCATCAGCCATGACCTGTCTGTGGTCCAGCAGGTGACGGACCGCGTTCTGGTGATGCAATCGGGCAAGATCGTCGAACAGGGCGAGACCGCCGCGATCTTTGACGCGCCCCGCCACGCCTATACCAAACAACTGTTGTCGGCGACGCCACGTCTGCCCGACATGACTGCTGCCTGAGGAGGATAAAACAATGAGCGATGATCTGGGACTGTGGTTCGACCCCTCCAAATGCCTGATCGGGGGCGAATGGGTTGATCCCGCCAACGGGCAGTATCTGCCGCTTGAAGATCCTTCAACCGGCGAGGTGATCGGCCAGATCGCGCGCGGCGGGGCAGCGGATATCGACGCCGCAGTCGCCGCAGCCGAGGCGGCGCGGCATGGTCCATGGGGCCGGATGAGCGCGGCAGAGCGGGGCCGCATCCTGATGACGCTGGGCCGCATGGTGTTGGACCGCGTCGATGATCTGGCGCGGATCGAGGCGCTGGACGTGGGCAAGCCGCTGAAACAGGCGCGGGCCGATGCGGTGGCTTTGGCGCGCTATATGGAGTTCTACGGCGGCGCTGCCGACAAGCTTCATGGCGAGACGATCCCCTATCTGGACGGCTATACCGTCTACACGCTGCGCGAACCGCATGGGGTGACGGGCCATATCGTGCCGTGGAATTACCCGATGCAGATCATCGGGCGCTCGGTCGGCGCGGCATTGGCGACCGGTAACGCTTGCGTTCTGAAACCGGCGGAGGATGCCTGCCTGACCGCGCTGGCCTTTGCGCAGATGGCTAAGGCGGCAGGTTTGCCGGATGGCGTGCTCAACGTCGTGCCGGGGCTTGGGTCCGAGGCGGGCGCGGCGCTCACCGCGCATCCCGGTGTGCACCATATCAGCTTTACCGGCTCTGTCGGCACCGGCGTGATGGTGCAGGAAGCGGCGGCGAAAAACGTGATCCCCGTGACGCTGGAACTGGGGGGCAAGTCTCCGCAGGTCGTGTTCGAGGATGCGGATATTCCCGCCGCCCTGCCGTTTCTGGTCAACGCAGGCATCCAGAACGCGGGCCAGACCTGCTCCGCCTCCTCGCGTATTCTGGTGCAACGCAGCGTCTACGATCAGGTCGTGGAGCGGATGGGCCTGCGCTATGACGCGCTGAAAGTGGGCCGCGCGATGGACGATCTGGATGTCGGGCCGCTGATCTCGGCCAGACAGAAATCCATCGTCAGCGGCTTCATCGACAAGGGCGCTGATCTGCAAATCGCGGGGCAGGGGCAACTGGTCAATGCGCCCAATGGCGGCAACTATGTGCGCCCGACCCTGTTTGCCAATGTAAGCCCTGACCATTGCCTTGCGCGGGACGAGATTTTCGGACCTGTGCAGGTCGTCATTCCCTTCGAGGACGAGGAGGAGGCCGTCGCCATCGCCAACGGTACCGATTACGGCCTTGTTGCCAGCGTCTGGAGCCAGAACGGCGCGCGTCAGATGCGGATGGCGAAACGCATCCGTGCGGGGCAGATCTTCATCAACAACTATGGCGCTGGCGGCGGGGTGGAGCTGCCCTTCGGTGGCATGGGCAAATCCGGTCATGGCCGGGAAAAAGGTTTCGAGGCGATGTATGGCTTTACCGTGCTGAAAACCGTGGCGGCCTTTCACGGCTGATCCCGGTATAACGAATTGAAGGATGACAATATGAGACTGACAGGAAAAACGGCCATCGTCACAGGTGGTGCCAGCGGCTTTGGCGCAGGAATCGTGCGTAAATTCGCGGCAGAGGGCGCGCGGGTGCTGGTGGTGGACATCAACGCCGATGGTGCGGCCTCGATGGCCGAGGAAGTGGGGAGCGGGGCCTTGTCCATCGCTTGCAATGTCGCGGACGGAGCCAGCGTGGCCGAGATGGCGGCCTTTGCGATCAAGGAATTCGGGCAGGTCGATATTCTGGTGAATAACGCGGGTATCACCCATCTGCCCAAAGCGATGGAGGAGGTGACCGACGAGGAGTTCGACCGCGTCTTCGCCGTCAACTGCAAGTCTGTCTACCTCACGGCGCGCGAACTGGTGCCGCATATGAAACAGAACGGCGGCGCGATCCTCAACGTGGCCTCGACGGCGGGCCTCAGCCCGCGTCCCCGCCTGAACTGGTACAACGCTTCGAAGGGCTGGATGATCACCGCGACCAAGACAATGGCGGTGGAACTGGCCCCCATGAAGCTGCGCGTCAACGCGATCTGTCCGGTCGCGGGAGAGACGCCGCTGCTGTCGTCTTTCATGGGCGAGGATACGCCGGAGATGCGGACGAAGTTTCTCTCCACCATCCCGCTGGGACGTTTTTCCACGCCCGAGGATATGGGCAATGCCGCCTGTTTCCTATGCTCGGACGAGGCAAGCATGATCACGGGCGTCGCCATGGAAGTGGATGGCGGGCGCTGCATCTGACAGGTCGATGAAGGCCTGCGCGTCCGGCGCGGGCCTCTTATGCCAAGAGCTGCGACTGCCTTTGTTTTTCGCACCTTGCGCATTTCTTGGGCACATGTCAGGCAAGGCGGGTTTTCGGGAGGAAAATCACATGCGCCTTGGGCTGGTCCTGCTTTGCGCGGGCTATATCCTCAGTCAGTTTTTCAGGGCGTTTCTGGCGGTGCTGACCCGCGTGCTGGAACGCGATGTCGGGGCCGGACCCGAGGATCTGGCCTTTGCCTCCGGCCTGTGGTTCCTGACCTTTGCAGCGGCACAAATTCCGGTGGGGATTGCGCTGGACAAAGTCGGGCCACGGCGGACAGCGGCGGTTTTGCTGGCTGTCGGCGGGGGTGGCGGGGCTGCGATGTTCGCGCTTGCAACAACGCCTTTGCATATCTCGTTGGCCATGGGGCTGATCGGGATCGGTTGTTCACCTGTATTGATGGCGTCCTATTTCATCTTCGCGCGCATGTATCAGCCTGCGATGTTTGCCACGCTCGGCGCCATGATGATCGGGGTCGGCTCGCTGGGAAATCTGGCGGGCACCGCACCGCTGGCTTGGGCCGTTGTGGCCTTGGGCTGGCGCGAGACGATCGGCGGGCTTGCCGTGCTGTCGCTGATCCTCGCGGCGGGGATCTGGCTGACCGTCAAAGACCCGCCAAGGATTGACGGCGCGCAGAAAGGCTCGCTGCTGGATCTGGTGAAGATGCCCGCGCTGTGGCTGATCTTTCCGCTGCTGATGGTGAATTATGCCCCCGCCGCAGGGCTGCGCGGCCTGTGGGTCGGCCCCTATCTCGCGGATGTCCACGGCGCGACCGAGGCGCTGATCGGCACGGCAACACTGGTGATGGGGCTGGCGATGGTGTTCGGGGCTTTTGCCTATGGTCCGCTCGACCGGATACTGGGCACCCGCAAATGGGTGATCTTCGGCGGCAACGCGCTTTGTGCGCTGGCGCTGGCGGTGCTGGCGATCTGGCCCTTGCCCGGGCTTGTCGCAGCGGTGATCCTGTTTGCCGTGATCGGCTTTTTCGGCATGTCCTTTCCGATGATCATGGCCCACGGGCGCAGTTTCGTGCCGCCGCATCTGGCGGGGCGCGGGATCACCTTCATGAACCTGATCAGCATCGGTGGCGTCGGCGTGATGCAGGTGGCGACCGGGCCGCTCTATCGGTCGGTTGCGGGGCCGGATGTGCCGGTGACGCAGCCCTATGCGGTGCTGTTCGGCTTCTTCGCGTTGCTGCTTCTGGCGGGGCTGGTGGTCTATCTGTTCTGCCGTGACAGACTGGATTGACCAAGGGTTTCCCGCGAATCCGCTTTAATTCACGGGCAAGCTGCGATATGAGCGCGACGTTCTGAACAAAGGAGTTGTCCCAGATGGGCTACAAGGTTGCCGTCGTTGGTGCCACGGGGAACGTGGGCCGTGAAATGTTGAACATTCTGGACGAGCGCCAGTTTCCAGTGGATGAGATCGTGGCTCTGGCCAGCCGCAAATCCCTCGGGACCGAGATCAGCTTTGGCGACAAGACGTTGAAGACCAAGGATCTGGACACGTTCGACTTTACAGGCTGGGACATGGCGCTGTTTGCCGTCGGTTCCGAGGCGACGAAGATCTATGCGCCCAAAGCTGCGGCTGCGGGCTGCGTCGTGATCGATAACTCGTCGCTCTACCGCTATGATCCGGATGTGCCGTTGATCGTGCCGGAAGTGAATGCCGATGCGGTGCATGGCTATTCCAAGAAAAACATCATCGCCAACCCCAATTGCTCGACCGCGCAGATGGTTGTGGCCCTCAAGCCCCTGCATGACCGTGCGCGGATCAAGCGGGTGGTGGTCAGCACCTACCAGTCGGTGTCGGGCGCGGGCAAAGAGGGCATTGACGAGCTGTGGGACCAGACCAAGAGCATCTACAACCCCACCGACAACAAGCCGCCGCGCAAGTTCACCAAGCAGATCGCCTTCAACGTGATTCCGCATATCGATGTGTTCCTCGAGGACGGATCGACCAAGGAAGAGTGGAAGATGGTCGCCGAGACCAAGAAGATCCTCGATTCCTCGATCAAGGTGACAGCAACCTGCGTGCGTGTGCCGGTGTTTGTGGGCCATGCGGAATCGATCAATATCGAGTTCGAGGATCATCTGGACGAGGCCGAGGCGCGTGACATCCTGCGCGAGGCGCCGGGCATCATGGTGATCGACAAGCGCGAGGATGGTGGCTACGTCACGCCGATCGAGTGTGTTGGTGATTACGCGACCTTCATCAGCCGCATCCGGCAGGACAGCACGATCGACAACGGGATCAACCTGTGGTGCGTGTCCGACAACCTGCGCAAGGGCGCTGCGCTGAACGCGGTGCAGATCGCCGAAGTGCTGGGCTCGAAATGCCTCAAGAAAGGCTGATCCCGCGCGGATCAGTCATGTGACACGGAAGGGCCCCCTTGCCGATGATGCGGCAGGGGGGCTTTTTCATGGCGCACCCGGTTTTCCAGCCAGCGCTGGCTGTGATCCGGAAAGGGTTGGCCAAAGCGGCGCATCAGGCTGGCATAGGCATGGCCCAGTTCCGAGGCTTTGCACAGTCGTGTGCCGCCCGGATGATCGTGCAGGGCAAGGCCGACGCCCGCCTCGCGCAGGGCGAAGCCCTTGGCGGCGAGACGCTGCTGCAGGTCTGGCCAGCTACGCGCTTCGCCGAAATCGGCAGCGAGAAGAGCACGCAAGGGATCGACGAGCCCCTCATCCGCCCGGTTGGGCGTCTTCGCTCGGGATTGCGCGCGCTTGATCTCGGCGGCCACCGCATTGCGGACCAGCGCGCCAAGGCTGCAATCACGGTCTTGCGCCAACAAGACAGCGGCCCGCAACAACGGCTCCGGCAGCCTCAGGGGAATCGTCTGCATATCCATCACCCGCAGAATCGCAGATGAGGGTTACCTTTCGGTTAAAACCGTTCCGCGCGCAGGACCAGACAATCGGTCACGCAGACAACGCCGATATGGCGCTCCACGACGTCGAAGGCTGCATCGAGCAAAGCATCCACCCTCTCGGGTCTGACGATGCACACAACTTGCACCATGCCGGTCCGTCCGACCTGTCCCTCACGGGTCCACTCACCGGAGCGACCCGATCCGCCCAGCACGGGCAGTATGGTGTATCCGGTGACGCCCGCCCCCGCGATCGCATCGGTCAGACGGCTCTGCATCACAGCCTCGATGGTGATTTCCACGCGTTTGGCCTCATGGGTCTTCATGTCTCAGCCTCCGGTCAGGGCCATGGCGGCCGCCATATAAAGCGGGATGCCAAGCGTCAGGTTGAAAGGAAAGGTCACCCCGAGCGACAGGGTAAGATAGACGGCAGGGTTCGCCTCAGGCAAGGCCACACGCATCGCTGCAGGCACCGCGATGTAACTCGCCGAGGCACAGAGCACGGCCATTAGCGTGACGCCGCCGGATGACAGCCCCAGCAGCATGCCAGTCGCAAGGCCCAAACCGGCCCCCACAACCGGCATGATCACACCAAAGGCAAGCGCGCCCGCACCCAGCACGTGCCGCCCGCTACGCAGGCCGCGCCCCGCCACCAGCCCCATATCCAGCAGGAACAGGCAGAGCACACCCTTGAACGGCGCCACGATGAAGCTGTCGATCTGCGCCAGCCCCGCAGGGCCGGTGATCCAGCCGATCAGGAACGACCCCAGCAGCAAAACGATGGACCCGTTCAGCAGGATCTCGTGCCACAGGCCCGCATCCATTTTCCGCCCTCCCGATCCGCGCGCCACCAGCCATAAAGCTGACAGGATCGCAGGGGCCTCCATTGCGGCAGCCACGGCGACCATATAGCCTTCATAGGCAATGCCGCGCCCTTCCAGTATCGAAGAGGCCGCAACGAAGGTGACGATCGAGATCGAGCCATAATGGGCCGCCACAGCCGCTGCATCGGTGGCCGACAGGTTTGATATCGCGCGCAGCATGGCAAAGGCGATCAGCGGCAGCGCGGCCGACAGGACAACCCCGGCCAGCAAGGACAGGCCCAGCTTGGCATCAATCCCGTGAGAGGCGACGGCGACCCCGCCTTTGAAGCCGATGGCGAAGAGCAGGTAGAGCGACATGCCCTTGGCGACCGCTTCGGGCACGGTCAGATCGGAGCGGGCGAGGGCGGCGAAAAGACCGAGTGCGAAACTGAGAACGATGGGCGAGATCAGGTTGGACCCCGCCAAGGAAAGGATGCCGTCCATTGCTGCCCCTTTTGTTGCACCGCGCGCTTTGCGGTGTGGTCACATATGTTGGCGCGGAAATATAAAGTCATTCCCGACCGTTCAGTCAAACTTTGCTTCAGACAGCGAAAAATTCGCCGCGCGCGGAATCGTAGCATTCCAGCGACCCGTCGCCGATATCCGTCCAAAGGCCGTGCAGGGTCATCCGGCCTGATTTCACCTCATCCGCGACGAAGGGAAATGTCATCAGGTTCTCGAGCGAGATCAGCACGGAATCCATCTCGAGCGCGCGTTGTTGCTTTGCGGGGTCCGCAATATCTTTGACGCGCTCGTATCCGGGGCGCAGGATGTCCATCCAGCGGCCGACAAAGCTGGTGCGTTCTTCCAGTTGCGGGGCCTTGCCAGAGCACATGTCCAGACAGCCCTTGACGCCGCCGCAAGAGGAATGCCCCAGCACGATCACATGCGCGACCTTGAGAACCGTGACCGCATATTCCACAGCTGCGGAGGTGCCGTGCGGTGCGCCATCGGGTTCATATCTCGGCACCAAGTTCGCGATATTACGATGGATGAAGAACTCGCCCTGATCTGCCCCGAAGATCGAGGTGACATGCACCCGGCTGTCACAGCAGGAAATCACCATGGCGCGCGGGTGCTGGCCCATCTCGGCGAGCCGTCGATACCAGCTTTCGTTTTCTGCATAGGACGTGGCTTTCCAGCCCTGATAGCGCGAGATCAGATAGCCGGGCAAGGCTTTGGCATGGTCCATGAAGTGATCCCTGACTCTGGTGCTATTGGCTTGATGACCTCTGGCTAGGCGTCTTAGTGCGTATTCATGTCGAATTCGAGCGATAAAATCGGTTGGCGGCAACCTTTTGGGAACCTGCGGATGGGCATGTTCAGTGCTGCCGTGGGGGCGTCTTGATTGGGGTGAGTACGTGGAACAGACGACTGTTTTGGGGCATGATGAGGTGATCCGCATAGATTCTGAGAGGTTGACGGATCTTCATCTCGAATTGGGGGAAGCTGCGGCGGAGGATGTGATCTGCCGCGCGATGGAGGAACTGGCCGTCCGGTTGAGCCATGCAGAACGCATGTACCACGAAGCGGATGTCGAATTGCTGCGCAAAAGCGCGCGCTCCATGGCGGCGATTGCGGAGCAGATCGGGCTGCATCTGCTGGCACGCGTTGCCCGTGATGTCACGACCACGATCGACCGTTCCGACATGATCGCTCTGGCCGCAACGCTGGCAAGGCTGCTGCGCGTCGGAGACCGCTCGTTGACGGCGATCTGGGATACACGGGATCTGTCTGTCTGATCGGACTGGCGGGCGGCACAGGCGAGCATGGTGGGCTTTTTGTGGAGGCTTGCACGCCGGTCCGGCACGGGCGGGAAGTGCTGCGCATGGCCGAAAAGGCGTGCGATCACCCCTCTTGCAGTCCGGAACAGGACAGATAGGCTGCGCGCAACTCCGATGCATCCGGCGCGGGGCTGGCCCGGTTCCCGGCCGCCAGCATGCGGCGCAGACACCAGCAAGAAGGCCCTGAGATGACCCTGACTTTTGCCCCAGCCGACGCCACGGGATGGCCCGTTCATGTGATCGAGGCCGACAAACTGAAGGGTTGGCTGTCCGGCCAACCGGACCCCGTGGTGCGGTGGGTGGAGGCGTCGGGCTTCAACGGCGGGCTGGGCAAGCATCTGGTGATCCCGTCGGAGGATGGCGCGCCTGCCGCGGTTCTGGTCGGATACGGCACCGCAGAACAGCGTGCGCGCGGCCGGTTCCACCTTGCAGCCGCTGCCGGCGCGCTGCCTGCGGGCAATTACAGGATCGTGTCGGGTCTGTCCGCAGAGCAGGCGAGCGAAGAGGCGCTGGGCTGGTTGCTCGCGTCCTACAGGTTTGACCGCTACCGCAGCCAGTCCGGCAGCGCGGCGCGCCTTGTCGCGCCCGAGGGGGTGGATGCAGCGCGGACCGAGATCATCGCGGCGGGTGAGGCCTTGACCCGCGATCTGATCAACACCCCTGCCAACGATATGGGGCCGGAGGCGCTGGAAGCGGCCTGTCTGGAACTGGCAGAGCAAAATGGCGCACAGGCGCATGTGATCCGGGGGCAGGCGCTGCTGGAGCAGAACTTTCCGATGATCCATGCCGTGAGGCGCGCTGCAGACCAGGAACCGCGCCTGATCGATATGCGCTGGGGCACGGCAGGCCCCCGCCTGACGCTGGTGGGCAAGGGCGTGTGCTTCGACACGGGCGGGCTCAACCTCAAGCCTGGCTCCGGCATGGGGCTGATGAAAAAGGACATGGGTGGCGCGGCGACCGTGCTGGGGCTGGCGCATATGATCATGGCGCTGGGGCTGAAACTGCGGCTGCGGGTGCTGATTCCGGCGGTGGAGAACGCGGTCAGCGCGGGGGCGATGCGGCCCGGCGATATCCTGACATCGCGCAAGGGGCTGACGGTGGAGGTGAACAACACCGATGCCGAGGGCCGTCTTGTGCTGGCTGATGCGCTGGCGCTGGGGGCCGAGGAAGACCCTGATCTGATGGTGTCGATGGCCACGCTGACAGGGGCTGCGCGGGTGGCGCTGGGGCCGGACCTGTCACCGTTCTTCACAGATGACGCAGGCGTCGCCAGCGCTTTGCAGGAGGCTGCTGCGCGAGTCGCCGATCCGGTCTGGCGGCTGCCGTTCTGGACACCTTACGAGAGCGAGATCGAGCCGGGCATCGCCGATCTGGACAATGCGCCCAAATCCGGCTTTGCCGGTGCCATCACAGCGGCCTTGTTCCTGCGCCGGTTCGCGGGTGAGAGCCAGAGCTACACGCATTTCGACATCTACGGCTGGCAACCCAATGCCGCCCCTGCGCGGCCCAAGGGGGGCGTGGGCATGGGCGCACGCGCGCTGCTGGAGGCCTTGCCGGAGGTGCTGAAGCTGTGAGACTTGATCCACGTATGACACCGGCCAACGGGCGTGTGGCGGCGCGTTTCCTTGAGGGGCAGGTCGAGGCCGCTGCCTTTGTCGAGGGATGGACACGGCTTGTGGCGGAACCCGTTGTGGCGCTGCGCGATCAGCCAGACGGCAAGCGCGAACGAGAGTTGCTGCGCGGCGAGGCGGTGGAGGTGTTCGAGGAGCGCGCAGGCTGGTCTTTCGTGCAGGCAGCGCGGGATGGCTATGTGGGCTATCTGCCCAGCGCGGCCTTGCGGGCAGGCGATCTGCCGGACCTGCGGGTTTGCGTGCGCGCCACGCACGCCTACGTGGCCGCCGACATCAAATCGCCAGAGACAATGTCGCTGAGCTTTGGCAGCCGCCTGCGCGGTCTGGAACAGGCGGGATCGTTCATCCTGACCGATGCGGGCCATGTACCTGCCTGCCATCTCGTGCCGCTGACGCAGGTTGAGGCGGACCCGGTGACTGTGGCCACGCTGCTGTTGGGCACGCCCTATCTGTGGGGCGGCAACAGCGCCTTCGGGATCGATTGCTCCGGCCTTGTGCAAGCGGCCTGTCTGGCTTGCGGCATCGCCTGTCCGGGTGACAGCGACATGCAGGCCGGCGCTTTGGGCCAGCGCGTGACGGAGGGCACGGCCGCGCAGCGTGGCGATCTGCTGTTCTGGAAAGGACATGTCGCATGGGTGGCGGGGCCGGAGACGATCCTGCATGCCAATGCCCACCACATGGCGGTGGCCCATGAGGGGCTGGCCGAGGCTGTGGCGCGGATCGCGGCGCAAGGCGGCGGGCCTGTCACGGCGCATCGACGGCTGGATCTGGATATTTAGGGCAAGAAGAAGCCGGGAGCGGCGGGCTATTCAACCACGCGGATCAGCTTGCGCTCCAGCACGCGCAGGACGGTCCGCAGATCCTGGCCGCGCTTGAGCACCTGACCATCCATGCCGATCACGGCGTAAAGCCCCTGTTTGCTGCGCAGCTTGGGGCGCTTTTCGATCCGGTAGAGCGGATTCTCGGCCGTACGCCGGAAGATCGAGAAAACTGCCACCTCGCGCAGATGCGATATGCCGTAGTCGCGCCATTCCCCCAAGGCGACCATGCGCCCGTAAAGCGACAGGATCTGCCCGAGTTCCAGACGATCGAAGGCGACCTGTTCGGGCGCTTGTGATGATGCGGGAGGGACAGGCGGTTGTATGGTCATGGCCCAGAGTTGCGCTGTTGAGCTATGAAATCAACCCCTTTGCAACGGGTAAGCTCCGGAAGCGGGCCGCAAGGCTCTGATCGGGGGCGGGCATCGGGGCCATGTCGTCCTCGGTGCTGTCCAGCCAGTCCTCGGCGCCGGGCGTCAGATGCAGATAGGCGGCACCGACGCGGGCGCGGGGGTCGTGTTTAGCCAGATCGGCGGGCAGAAGTGCGGGCGGCAGGTCGGGAAAGCGCAGCACGATGCGCCGCCAGCGGTGGATCAGAAGGATCCGGGCCGCCGCATGGGTCAGCGGATCACCCTCAATCAAGGCAAGCCTGTCAAGATCGCCGTTCAGGCGGCGCAGGGCTGTGGCATGGGCTGTCCTGATAAGGCTATCGCGCATGGCGGGGGCCAGATCCGTGATTCGCCCCGTCATGCGGAAGGCGGGTTTCGCGGGCGCGAGCATGTCTGCGGGGCGCAGCCAGAGCCCGCCCAGCGGCACAGCGGTCTGCATGTCGCCCTCGGTCGAGAGGGTCCATTCGGTGACGGGCATTTGGCGCGCGGGCGCGTAGATGCGGCTGCTGGCCTCGCTGAACCGGGCCAGCCCGGTGGGGCTGAGGCGGTAATGGCTGAGCCGTCCGGCGCGTTCGCTGTTGACCCATCCGTCACGGCCCAGCCGCGACAAGGCGGTGCGCAGCGCGCCCGGCTCCACCCCGATGCGTCCCAGAAGCCGCCCGAGCCGCGCGGTGGAGATCGCACCGCCGCGATGCTGCACACAATCGCCGAAGACGGTGATCACCAGCGACCAGACCCGCAGGCGCGATTCGGCGTGCAACGCTGTTATGACGGGCTCAAGCGGGTCCATAACCGCCTGTTACACGCATTGCGCCGCCAACTGAACCGTTTCTGTGCGGCGGCGCTGGCGGATGGATATTGCGGACAAGAAGAAGCCCGGATCAGCCTTCGGGGTGGTCATAGGATACCATCGTGAGCAATTCGTATTGCGCGACCTGTTCATTGTTCTGGTTGGTCAGGGTCGCGTTCCACGCCACCTCGCCGTAAGTTTCGGTGCGGCGGGTCTTGCGCTTGCAAGTCAGCGCCACGCGGATGCTGTCACCGGGGCTGACGGGTTTCTGGAAGCTCAGCGCATTGAGGCCGGTATTGGCCAGAACCGGGCCGGGATCGGGCTGCACGAACAGCCCCGCCGCGAAGCTGAGCAGCAGATAGCCATGCGCCACGCGACCGGGGAAGAACGGATTTGCGCGGGCCGCCTCCTCATCCATATGGGCATAGAACGTGTCACCCGTGAAATGGGCGAAATGCGCGATATCCTCGAGGGTGACGGTACGCGGAGCAGTCTGGATCGTCTCGCCGATGGCGATGTCGGTAAAGCTGCGCTGGAACGGATGCGTGGGATGTGTCGATTGCGCACTGCCCGTAATCCATGTGCCGGTGATCGCGCTCAGCATATCGGGGCTGCCCTGCACGGCGCTGCGCTGCATATAATGCAGCACGGCACGGATGCCGCCCAGTTCCTCGCCCCCGCCTGCGCGACCGGGGCCGCCGTGGATCATATGCGGCAGCGGCGCGCCATGGCCTGTGGCCTCGGCGGCAGAGGTGGCGTTGTTGATGTAGATGCGGCCATGCCATGCTGCGCTGTCCAGCACGATGCTGCGGGCGACGGCAGGATCGGCGGTGAACAGCGAGGAGACGAGCGAGCCGCCGCCGCGATTGGCCAGCGCCGCCGCATGGGCGGTATCGCGGTAAGGCATCAGGGTCGAGAGCGGGCCGAACGCCTCGACCTCGTGCACCAGACGCGCGGCATCGGGATCATCGCAGGCCAGCAGCATCGGCGGCAGAAACGCCTGTTCGGGATCGGCATCTACCAGCGACATATGCGCGGGATCACCATGGATCAGCCGCGCCTCTGTCCGCAATTGCGTGAGGCAGGACAGCACGTCGGCCTTTTGCGTATGCGAGGATAGCGCACCCATACGGACGCCGTCCGCCTCTGGGTTGCCCACGGAAATGGCGGCGAGCTTCTCTGACAGTGCCGCACCCACGGCCTCCATCATTGCCGCAGGCACGATCAGGCGGCGGGTGGCGGTGCATTTCTGGCCCGCTTTGGTGGTGATCTCTGTGACCGCTTCCTTGATGAACAGGGCAAATTCCGCGCTGTCGGGTGAGGCATCCGGTCCGAGGATGGAAGCATTGAGGCTGTCCTGCTCTGCCATGAAGCGGGTGGAGTGGCGCATCAGCGCGGGATTGGCCCGCAGTTTGAGGGCGGTATCGGCAGAGCCGGTGAAAGCCACCACATCCTGCGCGCCCAGACGGTCCAGCAGATCGCCGGTGCCCCCGATCACCAGTTGCACGGCCCCTTCCGGCAGGATGCCGCTGTCGATGATCAACCGCATGCAAGCCTCTGTCAGATAGCAGGTTTGCGTGGCGGGTTTGACGATGGATGGCATGCCTGCCAGCAGCGCGGGGGCCAGCTTTTCCAGCATGCCCCAGACGGGAAAATTGAACGCGTTGATCTGCACCGCGACACCTCGCAACGGCACCGCGATATGCTGGCCGAGGAAGGTGCCCTTGCGGCTGAGCTGTTCGACCTCGCCATCGATATAGACATGGCCGTCCGGCATTTCGCGCCGCCCCTTGGCAGCGAAAAGACCCATCGTGCCGATGCCGCCGTCAATGTCGATCCAGCCATCGCGCCGTGTCGCGCCGGTGAGCGGGTTGATCGCGTAAAGCTGCTCCTTGTGGGCATCCAGATGGGCGGCCAGCGCCTTGAGAAGGCGGGCGCGGTCGTGAAAGCCCATAGCGCGCAAGGCAGGCCCGCCGACGTTGCGGGCATGGTCCAGCATCGCCTGTATGTCGAGTGCTGCGCCCCCCGCCTGTGCGATCACCTTGCCGGTGACGGGGCCTGAAATATCCGTGGCGGTCTGCCCCGGCGCGATCCATTCGCCGCAGGCATAGCTGTGGGGCCTGAGCATCGGATTTCCTCCCTTGAAACACATTCGCGTCTGGGTGCAGCATGGCGCAGGATTTCGATCAACGCAATACTCTTGACCGTGTGGTCGGTTTTGTGCAGTCTGCGCGCGATTGCATGGGGAGGAGAGACCATGACGCCCGAAGAACGCGCCGCACGATCGGCCGCCGCGATGTGGTCTACCGATGTCGCGGCCCAAGCGCTTGAGATGGTGCTGATCAAGGTTGCCCCCGGACAGGCCACGATGACCATGCGCGTCCGCCCGGAACATCTGAACGGCCACGGCATCTGTCACGGCGGCTATATCTTCACATTGGCCGACACGGCCTTTGCCTATGCCTGCAACAGCCATAACAAGCTGGTCGTGGCGCAGGAGAACAGTATCACCTATCTGAGCCCCGGCCGACCGGACGAGGTGCTGACGGCCACGGCGCAGGAGGTGCATCTGGCGGGCCGCTCCGGCGTTTACGATGTGACTGTGACGGGCGCGGATGGCCGCAAGGTTGCCCTGTTCCGGGGGCTGTCGCGGCAGATTTCCGGTACACATTTCACAGAAGACATGATGGAGGACGAGACATGAGAGACGCGTTTTTGTGCGAGGGGCTTCGCACCCCGATTGGCCGCTATGGCGGGGCACTGTCCTCTGTCCGGCCCGATGATCTGCTGGCGGGGGTGATCCGTGCGGTGATGGCGCAGTTTCCGGGTATGACGGTGGACGAATGCATCATGGGCTGCGCCAATCAGGCGGGCGAGGACAACCGCAACGTGGCGCGCATGGCGGTGCTGCTGGCGGGTCTGGGCGAGGGCGTGCCGGGTGTGACGGTGAACCGTCTGTGCGGATCGGGCCTTGATGCTGTTGGGCAGGCGGCGCGTGCCGTCAAAACAGGCGAGGCCGAGGTGGTGCTGGCAGGCGGCGTCGAATCGATGTCCCGCGCCCCGCTGGTGATGCCCAAGGCGGATGCGGCTTTCTCGCGCCGCGCCGAGATCTATGACACCACCATCGGCTGGCGCTTTGTGAACCGCGCGATGCACAAGGCTTACGGCACCGATTCCATGCCGGAGACGGCAGAGAATGTGGCCGCCGATTTCGGGATTTCCCGCGACGATCAGGACGCTTTCGCCCTGCGCTCTCAGACCCGCGCGATTGCGGCGCGAGACAGCGGGCGACTGGCGCGCGAGATCGCGCCCGTCACGATCCCGCAGCGCAAGGGTGACGCGGTTGTCGTCGAGCATGACGAACATCCACGCGCCACCACGATGGAAAAGCTGGGCGCGCTGCCGACTCCGTTCCGCGAGGGTGGCTCTGTCACAGCGGGCAATGCCTCCGGCGTCAATGACGGCGCGGCGGCCTTGATCATCGCCTCCGCCGATGCGGTCAAGAAATACGGGCTGACGCCAAAAGCGCGGATCGTTTCGATGGCGACGGTGGGTGTCGCACCGCGGATCATGGGGATCGGGCCGGCGCCGGCAACCCAGGCTTTGCTGGACCGTCACGGGCTGAAGATCACCGACATTGATTTCGTCGAACTGAACGAGGCTTTTGCCGCGCAGGGCCTTGCCACGATGCGTCAGCTGGGCTTGGCCGACGATGCGGATCACGTGAACCCGCATGGCGGCGCCATTGCGCTGGGCCATCCCTTGGGCATGTCGGGCGCAAGGCTGGCGCTGACGGCGGCGATCAACCTCTCCGATGCTGGTGCGAAACGGGCGGTCTGCACGATGTGCATCGGCGTAGGGCAGGGTATCGCGCTGATGCTGGAGTCCGTGTGATGGAAGACCTGTCGCCAAAACCGGGCGATCTGGACCCGATCGAGACAGCAAGCCGCGACGAGATCGCGGCGCTGCAACTGGGGCGGATGCAGTGGTCGCTGCGTCATGCCTATGACAATGTTCCCCATTACCGCGCCAGTTTTGATGCGGCGGGGGTGCACCCTGACGATCTGAAATCGCTTTCAGATCTGGCGAAGTTTCCCTTCACCGCAAAGGCCGACCTGCGGGCGAACTATCCGTTCGGCATGTTTGCCGTGCCACGCAATCAGGTGGCGCGGGTGCATGCGTCTTCGGGCACGACGGGGCAGCCCACGGTTGTGGGCTATACAAAGGCCGATCTGGCGGTCTGGGGCTCGGTCGTGGCGCGGTCCCTGCGGGCGGCGGGGTTGCGGGCGGGGGATATCCTGCATAACGCCTATGGCTACGGGCTGTTCACCGGCGGCTTGGGCATCCACCTCGGCGCGGACGCGCTGGGTCTGACGACTGTGCCTGTCTCGGGCGGGATGACCCCGCGCCAGGTGCGCCTGATCGAGGATTTCCGCGCCGACGGGATCACGGTTACGCCCTCCTATGCGCTGTCGATCCTCGATGAATATGCCAAGCAGGGGCTCGACCCGCGCAAGTCCCCGCTCAAGGTCGGCATCTTCGGGGCCGAGCCATGGACCAATGCGATGCGGCTTGAGATCGAGGAGGCGTTCGATATGCATGCCGTCGATATCTATGGTCTGTCCGAGGTGATCGGGCCGGGGGTGGCCAATGAATGCGTGGAATCCAAGGATGGGCTGCATGTCTGGGAAGATCATTTCTACCCCGAGGTGATCCACCCCGAAACAGGCGAGGTGCTGCCGGATGGCGAGCTGGGCGAGTTGGTCTTCACCTCGCTGACCAAGGAGGCGTTTCCCATCATCCGCTACCGCACCCGCGACCTGACGCGGTTGCTGCCCGGCACGGCGCGGTCGATGCGGCGGATGGAAAAGATCACCGGGCGCAGCGATGACATGATCATCCTGCGCGGGGTCAACGTGTTCCCGACCCAGATCGAGGAGGTGCTGATGCAGGTCCGTGATCTGGCACCGCATTTCCAGATCGAACTGACCCGCAAGGGCCGCATGGATGCGATGCGCGTGCTGTGCGAGGCCTGCGACGGAGTCGATCCGTCGGGACGCGCGGCGGCGGCGCGGGACATGTCGCACCGGATCAAGCAGATGGTCGGCCTGTCGGTCGAGATCCTTGTCGCGGATCCCGGCGGTGTGGCGCGCAGCGAGGGCAAGGCGGTGCGGATCATCGACAACCGCCCCAAGGCCGGCTGACATGGCGCGCGGACTGGCACGCGATCACGATGAAAAACGCGCCGCCCTGCGCAAAGGGGCGGCGGATTATTTCGCGCGGCACGGCTATGACCGTGCCTCGATGACCGGTGCCGCCAAACATTGCGGCGTGTCCAAGGCTTTGATCTATCACTACTACGCCAGCAAGGAAGACCTGCTGTTCGACATTCTCGACGATCATCTCGGCGCGCTGGTCGAGGTGGTCGAGGCCGCGCGCGGCGACGGACTTCGCGGCGTGATCCGTGCGGTTCTGTCGGCCTATGAGGATGCGGATGCCGAGCACAAGCTGCAACTGGATGCGCTGGCCACGCTGCCGTCCGAGCGCCAGGCCCCGCTGGTCGCGGCGCAGCGCCGCCTTGTCAGTGTGATGGCGGATTCAGTCGCGCAGGAGCGTCCCGGCCTAGAGGCGGACAGGCTGCGCGCCCTGACCATGTCGGTCTTCGGCATTCTCAACTGGTTTTATATGTGGCACCGTCCCGGCAAGGGTCTGGACCGCGCCGCCTATGCCGAGCTGGCGGCGGATTTCGTGACGGGCGGTCTGCGCGCCGTCTGAGACGGGGCGCGGGTTGCCGGGTTTGCTTTGAGTATTTGCAGAACGATGAAGGACAGGGCGCGGCCTGCTTCATCGTTCTGCAAATACTCAAATTCAGGGCTTTCAGCCTCAGGCAAAGCTGCCATGGCAGAACCAGCCACACGACATCGTGGCGCCATGGGCGAAGAACAGCCACAGCCGCGTGCCGCAGGTGGTGGTGGTGATCCAGTAATCGCGGGTGCCGCTGCGCCAGTCGGGTTCGTCCAGCCACCATTCCGGCGCGATCCGTTCCGGGCCTTGCGCGCAGGACAGCGCCAGATCGCGGCGGCGCCAGCGGAACTGCGCGGGCGGATGCGGTGTGTCGGGGGCGATCACGGGCTCTGGCCGCCACAACAGTAGGGGGCGTGGCGCTGCGGGTCTGGGCCAGCCGGACGCGGGCTCCGCCCATGCGGCGGCCAGCACCTGCGCGCCTTTTTCAGGGATATGGCTGTTGCCGGGGTGGTGGCGGGTGATCGCCTCCATCCCGATGCGCGCGCCCATGCGGCTGATCAGATCCTCCAGCGCGGTGTCGCGTGCGGCGCGGCCGGCGGCGGCATGGGCCGCGTCGAGATGGCCGCTGGCTTGTTTGTCGTGCAGGGGTTCTGTCTGCAACGCCTCGAGCCGGAACATGTCGATCCCGAAGCCTGGATCAATCTGCGTCAGGCGCATCGCCATCAGGGGACGGATGCGGGCGGGATCATGGGTGGCACGGGCGAGGGTCAGGGTGATCTCCTGCCGCCCGCCATCGCTGCGCCACGCTTCGAGCCGCACCGTCCTGACGCCCTGACGCTTGTCGCGCAGCATATCGCACAGGCGCGGCAGCAGGCGGTCCAGCGCGGCCAGCATGTCTGCCTCGAGCCCGACGGGTTCGGGCAGGCTGATCCGCGTGGCAAAGGCCTTGTCGGGGCGGGCCGGGCTGATCGGTTCGGGGGCACTGCCCAAGGCCTGATCCAGCCTGAGCACCAGCCCCTTGCCGAAACGACGTGCCAGTGCTGCGCGGGGCTGGCCTGACAGGTCGCCGATCTGGCGCAGGCCCAGCCTGCCGAGTTGCGCCACCGTGTCAGGGTCGAGCCGCAGCGCTGCGACAGGCAGGCGGGCAATGGCGGAATGGGTCTGTCCTGCCTGTGCGATGGCGGGGGCGAAGGTGGTGCCGGATTGCGCGGTTGTCCTGTCCTGCGGGCGTTTGGCGGCGCGCGAGCGGGTGGCCCGCGCCTCTTGCTGGATGGCATCACCGCTACGGCCCGTGGCGGGGCTGCGTCCGGCATGGCGCGCCAGGGCCCAAGCCGCGCCGGGGGTGTCGGCCAGCCCTGCCTGCACCGACAGGCCCATCCGCTCCAGCGCGGCCCCGATCTGATCCACCATTGCCGCCTCGCCCCCGAACAGATGCGCGCAGCCGCTGATGTCGAGCGCCAGTGCATCGGGCGGCTGTTCGGCCACCAGCGGCGACCATTGCACCGCCCAGCGGCGCAGGCGGGTGAGAAAACCCGCCTCGGCCACGGCATCGCGCGCTTGTGTCTCCAGCGCGGGGCACAGGGCCAGCGCGTCGCGCAGCGGCTGGCCGGGATAGGCCCCCGCCGCCTGCGCCAGCACCGAGACCGAGGCGATCCGCTGCATCTGCCCTGTCTGTTCGATCACCGCGAAAGGCACATCCGGCAGGCCGCGCCGCCCACGCAAAAGGCGTTCCGCGCCGAGGCGGGGAAACCAGAGCGAGAGGATTCGTTTCGGGGCCATGGGCAGCTTTTACGAAGTTTGTTCACTATTTGTTCTTATCTAGCGCTGTTGCTGACCGGAGTCGAGTCCGGGCTCTGCGATAAAGCGTCAGGCCCGGTGAATACCTGAATCTTATTGAGCGCGACACGCTCTAGCCGCACCAGATGCGGGTGATCCTGCCGCTACGGTCATAGGACACGTTCAGGCGGTCCTCGCGGTAATCCATCGTCATGGGGCTCCCCTCGACCATGATACGGCGTGCAGCGCCGATACCGCTGAAATCCTGCTGTGCGACAGGCTGGCCCACGAGACCCTGAAGCCCGGCTGCGCCGCAGGCGTTGGCGGCTGGGCCGGTCTTGTCGGGGATCACGGGCATGCAGGCGGCCAGTGCGGACAGAAAGCCTGCTCCGACAAGTGTGCGTGAGGAATAAGGCATGAATGTCGCCCTTTGCTGTGATTGGTCCGATTGCAGCCTAGACCGAAACGCGGCGGGTCGGTAGGAGGAGGTTGAACATTGGTGTGCTTTCGCAAAAAGTAGCACCTGACAACAGGAGGATGCGAGAATGCGTACACGTGCCGCCGTGGCCCTAGAGGCCGGTAAACCGCTGGAAGTGATGGACGTGAACCTTGAGGGCCCGAAGAAGGGTGAGGTTCTGATCGAGGTCAAGGCAACAGGCATCTGCCACACGGATGAATTCACCCGTTCGGGCGCGGACCCCGAGGGGCTGTTCCCCTGCATTCTGGGACATGAGGGCGCGGGCATCGTGCTGGAAGTGGGCGAGGGTGTCACCACGCTGAAACCGGGCGATCACGTGATCCCGCTTTACACGCCGGAATGCCGCGAATGCTATTCCTGCCTGTCCGGAAAGACCAACCTGTGCACCGCGATCCGCAACACCCAAGGCCAGGGGCTGATGCCGGATGGCACCACGCGGTTCTCAATGCTGGATGGCACGCCGATCTATCACTACATGGGCTGCTCGACCTTCGCCAACCACACGGTGATGCCGGAGATCGCGCTGGCCAAGGTGCGTGATGACGCGCCTTTCGACAAGATCTGCTATATCGGTTGCGGCGTGACCACGGGTATCGGGGCCGTGATCAACACGGCAGGCGTCGAGATCGGATCGACAGCGGCGGTCTTTGGTCTGGGCGGGATCGGGCTGAACGTGATCCAGGGCCTGCGGATGGCGGGGGCCGACATGATCATCGGCGTCGATCTGAATGACGACAAGGAAGCGATGGCGCGCAAGTTTGGGATGACGCATTTCATCAACCCCTCGAAGATCGAAGGATCGGTGGTGCAGGAGATCGTGAACCTGACCAAGCGCGGGATCGACCAGATCGGCGGCGTGGATTACTCGTTCGATGCCACCGGCAACGTCAAGGTGATGCGCGACGCGCTGGAATGCTCGCATCGTGGTTGGGGCGTGTCGGTCATCATCGGTGTCGCGCCGGCGGGTTCGGAAATCAGCACGCGTCCGTTCCAGCTGGTGACAGGCCGCGTCTGGAAAGGTACGGCGTTCGGCGGCGCGAAGGGGCGCACCGATGTGCCGAAATTCGTTGACTGGTATATGGATGGCAAGATCGAGATCGACCCGATGATCACGCATACCCTCAGCCTTGACGAGATCAACCACGGCTTTGATCTGATGCATGAGGGCAAGTCGATCCGTGCGGTCGTGACGTTCTGATCCCTACCCAACCGGAGGCGTCTTGCCGCAAGGCCGGAAGCCTCCGGCGGGGATATTTTAGGCAAGAAGAAGCAGAGTTGCGCGATGAGTGACATAACGATGCGCGCGGCCACGGCAGCGGATCACGCAGCAGTGTGGGAGATCTTGCGCCGGGTGTTCCGCGCCGGTGAGACCTATGCCATCGACCCCGGCATTTCCCAAGGCGATGCGCTGGCCTATTGGTTCGGGCCAGGGCGCGAGGTGCGGGTGGCCGAGGTGGATGGTCGCGTGCTGGGCAGCTATTACATCCGGCCCAATGCCGAAGGCGGCGGCGCGCATGTCTGTAACTGCGGTTTCGTGACGGCCGAGGCGGCGCAGGGCAAGGGGGTGGCGCGGGCGATGCTGGCCGAGGCGCTGGACCGTGCGGCGCGTTCGGGTTACCTTGCCATGCAGTTCAATTTCGTGATCAGCACCAACACGCGCGCTATTCGCCTTTGGGAGATGGCTGGATTCGCGGTTGCGGGCCGTTTGCCCGGCGCATATCTGCATCCCACGCTGGGATATGTCGATGCGCTGGTGATGTACCGCAGCCTGCGGACCGATCTCGCCCCGCAACCACTCTGACAGATTGGACCGACCAATGGAAAATTTCACCCGCCCGCCGCTTCTGGCCGTGCTGATCGATGCCGACAATACCTCGCCGAAATGGACGCGCGCCATATTCGAGGAAATCGCTGCGATGGGCGAGGCGAGTGTACGCCGTGTCTATGGTGATTTCTCCAGCCCGCAGATGAACGGCTGGTCCAAGGTGCAGGCGGAATTCGGTCTGGTGCCGCATCACCAGCCTGCCAATACGGTGGGCAAGAACGCGTCCGATATCGCGCTGGTGATCGATGCGATGGACCTGATGCATTCGGGCCGGTTCGACGGTTTCGTGGTTATTTCCTCGGATAGCGACTTCACGCGGCTGGCCAGCCGGATCCGCGAACAGGGGCTGGATGTGTTCGGCATCGGCGCGCAGAAAACGCCCGAAGCCTTCCGCAAGGCCTGCAAACGGTTCATCTTTCTGGAAAACCTTGTCGGCGCCGATCCGGCGGACAAGCCTGCAACCAAGACAGCAGCCATGCCCGCCAGCACGCTGACAGAAGCGCGCGACCTGATCCTCAAGGCGATGGACAGTATCGACCAGGAGGATGACTGGTATGCGCTGGGCCCGTTGGGACAGTTCATCACCGCCGCCAATCCCGATTTCGACACGCGCAGCTATGGCAAGAAAAAGCTGAGCGATCTTGTCACGGATCTCAAGATTTTCGAGACAAAGCGCGGGTCGGGCAACCAGCTACTGGTGCGACGGATCGACTGAGGTTTTGCCCGCGCAGCCGTAGCGCGCCATGAACATGTCGACAGCACTATCCACGACGCGGTCGATTTCGTCGTCCGTGAAATCGCTCTGAAGGCCGAAAACCGCACGGGTCCACAGGTCTGCCTTGCACAGTTCGGCAAACTGATCCGCGGCCAGTTCGAAATCCGCGATCTCCACCTCGCCGCGCGACTGGGCCTGATGCAGGTAATCCATGATGCGTGCGCGGCCAAGTGCAGGCCCGCTGTCATAAAAGGCGCGGCCCAGTTCGGGGAAACGGTCCGCCTCGGCGACGCAGACGCGGAAGATGCGCTGCGAAAAATCGGACAGCATAATCCGGATCAGCCGGTGGGCCGCCATCTTGAGCACCTGCCGCGGTGGCGCGCTGAGATCGATCAACTGAAGTGCCGCCGCCGCCTGCCGCGCGCATTCGCGCTCGGCCATTTCCGTGAACATCAGCCGCTTGTCGGGGAAATAGCTGTAGAGCGTCGCCTTCGAGACACCGGCGGCGCGCGCGATATCGTCGACGGAGGCCCCCTCGAAGCCGGCGACAAGGAAAACCTCCCGCGCCCCGTCCAGAACCTGATCGTATTTACGGCCCTTGCGTGACGATATCCGAACCTGAACGCCACTCGTGGCCATCGTGACATTCCTTTGCTTGCAAGCCCAATGTAAACCGATTGCCTGATTTTCAGCAAGCGATCTGCACACGGGGAGCGCCGTCCAAGCCGGACCGAGAGCGCAACCCTTGCCCCCGTATCCGCGATTGACGCGGCCAGCCGCCATGCTACGAACGGCTGATGTTCGAGATATTCTTGAAGACCCTGCCTTTCTTCATGGTGATCGGCGTCGGATACGGCGCAGGGCGCAGCGGGTTTTTCACTGAAGCCGCCACGGCATGGCTGACCAAGTTCGTTTTCTACTTTGCGCTGTCGGCGATGCTGTTCCGCTTCTCGGCCAACCTGTCGCTGGCCGATGTTTTCGATCTGACCTTCGTGAAAGCCTATCTGCTGGGCACCGCTGTGGTCTATGTGCTGGCCACGGCTGTCGCCCTGATGCGACGCATCCCCATGCAAGAAGCCGCGGTTGAGGCGCAATGCGCCACAATCGGCAATGTCGGCTTTCTGGGTATCCCGATGCTGGTGCTGCTTCTGGGAGAGGCCGCGATTGCCCCGGTGATGCTGGTGCTGGCGGTAGATCTGATCGTGTTCGGCAGTCTGATCGTGATCATCATCACAGGTGCAAGGGACGGGCGGATCTCGTTCGGTATCTTCCGCAGTATCGGTCTGGGGTTGATCAAGAACCCGATGATCGTGTCGATCGTGCTGGGGCTGACATGGTCGGGGCTGCAAATTCCGATCCCCGGCCCGCTCAATGAATTCGTGATCCTGCTGGGCAATGCCGCGACACCGGGGGCGCTGTTTGCCATCGGGGCCTCGCTGGCGTCGAAATCGGCGGAGCGCGTTTCGGTCGCGGGCTGGCTGTCGTTTTGCAAGCTGGTGCTGCATCCGGCAGCGGTGGCTGTGGCGGCGCTTGTGATCTTTCCGATCGAGCCCTATGCGGCGGGCGTGATGATCGCGGCGGCGGCGCTGCCGGTTGCAGGCAATGTCTATATGCTGGCGCAGCATTACGGGGTTGCGCCGCACCGGGTCTCGGCGTCAATCCTGATCTCGACCGCGCTGAGCATCGTGACAGTGTCGCTGGTGGTGGGCTGGATTTCGCTGCTCTAGGCTTGTGACAGCGGCGCGGGTGCTCTAGCCATGGATCAAACCGGAAAAGGAGCCATCATCATGCAGATCATCTCGGAAAATGCCTGTTTCGGCGGCGTGCAGGGCGTCTACAAACATGCTTCGTCGGCGACCGGCACGGATATGACATTTGGCCTGTTCCTGCCGGTCGAGGCGCAGGACGGCCCTGTGCCGGTGCTGTGGTATCTGTCCGGTCTGACCTGCACGCATGAGAATGCGATGGTCAAGGCGGGCGCGCAGGGCTGGGCGGCGGAACAGGGGATCGCACTGGTCTTCCCCGATACCAGCCCGCGCGGCGAGGGTGTTGCGGATGATGACGCCTATGATCTGGGGCAGGGTGCTGGTTTTTATGTGAACGCGACGCAAAAGCCCTGGGCACCGCATTTCCGCATGTGGGACTATGTGGCCGAGGATCTGCCGGCGCTGATCTTCAAGGAATTCGCGCTGGACCCGGAGCGGCAGGCGATCACCGGGCATTCCATGGGTGGGCATGGCGCGCTGACGCTGGCGATGGGCCTGCCGGGGCGGTTCCGCTCGGTCTCGGCCTTCGCGCCGATCTGCAACCCGACGGGGGCCGAC
>JAGXGW010000011.1 GCA_024636555.1 Paracoccaceae bacterium | reverse complement strand
CACCTCCGGCTCCACCGGCCAGCCCAAGGGCGTTGTCCATACATCGGGCGGCTATCTGGCCTATGCCGCGATGACGCATCAATACACGTTCGATTACCACGACGGCGACATCTTCTGGTGCACCGCCGATGTTGGCTGGGTCACCGGGCACAGCTACACCGTCTATGGCCCGCTGGCCAACGGTGCCACCACACTGATGTTCGAGGGCGTGCCGACATGGCCCGATGCGGGCCGGTTCTGGGCCGTGTGCGAAAAGCACAAGGTGAACCAGTTCTACACCGCCCCCACCGCGATCCGCGCGCTGATGGCGCATGGCACCGAGCCGGTCGAGAAATACGACCTGTCCAGCATCAAGCTGCTGGGCACCGTGGGCGAGCCGATCAACCCCGAGGCGTGGAACTGGTACAATGACGTGGTCGGCAAGGGCAAATGCCCCATCGTCGATACATGGTGGCAGACCGAAACCGGCGGGCATCTTCTGACGCCGCTGCCCGGTGCGACACCCACCAAGCCGGGTTCGGCCACCCTGCCCTTTTTCGGCGTGCAACCGGTGATCCTTGACCCGCAGACAGGCGAGGAAATCCACACCACCGCCGCCGAGGGCGTGCTGTGCCTCAAGGATAGCTGGCCCGGCCAGATGCGGACGGTCTACGGCGATCACGAGCGGTTCGAGAAAACCTATTTCAGCGATTACAAAGGCTATTACTTCTCCGGCGATGGCTGCCGCCGCGATGCGGATGGCTATTACTGGATCACCGGCCGCGTCGACGACGTGATCAACGTCTCGGGCCACCGGATGGGTACCGCCGAAGTGGAAAGCGCGCTGGTCGCGCATGTCAACGTGGCCGAGGCGGCTGTCGTGGGCTATCCGCACAGCATCAAGGGACAGGGCATCTATGCCTATGTCACGCTGATGAACGGGATCGAGCCGTCCGAGGAGCTTCGCAAGGAACTGGTGAAATGGGTCCGCTCGGAGATTGGCCCCATCGCCAGCCCCGACCTGATCCAGTGGGCGCCCGGCCTGCCGAAAACCCGTTCGGGCAAAATCATGCGCCGCATCCTGCGCAAGATCGCCGAGAACGATTACGGCGCCTTGGGTGATACCTCGACGCTGGCCGATCCTTCGGTGGTCGACAACCTGATCGACAACCGGATGAACAAGGTATGAGCGCGGCTGCTATGCACACCATGACCCGCCCCGCTGTCCTGATCCTGCTCGGCCCTCCGGGGGCGGGCAAGGGGACCCAAGCGCGGATGTTGCAGGAGCGTTTCGGGCTTGTGCAACTCTCCACCGGCGATCTTTTGCGCGCGGCTGTCGCGGCTGGCACCGAGGCGGGCCTTGCTGCAAAGGCCGTGATGGCGGCGGGCGGGCTGGTCAGCGACGAGATCGTGCTGGCCATTCTCAAGGACCGTCTGTCAGAGCCGGATACCGCGCAGGGCGTGATCCTTGACGGCTTTCCGCGCACCACGGTGCAGGCACAGGCGCTGGACGGATTGCTGTCCCAGTCGGGCCAGCGGATCAACGCGGCCATCTCGCTGGAGGTGGATGATGCGGAAATGGTGACCCGGGTCGCGGGTCGCTATACCTGCGGCACCTGCGGCGAGGGCTATCACGATCTTTACAAGATGCCTGCCGTGGCGGGCACCTGCGACAAATGCGGCGGCATGTCCATGACGCGCCGCGCCGACGACAATGCGGCCACTGTGGGCCAGCGTCTGGCGGCGTATCACGCCCAGACCGCCCCGCTGATCGCTTACTACGAGGAACAAGGCACTCTGCAGCGGATCGACGCCATGGGCGGGATCGGGCAGATCGCCGAAGGGCTGAGCGCGATCGTCCAAAAGGCCATCGCGTAATCGGGAGGGGAAGGCGCGGCATCCCCGCGCTTTTCGGAAACGTGCAACTAGGGAGGATGCCTTCATGGCAGAAGACTCGAAAGACAATAACGCCTACTGGGCCGCAAATGTGCGGATCATTCTTATAAGCCTCGTCATCTGGGCGACCGTATCCTTCGGGTTCGGCATCATCCTGCGGCCCTTGCTGATGGGCATCTACATCGGCGGTGCCGATCTCGGCTTCTGGTTTGCCCAGCAAGGTTCGATCTATGCATTCCTCGCGCTGATCTTTTTCTACGCCTGGCGCATGAACAAACTCGACGCTGAACACGGCGTTGAAGAATAAGATTTAGGGACAGGGGAAACCATGGATCAGTATACACTCAACCTGCTGGTGGTGGGCGCATCCTTTGCGCTCTACATCGGCATCGCGATCTGGGCCCGTGCCGGCTCGACCGCGGAATTCTATGCAGCCGGACAGGGCGTTCCGCCCGTGTTGAACGGCATGGCGACGGCGGCAGACTGGATGTCGGCGGCGTCGTTCATCTCGATGGCGGGTTTGATCGCCTTCGTCGGGTATGACAACTCGACCTTCCTGATGGGCTGGACCGGCGGCTATGTGCTTTTGGCGCTGCTTTTGGCACCATATCTGCGCAAGTTCGGCAAGTTCACCGTGCCGGAATTTGTGGGCGACCGTTTCTATTCCAACGGCGCACGTGTTGTTGCGGTTATCTGTTTGATCGTGATCTCGGTCACATATGTGATCGGGCAGATGCGCGGCGTGGGGGTGACCTTTGCGCGTTTCCTCGAAGTATCGACCGACACCGGCCTTTACATCGGCGCGACGATCGTTTTTGCCTATGCCGTTTTCGGCGGGATGAAGGGCATCACATACACGCAGGTCGCACAATATTGCGTTCTTATCACCGCCTATACGATCCCGGCGTTGTTCATCTCGTTGCAGATGACAGGCTCTATCCTGCCGCAACTGGGTCTGATCGGTACCTACGCGCCATCAGGCGGTGATATGTACTTCCTGACCAAGCTTGACGAAGTGGTGATGGAACTTGGCTTTAGCCAGTACACCGCACATTCGACATCGACGCTGAACATGGTGTTCTTCACGATGTCGCTGATGATCGGTACTGCGGGTCTGCCGCACGTGATCATCCGTTTCTTCACCGTGCCGAAGGTTGCCGACGCACGTTGGTCGGCTGGTTGGGCGCTGGTTTTCATCGCACTGCTTTACACCGTGGCACCTGCCGTGGGCTCGATGGCGCGCTTGAACATCACCTCGACCTTCTGGCCAAACGCTGTCACGGGCCAAGCCCTTGCCGGTGATCCGATCTCGCTCGAGGAGATCAACACCAACCCGGACCTGTCCTGGATCAATACGTGGAGAACCACGGGTCTGCTTGATTTCGAAGACAAGAACGGTGACGGCTTCATCCAGTACTACAACGATGCCAACCCGGAACTGCAGGCGATTGCTACAGAACGTGGCTGGGTCGGTAACGAGCTGACCAAGTTTGACCGCGATATGCTGGTGCTTGCAAACCCTGAGATCGCGGCATTGCCGGGTTGGGTGATCGCTCTGGTCGCTGCTGGTGGTCTGGCTGCTGCCTTGTCCACTGCGGCGGGTCTGTTGCTGGCAATCTCGTCCGCGATTTCGCACGACCTGATCAAGGGTTCGATCAATCCGGGCATCAGCGAAAAGGGCGAACTTCTGGCGGCGCGTGTCTCGATGGGCTTTGCCATCGCGCTGGCGACATGGCTGGGTCTCAACCCTCCGGGCTTCGCGGCTCAGGTGGTGGCGCTGGCCTTCGGTCTGGCGGCGGCAACGATCTTCCCTGTGCTGATGATGGGCATCTTCTCCAAGCGCATCAACAAGGAAGGCGCAATCGCCGGGATGCTGGTCGGTCTGTTCTCGACAGCGATCTACATCTTCCTGTTCCTGGGCTGGTTCTTCATCCCCGGCACGGCAACGCTGGCCAACACGCCTGACAACTGGCTGTTCGGTATCGCGCCTGCCTCTTTCGGGACAGTCGGCGCCCTGCTGAACTTCGGTACCGCCTATATCGTATCGGCCATGACCAAGGAGCCTCCGGTGGAGATCCAGGAACTGGTGGAATCGATCCGTGTGCCGAAAGGCGCAGGTGCCGCCACAGGTCACTAAGCCAACAAAAGCGGGCGGTCCGAAAGGGCCGCCCGTCTCACTTTTTGATATGTTCCGGCGCGGCACCTGCGCTAGACATGGGTAACCGCAAGCAACAGGGTTATCCCGAAGGATGGGTTCGATGCCAAGCTCCGCTGACGACCTGCGCCGGTTTCTCGGCTCGGTGCATCCCTATGACAGTTTTCCCGATGCCGATCTGACCCGTATCGCGGGACAGTTCCAGCTTGTTCCGGTCGAACGTGACGCGGTGATCTATCGCCACGGCGAGCCCTGCGATGGGCTCTATGTCATTTATGACGGAGAGGTGCAGATCACATCGGACAGTGGCGAGATCGTCTCGCATCTCAGCGCCCGCAATTCCTTTGGGGAACGCGGTCTGATGCGCGACGGGATCACCGGCACCTCGGCCAGCGCACTGAGTGACGGCACACTGCTGCTGCTTCCAACGGATGATTTCCACGCGATGATCGCCGCCAACGAGGGCGCACGCCGTTTTTTCACACGCAGCCGTGCCCGCGAGGCTGCCGATGCCGCCCGCCCCGTCTCGCTGACGGAAACACGGGTGGACCAGTTGATGGCCACCGAACCGGTCACCTGCACGACCGACACCACGATCCTTGATGCCGCGCGGCTGATGCGGTCGCATCGCATCTCCTGTCTCGGGATCACCGATGGCGACAAGCTGGCCGGGATCGTGACGCTGCATGATATCAACAACCGCGTGGTCGCCGAAGGGCTGGACCCGTCCTGCCCCGTGCGCCAGATCATGACCGCCGATCCCGAAACGCTGCCGCCCTCGGCCATCGGTTCCGACGTGCTCCACATGATGATGGAGCGCCGCTTTGGCCATGTCCCCGTCGTGGACCACGGCAAGCTGGTCGGCATTGTCACCCAGACCAACCTCACCCGTTTTCAGGCCACCAACACCGCCTCGCTGGTGCGCGATGTCGCGCGCGCCGAACGCCCCGAGGCTTTGGCCGCCGTCACGGCAAACATTCCCCGCCTGCTGGTGCAGCTTGTGGGGGCTGGCAACCGGCACGAGACGGTCACACGGCTGATCACCGATATTGCCGATGCCGCCACGCGCCGCCTTCTGACGCTTGCCGAAGAGACATTTGGCCCACCGCCCGTGCCCTATCTGTGGCTCGCCTGCGGCTCGCAGGGGCGGCAGGAACAGACCGGCGTGTCGGATCAGGACAATTGCCTGATGCTGGATGATGCTGTCACCGAAGCGGACATGCCCTATTTCGCGGCTCTGGCCAAATTCGTCAGCGACGGTCTGGACGCAGCGGGCTATTTCTATTGTCCCGGCGACATGATGGCGACCAATCCGCGCTGGTGCCAGCCGGTGTCTGTCTGGCGCGGCTATTTCCGCCGCTGGATCGACGCGCCCAATCCCGAAGCGCAGATGCTGGCCTCGGTCATGTTCGACCTGCGTCCGATCGGCGGCGCGCGGTCCCTGTTCGACGATCTCAACCACGAAACGCTGCAAGTGGCTGCGCGCAACTCGATCTTCGTGGCGCATATGGTGTCGAATTCGCTGAAACACACGCCACCGCTGGGACTGCTGCGGGGCTTTGCAACGCTGAGAAGCGGCGAGCACAAGAACCACATCGACATGAAGCTGAACGGGGTGATCCCGATTGTCGATCTGGCCCGCATCTATGCGCTGCGCGGACAGCTGGAGGTGGTCAATACCCGCGCGCGGCTGGATGCGGCCCATAACGCGGGGCAGATCAGCCAGAATGGCGGGCGCGACCTGCTGGATGCCTATGACCTGATCGCCCAGACAAGGCTTGAACATCAGGCGACGCTGATCCGCGCGGGCGGCAAGCCTGACAATTTCATGTCGCCGAATGTCTTGTCCGAATTCGAGCGCAGCCACCTGCGCGACGCATTCGTCGTGGTGCGGACCATGCAATCCGCCGCCACGCAGGGGCGCGGGGTGATCGGCTGAGGCCGTCACACACAATACTGCCGCTGCAAGGCGGTGAAAGAGAATAGCCCCGGACAGCGGGGAGGAGGAGACCGAGAATGTATATCGACATAATCACGATCATTTCGGCAGGCTTTGCCGCCGCCGGGGTTGTGATGATCCTGAACCGCCTGACCGGCAAGCGCCTGCCCCGCTGGGCGATTCCAGCAGGCGCGGGGGCAGGCATGATCCTGATGAGTCTGGCCAACGAATATCGCTGGTATCCGCGCACGCTGAACCTGCTGCCCGCAGGCTTCGAGGTGATCTCGACCGCCGAGCATAGCGCGCTTTACAGCCCGTGGACCTATATCGTTCCCTATGTGGACCGCTTCGCCGCCGTGGATGTGGCAGGGGTGCAGCGCAATGCCGAACAGCCGGACCTGCGACTGAGCCGCGTGATCGTCTTTACCCGCTGGGCACCGGTACAAGTGCGTCCGGCCGTGTTCGACTGCGCCTTGGGCCGGAGCGCGCTGCTGGACCCCGCTGCGGTCTTCAATGATGATGGCAGTATCCGTGTGACACGCTGGGACCAGACGGGTGCCGATGATCCGGCCACCGCCGCAATCTGCAAGGAGGGGTAAACATGTTCGCGCGACTGGGACCACGCCAGCGCACTCTGGCCTTTTTCGCGTTGCTGGCCTTTGGCTGCATCGGCGCGGTTGGCGCGGCTCTGGCCGTGGCCCATACGCGGCTGGACCTGCCGCAGGCCCGGTCCGCCTTTGTCGGGGCCGGACTTATGGCGGGATTCGCGATACTGGGAATCTGCGCGCTGATGTGGCTGGTCTTCGACGAGATGGTCGCCCGTCCGATCGAACGGCTGGCCGCCGCCATGCATGCCCGCGCCGCCACCGATATGCGCGGCGGCATCGACACCGCCGTGGCGCGGCATCTGGGCGATCTGGCCACCGCCGCTTCTGCCCTGACCTCTCGGCTGGGCGAGGCGCGCACCGAGGCGACCGCCGATATCGCCCGCCAGACCGCGCGGCTGCACGCCGAGCGCGCGCAACTGACCCGCATCCTGTCGGCCATTCCCGCCGCCGTGCTGATGGTGGGGCCGGACCACCGTATCTCGCTCTATGACGGCCACGCCGCCGCGATGCTGGACGACCAGCACCATCTGGGCCTTGGCCAGCGCATCTTCGACTATTTCGACGAGACCTATCTGCGCACCGCCCTGCAGAACCTTGCCGATACGGGGGGCGCTACGCTGGACCAGCAACTCGTCACCGCTGATGGCGCGCAACTGTTCGATGTGACCCTGCATGATCTGGGACAGGCCGAGGGCTATATGCTCAGCTTCCCGGTCCCGCGCGAGACCACGCCCGCCCGTCCGGTCGTGTATGATTTCGAGATGAACACGCGCGAAGCCTCCGGCAATATTCTGGAAGTGCCGCTGCGCGATCTGACCTATGTGGTCTTCGACACCGAAACCACCGGCCTGCTGCCCGACAAGGACGAGGTTGTGCAGATCGGTGCGCTGCGTCTGGTCAACTGCCAGCAGGCCAGCGGCGAGGTGCTCGACCTGCTGGTCAATCCGGGCCGTCCGATCCCCGCCCGCTCGACCGCTGTGCACGGTGTCACCAACGAGATGGTCAAGGACGCACCCGACATGGCCCACGCCGGACGGCGTTTTCACAGCTTTGCCCGCGATGCTGTGCTTGTCGCCCATAACGCCCCGTTCGACATGGCTTTTTTCCATCGCCATGCCGCCACTATCGGGGCCGAATTCGACAATCCGGTGCTGGATACGGTGCTGCTGTCGGCTGTGCTGTTCGGCATGACAGAGGGCCACACGCTGGACGAGTTGGTCGAGCGGCTGGAGATCGAGCTGAAAGAAGAAGACCGCCACACCGCCCTTGGCGATGCAATCGCGACGCGCGATGTGTTCCTGCGGATGATCCCGATGCTGGAGGCACGGGGGCTGCACACCTTCGGCGCGGTGCTGACCGAAATGCGCCGCCACAAACGCCTGTTGCCGGACCTGAACACCAAGAGCTGACGGCGTTTTACACCCTAGCCGCGCGCAAGGTCCGACAGCAACAAAACCGCAATCACCAGTGCCGATGCGGTGACGATATAGACGCGGTTCCAGCGCAGACCCAGCGTTGCGGGTTCCACTGCGATGGCGCGCCCCGTGATCCGCACCGCCGCCGACAGCGGTGAAATCCCCACCGACAATGTCCACGAGGTCAGCGCCATCAGCGCGAGATGTATCGGCACGAAATCAAACCCCGGCAGGTTGGGCAGAACGCCCATCAGCAGCGAGACGGTGACAATCGGGCCGATCCCGACAAAGGCCATCAGGAAGATCCACAGAAATCCGATCACCATGACGACCCCCTCGCCGAACCCGAGCGCGGTGATCTGACGGCCCAGCGCGGCGATGTCGATCAGCGGCAGCAGGATGATCGCAACGGCACCGGAGGCCGCGAAAATCACCACTTCTGAGCGGAAATTCGGCAGCTTGGGCAGTGTCTCGGTGACAAGGCTGTGCGCGGCGGCGCTGACCGGACGGCTGCTCCCTGCCCCATGGTGCTGCACGCTGCGCCAGATCAGCGCCACGGCAGGGATCGAGATCAGGATCGCGGTGATCATCCGCAGGTCCATCACCGCGCTGACCACAAGGCCGATGGCGGGAATCGCAGCGATCAGGGCCAGCATCGGCAAGAGCGGTCTGACCCATGGCACATTTTCGACAGGCACCTGCGGTCTTTGGTAGCTTTGCCTGTCCACGAACCAGCCCAGCGTCAGGAGCGCCGCCGCGACGCCGATCCCGTAGGGGGCCAGATCGAGCCATGACAGGCCCGGCAAGGCGATCAGCACGATCGGCATCGAGATGGATGTGGGCGACCACAGCGGCACCGTGCAGAAGCCGCGCAACATTGCCAGCGTCATCCGGCGCAAGCGGATATCGGCGATCCGCGCCTCGGTCCGCGCGCGGCTTTCGGCAACGCCCTGCGCGATCATCGTGCCCAGCAGGCTGAGCGCGCCGAGGTTCAGCAGCACGCCCATCTGCATGCCTCCCAATGTCAGCACCGAATAGCGGCGCCCCGGCGGTTGCGACAGGATCACCTCGCCGGAGCGCCGGATCAGCGGCGATTGCGCGGCTGTATCCTGCAACACGCCCAGCATGGTCACGAAAAACGCGAAATAGAGCGCCTGATCCAGCGCGCGGTGCAGTACATCCACCGTGATCAGCCCCGTTGTCGTCAGGCTGAACCCCAGCACCAGCGTCACGGCGGCCAAGGTGCGCGCCGCAGGGACCAAAGCGCGCCATTGTGGCAGGACGAAACCGAAAACGAAAGCAAGCCCTCCGGGGATCCATGTCCACGTGGCGTCGAAGACCTCGTGGATCGCAGCGGCCAAGGCTGTGACCAGCAGCGCGGCACTTCCAAGGTAGGGCCCGCCCCACGGGGAACGGGGGGCCATGTCAACGGAGCGGGTCATCGGACATTCTCGCAAAAGGATCATGCGCGCGACCGCAAGATACTGGGGGGATGAGCCGGAACGGCATTCCGGCAGAAGCTTGTTCGTGAGGCAACATATTATTTGCTATCTAACTAATGTCAAACGTCTGCGCTGAAACGCGATTTTTGCAGGCAACACCTTTGGCAAGGGGCTATGCATGCGCAGACGGGACCAGATACTTGCCAGTCCGCCACCATTCCATCCTGGGGTAGCGGGCGTTCCGCCAGTGTGGCGAGAACGGCCTTTGCAGGAGCGGATTTGTCGTTTGACAGGCTCCTGTCCTCATGCTTGTCATCAAGCTGGATCGTATGGTTTCACGTTTCAACAGATGAAATTGTTGATTGAGGATGAACGTTGCTGCCCTGAAGCAGATCGGCGGCGGCAGATGGAGCGGAAATGTCCGACACGACAAGCGATTCAATGACGGCGATGATTGCCGACACGGCAGAGAGGCTGTTTTCGGATCTGGCGGCGCAGGCTTTTGCCGCCATCCCGAAGCATCCCGGTGACGGGGCTGTGCCTTGGGATGCGCCCCTGTGGCGGGCCGTCGAGGAGCTTGGCTTTCCGCTTGCCCTGCTGGAGGAAGAGGCGGGCGGTTTTGGCCTCGATCCGCTGACAGCACTGGGTCTGGTCCGGCAAGCTGCGGCCCATGCCCTGCCGCTTCCGCTGGGTGAGACGATGCTGGCGAACCTTGTTCTGGCGCAGGCCGGGCTTGCCTTGGCTGAGGGGCCGGCAGCGCTGGTGACAGGGGTCGGGATCAACCGCGACGGAGACGGTTGGCGGCTGAGCGGATCGGCGGCCGATGTGCCTTTCGGGCGCAATCTGCAAACGGTGGTGATCTGCGATGCTTCTGGCCGGATTGCGCGCGTGGCGGGCGGCTGGCAGACCGCTGAGGGCCGCAACCTTGCGGGCGAGCCGCGCGATACGTTGCATTTCGATCTTGTCGTTGACGGTTGCGACACGGCAGACAGCAGCTTCAGCCCCGATCTGATCAACGGGCTGGGTGCCCTGATCCGCGCACAGGCGCTTGCAGGCGCGCTGGAAGGTGTTCTGACGCGCTGCATTGCCTATGTGAACGAGCGGGTGCAGTTTGGCCGTCCGCTGGCAAAATTTCAGGCGATCCAGCACAATATCGCCATCATGGCCACGAATACGGCCGCCGCGCGGGCGGGTGCCGATATGGCCGCTGCCGCCCTTCCTCAAGTCCTGAGCGATCCGGCGCGGTTCCTGCGGCAGGTCGCGGCGGCCAAGTTGCGGGCCGGAGAGGCCGCCAGCCTGTGCGCCCCGCTCGCGCATCAGGTGCACGGGGCCATCGGTGTGACCCGCGAATATGCGCTGCATCCGTTGACGACACGGCTGTGGGCATGGCGCGACGAGCACGGCTCTGAAACCGACTGGGCCGATCATCTCGGCGCAGAGACGCTCCGGCGCGGACATGCGGGCTACTGGCCCTATCTGACAGGTGTCGAAGGAGACCTGACATGAGTGCCATCCATTTCCCTCCCCCGCCCGCCGAGATCGCCTTTCCCGAACTGCGCGCCCAGGTGCGGGCCTTTCTGCGCGAGACGCTTGGCCCCGCCTATTCCCCTTACGCGCGGGCGCGGTCTTGGACAGGTTTTGATGCCGCCTTCTCGCAAAAGCTTGGGGAGCGGGGCTGGCTGGGCATGACCATGCCGAAAAAATACGGCGGGCATGAACGCTCCGATCTGGAACGCTATGTCGTGCTGGAGGAGTTGCTGGCAGCAGGTGCGCCTGTGGCGGCACACTGGATTTCAGACCGCCAAAGCGCGCCAACGCTGCTGAAATACGGCACCGCGGCGCAGCGCGAGATGATCCTGCCCCGCATCGCGGCTGGCACCTGTTTTTTCTGTATCGGCATGTCCGAGCCTGACAGCGGATCGGATCTGGCCGCCGCGCGGACGCGGGCCGAGCCTGTCGCGGAGGGGTTTGTCGTCAACGGCACCAAGCTCTGGACCACCTACGCGCACAAGTCGCATTACATGATCCTGTTCTGCCGCACGAGCCAGTCCGAGGACCGGCATGGCGGGACAAGCCAGCTTCTGGTCGATCTGACCACACCGGGCATCACCATCAGCCCGATACTGGACATGGCGGGCGAGCACCATTTCAACGAGGTTTCGTTCCGCGATGTGGTGCTGCCCAAGGACGCGCTGATCGGCCAAATGGGTGACGGCTGGGCGCAGGTGACAAGCGAACTGGCCTTCGAGCGCAGCGGGCCCGAGCGGTTCTTGTCGTCCTTCACCCTGTTGACCCAACTGATCCGCATTCTGGGCGAGGCTCCCGAAGGTGCGGCGCGGCGCTCCATCGGGCGGCTGACAGCGCACCTGATGGTGCTGCGGCATATGTCGCAATCTGTGGCCGGGATGCTTGCGCGCAACGAGAACCCGATGTTGCAGGCCACCATCGTCAAGGAACTGGGCGCGCTGCTGGAGCAGGAAATCCCCGAGATCGCCCGCACCCTTGCCGCGACCGCGCCCGCGCATGACGATCACCAGACCTTCGCGCAGGTGTTTGCCCGTACTCTGCTGGCCGCGCCGACATTTTCCCTGCGCGGCGGCACCCGCGAAATCCTGCGCGGCATCATCGCGCGCGGCCTTGGCCTGCGCTGACGCTGCCTGCCCTGACATCAACGGAGAGAAACATGACCCTTGTCACCACCAGTAAAGACGCCAACGGCATCATCACGCTGACGCTGAACGATCCCGACACCCGCAACGCCATATCGGACCTGCCGATGGTCGAGGCGCTGCTCGAGGCGCTCGTCGCGGCCAATGCCGATCCGGACGGGCGGGTCATCATCCTGACGGGCAACGGCAAGGCGTTTTCCTCGGGCGGAAACATCAAGAAGATGGGCAAGGATCAGGGTTTGGCCGCCAGCCTGCCTGCCCGCACACGGGTGAACTACCGCCAAGGCATCCAGCGCCTGCCGCTGGCGTTCGAGGCGCTGGATATTCCGGTGATCGCGGCGGTCAACGGGCCTGCCATCGGCGCGGGCTGCGATCTGTCGCTGATGTGTGATCTGCGGATCGCCGGCGAAAGCGCGCTCTTTGCGGAGAGCTTTGTCAAACTGGGGATCGTGCCCGGTGACGGCGGCGCATGGCTGTTGCCGCGTGTCGTTGGATTCTCCAAAGCCTGCGAGATGGCGCTGACCGGCGATCCTGTCGACGCGCAGGAGGCGCGCGCCATCGGGCTGGTCTCGAAA
This sequence comes from Paracoccaceae bacterium, assembly GCA_024636555.1. Taxonomy (GTDB): domain Bacteria; phylum Pseudomonadota; class Alphaproteobacteria; order Rhodobacterales; family Rhodobacteraceae; genus Seohaeicola. Next base: position 28,320 of record JAGXGW010000011.1, on the reverse strand, counting down.
GTCGTGCCGGATGCGGAACTGATGGAGGCGGCCCATGCGCTGGCTTTGCGGATCGCGGTCAATCCGACCGATGCGGTACGGCTGACAAAGCGGTTGTTGCGCGAATCCACGACGCAACGGCTGGACCAGTTTCTGGAACTCTCGGCGGCGTTTCAGGCCTTGGCCCATGCCACCGGAGACCATGCCGAGGCGCTGGCGGCGATGCTGGACAAGCGCAAGCCCACCTTCAAAGGCCGGTAGCGGCGGATGTGGCGCAACGGTCAGTCGTTGACCATCGCCTGTTGCAGACCCGAAGGCACGGAATAAAGAATGGCGGCGCGCTTTGCACCGCCATCCCGATGGTCAGACGTCGAATGATCAGACGTAAGGCAGGCCATAGTAGCCATACACCCGGCGCCCGTAATCCGGGTCAGCCCACGGGTCTTCGTCGCGCGCGTGATGCGGGGCGCCCTCAAGTTCTTCGCGCGTCAGGTTGACGACATAGCCGCCATGGCTCGGGTCATAGTTGAGCGTGTCCCAAGGCAGCGTATGGTAACGCTCGCCGATGCCAAGAAAGCCGCCAAAGGACATGACGGCGTAGGCCACCTTCCCCGACTGCTTGTCGACCATGAAGTTATACACGTCTCCGATGTGCTCGCCGTTCTGATTGTAGACGGCGGTGCCTTCAACCTTGTCCGACGCGATCAGACGCTGGGTCTCGTTTACCGTTGTATCGGTGGTTCTCATGGTGTCGCGATCGTTCATGTTTCTCTCCTCATGTCATGTGAAGAACAAACCGATGCGGGGCCGTAAATGTTCCGCCCGTGATCAGCTTGCAGCGGAAACCGGCTGATCATGCGCGCCGGGATGGGGGGCCGGGTTCGCGGGCTTTACGAGCGTCGAAACCGCCCGATATGAGACAGGCGGGCGCTTTGAGCACCCGCCTGTGAACTGTCTGCAAGTCGCCGTCCGGTAAGTCGATCAGGCGGCTGCCTGGTTGATCTGGTTTTCGGCCAGATCGGTCATCGTGTTATCGCCGGAATAGGCGGCTTCCAGCATGCCTTTCAGCGTTTTGGCCTCATCATCCAGCCCGAGTTGCTTAGCAAAGGCCGCCACACAGCCATAGCCCGCGATCGCGTAGTGGGCCATGCGCTGGTACTGGGTCACGATCACCGCGTCGCGCAGGGCATCGTCGGTGAAATCCTCTTTGATCGCATGGGCACGGGCTTCGCGCACAAGACCTTCCATGCCTTTGCAATGCTCGCCACTGGCCTCCTTGCCATGCCCGGTGATCATCTTCTCAAGATGCCTGTTGCCATCCTCGATGCCATCCACACCCGCCTTGAGCGCGTTGCGCAGCCCGTCATTGGTGGCCGCTTCCGCCATCTGACGTGTTGCCTCCTTCGCCTGCTTATTGGCGCTGTAAAGGTCCATCAGTTGGTCGAGATAAATGTCTTTGAGAGTGTTCATGTTCGGCTCCTACATTGAAGTCTTTCCCAGATCATCCTGTGATCCGCTGCATCAACAACGTCTGCAGACCTTCTAGGTTCCACCGGGCGACCCCGGTGTGCCGCCGGAAAACAGATTGGAACCTTGGCGGTGCGCAACAGTTTAACCGCGACAAGTCAGACCTTATGCCCCCTTTGAGAGGACCACACGCATGACCAGATTTTTCGCAACGCTCGCCGCGCTCTCGCTTGCAAGCGCAGCCGTGGCACAGACCGAACAGACCGCGCAGAACGGCGCGCTGCTCTCTGCGTCTTTCGTTGATGGCGACGGCCAGCCCACGGGCAGCGCCAGTTTGGGCCAGACAGATTCAGGCGTTCTGATCGAGATCGAAGTGCAGGGACTTCCCGCGAACAGCTGGGTTGCGTTCCACATCCATGAAAACGGCACCTGCGATCACGCGGACGGATTCCAATCCGCCGGAGGCCACTTTGACCCTGCAGGCGCAGAGCACGGATTTATGCCCGAGGGCGGCCCGCATGCAGGCGATATGCCGAACCAATATGTGCCGGAAAGCGGTGTGCTGCGGGCGCAGACCCTGAACACCTTTGTCATCCTTGAGGACGGCGATACAGACATCGGCGGCAGAACGCTGATCATCCACGCCGGGACTGACGACTATCAAAGCCAGCCATCCGGTGAGGCGGGTAACCGCATTGCCTGCGCGGCCATCGAATAACAGATCGGGGGGGAGCAGCACCCCTGCCCTACGCTGGCGGATTATTCTGACGACTTCAGGCCAGTGGCGCGGATTCGGTTTTATTCGGCCGGATAGAAATTTGGCCGTGCCACCTCGACGTGGCGATATGGTCTGCGCAACACAGCTTTTATATCGGTACCTTGCCGCGATTTATGTCGATGTTGGTACATGTATTTGGCATAGCGCGAAATGAACGGCGTTTTCAGACCTGCATCAATGATCACATGGTCTATCCACATCGATCCTGTGTCGGTCGGCTTTATCTGGAGACGGTGCCACCAAAGATTAATAGCGTCACCGTTTTCATAACTTTCCATCAATCTCGTATTGGAACAAAGTCTGTTGACCATTATTCTGTATCCGGCGGATTTCAGAATACCAAACACCTTCACATCCGTCGTGTAGGTTTTCCCTTCTTCCATCGGGACAGCGTCAAGTCCTGAATATGTTGAAATCTTGCGCGTCGCCTCGATCAAATCGCCAAAATTGCTGGCGCGCTCGAACAATGCATCGGGGGAGTGATTGTAATGTGCGGTCACGATAAGCTCAGCCGACATATTTAATTTCCTGTATAAATTCATCAAGTAAGCACCATGGCTGGAACGCGCACGGCAGCACCACGTTCAACAGGCCCTTTGTAGGTGTTTTTCTAATGCTCTATTGAGGCAAGAAAGAGGCTAAATCCGGCAAATAATCGGTCCATTGCCACGCACACCATAGGATCACAGCCTAAGGTTTAAATGCTTGCCAACAGACACCGGTTCACCCCGGGGTCGTGCCATAAGGGTTCATCACGAATCCGTCTCCGCTCCCTGCGATTCGCCCACTGTGCTTTTGCATTTTGACAACTCGGTTCAGCACGAAAAATGCCATGAGAGCACGTTCTGGCGGCGCTTGGGTGTCGCTCGAACGCCAGGAGGAACCGGATGCGTGCCGCCAGCCTTGACCAAAAATCAGACCCGTCTTGCGTTCAAAATGATCGGTCCGCCCGGCCGCATCGTGAAGGTAAGATTGGGCGGCGCGACAGGATGCTCTGTCAGCGTGAATGAAACTTTCCGCAACACAGAGGCGAGCAGCACCATGATCTCGGTTTCTGCATATTGCGCCCCAATACAGATTCGCGGCCCGTCACCAAAGGGAATGTATTGCCCTCGCTTATATTTCTTGTTGATAAAACGCTCTATACTATATTCATCCGGTTTATCCCATAACAACTCATTGCGGTGCAAAGAATAGACTGGAAACATGATCACATCACCCTTCTTGAAGGTAATACCATTGATATCGGTTGTTTCCGTCGCATCACGAGCAAAAAGCGCACCTGCGGGATATAGGCGGAGGGTCTCCTTGACATGCGCCTGCAAAAGCGGCAATTGCGGAAGCACTTCGAATTTTATGGGCCCATCGGAAGAAGCAATCAAAATCTCCTGACGAATTCTTTCTTGAACATCGGGGAATACAGCCAGGAGATAAAGCCCCCAGGCAATTGTATTTGCCGATGTTTCATAGCCAGCCGCAACAAACGTCAGAAGATTGTCGATTGTCGTTTCAATATCCTCTTGGTCTGTTTCGAGCGCTTCGATCAACAAATCAAGAAAATCCTCCGCCTCGATGTTCTTTTTCGATTGCCGCTTTTCAATAACGTCACGTGTGAGCTTTCTGACATCTGTAATCACCTTCCGGCTTCTGAGCCATTTAAGGCGCGGCAGCCATTTCGGCAGTCCCATCAGATCGAAAAGCGACATATAGCTGATGTAATCAGTGAAACGCCGCATACCGTCGCGGATATCGCGCTTCGCCACCGCCTCGTTACCCGAGAACATGACGCGCGAGATATTCGCCAGGGTGGCTTCCTGTGCGGCGTCCGCAACATCGACCTCGCCGTTGGCCAAGGCGAAGAAATCCGCCAGTTCGTCCCCTGTCGCCGCGAAATGGCTTGTCAGGACCGGCAGGTTCCGCGCGGCGAAAAGAGGCGCATATCGATGCCTCTGGGCGCGCCATTTCTCGCCTTCAGCGAGGATCATTCCGTTACCGACCGCAGGACCGATCACGTTCCGCGTGAATTGTGACTTCGGAAAATTGCGCCCGACACCGGCGAGGAGTTCGGTGATCATTTCCGGATCGCACACATAATGGATATTGGCCGGACCCCTCAGATAGTTCTGTGTTCGCGTTGCGTCCGGGATGACCGAGAAGATATTCTTTCCAGCTTTCCTTGCAAAATCAATCAAACCGACATCGGAAGTCGCCAGTTCGGCCGAGACGATTTGAGGTGCTTGCACAACTTCGAAATGTTCATCTACTGATGTTTCTATTTTGTTCACTGCCACAACCTCAACCAAAGGGTATTTATTTTAAAAATCTTCTCATGCTTGTATTTATTGCGCTGTCGCCTTGCTCTATTCAAGAGTTAAATTCAATATTGGCGCCTCATCAGCCTTGGCATCAGGCGTATCCGGAAAATCGGTGGGATTTTTTGTATTCCGGCTTGCCGCCAAACACCGCCAAAACCACCACAGCCAAAACCACGGCGCGCACATCTTTCACCACATAGGGCGGGAAAAATCGTCCCTGACGATCGCAGGGCTATTTCGCTCAACCAGCGCACGGACTACGATGTGAGCGAGGCAAGAAACAAACAACAGGTGAAAACGATGCGCAAGAACGTGCTTGGCGCGATGGCAGCAATGGTTCTCGGAGCTGTGGGCAGCGCCGACCCGGTTGCTGCCGCCTCTTTGGGGCGATACGAGGTGACGGGTGTGCAGGGTGATGACATGCTGAAAATGCGTGCGGGTCCCGGGATCGGCTATATCGTCATCGTGGGCCTTCCGAACGGAACGGTTTTGCAGGTGCAAAGCTGCCAGCAAACCGGCGGCACCCGTTGGTGCCGTGTCTCGATGGACCGGGCGCGCAGCCTGAAGGGCTATGTGTCATGGGCCTATCTGCGTAAACTTTGAGGTCTGCGACATCACGGCGACGTCAGCCCCTGGCACTGCGATGCCGGCATTGCGTTGCATTTTTGGCAGATTTCGGAAGCACATTCGATTTTCCGGGAACAACCGGCTGCCCCGCCAGTTAGCTTGGCGGAATGTCTGAAACCCGCAGGCATTTCCAGCGGTGGTATCCCCTTCTCATCGCTGCACTTAGCGGCGGCGTCATGTGACCCGCTCCCTTCTCTGTGACGTCGCCGCAACTTCTTACGGTTCGTGTAGAGTTCTGTTTTCTGTCAGTAAAAGTCGAGAAAGTCGTCGCTGCCAAGGTCCTTGATCAGCAAAGCGCGCGCGCGGTTCACGCGGCTTTTCACGGTGCCGATCGCGCAGTCGCAAATCCGCGCGGCGTCCTCGTAGCTTTCGCCGATCACCACCACCAGCAGCAATATCTCACGGTAATGCTGCGGCAGGCGTTCGATTGCTTCGCGCAGCCGCTCTCCGGCGATGTGCTGGTCGTGCACGGGCGCGGAGACAGGCATGGTGGAGGCGCAATCGACCGACGCCGGGCGCTCGCGCGCCTGTTTACGGATGTCGGTGAGAAAGGTATTTCGCATGATGGTGAACATCCAGGCCCGCATATTGGTGCCCGGTTCATACCGTGAAATGCTTGCAATGGCCTTCATCAGCGTGGTCTGCACCAGATCGTCTGCATCGTCTCGCTGTCCGGCAAGACTGCGGGAATAGGCGCGCAGGGCCGGAATATGCTTGAGGACCTCGTCGCAGTCCTCCTCTTCCTTGTAGAGGCCCTTGCTCCCTTCAGTCTGATCGTTTTCGGGAGATTGGGTTGTGCACCTTTCGGGCATTGCGACGCTCTCTCGGGCTAGTGTTAATCACGATCAAAACGCCCTTGGGTTGATTACAGTTCCCCACCCTGCCACAATTTTGGCAAAAACCTCTTCGCTATGTACATGTGGCTCGACCGTCCTGCGCCACGGGAAGGCCCGCTTCGTTGACGTTTCAGGTAAGCCGATCTCAGGGTTTTGCGCCCTTATGGAACCTTAAGACAGACAAATGGGTTTAATTGGGACGGCAGACGACACCCTGCCCAACATTAACACGTTAGGAAGCCCATGCCTTCGAGCAAGAACAGCCCCCGCCCCGCCACCAGCACCGACCGGCCTGATTCCCGGCCCGATCCCGTGGATGACGCCTTGCCAATCGACGAGGTTGACGGAACGGCCATCCAGCCAACCGATCCAGATGTCGTGACAGAACTGGATGACGACGAGGGCGGCGCGGATGCGATTGATCCGGATACCGGCAGACCCTACGAGAACAGCGATCCGGGCACCAAAACGCCTGCTGCAACGCGCATCGGTGGCACCGAGCAACAATGAGTGCAAAAACCGCATCCCTTTACCGGATGGTCATGACAGAGCACACCTGTCCCTATGGCCTGAAATCGCTTGATCTGCTGAAGCGGCAGGGGTTCGAGGTCGAGGATCATCACCTGACGAGCCGCGACGAGACGGAATCGTTCAAGGACGAGCACGATGTCTCCACGACGCCGCAGGCTTTCATCGACGGCGAGCGGATCGGCGGCTACGAGGATCTGCTGGCGCATTTCGGCAAAGCGGTTCCGGACGCGGACGAGACGACCTATACCCCCGTGGTCGCCCTGTTCGCGATGGCGGCTGCGATGGCGCTGGCAGCCAGCTGGGTAGCGTCAGGGCAGATCGTCACAATTTTGGCCGCGGAGTGGTTCATCGCCTTTTCCATGTGCCTTCTTGCCTTGCAGAAGCTGAAAGATATCGAGAGCTTCTCGACCATGTTCCTGAATTACGACCTGCTCGCACAGCGCTGGGTGCGCTACGGCTATATTTATCCTTTCGCGGAAGGGCTGGCCGGTATCCTGATGATTGCGGGCGCGCTGTTGTGGCTGGCGATTCCGGTGGCGCTTTTCATCGGAACGATCGGTGCCGTCTCTGTTTTCAAGGCCGTCTATATCGACAAGCGCGAACTGAAATGCGCCTGCGTCGGCGGCGACAGCAACGTGCCGCTTGGCTTTGTCTCCTTGACCGAGAACCTGATGATGATTGCCATGGCTGTCTGGATGCTGGTCAAAATGTCGGTTCTGGCGTGACGTGGGCCGTGGCCCCTGAAACCCCTAGCCCGGCAGCCACAGTGCGATGGCGGGAAAGAGGATCAGCAACAGCACCAGCACCAGCGAGCACAGGATGAACGGGATCGCGGACATGTAGATATCGCGCATCGTGGTGTCCGGCGGGGCCACACCCTTCATCACGAACAAAAGCAGGCCGAAAGGCGGCGTGGTAAAGCTGATCTCCAGCGCCAGCAGCATGATCAGCGCGAACCAGATCGGATCGAAGCCGAGGCTTGCCGCCAACGGGAAGAAGATCGGCACGGTCAGCAGCATCATGCTGATCTGTTCCATGAACATGCCCAGCAGCAACAGCACCCCGAACATCACGAGCAGCATCGCGATCGGGTCCAGTTCGAACCCCGTCGCCCAGCGGATCAGCCCGCTGGAGGCACCAGAAAAGGCCAGAAGCTGGCTGAAAGTGGCAGAGCCGAAAACGATCAGATAGGCCATCAGTGTCACACGCAGCGCGCCGATTACCGAGCTTTTCATCGCCTCCCACGTCAGGCAGCGGAACGCGATGGCCAGAAGCAGCACGCCCAGCGCACCGAAAGCCGCCGCCTCGGAGGGGGTGACGATCCCGCCCACCATCATGGCCACGATCACAACCATGACACCCACCATCGGCACCACGTCGCGCAGGAACAGCGTGAGTTTTTCCGCAAGCGTCATCGGCTCCACCTCGTAGGGCGGGGCGGCGTCAGGGTCGATCTTGGTCTGCACGAAGATCGTCGCCAGATAGAAGCCGGCAAGGATCAGGCCGGGGATGATCCCCGCGATCAGCAGCTTGCCCACATCTATCCGCGCCAGTGTCGCCAGCAGCACCGCCAAGGCCGAGGGCGGGATGATGATCGCCAGACCACCGGTGCCGAGGATCGGCCCGATGGACATATGCTTCTTGTACCCGCGCCGGTTCATCTCGGGCACCATCAACGAGCCGAGCAGCGCGGTAGAGCCCATCGACGAGCCGGACAAGGTGGAAAACCCCGTCCCGCCCAGCACGGTGACATAGGACAGACGCCCCGGCAATTTGCCCAACAGCTTGTCGATGGCGTTGAACATCCGCCCGCCAAGGCCGGTGTGAAAGAAGATCTCGCCCATCAGCAAAAACAGCGGGATCGGCACCAATGCGAAACTTGTCAGCGAGCCGAAGCCGTTGTTGAGCAACTGCGCGATACCGCGCTCGCCACCCATGAATACCCATGCGCCCACGATATTGGCCGCCAGAAAAGCCAGCGCCACCGGCATGCCAATGGCCATCAGAACAAGGATCGACCCCAGCAACAGGCCAAGTGCTTCATACCATTCCATTACTCGTGGATCCCCGCTTCACCGGAATGCATCAGCTCTTCCCCGAAGACAAAGCGCGAAAACTCGACCGCCATCAGCCCGAAACAGATCGGGAATGAAAGGGTCAGGATCCAGCGCGGAAATTAATAGGCGCGCACATCGTAATCATTGCGCGCGATGTTGGTCTGGAGAAGGTCAAAGCCTTTCCACGCCAGAACAAGGCTGACCAAGACGCAGGCCAATGCGACGCCGCGACTGACGATACGCCGCAAGGCCGGAGGCAGCACAGCCGTGACCAGTTCGATATGGACATGGCCCTTCTCCCGCACGAGCCACGGTGCGCCCAGCATCGTCATGTAAAGAAGCGCATATTCGGTGGAGGTGAACAGCCAGGCCCAAGGCTGCAAGCCAAGGTTTCGCATGCCCACGGACAGGATGACCGCGATCATCAGCCAGACCAGCATGGCCGCCGCGATGAAAGCCATGCCGTAAAGAAGCGCGGTATAGGTGCGGATGACAAACGGCATGCGGCCTCGGAGGTTGCGGATTGCGGGACAGGAATTTCGAGGTGCCGTTGCGGCCCCCCTGCAGGCAGCGCGGCCCGTTGCCGGACCGCGCCCTGATGATCTTATTCGTCCAGCGCGGGATCGTAGAACAGGCTGATCAGCGTATCGTACTGGCCATCACCCATCGGATGCTCGGCCATCAGGCCCTTCATCCGCTCCCATGTCTTTTCACGGGCCGCTGCCAGATAGTTGGCGCGCGCCTCGCCTTGCAGCTCGACAACTTTCATGCCGCCCTCTTCCAATGCCGCGAAATCCTCGTCCCGCTTGACGCGCAGCGCCGCGACCGAGGCTTTCTCGTGTTCGATGGCAACATCTTGCAGGATCGTTTTTGTCTCGTCGGACAGGCTGTCCCATTTCTCGAGGTTTACGATGACACCCAGATCGGTCGAGAAGAAGTTCGGCTCGACCCGGTAGTTCAAAAACTCGTTCCACTTCAGATCGATCAGGCCGATCTGGGTCCAGCCGGTCGCATCGACGACGCCACGCTCCAATCCTGCGTAGACTTCGGTCGTGGGCAGATCGATGACCTGCGCGCCCAGATATTCGGTGAAGAACGCGTTATAGACCGCGTTGCCGCGCAGCTTGATGCCCGAAATGTCGAGATTGCCATCGGCATCGAGTTTCGGCTCGTTCTTCATCCACAGGTTATAGCTGACACCGCTGTCGAACCAGCCGAGGTATTTGACCCCCATCTTCTCCTGATGGATCTCGTCGATCATGGCGATGCCGCCATTCTCGCGCGCCTCGACGGCCGTCAGGTTCGACGCGACAAGCGCATCCTTCTCGGGCAGCGAGCCGCCGTAAAAGCTGCCGGGCGTGTAGACCATGTCCACGATCCCGTCGCGCACGGCATCGGCCTGCTGGAACATGCCGATGGCCTCGGGGCCGCCGCGCACTTCGATCTGCACGACGCCTTCGCCTGCGGCATTGACCTTGTCCACGAATTCCAGAAACGACTGGGTGTAGATCAGCGTGCCGGGGAAAGCATGCACTGCGGTCAGCGTCTCCTGTGCCGCCGCAGCCGTAACGATCAGGGTCGATCCGGCGAGGATGCCGCCGGCAAGTGTCATTTTCATTGTTTTCTCTCCTATGTCCGGGGGTGTGGCCCCCGCCCTGTTGAAGATGCCCCGGACGGGGCACCCGGTTTAAAACCACGCATCCGTCAAGGGTTGCGCGGGTCGTTCGGTTGGTCCTTCAGCAGCGCATAGGGTGCGCTTTGCGCTCGTTCCGCACGGAAGGCGGCAATGGCGGAGCCGTGGCTGGCGGTCATGTCGATATCGTCCCAGCCGTTGAGCAGCTTCAGCCGCCAGACCGGGTCAAGCTCGAAGGGGATCACCTCGTTTCCGATGCGGATCACGCTGTCTTGCAAATCCACGCGCATGACCTGCGGATTCTCAGCCAGAAGATCGAGCAGTACCTCGATCCGCGCCTCGGGCAGGCGCGCGGGCAGCAGGCCGTTGTTGACGGCGTTGGAGGCGAAGATATCCCCGAAGCTCGGGGCCAGTACCGCGCGGATACCGAAATCGGCCAGCGCATAGACCGCCGCCTCGCGCGAGGAGCCGGAGCCGAAGTTGCGGCGGGTCACAAGGATCTGCGCCTCGGGATGCGCGTTCAGGGGCATCCCGTCGCGCGGAGCGCCCATGCTGTCAAAGCGCAGGTCATGCAACAGATAGGGGCCGTATCCATCCTTGCGCGGCACCGACATGAATCGCGCGGGGATCAACTGGTCGGTGTCGATATTGTCTTGCGGCAACGCCACGGCGGGGCCTTCGATGCTGTGCCAGCCCGCCATGGTCACACCCTCCCGTCCAGCAGCGGGCGTACATCCGTCAGGGTGCCGGTCACGGCAGCGGCGGCGGCCATGGCAGGGCTCATCAGATGCGTGCGTGCGCCGCGCCCCTGCCGTCCCTTGAAGTTGCGGTTGGTCGAGGAGGCGCAGCGCTTGCCGGGCTCCACCAGATCGCCGTTCATGCCGACACACATCGAACAGCCTGCATCGACCCATTCCAGACCGGCCTCGATGAAGATCCGGTCCAGCCCTTCCTGTTCGGCCTGTAGCTTGACCAGCGCAGAGCCGGGCGAGACCAGACCTGGCACCCTGGATTTGCGCCCCGACAGCACGGCGGCGGCCAGACGCAGATCCTCGATCCGGCCATTGGTGCAGGAGCCGATGAAGACCTGATCCACCTGCGTGCCCTCGATCCGCTGTCCGGGCGTCAGGCCCATATAGTCCATCGCGGCGCGGGCCTGATCGGCGCGCGCGCCTTGCAGTTGGGCCGGATCGGGCAGGTTGGCCGTGATGGGCAGCGCTTCTTCCGGGCTGGTGCCCCATGTGACGGTGGGGGCAATCGCCGCGCCGTCCAGTGTCACCTCACGGTCGAACATGGCGTCAGCGTCACTGGCAAGGGCGCGCCAGTCCGCGACCGCACTGTCCCATGCAGCACCTGTCGGCGCGAAAGGCCGGCCTTCGACATAGGCGAAGGTCACGTCATCGGGGGCCACCATGCCACAGCGCGCGCCGCCCTCGATGGAGAGGTTGCACAGGGTCATGCGGCCTTCCATGCTCAGTGCCTCGACCGCCGGTCCTGCGTATTCGATTGCATGTCCGCGCGCGCCATCCGCGCCCAGTTCGGCGATCCACGACAGCGCCAGATCCTTTGCGGTGACCGATGGCCCCAACTGCCCTTTGACCGTGATTCGCATCGTTTTGGGGCGCTTTTGCCAAATTGTCTGCGTCGCCAGCACATGCGCCACCTCGGTCGCACCGATCCCGAAGGCCAGCGCGCCAAAGGCTCCGTGCGTGGAGGTATGGCTGTCCCCGCAATTGATCAGCAGCCCCGGCAGGGTCAGGCCCTGTTCCGGCCCCATCACATGCACGATGCCTTGGCGCGGATCGCGCAGACCGAAGCAGCGGATGCCGTGACGCGTGGTGTTCTGCTCCAGCGTGCGGATCATCCGCGCGATATCGGGATCGTTGATCCGGTCGCGGTCACGCGTCGGCGCATAGTGATCGACCACGCCGATGGTCAAAGCGGGTTCGGCCACAGGCAGGCCACGATCCGCCAGCTTGGCAAAGGCGTGGTGCGAGCCTTCATGCACCAGATGCCGGTCCACCCACAGCAGGCACGAGCCGTCGTCGCGGCGCAGGATTTCATGCGCGGACCAGAGCTTGTCGAACAGGCTGCGGGGCTGCACGGTCATTCCGGCGCCTCCCGGCTGGCCTGATCCCCGATCACCGGTTCCCAATGCCGCTCCGCGCCAAGACCCACGCGGTTGAGCGACATTTCCAGCCGGAAAATATCCGCACGGTACAAGGCCGAAAGGTATTCCACCCCCTGCCCGTTCACATCCCGTACCACGCGGCGCAACGACAGCAGGGCCGATCCCACAGAGACGCCCAGCGCTTCGGCCACGTCGGGCGAGGCCAGCGTGGCGGTGACAGACTGGTGCGCCGCATCGACCTGCACGCCGGAGCGTTCGAGCAGGCGGAAAAGCGGCGTCGTGGCAAGATCGGCCTCAGTGTAATTGGTGGCGATGGCTTCGGGCACATAGGTCGTCAGATGCGAGAAGGGTCGCCCCTCGACCAGACGCACCCGTACTGCCGTCTGCACCCGCCCGCCCTGCGGCAGCGCCATCGCGGTTGCCACCACATCGGGGGCCGGACCGTAGGAGAAGGACAGCAGCCGCGCCGTCGTGGACTGGCCCATCGCGACAAGCTGCGGGATCAGCGTGGTGAAATCGGCCGCCAGCGTCGCGCTACCCGCGTCCGGCGCGCGCACCACGCTGCCGCTTCCGGCACGTTTCTCGATCAGGCCATCGGCGGCCAGCGCGTCCAATGCGCGACGGATGGTGACCCGCGACACGGCATGCAGTTCGGCCAGACGCTGCTCGCCCGGCAGGGTGGTGCCGGGGCTGTAGGTTCCGTTCGACAGATCGTCGCGCAGCAACAGATAGACCCTGCGCGCCTTTCCACCTTCCGGAAGTCCTGTTCTGGCCTGCGTGTTCAAAGCATCCCCCAAACGCCCCGAACAGGGCGGATTCGGGACCGATGGTAACAACGGCTTTCAGAAAAGCAAGCAAACCGTAACACAGGACAGCGAATATTTGATCTTTTCAGGTACTGTTATCTGTATTACCAAAGATACAGGTTATACGGAGGGAAAGCACGATGCCCATTATCGAGGCACATCTGCTGATCGGCTATGACGACGATGCCAAAACCCGTCTGGGCAAGGCATTGACCGATGCGGTGCAACTGGTCGTGCCCGCCACCCCCGATGCCATCACGGTGATTCTGCACGAGATGCCGACGGCGCATTACATGCGCGGCGGCACCCATCGCAGCGGCGCGCCTGCCCTGCCCGATCCCTGCACAATCGTGCGCGATTATCTGGCCGCGATGGAAACCCGCGATCTGGACAGTGCCCGCGCCATGCTGGGCGACGGCTTTGTGATGAACTTTCCCGGCGCCGCAGGTTTGACCACGCTTGAGGCGCTGATCGCATGGTCAAAACCGCGCTACAGCTTCGTCAAGAAGACCTACGATGCGTTCGAGGCGCTGCAAGGTGACGGCTGCGCCGTGGTCTATGTACGCGGCACGCTTTTCGGCGAATGGCCCGATGGCACGGCGTTCGAGGGCATCCGCTATATCGACCGTTTCGAGATCACAGCCGGACGGATCACCAGGCAGGATGTCTGGAACGACATCGCCGAAACAAAAGCAGCAGGAGCAGCATGACACAGGCAAAGGATATCGACCCGATCACGCTGGCCGTGCTGGCCGGACGCATGGAACAGATCGCCGACGAGATGGACGCGACCCTGTTCCGCGCCGCCTTCAACCCGATCATCGCCGAGGCGCATGACGCCAGCCATGGTCTGTATCACGCCGTCAGCGGCGACACTCTGGTGCAGGGTAAATCCGGCCTGCCGATCTTCGTGGGCGTCATGTCCTTTGCGGTGAAAGCGGTGATCGACAAGGCCGCCGAACATGGCGAGTTGCGCGACGGTGATATCTATATCTTCAACGACGCGCATCTGGGCGGCACGCATCTGTCGGATATGCGGCTGGTGCGGCCCTATTTCCGCGATGGGGAATTGTTCTGCTATCTCGCCTCTGTCGGGCATTGGCATGATGTGGGCGGCGCTGTTCCCGGCAATTACAACCCCGCCGCGACAGATGCCTTTCAGGAGGCGTTTGTGCTGCCTCCCGTCCGTCTGGCGCGGGGCGGCGAGGTGAATACCGATATCATCGACATTCTGATGCGCAACACCCGCCTGCCGCAATCGGCCATGGGCGATCTGAACGGCCAGTTGGGCGCGCTGGATCTGGGCGTGCGCCGGATGGATGAATTGCTGGACGAATACGGGGCCGCAACCGTCCATGCCGCGCTGGACGCTTTGGGGCACCGCGCCGAGGCTTTGATGCGGGCCGAACTGACGGCCCTGCCCGATGGCCGTTGGGAAGCGGTGGATTATCTCGACAACGACGGGATCACCGATGTCGCCCTGCCCATCAAGGTGGCGCTGGAGATCAAGGGCGACCGGATGGTGCTGGATTTCGAGGGCACCGCCCCGCGCTGCGCGGGTCCGGTGAATATCGCGCTGCCCACGGCTGTTGCCACCGCCTATGTCGCGATCAAGCATATCTTTCCGGCGCTGCCCGCCAATGCTGGCGTGATGCGCCCCATTGATGTGCGTATCCCTGAAGGCTCGCTTTTGGCGGCGGAGTTTCCTGCCCCCGTCGGCGGCTATACCGAAACGATCCTGCGGATGATCGACGTGATCTTCGCCGCCGCCGGACAGGCCGCGCCAGACCGCGTGGTCGCCAATGCCTATGGCACGATCAACGCCCTGTCGATTGCCGGCAAGCGCAGCAATGGCCAGCCTTGGGTGATGTTCAGCTTTTACGGTGGCGGGCATGGCGGCTCGCCGGAAGGTGGCGGGCTGAACCACGGCAACGCGCCCATTTCCACCGCGACGATCCCGCCGATGGAGATCCTCGAGGCCGCCTATCCTGTGATGTTCCGCAAGTGGGCGCTGCGGCCTGACAGTGCGGGTGCCGGTGCGCATCGTGGCGGGCTGGGCGCTGTGTATGAGATCGAGGTGCTGGAGGAGAACGGCGCCGAGGCCTTCCTGTTCGGCGAACGCGGGCGCTTTGCCCCAAAGGGTGCTGCCGGTGGTGGCGAGGCGGCGATGAACGTCTTTTCCTATGAGCAGGCGGACGGGTGGCATCACCCGCCGCTGGCGTCAAAAATGCGCGGCATCAAGCTGACGCAGGGCCAGGCCGTCCGGTTGGAAACACCCGGCGGTGGTGGCTATGGTCCGGCTTCAGATCGCTCTGCACAGGCAGTGGCGCGCGATGTGGCTTTGGGGCTGATCACGCAAGCCGAGGCTGACAAACTATACGGAACCGCATGGAAAGAGGCGCAGGCATGAGCGATGCAGCAACCGCAGGCCGCATGATCGGCGTCGATGTCGGCGGCACATTCACGGATGTGTTCGTTCTGGACGAGGCGGCAGGCACCGCCACCGTGGCCAAGGTGCCGACCACGCGCCCCGACCAGTCAGGCGGATTTCTGGACGGGATCGCGCGGCAAGTGGCGGACCTGTCCAGCGTTGCGGTCGTTGTGCATGGCACCACCGCAGGCACCAATGCTTTGTTGGAACGCAAGGGCGCGAAGATCGGTGTGATCACCACCGAGGGGCTGCGCGACGTGCTGGAAATGCGCCGCCGCGACCGTCCCCGCACATGGGGGCTGCGCGGGGATTTCACCCCCGTCGTGCCGCGCGATCTGCGCCTTGAGGTGCCGGAACGGACCTTGGCAGATGGGTCGATCCGCACGCCCGTCGATCTGGACGCGGTGCGCGCGGCTGCGCAGACCCTGCTCGATCAAGGCTGCGCCGCTGTCGCTGTGATGTTCGCCAACAGCTATGCCAACCCCGCGAACGAGGCCGCTGCTGTGGCCGCGCTCAGGGAGATGTGGCCCAACAGCCATGTCTCCGCTTCCTCCGAAATCCTGCCCGAAATCCGCGAGTTCGAGCGCTTTTCCACCACCGCGCTGAATGCCTATCTGCAACCCGAAGTGTCGGGATATCTCGACCGATTGGAGACTGCGCTGAAACGCGGCGGTTTCGGCGGCGAGTTCATGATCGTGCAGTCCAACGGCGGCGTGATGGCGGTGGATACCGCCTGCCGCCTGCCGGTGCGCACGGCGCTGTCGGGCCCTGCAGCGGGCGTGATTGCTGCGGCTTATATTGCGCAGACGGCGGGCTTTCCCGATGTGATCACTGGCGATATGGGCGGCACCAGTTTCGACGTGTCGCTGATCGCGGGGGGCAAGTCGATGCTCTCGCCGCAGACCTCGATCGATTTCGGCATGGTTGTGCGCTCGCCGATGATCGAGATCACGACGATCGGCGCGGGCGGCGGCTCCATCGCTTGGGTGGACAAGGGCGGATTGCTGATGATCGGGCCGGAAAGTGCGGGGTCAAACCCCGGCCCTGTGGCCTACGGCCTTGGCAACACGCGCCCCACGGTGACGGATGCCAATGTGGTTCTGGGCCGGATCGATCCGGACAATCCCATCGGCGGCAAGCTGACACGGCTGGATACCGAGGCCGCGGCAAAGGCGATTGACGAACATGTCGGCCAACCCCTTGGTCTTGATACGCTGGCCGCGGCCGAGGCGATCCTGCGTGTCGCCAACAGTCGCATGGCAGGCGCGATCCGGCTGGTCAGTATCGAGCGCGGCTTTGATCCCAAACGCTTTGCCTTCATGCCGTTCGGCGGCGGTGGCGCGCTGCATTCCGGCGCGATGCTGGCCGATGTCGGCCTCGCCCGCGCCATCGTGCCGCGCTATCCCGGTGTCACCTCAGCTATGGGCTGCGTGATCGCCGATATGCGGCAGGATTTCGTGCAGACGGTCAACACCTTGGTGGACGGACTGGACGAGGCAAGCCTTGCCGCCTTCATGCAGGCGCATATGGAGCAGGGTCTGGCGATGCTGGACGCGGCGCAGACACGGTTCGAGGCGCGCGAGACTGCGTTCGAGCTGGACATGGCCTATGTCGGGCAGACCCATACGGTGGCGGTGCCTTTGCCTGTGGCGATCACGGACGGGCGCGTTGTGCCACCCACGCAGACCGAGATCGCGGCGGCGTTCGACGCGGCCTATAAGACCACCTATGGCCGCCTGCTGCCAAAAGGCGCGCGGCGCGTGATGAACCTGCGCTCGGCCGTGACGGGGCGGCGGCCCAAGTTCGACCTCGCCACCCTTGCGCCGCGTGGCACAGGCACGTCCGAGGACGCCCGCAAGGGTGAACGAAAGGTGCATTTCGGCGACCGCTGGCATGACACCGCCATCTACAACCGGCTCGATCTGCCGGTCGGTGCCGTGATCCACGGCCCCGCCATTCTGGAGCAACCCGACACCACCGTCTTGATCGAACCGGGCCTGACCGGCACGGTCGATGCTTTCGGCAACACCATCATCACACGGCAGGAGGCCTGATCCATGGGCGCTTTGACCTCGATCGACCCGCAGCGCACGGCGCTGCTGACCATTGATCTGCAAAACGATTTCCTGCACCCCGAAGGTGCCTATGGCCGCGCGGGTCAGGGCGCGGATGCGATCAAGGCCCTGCCCGCCCGCGTGGCCCCCGTCCGCGATGCCTTGCGCGCCAAGGGGGGCACTTACGTGTCGGCACAGTTCACGCTCGTGCCCGGACCGGGTGGTGCGCCGCTGATCGCGCCGCATCTCAAACAGTTGCGTCCCTTTCTGACCAAAGGTGATTTCGCCCCCGGCAGCTTTGGCCACAACCTTGTCGATACGCTGGCACCCGCCGATTATACCGTGGAAAAGGTGGCCTATTCCGCCTTTTACCAGACACGGCTGGAATATATCCTGCGCGCGCTGGACATCGACACTCTGATTGTGGGCGGGATCGTGACCAACGGCGGTGTCGCCAGCACCCTGCGCGACGCGCATCTGCGCAACATCGAAACCATCATGCTCGCGGACGGGTGCGCCGCCTTCAAGCAGGATGTGCATGACGCCACACTGGTCTCGCTGGGCACGGTCACCCATGTGATGACCTGCGCCGAAACCATCGCCTTGCTGGAGGCCACGCCATGAGCCTGCGGGATCGTCTGAGCGCGCCCGATATCCTGATCGCTCCCGGCGTCTATGACGGGCTGACCGCCGCGCTCGCCGAACAGGCCGGGTTCGAGGCGCTCTATCTCTCCGGTGCCGCTGTCGCCTACACGCGGCTCGGGCGGCCCGATATCGGCCTGACCTCGGTGTCGGAAATGGCCGATACGATGGCGCTGGTCCGCGACCGCACCGGCCTGCCGGTGATCATCGACGCCGATACCGGCTTTGGCAACGCGCTGAACGCCCAGCGCACGATGCGGCTTTACGAGCGAGCAGGCGCATCAGCCCTGCAGGTTGAGGATCAGACCTATCCCAAGCGCTGCGGTCATCTGGCGGACAAGTCGCTGATTCCGGTGGCGGAAATGGCCGGCAAGATCGCCGCGATGGCCGAGGCCCGCGCGCATGACACGACGCTGATCATCGCACGTACCGATGCGATTGCCGTGGAAGGGTTCAATGCCGCCATGGACCGGGCCGAGGCCTATGTCGCGGCTGGTGCGGATGTATTGTTCATCGAGGCCCCCCGCTCCGGTGAGGAACTGGCGACCGTCGCGCGCACCTTTCGGGGCCGCGTCCCGCTTTTGGCGAATATGGTCGAGGGCGGCCATACGCCGATCACCTCTGCCGCCGATTTGCAGGCGCTCGGCTTTGATATCGTGATTTTTCCCGGCGGCATCGTGCGGGCCTTGGCGCGCACCGCGCAGGACTATTACGCCAGCCTGCGGGCGCATGGGTCGAACACCCCGTTTTCCGACCGGATGTTCGATTTCGACGGGTTGAACGCCCGCATCGGCACGCCCGAAATGCTGGCGACAGGCCAGCGTTTCGACGGACAGGACAAGGGCTGAGCCATGCAGATCGCCGCCACGCCCGAACAGGGTTTCGATCTTGCGGTGCAGACACTCGTCATCGGTGCGGGCGCTTGCGGGATGGTCGCCGCTCTGGCCGCGCAAGAGGCCGGGCAAGAGGTTCTGGTGATCGAGGCGGACAGCCTGCCGCGCGGCTCCACCGCCCTGTCAGCAGGGCTGATCCCTGCGGCGGGCACACGGTTCCAGCGCGCGGCAGGCATTAACGACGACGCGGCGCTATTCGCAGCCGATATCCAGCGCAAGGCCCATGACGAGAATGACCCCGCACTGGTAGATGCCCTCGCACATGGCTCCGGCCCCGCTATCGAATGGCTGGCAGACCGCTTTGGCCTGCCCTTCTCGGTCGTGACGGATTTTGACTATCCCGGCCATTTGCGCCGCCGGATGCACGGCCTGCCCACACGCTCCGGCGCGGAACTGGTGGACCGTTTGCGCCAGACCTGCGAAGCGCAGGGGATCGACATCATCTGCGAGCGCCGCGCCACCGTCCTGCATGCCGAGGGCAAAACCGTCACCGGCATCACGGTCTCCCTGCCCGATGGCAGTACCGAGACCATCGGCTGTCAGCGCCTGATCCTTGCCTGCAACGGCTATGGCGGCAATCGCGCGATGGTGACCGCGCATATGCCTGCCATTGCGGATGCGTTGTGGTTCGGCCATGACGGCAACCGCGGCGAGGCGGTGCTCTGGGGTGAGGCGCTGGGGGCACAAACCCGCCATCTGGGGGCTTATCAGGGCCATGGCAACGTGGCCCATCCGCATGGCATCCTGATCACATGGGCGGTGATCACCGAAGGCGGCGTGCAGGTCAACCTTGAGGGGCAGCGCTTCTGGAATGAGGCGCAGGGCTATTCCGAGGCGGCGCGCGCCGTGTTGGGCCAGCCGCAGGGGCAGGCATGGGCCGTTTTCGACGCCCGCATTGCCGCCATCGCGCGTCAGTTCGCCGATTTTCAGGCGGCCGAGGCACAGGGGGCGGTCAAGACTGCTGATACCGTTGCAGGGTTGGCCGCGGAAACAGGACTACCCGCCGCCGCACTTGCCAGAACGCTGGCCGCTATTCCGCATGGCGGCACCGATACCTTCAGGCGCACTTTCCAGACCCAACCGCTCAGCCCGCCCTATGCGGCGGTACGGGTGACAGGCGCGCTCTTTCACACGCAAGGCGGGCTGGATGTGACAGGCACAGGCCGCGTTCGCCACAGCGACGGCAGCACATTTCCCAACCTGCACGCGGCAGGTGGTGCAGCTTGCGGCGTATCGGGCACCGCCGACAGCGGCTATCTGTCCGGCAACGGCCTGCTGAGCGCCGTGGTTCTGGGCCGCGCCGCCGGCATGGACTGGACCGGCTGACATTGGGCGATGACTGGGCCCATGAGGACGGGGCAATCGGTCCCCCTCGGAAGACGCAGGCAAGGCTATTGCACGGAACGCCATCCTGCACACCTTGAGCAACCTGACGCTGCTCAGGGCCGGTCCGAGCTTCTCGCCCCGGATTTGTGGTAGACGATCAACCTAAGTGATGATGACGGTTATACAAAAAGCAAAATGGCAAATCCCGCGTCAGCCGGGGATCATCTGACCGGATCCTTGAGGCGCCTTACCAGATGCGTTGCCGCCCCCGTCAGTGCTGCATCATCGTCTTCGATCAAGCTCACGCCGAACGTGGACATGAAGTCGGCAAAGCGACCTTTATTACGAAACGCCTCGACAAAACCTAAATCGGTCAGAAATGGTCGGAAAGCCCGGGCGACCCCGCCAACCAGGAAAATCCCCCCGAAAGGCAGATGGATCAGCGCGAGATTACCGACCACGGTTCCGAGCATCCGCGTGAAATAACGCGCGGAGGCGACCGCGCGTTCATCGCCTCCATCCGCGCAGTCGGCCATGATTTGCCTTGCCGAAGCCGTGCGCGGATCACCCGCGTCCGCGCCCATCCAGGCATAGATCCGCTCCAGCCCGGGTCCCGACAGCACATCCTCGACCGCCGGAATAGCGCCCTGCTGCGAGATATGGCGGCAGAGCCGCAGATCCGCTTCGTTACGCACCGGCAGTGTGACCTGCCCGCTTTCCGATGCCGCAACGACGCGCCCGGCATTTGTCTCATAGACGGGGGCGGCGTTGAACCCGGTCCCGACGCCAATCACCAGCCGGTTTGCACACGGGTCGGCCGCGCCGCAGGGTATGATCGAGCGGATGCTGTCTGATGGAATATGATCGAGGGCATATCCCTGTGCTTGCAAATCGTTCAGGACCGATACGGTTGAGGCCTGCGTCATCTGTGCCACCGTCTCGGCATCTACGGTCCAGTCGAGGTTTGTCATCGTCGCGCGCCCGTTTTGCACGGGGCCTGCGACCGCAATGCAGGCAGCAGCTATTTCCACGTCATTTTGTTCCGCGATGAAGCGGCGAAGCACACGCGCGAACCCAGGAAATTCCGCGTTCCGGTATCGCCGGATTGTGGCGTTGATTACCCGCGGTCCGTCGGCCAGTGCCACCCGCGAGTTCGTGCCACCCACATCGGCGACCAGCGACATCTGCTTTTTGGGGTGTGCCATAGGCTCTCCGGTTAGCGGGGCAGTATACCCGCGCGGGCGTATCGTATGACCTTGTTCCATATCACGGAGCCGGCTGCGATTGCAGTGCCTTGCGCCCTCAGGGGTATCACAATGGCGTAGAGCGTCACTGCCGATAAGGGGTGCAGGTCAGCATCGGGATGCCTCCGGCCCTCCGCCGCACGAGGCACGAATGAGCGGTCTGGGCCGAAGTGCACTGCTTCATTCCTGATCGACGCCACCGAGGCGCGGCGCATGGACGTGTGTTCGTACCAGGAATGCAGCGGCTGCGCCCGCGATAGCGCCGAACAGGTGAGCCTCCCATGAGACGCCAGGTTGACCGGGCAGAACGCCCCAGAGAATAGAGCCATAGAGCACACCAACCAGCAGTGCCGCGCCCAGCGTGACCGGCGAGCGATCCACGAGGCCACGCGCCACGAGGAAGCCGAACCAGCCGAAGACCAGCCCTGACGCACCGATATGGATGGCGGAGCTTCCGAACAGCCAGACGAGAGCGCCGCCGAGGCCGATCACCACGGCGTTCACAGCCAGCAAGGCCCGCGTGGCAGTGGCCACCAGCAGCCCACCCATCACCAATAACGGCGGCGTATTGGCCATCAGGTGCGCGAAGCTTCCGTGCAGGAGGGGCATCGCGATGACGCCATCCAGCCCGCTGACATGCCGGGGGATCAGGCCGAAGGCCGGGTTGAAGCCGTAGCCGATGATCCAATTGACAACCTGGACCGCCCAGAGCAGTGCGACAAAGGCTGCTAGCGCCCCGGCGCGCCGAAAGAATGCGTGCATGTGATCCCGTTTCCTCATGCCTGCGACAGTAGACGTCTCCACAGCACCTTCAACGGCTTTCGCGCTGTGCACTCCATCCAGTTGCGGACACCTGCGCAGGCCTGAAACCCGAAGCTGTCACCAGTGCTCAATTGATCGACCTCATCGGACAAAGGTGGTATCTTCCTCTGTAATCGGCGGGTTACCACAAATGGCCCAACAAAAGACGTTCAGGAAAGGAAAAAAGTTGTGCGGATTTGTCTGCCTCTGGAATGTCGGTGACGAAGCGCTGGCGACCAGCATGATTGCAAGAATTGCGCACCGAGGGCCTGATGCCGTTCAGGTGTCCAGGCTTCCGAACCGCCCGGTGGTCATGGCGCACTGCCGTCTTGCGATCATAGGGCCAAACGACGGTGCGCAGCCGATCTATCAGACAGACGATCTTCTGGTGGTGAACGGGGAGATCTACAACCACGCCGACCTGCGCGCCATCCTGGGGCCAAGCATCTTCGAGACGGCCAGCGACAGCGAGACGATCCTCCACCTTTTCCGATCGGGCCAAAGCCGCTGGATCAGCAAGCTCGACGGGATGTTTGCTTTCGTTCTTGCAACCAAGGACCGGATCATCGCGGCGCGCGACCCACTTGGAATCAAGCCGCTCTATGTCGCACACATGGGAAATGGCCGCGCCTTTTCGTCCGAGTTGAAAGCATTCGACGGCGTGGAGGTGGACAAGATCGAGGCGATCCCGCCCGGATCGCTCTACGATAGCCGCGACGGATGGAGGCAGTGGTACCGTAAGCCCCATGGGGCGGCCACGCCCGAACCCGGCGCGGATATCGAGCGGACCTCGCAAGAGCTGCGCCTGGTTCTCGAAGAGGCCGTGGCCAAGTGGATGGTAGCCGATGTGGAGGTTGGATCTTTTCTTTCGGGAGGGCTCGACAGCTCGATCATCGCGGCCATCGCACAGAAAATCCTGACGGACGCTGGCAAGGGGCCGCTCAAGACCTTCTCGGTTGGTACCGAGGGCTCGCCCGACCTCGTCGCCGCGCGTCGTGTCGCCGACCATATCGGCGCCGCGCATCATGAATATGCGTTCACTGCCCAAGACGTTGCCGATAACCTTCCCCACGTCATCTATCATCTTGAAAGCGCCGATGTGGATCTCGTGCGCAGCGCGATCCCGACGCTGTTCGCCGCGCGCCTGGCGCGACGCGAGGTCAAGGCGGTTCTGACCGGCGAGGGTGCGGATGAGTTGTTCGCCGGCTATGCCTATCACCACGGCTATGTCGACGATCCACGGGCGTTGGCCGATGAACTGACCCGCAGCCTTGGGACCATGCATAACATCAACCTGCAAAGGGTCGACCGCGTCACCATGGCTGAAAGTCTCGAGGCGCGTACGCCCTTCCTTGACCGCGATCTGATAAATTTCGCGCAGTCGATCCCGGCCGCGTGGAAACTCTGTCGCACAAACGCAAGCGCGGCAGAGGCAACCGGCGCAACGACCGAGAAATGGATTTTGCGCAAGGCCTGCGCGGATCTGTTGCCCGCGGATCTGGTGTGGAGAAAAAAGGCCCAATTCGACGAAGGTTCGGGCACTGTCGATGCACTGAAGGTGGCGCTGCAAAAGTTGACCGGCATCGCTGGTCCTGTAAGTCGAACAGAGGAAGCAGCTCTCTACGAGGCCATCTTGCGCAAGGCTTTTCGCAACCCGGACCGGATTCTGCAAAGTGCCGGAAAATGGGAGGCGGACCGGGTGGAAGCCCTGCCCGCCTGAGCAAGTCCGCTCCGCCGTCATCCGCACATCCGAAATGCTGGAAGAAGGCACGTGTAACAAGACCGCGAAAGCCGCGCTGCGGTGTCATCAGTCCAAGGCAATGGCCGCAATGGGGCCGTCCGTGCAGACGGCCCGGTCAAAGGAATTCAGATCCGATCATGAGCGGGTCTTGTATCCGTCTGTCCAGTGATGCCCGAATGCCTTCGGCGTTATCGAAACGCACTGGCGTCTGCGTCTTGTTCGGCAACACTGACGCCCGTTCCTTGATCTTGCAGGCGCCATTACATCGACCTCTTTCATTCTGACCGGATCACAGCCAAGCAGTCCGGGCCTGAAGCACTCTACATGCGGGCATCGGGCGAGATTTGATTCATTGTCTGATCCTCTTGACATGGACCAAGGTGCAAATGCGTGCTGACGCATAGCCACAGGCTCTCTCTGCGGCTCTGTGGAAGGTCACAGACTTCCCTGTGCCCTTCTGCGTCAGATAAATGCCGACAGCCTCAGACAACACTGCAGATGACGAGGAAACGGCCACAGGAAGATGCAGCGCCGCATCTACTCCGGCTGTACGCTGCGACCTGTCAGGCCTGTCCATCCAAGGAAATCTGCTGCGCGAAAGCGGAGGCGCGATACGTCACCCGTGAGCCCCACGAGGAAGCACGCGAGTTCAACGCCCCACATGCGGCGATCTTTTAAAAATGTGACGCTTAGCAGGACAGTGGTTGTCATTTGCTTTATCTTGCATGCCACTCAGTTCGCCAGGCAGCGCGCTGCTTGCAACTTCAACCCAAATACTTACAACAGATATAGCGTGCTCCTCAATGAGCTGGGCAGTCGACCAAGTGCTTGCGATGGAGCTGTGGTGGAAGACATTTATGTGAACATGATCGGCTGGGCGGCAGCAATCATGACATTTATTGCCTACGCAATGAAGACTATGCTACCTCTTCGCGTCGCAGCCATTTCCTCTAATATTCTGTTTATCGTATTTGGCTTCACAAGTGCAGCAATGCCTATTCTGGTGCTTCACGCTATCCTTTTACCATTTAACTGCTTCAGGCTGGCACAGATCCTAAACCTGTCACGCAGAATTCGAGCGGTCCGCTCAGAAAATAACGTTCCCGCGGGTATGGATGCGATGCTCCCTACTATTACGGCAGCTGCTGGCAAAATACTTTTCAGACGCGGCGACGTGGCAGACAAAATTTATATCCTGAGGTCGGGTCTTGTTGTTCTCGAAGAGATCGAAGCGCATCTTGCACCCGGCGAGATCTTCGGTGAAGTCGCTTTCTTCAGTGAGACGGGCACTCGAACGCTGACTGCGCGGTGCGTCGAAAAATGTGAGATTGCCACTATGCGCGAGGAGGATTTTGTTCGGCTTTATTACCAAGATCCAGCATTTGCCTTCTACATGCTTCGCCTTCTGGCGCGGCGACTTGATGAAAACATAACCCGCACTATCGAGTAAGAGCCACAGACGCTCGCCGCGCAGGCCGCAAACCAGTTCCGTCTTGCAGTTTTTGCAAGACTTTGCAGTTTCAAAGCTTTAGCGTTTTGAACATATTTTGCTGTTTGGGAACTGGGAATGTCCGATTTGGATCTTGTCTGGGTGTTTCTATGCACCGTCCTTGTTTTCACGATGCAGGTTGGCTTTATGTGCGTCGAGGCCGGGATTACCCGGACAAAGAACAACATCAGCGTTGCGCTCAAGAACATAGCCGATATTTCACTATCTTTTATTTTGTTTTGGCTAATTGGATACGGGCTCATGTTCGGCCCGAGCGCAGCAGGTCTGATAGGCATTGGAGGAATAGCTAAGGTATCAACGGGACCCGCAGATCTTGCGCATTTTGTCTTTCAAGCCGTTTTCGCGGGAACTGCGGCCACTATCCTTTCTGGTGCAGTCGCCGAGCGGTGCAGCTTCCACGGATATCTCGTTTTAACTGCTTTAACGGCTGTATTGATCTATCCAGTCTTCGGCCACTGGGCATGGGCAACCGATGCGGCAGGGACCGCTGTCGGGTGGCTTGGAGAAATCGGTTTCCGCGATTTCGCTGGCTCTGGCGTGGTCCATGCGCTCGGTGGTTGCATCGCACTGGCTGCGGTCATTGTGATCGGTCCCCGCGAAGGGCGTTTTCTGTCAGGTGGAGGGTCGCGGAGGTTCAATGGTTCGGACCTGCCAATGACCATGCTCGGTGTTTTCCTTCTATGGATCGGCTGGTTCGGCTTTAACAGCGGCAGCTCGCTTGGTTTCGACGAGAGGGTACCTACCATTTTCGTAAACACCTTGGCTGGAGGTGCAGCCGGAGTATTGGGGGGCATGACGCTGTCATGGTACATAAGCGGTAGGCCAAATGTGTTCTTCACCATGAATGGCGGACTGGGCGGACTCGTTGCTGTGACGGCTGGCTGCGACTTGTTCTCACTCGGTCAATCCATTCTTGCAGGTGCGGTCGCCAGTGCGATTGTGCTATGGGGCGACCGCCTGCTCGAACGCTTCAGGATTGATGATGTGGTGGGTGCGGTGCCCGTTCATCTGTTTTGTGGGCTATGGGGATTAGTTGCTGCCAGCCTTTTCGGAACTGGTCTCGGTGGCTTACCAGCGCAACTTCTTGGTGCGGCGATACTTGTGATCTGGGCTTTTGGCGTAAGCTATTTGATAATCCGGCTGATCGATCACTTCCTCCCTCTCCGCGTGTCCCAGCATATTGAATCGATTGGGCTCAATGTAGGCGAGCATGACGCAAACACCGACATCAATGAGCTGTTTGAAGTGATGCAGCGTCAAGCGCGCGACCGTGATCTATCGATGCGCGTGCCACAATCACCTTTCACTGAGATTGGCCAGATTGGCATATTCTACAACTCGGTAATGTACGAATTAGAACGCTCATTCAACCGTATGGAAGATCAAGCCCGCGCGCTTGAAGAAGCCGTAGCGCAGCGAGAGGCTCTTCTCGAAAGTATTTTGCCGAAATCGGTCGCAATACGCATGAACGATGGCGAAAAACAAATCGTTGACCAGTTCGCCGACGCAACTGTGGTTTTCATTGATCTCGTAGACTTCACTGTCCTTTGTATGAATCAGTCCCCGCAGGAATCGTTGGCGCTATTACGCAAGCTCTTCGGGGAATATGACAGGGTGGTTTCCAGTTTCGGGCTTGAAAAAATAAAGACCATCGGTGATTGCTACATGTTTGTCTCAGGAGTACCCAATCCCAAGTTTGACCATTGCAGCGCGGCCGTCGATGCGGCTCTCGAGATCTTGTTTGCAACGCGTCAGGTCGGCACCACGCTCGGCCGACAAATCAAGGTCAGGATAGGCATTCACAGTGGGCCACTTATTGCTGGCGTAGTGGGCGAATTGCGGTTCGTTTATGATCTTTGGGGTAGCACCGTGAATACTGCAGCAAGGATTGAGGAAGCTGCGGTGCCAGGCAAAATCACTGTAAGTGAGGCTGTGATTGACCGCATCGGCAGTGATTTTATCTATCATCGTCAAGGTCGTGCTCGCTTACGCAGCATCGGTCCGATGATCCTTTACTCGATCGAGGGACGGCGCCAGAACATTCGGGATAGCTCTGGCGAAACAGTAGAAAGCAGGACATGAGGCGACAGCTTATAGGACATTCAACGTCCGAAAAGGTTGCCCACCTTAGACCGTAAGTGCTGCAAGCATGGCCACATAGGTTAGCTGATGCGCAGCCTGGTCAAGCCCCAAATAGTGCCAATAGGCGCTATCTCTCTCGTCAATTCCGCGTCGGGACACAATCTGCGCCTTGGCCCAATCGATATGATAATGCAGCACCATCTCGAAAATCAGGATAACCATAAAAAGACCAGGCGCAAATGGTGCCACCAGCAGAAGGACTGGCAGGCTGAGCAGGCCGTGCAGTCCGGCATGCATTAGCCCACCAGGATGACCGTAGTGTCAACGGCGGAGACAAAACCGGCCACGTGGCGGTGCAAAAGTAGGCCAGTGGCGGGGCACTAAGCGCCATGGCGCGTGCGCTGCCCAAATAGCTGGCGCGTGCCATGGCGCATTG
>JAGXGW010000079.1 GCA_024636555.1 Paracoccaceae bacterium | reverse complement strand
CTGCGCAGGATAGGGGCGAGAACATTTACCGACATGTTCAGTGCTCTCGCGGAAATATGCGACCTCTTCTCCCCGGACGAGTGCTGGAATTACTTCAAGGCTGCCAGATATGTCTCAGGTTAAAAGTCGGATGCTTTAGTGTCACCTCCGCCCCCTCGGACAACAAAAAGCGCACGACAATCGCCGCCTTTTCCCGTTGGGACAAATGCGCCGCCTTGCCGGGCGGATGACCTGGCGCTTTCGCGCCAATCAATGAAACAGGATTAAGATTTGGCATCGCACCCTCACCAGCTTTGCCGATACTTGACGGCATAGCAGTGAAGAAACGCTGAATTGCGGTGCGGAAATTATACGGATTTTAGGGAAAGTTCACGTATCTGCATCGCGGACGGGAGGGCAGGCGGCGAAAATGCACCGCGCCCCGGCGAAAGATGCGAGGGCGCGGGGATTGCGGTATCAGCTGCTTACTTGCTTGGTGCAGCTATTGGTTGTGCTGTCCCAGATCATGCCTTCGGCGCAGGACATGGCCTGATGGCTGGAGGAACAGGCAGCGCTGACCATCATCGGGGCGAGGGTCAGGGCGAGTGCGGCAAATGCGGTCTTCAACTTCATTGCGTACTCCCTTTTTTGGATGAGCCCCGATGGTAGCACGCAATTCCATTTCGTCAAAATATCTGTCTGCGTCACTTTGTTCCAAAAACGCGGGCAAAGATCGTGTCCACATGCTTGGTGTGGTAACCCAGATCGAATTTCTCCTCGATCTCGGCAGGCGTCAACGCGGCCAGAACATCTGCATCTGCCAGCAGTTCGGTTTTGAAATCCGCACCCTTTTCCCAGACCTTCATCGCATTGCGCTGCACCAAAGTATAGCTGTCCTCGCGGCTGACACCGGCCTGCGTGAGCGCGAGCAAGACCCGCTGAGACATCACCAGCCCGCGGAATTTGTTCATATTCGCCAGCATGTTGTCAGGATAGATCACGAGCTTGTCGACAAGACCGGTCAGACGCGCCAAGGCGAAATCCAGCGTGATCGTCGTATCCGGCCCGATCATCCGCTCCACCGAGGAATGCGAGATATCGCGCTCATGCCATTGCGCGACATTCTCGAGCGCAGGCACCACCGCCATCCGCACCAGACGCGCAAGGCCTGTCAGGTTTTCGCTCAGCACAGGGTTGCGCTTGTGTGGCATCGCGCTGGAGCCTTTTTGCCCTTTGCTGAAAAATTCCTCGGCCTCGAGCACTTCTGTGCGCTGCATGTGCCGAATTTCGATGGCGATATTTTCGATGCTGGAGCCGATCACGCCCAGAGTGGCGAAAAAGGCGGCGTGACGGTCGCGGGGAATCACCTGCGTGCTGATCGGCTCTGGGCTCAGGCCAAGCTGCGCGCAGACATGCTCCTCGACGCGGGGATCGATATTGGCGAAGGTGCCGACCGCACCACTGATCGCGCCGGTTGCGACTTCTTCGCGTGCGGTCCGCAGACGGCGCAGGTTGCGGTCCATCTCGGCATAGAACCGCGCGAAGGTCAGCCCCATTGTGGTGGGTTCGGCGTGAATGCCGTGGCTGCGCCCGATGCGGACGGTGTCCTTGTGCTCATAGGCGCGGCGCTTCAACGCGGCCAGCAGCGCCTCGAGATCCGCGATCAGCAGATCGGCGGCGCGTGTCAGTTGCACATTCAGGCAGGTATCCAGCACATCCGACGAGGTCATCCCCTGATGCACGAAGCGCGCGGCATCCGATCCGACATGCTCGGCCAGATGGGTCAGGAAGGCGATCACGTCATGTTTGGTGACCGCCTCGATTTCGTCGATCCGCGCGACGTCGAATTCGACGTCTTTCGCTTTCCACACCGCCTCGGCATTCTCCCGCGGGATCACGCCCAGATCGGCCATCGCATCGCAGGCATGAGCCTCGATCTCGAACCAGATACGGAATTTCGTCTCGGGCGACCAGATCGCGACCATCTCGGGGCGGGAATAACGGGGGATCATGGGATATCCTTGGTTGGCAGCGGTTGGCGCTGTCTTTAACGGGGGCTAGACTTGGCGGCAAGGGGAGAGGGCAGGCGATGCTGACGTTACGGGATTTCGAAGGGCGCTGGCGTCTGACGCGGCAGATCGATGATGCGCGTGGCCCGGATGCGACATTCACCGGAACCGCCGTTTTCAGCCCCGATTCAGGCGGGCGCGGTCTGGAACTGGTGGAGCAGGGGCAGCTGGTGCTGCAAGGGCAGGGCGCGTTTCAGGCCGAGCGGCGCTATCTCTGGCAACAGGACGACGCTTGCGTGGCGGTCTTTTTCGCGGACGGGCGTGATTTCCATCGCTTCGATCCGCAAGGCGGACAGGCGCAGGCCGCGCATTGGTGCGATCCTGACACATATGAAGTGCAGTATGATTTCACCGGCTGGCCTGTTTGGCAGGTGCAATGGCGCGTGACGGGGCCGCGCAAGGACTACATGATGCGCTCTGTCTACACTCGCATTGAGAGGGCGGATCAAGTGGGAGGACCGCAATGAAAGTGTCACGGGGTCTTGCGATGGCGCGGGCGCTAGGGCAGAAACAGAAGCGATATTAACACTGAACAGGAGGCTCGCCGATGGCGCTAGCTCTGACGAACAAGGTTCTGGTTGAGGCGGTCGCGCCACGCGACGGCACGCAACTGCTGATCAAACAGGCCGCACTGGTGGTTCTGGGTATCATGGTTTTGGCGATCGCCGCGAAGATCAAGGTGCCGGTTCCAGGTTCGCCTGTCATGATGAGCATGGGCACATTCGCCGTGCTGACAATAGGTGCCGCCTATGGCGCACGTCTCGGTCTGGTCACGATGATGGGCTGGATGATCATCGGTGCGCTCGGTTTTGACGTGTTTCAAAGCTCCTCCGCCGATCTTAACGGCATCTCCTATATGATGGGCGGCACTGGCGGCTATCTTCTGGGCTATGTCATGGCGACGGTTGCTCTGGGCTGGTTCGCCCGCGCCGGCTGGGACCGCTCGGCTGGCAAGATGGCGCTGGCGATGCTGGCAGGCAATGTCATCATCTACGTGCCGGGCCTGATCTGGCTGGGCATGCTGTATGGCTGGGACAAGCCGATCCTGCAGTGGGGCCTGACGCCCTTCCTGATTGGTGACGCGCTGAAGCTGGCCTTGGCCGCAGCAATCCTGCCTGCTGTCTGGAAACTGGTCGGTCGCGCGCGCGGCTGATCTTCTTCAACGCGACCCAAGCGAAAGCGCAACCCTGTGTTGCGCTTTTTTTTTCGCGCTCATTTTGGTGCTGATTGCCGGGCCGGCGGTTGCAGCGCAGGTTTGCGCGCTGACTTTCAGGTTTCTGCTTTAACCTCTGTTTAAGTTTGTGGTGGGCACCGGGCCGGAGCGAGTATTTCGGCGCATACGCCTGTCGGTGAAAAAAAAACGGTCAAAACTCTCATGCGAACCCATGCTCAAGCACTCGCTTCACATGCAAAAAGTGTGATTCAAGCGGAATTACGCCAGTCATCCTGCTGCTATTAGTGTTGCAAACTTTCAAATATGAATAAATTAAGGCATTAAAAAGACTTAATTCATGACTTAGCTATGGACGCTGGGCGCGAATTCTCATCTATTGGTGGAAAATCACCATGAGCAGGCAATGAAACATAGTCGAGATGCCGCGGGCACGTATCCAGCACGGTCTATTTTTCCCGATCTGACACCCATTAAGGTGGAGCAGGTCGAGGCGGCACGACCACGGGTGCGCCGAATCACGCCTGAGTTGCCCGCTGTCAAGCCCCGGATCCCGCAAAAGGCGACTTTGGGGAAGGGGCAGATCAAGTCCACCACATTGTCATTCTCGAATATTCATCAATACGGGGATCTTTTCGTCAATCTTCTCAAAGCCCGTAAAGCGATCTTTATTGACCGGCTCCACTGGAGCCTGCCTGAGGCGGAGGGGATGGAGTTCGACCAGTATGACACACCGCTCAGCCGTTGGATCGTCGTGCACGAATACGGCGAGATCCTTGCGGGCATCCGGCTGACACCCACAACAGCGCGGTGCGGGATGTATTCCTACATGCTGCGGGACGCGCAAAAAGGGTTGCTGCAAAGCATTCCCACAAGTGTTCTGTTTATCGAGGCCCCGGTCAATTCCCGTGTCTGGGAAGCCTCGCGCGTGTTTGTCTCCAACGACGTGCCAGCCCATCGCCGCCTTGCGGTGCAGGCTGCTCTGGTTGCGCGGCTCACGCAGACCGCGCGCGACCAAGGGGCGACCCATGTGATCGGAATCGTCCCGTCAATCTGGTCGCGTTGGCTGCGCCGCCTTAATCTGAGTGCGGTGCCGGTGGGACCAAAGTTTGTCATTGATGGCACAAACAACCAGGCTATCCTGTTCACAGCCGCAAAATATCTCAATTAACGCAGAGGTCTTGCGACTGTGGCATGCCAGAAGTCACTCAAGGGTTGCGGGCTTAAAAATTACACAATTTTCCACCGCCTACGCTGTTGGTATTGAAAAGCAATCTAAGATTGACATTGCTTAGCCCTCTTATGGTCACATTCCAAGAATAGCTAATACGGGAAGAAATGTGGTAGCGGGCAACCTTGCTGTCGGGCTTTGACAGACAAGGTTTATGGAGAGCCGTCTAAAATGGCGCTTGTCAGGGAATTATTCCAAGTCGAGGACGATCCTGTCTCGATGGAACGGCTGCGCCGGCAGCTGAAGGATTTCGTGAACGTCGGTGACAACCTCATCTGGCAGCGGCAGGGCATTTTCATCGCAACGCTGGTTCTTGCCGGTTTCTATTTCGATCCCCTGATTTCCGGATATTGTTACGCGGCCATCCTGTTCACCGAAGTCATGGACATGGTTTTCAGCCGCCGTGTCAAGGAATGGCACGATCTCGATGTCGTCAAGGCCCGCTGGTTCATGCGCTGGCTTGTGCTCAACACCGTCGCCAGCGCCGCCGCGCTGTGCCTTGCGGTGATCATGATCACCTTGCAGCAGCCGTCGGGCGGGCATTTCACGCCGCTGTTCTTTTTGTTCGCGGCCTCGCTGTTCGCGGCGGTGAACAACCACCAGATCCTTCCTGCGCTGGTCCTGCGGTTGTGCTTTTACGGCGCGACATTCTTTTTCATCGCGACATGGGACATCTGGCGCATGCGCCCTCCGCTCGATTCCGAGATATGGCTGCAATTCTTCACGGTCGCGTTCGTGATGTATTTCATCGTGGATTGCTCGTTCGTCTTCTTGCGCCTGTACCGACGCGGTCTGGCGCAGATCGAGGAGATTACCGAGGAACACCAGAAAACCAAGGCTGCGCTTGAGATCAAGTCGCAGTTCCTGTCGACTGTGAGCCACGAACTCAGAACGCCGCTGACCTCGATCAAGGGCACACTCGACCTGATCAACAGCGGCGTTATGGGCCCGGTGCCCGAGCAGATGAAGCCGGTGCTGACGGTGGCCGGCAAGAACAGCAAGCGGCTGGCCGATCTGATCAATGACCTGCTTGACCTGCAGAAAATCGAGGCAGGCGAACTGGCGTTCCGGTTCAACGTGCTCAACGTGCGTGATCTGGTCACCGACTCCGTGAACCTCAGCGAAAGCTATGCCGAACAGATGGGGGTCAGCCTGAAGGTGCACGACTGGGAGGAGGAGATATATGTCAACGGCGATGCCGATCGTCTGTCGCAGGTGATGGCGAACCTTATCTCCAACGCGTCAAAATTCTCCCACAAGGGCGGGTTGGTTGAGATCTCGGTCAAGCTGACGGGCGACAAGGTTCGTATCCTCGTGAAGGATACCGGCGTGGGGATTCCCGAGAATGCCAAGGAGCGCGTCTTCGGCCGGTTCAGTCAGGTCGACTCGTCCGATCAGCGCCGTGTGGGGGGCACCGGACTGGGCATGAGCATCTCGAAGAAGATCATCGAGCGCCATGACGGTCAGATTGATTACGAAAGCAAGCTGGGACAGGGTGCGACGTTCTTTATCGAACTTGACGTCATCTCGGTTGCTGCCAGCCGCACCGGCGATGCGTCGCCGCAGAATCTCAAACTCAAATCTGCCTGACGATGACTTCGCGTCATGGCTGGGCGCGGACCGGATGCTGGTTTAAAGCGGGGGTTGTGCATTCAGGTTTGTTGGGTTGAACTTAAAGGCAATCTGATAAAGGGTGAGTGTCTTACCCGATCATGCAGGTTTGGAGTGTCAGTTTTTTCTTACCCGCTGGTGTGGGTCGCATAGGTGGCCGAAATGGAAAAACTTCAGAATATACTGCATGTCGACGATGCAGAGGACATCCGGATGATCATCAAGATCACTCTGGAGATGGTCGGCGGCTACCATGTGGACCAGTTCTCGTCAGGACGGGAGGCTGTGGAACAGGCGGCGTCCACCAACCCGCAGTTGTTCCTGCTCGATTTCATGATGCCTGATCTTGACGGTTTGGAAACATGGACCGCGCTGCGGCAATTGCCCGGATTCGAGAATGTGCCCGCGATTTTCGTGACCGCAAAGGCGGAAGAGAATTTCTCGAACACCATGCTGGAAAATGGCGCGTTGTCCGTCATCACGAAGCCCTTTGATCCGATGGAACTATGCGCCCAGATCGAGAGCGCATGGGCGGCGCATCACAGACAGACCTGATCCGCACCCTTTCGGGAGGCAGCGGCTTTCACGGCGCAACCGGTCAGGTGACCAGTTTGGTCAGAATTTTGCTTGTACGCTCCAATGTGCGATGGACCGGGCATTTGTCGGCAATCTCGAGCAACCGGGCGCGTTGGTCCTGTGTCAACGTACCTTCGAGATAGATATCGCGCTGGAACCTGTCGATCTTGTCCCCCGATCCCGCCTGCGCGTCTTGCGCGTGCATCTTGTCGTGGCTGATGTCGACGCGCACATGCGTCAGCTTCCAGCCTTTGCGGCGCGCATACATCCGGATCGTCATCGAGGTGCAGGCCCCCAGGCCGGCCGATATGAATCCGTAGGGTGACATGCCCCTGTTGGTGCCGCCGTAAGCTTGCGGCTCGTCGGCTTTGACGTGGTGATGCGGGCCTGCGTTGATATCCTGCAGGAATCCGGCAGGATCGGCCTCGGAGACGCGCACGATGCCTTCGGGCACACCGGGCGGCGGGGCGGGCGGGCGCAGGTCCAGATAGCGTTTGGCCCATGTCGCGATCATATCGGCGGCATAATCCGCATCGGATGCGCGGCTGATCAGGTGATCGGCGTCATCCAGCGTGACGAAGCTTTTGGGATGGTGTGCCGCTGTGAAGATGCGCGTGGCATTGTCGATGCCCACAACAGCGTCACGCGGAGCATGCAGGACCAGCAGTGCGGCACGCAGCCGTCCCAACTCGGACTTGATCGATGCGCCCTCCACATCGTCGAGAAATTCCCGCGTGATCCGGAAAGGCCGTCCGCCCAGATCAACCTCGGCGGTGCCATTCTTGCGGATCTGCGCGAGCGAGTCGCCAAAGTTGTGGGTGACATGATCCGGATCGAACGGCGTGCCAAGGGTTGCGACCGCCTTGATACCCTTGATATCGGGCGCAACCTTGAGGATCGCGGCGCCGCCCAGAGAATGCCCGATCAGCAGGCTGGCCGGCATGCCCTTGTCGGAGAGATAAGCCAGCGCCGCGCGGATATCACCGACATTCGAGGAAAACCCCGTATTGGCAAACTCGCCCTCGGAATGGCCAAGCCCTGTAAAGTCAAACCGCAGCACCGCCAGCCCCATTGTGGCCAGCCTTTGTGCGATCCGCCGGGCGGCGGCGATATCCTTTGAGCAGGTGAAGCAATGCGCGAAAAGGGCGGTGGCCAGATGGGGGCCTTCGGGCATGTCCAGACAGGCGGCCAGCTGGCTTCCGTCATGGCCGGTGAAAGTGATGCGTTTGCTGGGCATTTGAGGTCCTGTCTGTACAGTCCAAGACTGGGCGCGCGCTTGATCCGGCGCAACCCATGTGTCAGCCGTCTCACGCCAAGGTGAGCCATTTGGACAGCCAGGTTGTGGCTTGCACAGCGCCTGCGATGTCGCGCAAATTACGCGGATGACCGCCATTCTTCAATCACGCCTTTCCTATGATCCGACACGGCCCGCAAGCCTGCCGGGGACCCGGCCGATGAACCCCGCAGACTGGATCATCGTCGATGATGCCTTTGCCGCGCAGATGGCCGAGCGGGCCAGCCTGCTGTCGCACAAGCGCGATGCGGTCGTGGCGATGGAGGCCGCCGCGCGCCCGGCGGCGGAGGAGTTGCTGGCGCAGGTTCTACAGGTTCTCGGCACGCGCGCGGATTACACTGTCGCGGCAGATCATGTCCTGCGCCCTGACGGTGTGACCGTGCCGCTGGTCTTCGCCGATCCGATGGGCACCTTGGGCCATCTGGTGCAGCAAGACCTGTGCCTGCTGGAAAAACGCGGGCAGGAGCATGTGCTGACCGCAGCCGTGCTGTGCTTCCCCGCAAGCTGGACATTGTCGGAAAAGTTCCGTCGGCCTCTGATTGGCATCCATATTCCGGTGGACAGCTATGATGACCTGATGGCGCGGCGGGTGCAGCGGTTGTTCGACGGGATCAAGGTCGGGCGTCCGCTGTGGCGTTTCAATGCCTTGTGGTACGAAGATCCTGCGTTGCATCACCCGCGGCGGGAGGCGGACCCCCGCCGCGACCATGATCCGAAAGAGGCGCGTTATTTCCGGACAGAGCGCCAGAGCCTTGTGCGGTTACCCGTCACGGGGGCTGTGGTTTTCGGTATTCATACCAGCGTGTTGGACCGTGAAACCGTATATCGTCTCTGGCCCGCGGCATGATACGACACAGGATCAGCCGTCGATCTGCCGCGCCATGATCGCGATGGCCCGCTGATAAACCCCTGCGGCGTTCCAGTCCTGGATCACGCGGAAATTCGGCTGGCCTTCCTGATAGCCCTGACCGGGCTGCCAGCCTTTCTGGCGCAGGAAATTCGCAGTCGATGCAAGGGCATCCGTGATGTTGTTCATGTCGATGCGCCCGTCGCCATTGGCGTCAACCGCGTAGCGGACGACATTGCCGGGCAGAAACTGTGTATGGCCCAGCTCGCCGTGTTTCGCCCCGACGGTCTGCGCGGTGATGGTGCCGCGATCGACCAGATGCAGCGCCGCAAGCGCATGTTCCGAAAAGAAAGTGGAGCGGCGGCAATCATAGGCCAGCGTTGCGATGGCCGAGACGACATTGCTATCACCCATGAAATTGCCGAAGGCAGTTTCCATGCCGTGGATCGCAATGATGACACCGGCAGGCACACCGTATTGACGCTCCAGCGCCTCATAGAACGCCGGGTTCTGGGCTTTGCGCCGTTTTCCCTGCGCCACGATGGTTGTGGCGCCGCGCACCTCCATGAACCGCTCCAGCGTGTAGCCAAAGCTGCGCTGGTTGCGATCTGCCGCGATGGTGCGGGTGGCATAGCTGGTGCCGGCCAGTGCATCCAGCCCGCGCTGCTGGATGCCGGCCTGCGCGGCTAGATTGGCGAAATCCCGCTTCCATGCCTCAAACCCGGCTGCCGTGTCACCGCATTGCGCGGCCATCACAGGTGTACCCAGCATCATACCGACGCAGAAAGACCCCAAAACCATGCTAATACGTGCGATTATCATTCAAATTTCCTTATCTGGAGGGAGCGAGGAGCTTAACGGTTTGGCTGAAATGGAACAAGCGCCCCTGTCTTGCGAGCAGGGACGCCTTGCGAAAGTTTGATCGGGGCGGCAGGCCACGCAGGCCGCCAGAGCCTCAGAATGGCAGAGAGGACAGCAACTGGCTGACGACCGGCTGGCCCGTGATTGCGCTTACGGCCTGATCTATCGCGCCGATCGTGGCAAGACCGCTGAACAGGCCCGTCAGCGCCAGTGCGGTCAGGGCAAGCCGCAGATCCTCACCGCGCAACAGGTTGTAGGCGATCAGCGCCAGTCCGACAGGCATCGAGATCAGCGCGACCACAAAGGAGACGACCCATGTTGCCAGACGCGACGGAATGCTTGGCTCGGCGGGCAGGGCCTCCGCCTCGGAAGGCTCTGTGGTATCCCCCACAACATCCTGACGGCCGAAGACCGAGCGCATATAGGACAGACGGGATTTTTCATCCGATATGACAGGTGAGGCCGGTGCCGTTTCGGCCACGGCATGGCTTTCAAGCCGCTCGCACGTGATTTCGATATCGGGAAAGAGGCGCGAGACGCGGTTTGTCTGTTCCTGCGGGAAGGTCAAAACCGGTGTCGGCCGTTTGCGTCGCTCGGCCTCGGCTTTGCGGGCACGATCGGCGGCAGACACGCGTCGCGGGGTCACCTTTTCGAGGACGGACAGGAACGACGACGTCTGAAGCATCATATCAGGTTGCAACCATTGAACAAAATCGGGATCTAGGACTTGCGCCAGTTCCAGTGTGGACAGGGCAAGCGCGGAGTGTGCGGTCACGGTGGAGCGTTCGGCGTCCCGCAGGCTGGGAAGCTCTGACGGGCGCTTCACGATCGTCACGGTCAGGGTCAGCGTCGCGTCGGAGACCGAAAGATCGCCCTGGTTGTCGGGTTGGCGTCCATCGTTCAGCACCATATCAAGCGTGTGCATCCCGCCGGGCTGACCGTTCTGGTGGCCGGTGTCGATCGCGTTCAGATGCAGCTCGAACGTCCCCAGTCCCATTCTGAGGTGGTCGTCGGACAACATGTGGCACATGCCGGTTTCAAAACCGCGCGCGCCCAGAACCCGTTCCAGCCGCGTTGCGAGAAACGGGAGATCAAGCGGTCTGGACCCAAGAAATACCAGACCGGCAGTACACCGGGTATTGTCCAAGCGCATGGCAGCCTCCGCATGGTGACGTATTAGGCTCCGGTATCGTTCATGAAATGGGGCATTTTTTGTTCGAAATCCGTTAAGCCTGGGGCAAGGCGTGAAAAAGTCGGGTTTTCACCGCCATCGCCGCCACAATTGAGCCCAAAACGGAAAAAGGGCGCCCCGAAAGGCGCCCTTTTTGTGTCCCGTCCTGTTTTGCCGCGATTCGGCGGCAAAAAGATCAGCAGCTATAGTAGTTCTTGAATTCGACCGGGTGGGGGGTCATGTCATACTCTTCGACCTCCTCCATTTTCAGACCGATATAGGCCATGATCTGGTCCTTCGTGAACACGTCGCCTGCCAGCAGGTAATCCATGTCGGACTGAAGCTCTTCCAGCGCCTCGCGGAGCGATCCGCAGACGGTGGGGATGCCGGCCAGCTCTTCTGCGGGCAGGTCATAGAGGTTCTTGTCCATGGCTTCGCCCGGATCGATCTTGTTCTTGATCCCGTCAAGACCAGCCATCAGCAGAGCTGCGAACGCCAGATACGGGTTGGCTGCCGGATCGGGGAAACGGGCCTCGACGCGCTTTGCCTTGGGGCTTTCTGTCCACGGAATACGCACGCAACCCGAGCGGTTGCGCGCCGAAAATGCGCGCAGCACGGGCGCCTCGTAGCCCGGCACCAGACGCTTGTAGCTGTTGGTGGTCGGATTGGTGAACGCGTTCAGCGATTTGGCGTGCTTCAGGATGCCACCGATGAAATACAGCGCCTCCTGGCTCAGGTCGGCATATTTGTCGCCCGCGAACAGCGGCTTGCCGTCTTTCCAGATCGACATGTTCACATGCATACCCGACCCGTTGTCACCCTTGATCGGCTTCGGCATGAAGGTTGCCGAACGACCGTAGGCCAGAGCCACGTTGTGGATGACATACTTGTATTTCTGGATGTTGTCGGCCTGCTCGGTCAGCGATCCGAAGATCAGACCCAGCTCGTGCTGCGATGTCGCCACCTCGTGGTGGTGTTTGTCGACCTTCATGCCCATGCGCTTCATGGTGGACAGCATTTCCGACCGGATATCCTGACCGTCATCGGCCGGGTTC
Source organism: Paracoccaceae bacterium (assembly GCA_024636555.1). Taxonomy (GTDB): domain Bacteria; phylum Pseudomonadota; class Alphaproteobacteria; order Rhodobacterales; family Rhodobacteraceae; genus Seohaeicola. The sequence goes on along the minus strand of JAGXGW010000079.1, from coordinate 40,169 downwards.
ACCGGGAAATAGCCGCCCTTGTAGCCGGGACGGTGGCCGGTGTTGCCCATCTCGAAATCGGTATCGGTGTTCCAGGCCGCCTGATCGGCATCAACCTCATAGGACACCTTGTTCGGTGTGATCGCGTAGCGCACATCGTCGAACAGGAAAAATTCGGCCTCTGGTCCGAAATAGGCCGTATCGCCGATCCCGCTCGACTTCAGATAAGCCTCGGCCTTCTCGGCAGTGCCGCGCGGATCGCGGTCATAGGATTCGCCGGTATCGGGCTCCACGATCGAGCAGTGGATGCACACGGTCTTTTCCGCGTAGAACGGATCGATATAGGCGCTGGCCAGATCGGGCATCAGCTTCATGTCGGAAGCTTCGATCGACTTCCAGCCGGCAATCGACGAGCCGTCGAACATGAAACCTTCGTCAAGAAAGTCTTCATCAACCAGATCGGAAATCACGGTCACGTGCTGCAACTTGCCGCGCGGATCGGTGAACCGGATGTCGACATATTCGACATCTTCGTCCTTCATCATCTTAAGAAAAGCGGTTTTGCTCATTCTCCAAGTCCTTTCATGAATAGGGAGTAACTTACAGCGCGTCCGAGCCGGATTCACCGGTGCGGATGCGGATGGCTTGTTCGACGGGGCTGACGAAAATCTTGCCGTCACCGATCTTGTCTGTTTTGGCCGCGTCTATGATGGCCTCGATGGCGGCATCGACGAGATCGTCATCCAGTACAACCTCGATCTTGACCTTGGGCAGGAAGTCCACAACGTATTCCGCACCGCGATACAGCTCTGTATGGCCTTTCTGCCGGCCAAAGCCCTTGACCTCGATCACCGAGAGGCCCTGCACGCCTGCGTCCTGAAGAGCTTCCTTGACCTCATCCAGCTTGAACGGCTTGATGATCGCTTCAATCTTTTTCATCCCGGACTCCTCGCCTTTTTGCTCATTGGGGACAGACCATTTCTGATAATTGGCTACAATCGGACTTGGTCAGCATTTCGGAGCGCCATCACGCAAATCGGATATGGTGATCAAAAAGTAATCGCAATGCCTAAAATGTAATCGGAAAAAGAACAAAATATTCAGGAGGACCCATGGAAACGGTGACGGCAGCACAAATGCGCGCGTTGGAAGCGGATGCGATGGCCTCGGGGCGGGTCACGGGACGCGCTTTGATGGAGCGTGCAGGGCAGGAGGTTGTGACAGCGATTTTCCGGCGCTGGCCGGATGCCGATTGCGCCGCCGGTACGGCGCTGATCCTGTGCGGTCCGGGCAATAACGGCGGCGGCGGTTATGTGATCGCGCGCCTGCTCCGGCAGCGGGGCTGGCACGTTGCTGTTTTCGCCTCCCATCCGCCTGCGAAGACCGGTGACGCCGGCAGCGCCGCGCGCGATTGGGTGGAATGCGGCGGAGAGGTCGCGCCGATGGACCGGTTGCCGCAAGAGATGGCGCTGGCCGGTAAAGCGTGCCCCTTGCTGGTGGTTGATGCCTTGCTGGGCATCGGCCAAAGCAGGTGCACCGATGCGATTCTGGATGCGTGGTGGCAGGCGCATGACGCTGTCGTGTTACACGCCAAAGGGCAGAGCCTGCGGTGTGTCAGCGTCGATGTGCCAACCGGATATGATTGCGACACCGGCCGCAGGCTTGGCGCTAGACCCTTTCCTGCCGATCTGGCGGTCACTTTTCACGCTCCCAAGCCGGTCCATGCCACGCTGGACACACAAGGCGTGACAACGGTTGTCGTGCCGATAGGATTATGATTGCCCGTGCCCTGTCGAAGATCGGAGAGCCTTATGTCCCGTGAGCCACGCAATTTTGTCATGACGCCCGTGTTGCGCGACCTGCTGCGCAAGGAACCGTCCGGCCACAAATATACCCACGGTCACGCGGTGGTTCTGTCGGGAGGTGCGGGGCGCACCGGTGCTGCGCGTCTTGCAGCGCGTGCTGCCTTGCGCGCAGGGGCAGGGCTGGTGACGCTGGCAGTACCGGATGACGCTGTCCCCGAGGTGGCCTGCCAGATCACCGCCGTGATGATGCGGCCCGTCACGGTCGCGGATGATCTGGCGGCATTGATAGAGGATCACCGGCTGAACGCGATCTGCATCGGGCCGGGGCTGGGATTGGGGCCGCGCGAGGCGGGGTTGGTGGAGGCGGTTCTGGCGGGGGCGCGGGCCACGGTTCTGGATGCCGATGCGCTGACCCTGCTGGCGCGGGACGCGCGGCTGCAAGCGAGGCTGCACCCTGCCTGCGTTCTGACACCGCATGACGGCGAATTTGCGCGGATCTTCCCCGATCTGGCGGCGCAGATGAAGGGGCCGAAGCTGGACGCCGCGTCGGAGCGGTTTGCCCTGCGGGTGCAGGCCGCGCGTGCCGCCGCACGGCAGGCCGGGTGTACGATCCTGCTGAAAGGCCCCGATACCATTCTGGCCGAGGCGGAGGGGCGCTGCTGGGTGCACAAGGCGGCCCCGGATGGTGCCTTGGCATGGCTGGCAACGGCGGGGACGGGCGATGTTCTGGCAGGCATCATCACAGGGCTGCTGGCGCGCGGGGTGGCACCCCCGTTGGCGGCCAATCTGGCGATATCTCTGCACGGTCTGGCAGCGCGCCGTTTTGGACCGGGACTGATCGCGGAGGACCTGCCCGATCTCTTGCCCGGCGTCTACGCCGATCTCGGCCTGTGATCTGTCAGGCCGCGCGCCTGTCATTCGAATCCGCGTGGCACAGCGTTTCCAGCCCATCGGCATACACAAGCTGTGGCGTGTCGAACACAAGCTGTACCAGCGTCATCTCGTAGTCCTGATGCAGGGTGACCCCCGGAAGGCCGGACAGGGTGCCCGCCGGGACCAGCGCGGCGGGTTGGCCGGTTACGGCCGTCGCGCAGGACCCGCGCAACAGCACGGTCCGGGCCGCAGGAACAATCGTATCTGTCTCGGGTCTGGTCTCGCCAAGGGCACGTGCCGTGATCGCGATAAAGTCACCATCATATTGGCAAAAGCTGAGGCCGACCAGCCTGACCAGCCCGGTGTTGCGGGTCACGATCCTGTCGCCGGGGCGCAGCATTTCGATGCGGATGAGACCTGCGGCGGCCAGGACATTGGTGCCAGCCACAATGCCGGGCGGAGGCACGGGCGCGGGAGGCGCGGGCGCTGGCTGGTTCACGCTGTGCAAGCGCTGCCCGAAAGGCAAATCACGGGCTGACCCGACCGCGAAGAATCCTTCCGGCCTGCCAATTGCACTGCGTGATGGCCTGTGCGGTGTACGCAATTGTCCAAGCCCGCCTGCCACAAGGCATCCGCTATGATCTGTTGAACCTGTAACCATCGCTGCTCCAAGGCCATTTTTTGGCACAGGATAGATGAAGGAGGCGTAAATGTATTGCGTTTATTCAGGACCCTCCGGCACGGCAAAACCCGAGCTTGCGCAGGGAAACGCCGGCAGTCTTCTGCGCGGGTGGCGCGGGGCGCTGACGCGGGGCTATTTTCCTCTCGCATCCGCGTTCAGGGTTTGCTAGACACCGCCGAAATCGCGATCAGCCTCCATTCACGGATGGGGATGGTTGCGTTTGGTCTTCGCGGGTGTGGCGAAATGGTAGACGCACCAGATTTAGGTTCTGGCGCCGCAAGGCGTGGGGGTTCAAGTCCCTCCACCCGCACCAGAGATATGGAAAAGGACGATTAGAATGCAGGTCACCGAGACCCTCAAAGACGGCCTCAAGCGTGAATACGAGATCATCGTGACAGCCTCCGAGCTGGACGCGAAGGTCAATGAGAAACTGGCCGAGGCGCAGCCCGAAGTCGAGATGAAGGGCTTTCGCAAGGGTAAAGTGCCGATGGCGCTGCTCAAAAAGCAGTTCGGCCCGAAGGTTCTGGGCGAAGCGATGCAGGAATCCGTCGATGGCGCGATGAGCCAGCATTTCGAGGATACCGGCGATCGTCCCGCGTTGCAGCCGCAAGTCACGATGGTGGACGGCGAGACGTGGAAAGAGGGACAGGACGTCAAGGTCAAGCTGGCCTATGAAGCGCTGCCCGAGATCCCCGAGGTCGATCTGAGCCAGGTGACGCTGGAGCGTCTGGTCGCCAAGGCCGACGATGCGGCTGTCGACGAGGCGCTGGCCTCGCTGGCGGAAACCGTGCAGGATTTCACGGACCGCAAGAAAGGCACCAAGGCCAAGGACGGCGATCAGATTGTGATCGATTTCGTCGGCAAGGTTGACGGCGAGGCCTTCGAGGGCGGATCGGCCGAGGATTACCCGCTGGTTCTGGGATCGAACTCGTTCATCCCCGGCTTCGAGGAGCAACTGGTCGGCGTGAAAGCCGGCGAGGAAAAGGCCGTCACGGTCAAGTTCCCCGAGGAATACGGCGCGGCGCATCTGGCGGGCAAGGAAGCGGTGTTCGACTGCACGGTCAAGGCCGTGAAAGAACCCAAGGCTGCCGAGATCAATGACGAGATGGCGACCAAATTCGGTGCCGAGGATCTGGCTGCGTTGAAAACCCAGATCTCCGAGCGTCTGGAGGCGGAATATGCCGGTGCCGCGCGCGCGATTGTCAAGCGTGGTCTTCTGGATGCGCTGGACGGTCTGGTCAAGTTCGACCTGCCGCCAAGCCTTGTCGAGGCCGAGTCGAGCCAGATCGCGCACCAGCTGTGGCACGAGGAGCACCCCGAGGTTCAGGACCACAACCACGACAAGATCGAACCGACGGACGAGCACAAGACGCTGGCCGAGCGTCGCGTGCGTCTGGGCCTGTTGCTGGCCGAAACAGGCCGCAAGGCCGAGATCGAAGTGACAGATGCCGAAATGACCCAGGCGGTGATGGCGCAGGCGCGTCAGTATCCGGGGCAGGAGCGTCAGTTCTTCGAGTTCATACAGCAGAACGCACAGATGCAGCAGCAACTGCGCGCCCCGATCTTCGAGGACAAGGTTGTGGACCACATTCTGGCGCAGGCGACTGTGACAGACAAAGAGGTCAGCAAGGACGAGCTGCAAAAAGCCGTCGAAGCGCTGGACGAGGAAGAGTAACCCTCTTCACGTGCCGGAACGACTGCAGGGCCGCCCGAGAGGGTGGCCCTTTTTCGTCGCGGCAACAGCCGCACGGCTTGCATCCCGCCGCGCATCTTGGTCAGCTACAGGCAGATCAGGAATGAGGATGCAGAGATGACACATACAGGCTTTGACGGAGACAGCTTTCGCGCGTTTCGCGACATCGCGCGGCCCGGACCGATCCACATGATCAATCTGGTGCGCCTGCACGCCCGTGCCCGCTATCCCGACGACAGGGAGGTCAGCGGGGTCGAGGCCTATGCCGCCTATGGTCAGGGGGCCGCCCCGGTGCTGGCGCGTGTCGGCGGGCGCATCGTTTGGCGCGGCGCGATGGAGTTCATGCTGATCGGCCCGTCCGCGGAGCAATGGGACATCTGCTTTATCGCGGAATACCCGTCGATCGACGCCTTCGTGACGATGATCAAAGACCCTGACTACCGGGAGGCCATGCTGCACCGTCAGGCCGCCGTGTCGGACAGCCGTCTGATCCGGACGGAGCCTTTGTCGGTGGGGGACAATTTTGCGGGGTGAGGGGTAAGAAGGTCCGTTCCTGGATAGTAGTGGGCGGATTCGTGGAACATTTTCGCTGTTCTGGTCCGGTGAAGCGCGGAGTTTGGCCACGCGCGGAACAAGGCGCAAAGCGCCGCCGCGCATCGCCGGGCCGCCCCCCGGCACGGCGATTTGGCGGATGCAGGTACAGGTCTACAGGTCAGGCGGATTTGGCAGGCATAAATTGCCGTACTGAGAGTTGGCATCGCCGCACCGCGGCCCGACGCTACGCGGCTCGTTGACGGTCCGCTAAGGGTTCCTCGCGCGTCAATACCCCCCCAAAAACTCAAAAAAAACCGCGCAGGGTGGGCCTGCGCGGTTTCAAGACGTTGTGCCTTCGGGGAAGGGGGCTTAGCGGCCCATGTCCTCGCCGTCTTCGTTGGCAGCGCCGATATCGTCGAACAGTTCCGAGATCTCGAACTCTGCTTCGGCTTCTGCCTCGGCTGCGAGTTCGCGGATCGACTTGCCTGCCGCCTGCAACTCGGCCTCTTCGGGCGAGCGTGCGACGTTCAGGTGGATCGTCAGCTCGACTTCGGGGTGCAGCGTGACAGACACGTCATGCAGGCCTAGATCCTTGATCGGACGGGTCAGCACGATCTGCTTGCGGTCGATGGTGAAGCCACCCTCGGCAGCCGCGTCAGCCGCGTCACGCGGGGTGACCGAACCGTAAAGCGCGCCGCCGTCGGAAGCGGAGCGAATCACAACGAAGGTCTGGCCGCTCAGGCGTTCGCCCATCGCTTCGGCTTCTTTGCGGGTCTCGAGGTTCTGTGCTTCGAGCACGGCCTTGCGGGCCTGGAACTCGGCGATGTTGCGCTCGGAGGCGGACAAAGCCTTGCCCTGCGGCAGCAGGTAGTTGCGGGCAAAGCCGGATTTGACGTCGACGACGTCGCCCATCTGGCCCAGCTTGGCCACGCGCTCAAGAAGGATTACTTGCATCTGCTTTTCTCCTTACTTCACGGCATAGGGAAGCAGGGCGAGGAAGCGGGCGCGTTTGATGGCGCGCGATAGTTCGCGTTGCTTCTTGGCCGATACGGCGGTGATACGGGACGGCACGATCTTGCCACGCTCAGAGATGTAGCGCTGCAGCAGGCGTGTGTCTTTGTAGTCGATCGCAGGTGCGTTGTCGCCCGAGAAGGGGCAGACCTTACGACGGCGGAAAAATGGTTTTGTAGCCATGGTTTAGCGTCCTTTATTCTGGCGTCGGATCAACGGCGTTCGCGGCGTTCGCCGCCACGGTCACCACCACGGTCACCGCCGCGATCTGGGCGGTCGCCACGGTCGCCGCGATCACCACGGTCCGGACGGTCGCCACGATCACCGCGTTCGCGGTCGTCACGCTTTTGCATTTGCACGGAGGGGCCTTCGACATGCTCGTCGACCTTGATTGTCAGAACGCGCATGACATCGTCATGCAGGCGCATCAGACGCTCCATCTCCTGCACGGCTGTTGCCGGTGCATCGGTGCGCAGCAGGGCGTAGTGACCCTTGCGGTTCTTGTTGATCTTGTAGGCCATCGTTTTGACGCCCCAGTACTCGTGATCAACGACGGTGCCGCCGTTGTCAGCCAGAACTGTGCCAAAATGCTCGATGAGACCCTCGGCCTGTGTATTCGACAGGTCCTGACGGGAAATGAAGACATGCTCGTATAGCGGCATGTGCACTCCTTGTTTTTCAAGCGCATTTCATAGGAGGGCCATTCCTTCCGCGACCCATCCACGAGAGACTGCGCGGTTCAACCAAACTGCGAAAGGAACGCGGCCTATACGATGGTTCCGTGATCAAGGCAAGTGGGCAAGGCAGATGGCCAATCCAAGCGCCCCTGGCGTTATACGGGCCGCGGCATCCGGGAGGCGGAATGCGCGGGGCTGGATCGGATGCCGCCCGGCCACACCTGCGGCTTCGCCCTGATTTGTCCGGATTCCCGTCGTACTGATGCCTTTTTCAGAGCAAATCATATAAATGTTTAGGGAGTTTGGTAGATGGTTTTTTATTCCGATATTTCACCCGTGGTCGACCGTCATGATGCCGCGCGCGACGTGAGCGTGCAAAGCCGACGCCCACCGCGCATTTTTTCCGGTGCTTTCAGATTTGGCGGAGTGGTATTCCTCATGGCCGCTGCAGGCATATGGATCGTTCCTGCGTCTGAATGGGACGCGCCGATGGTGTTGATCCGTTTCGCGGTGGCTCTTGCCTTCGTATGTTTCGGGTTCCTGCTGATCCATGCCGGTGACAACAGCACGTGGGACGAGATCCATCTCGACCGGCAGGCGCAGGAGGTGCGGCATGTCCAGCGGGGCCGTGACGGGATTGCGCGCTTGCGGCAACGTGTGGCGCTGGATGATGTGGATTCCGTGGTGATCGACGAGGACACGATCATCCTGCACGCGCGATCTGGCGAGATTGTGATGGAAGTGTCGGGACTGGATCGCAGCACACTCAAGACCTTGTACGATGGTCTGACGCGCAAATAATGCCGGTTACCTGCGGTTTTTGCGTCATCTGCGGTGGTGGATACCCTTTGAAGCGGGATGCGCTGTTCATCCTCTCACAGGACCTGTGGTTTCCTGCGGGATTGTGAGCCGTGGCTTGTGCGGCCAATTAGGGCTGTACGTCCAACCATGCCGTTCACACATCCACAGGAGACATTCCATGCTGAAACATACCTTCGCCGCTTTGACAGTTGCCGCCGCCCTGACAGGCACATCCGCTCTGGCTGCCGCCGAGAAATACGTTCTTGACGCTAGCCACAGCCAGATCCTCTTTTCCTATAACCACCTCGGCTTTTCGACAACCTGGGGCATGTTCTCCGGCTTTGACGGCGAGATCATGTTCGATCAGGAAGACCCTGCCGCCTCCAGCGTGACCGTCTCCATGCCGGTGCGTTCGATGTTCACGGGTTGGGAAGGTCGTTTCAACCACTTCATGTCGGACGATTTCTTCGGTGCCACCGAAGAGGATATGGTGACTTTCACATCGACCGCAATTGAAGTGACAGGCGACGATACCGCGCTGATCACCGGCGATCTGACGCTGAACGGCGTCACGAAGTCGGTCGTTCTGGATGCCACGCTGAACCAGGCGGCCGATCATCCGATGGAAAACAAGCCTTGGGCCGGTTTCGATGCGACAACAACCGTGCTGCGGAGTGATTTCGAAGTGGGTGCCTTCGCGCCCTTCGTGAGCGATGAAGTCGAGATTCGTATCTCCATCGAAGCGATGAAGGCGGACGAGTGATCCTCAGCGTCTGACCCTTACGGGTCGGACCGCGCCCGACCGATGCGTGCAGGGCTTAAGAGCGAATGAAACACGGGCGGCAAAGAAATTTGCCGCCCGTGTTTCATTTGTAAATGCGTCACACGTTGCTATGCGGCGAATGCAATCGCCTGCGTCACGTACCGCGCTGAAACTCAAGGCGCGCTGCGATCACTCCACATCTTCGCCCTGTCGCGCTGTCAACGCGACCGAGATGGTCACCCCGAAGCCCAGCGTGCCCTCTTCGGTCACACCTGCGCCGATCTCGAAATCACGGCGGTCCACGCTCAGCGCGCCTGTCATCTCGGCGCGTCCGTTTTCGATCAGCAGATCAAAGGGCAGGCGCACGGGCACGGTATTGTCCTTGATGCTCAATGTCCCGTCCGCAACGTAGCTGTCTCCGTCGCGCAGGATGTCGGCCTCGAACACCGCGCGGGGATGCGTTGCCTCGTCAAAGAAATCCCCGCCCATGGCCTGTCCGGTGACGGAGCCGAGCGTCAGCGACGCGATGATGACCTCGACGCGGACCGTGCCGTTCGTTTGCTGGTCAGGATCGTCGGCAAAGGTGATCTCGGCGGACCAGTCTTCAAATCGGCCCGCCACCTCGTTGCCCATCTGGCGGATGCTCAGCGCAAGTGTGCCATCCTCGACCTGCCACTGGCCGGGGGCGGCGGCGGTTTGGCTGCGGGGAGCGGTGCCTTCCGTCAAGGAGATCAGTGCGGGCGCGGCGCCGGCGCCAAGGATGCCCAGCCAGATCACGCTCGCGGCGATCAGTGGCATTGCCCGACCGGGTTGATGGGTGCCGGGCTTTGCGGTGAAGCTTGCCCGCGGCCACATCCGGCGCAACGTGTCGTCGCGGTCGATCAGGTGATGTTTCAGCGCACCCGCCACATGCAGCAGGATTGTGGCCATGAGTACCCGTGATGCCAGGAAATGCACGGTTGTGGCGGCCTCTGCCACGGCGGTGGATTGCGGCACGAAGGGCAGGCTTTGCCCTAGCGGCCACCAGATCGGGGCGAATCCGGTGGTCGCAGCGTGATGCACCCAGCCGGACAAAGGTGTGACGAGCATCGCCCCGTACAGCAGCCAATGCACGGTGGAGGCCAGCATCGCCTCGGTTTTCCGCTCGCCGTTCAGCAGGCCGGGATGCGGCTGCGTGATGGCCCAGAGGATGCGCGCAAGGGCGGTGAAAAAGGCCGCGATGCCGATTGTCTTGTGGATCGAGAACAACAAGGTCGCCTGCGCGATCAGGGTAGAGTCTCCGGCCTCGATCCGGTGGGCGAGATTGGTGGCGATCAAACCCAAAGGGATGGCCGACAGGATCAGCAGGGCTGTCAGCCAATGGAATGTTTTTGTGACGCTGCCATAATGGGTGGCGCTGTTGCGGGAGGGCATAGGCACTGGTTCCTTGCATGACTTTTCAGCGCCTGAGAATAGAGCCAAGCCGTGCCTGCGCCAATCCGCCCCCGCGCACAACGGCCGTGCAGGGCTGCGCTGTTCCGGATGGCTTTGCAAGGATGTCCAAACCGCGCAGGCGTTGCGAAGTGCCTTCAAGCGCTATATCTGGGCCGGATCGTATGAATGACCGCACGCATGGCAAGGGCCAGCCGTGCGGCGGGTAGGGAGGACAGGATGAGCAAGGCATTTGTATTTCCGGGGCAGGGGGCGCAAGTCATCGGCATGGGGCGTGATCTGGCGCAGGCCTATTCCGAGGCCATGGCCGTGTTTGACGAAGTGGATGACGCGCTTGGCGAGAAACTCTCTGCCCTGATCTGGGAGGGCGAGCAGGACGCGCTGACCCTGACGCAGAATGCCCAGCCTGCGTTGATGGCCACATCCCTTGCCGCGATGCGCGCGCTGGAAGCCGAAGGCGTGAAGGTGACCGACGCGGCATTTGTGGCGGGGCATTCGCTGGGCGAATATTCCGCTTTGGCTGCTGCCGGTGCGCTGAGCGTGGCGGATGCGGCGCGTTTGTTGCGGATCCGTGGCCGCGCGATGCAGGAGGCGGTGCCGGTCGGCGTGGGCGCGATGGCCGCCCTGCTGGGGCTGGATTTCGCCACCGCGCAAACTGTGGCGCAGGAGGCGGCGCAGGGGCAGGTCTGTCAGGCCGCCAATGACAATGATCCGGGGCAGGTCGTGGTTTCGGGCCACAAGGCTGCCGTGGAACGCGCTGTCGAGATCGCAAAGAGCAAGGGCGCGAAGCGCGCCATGATCCTGCCGGTCAGCGCGCCGTTCCACTGCGCCCTGATGCAGCCCGCCGCCGAGGTGATGCGCGCCGCTTTGGCCGATGTGACGATGCATGCGCCTGCGGTGCCGCTGGTGGCCAATGTGCGGGCCGATGCGGTGTCCGACCCGGATCTGATCCGCGCGCTGCTGGTGGAACAGGTGACAGGCTCTGTGCGCTGGCGCGAAAGTGTGCTGTGGATGGCGGATAAGGGCGTGACCGACTGCTGGGAAGTCGGCGCGGGCAAGGCGCTGTCGGGGATGATCCGGCGGATCGCACGCGAGATCGAGTGCCGCGCGATCGGCACCCCGCAGGATGTCGCTGCCGCGACAGCCGCGCCGAATTGAGAAAGAAAGGGAACGGATATGTTTGATCTGACAGGAAAATCAGCGCTGATCACGGGCGCATCGGGCGGGATCGGCGGGGCGATTGCCCATGCATTGCATCAGGCCGGGGCCACGGTTGCGTTGTCTGGCACACGGGTGGAGCCTTTGGAGGCGCTGGCCGCCGAACTGGGCAGTCGTGCCCATGTGCTGCCCTGCAACCTGAGCGATGCCGAGGCTGTCGAGGCGCTTCCGAAACAGGCGATCGAGGCGATGGGCGCGGTGGATATTCTGGTCAACAACGCAGGGATCACCCGCGACCAGATTTTCATGCGGATGTCGGATGATGAATGGCAAAGCGTGCTGGACGTGAACCTGACCTCGACCATGCGGCTGTGCCGTGGTGTGATGCGTCCGATGATGAAGGCGCGCTGGGGACGGATCATCAACATCTCCTCCATCGTCGGGGCCACGGGCAATCCGGGTCAGGCGAACTATGCCGCGTCCAAGGCTGGCATGGTGGGGCTGACGAAATCCATCGCCTACGAGGTCGCCAGCAGGGGAATCACCGCCAATGCGGTGGCACCGGGTTTTATCGCCACGGCGATGACCGACAAACTGACCGACGACCAGAAAGGCGCGATCAACGCCAAGATCCCGGCCGCGCGTATGGGTGCCCCCGAAGAGATCGCGGCCGCTGTGCTCTATCTGGCCAGCCCCGAGGCGGGCTATGTCACCGGCACGACCCTGCATGTGAACGGCGGCATGGCGATGATCTGACAAATCATGTGACGGTGCCCTGCGCTGTCACAGTGAAAGCGTTTGCCAACAGCGCGCCATGTGCTATAGGCCACGCAGATTTGCCGGGGGCAGGAACTTCCGGCCCTCAAATCTCCTGCCTTGCGGGATGACGAGCCGCCCGATACACAGGGCATCACGAAGCGCCAAGCCTGCGGGCAAGGACAGAAAATGGGCATACCGCCCTAACGAAATGAGGACTTGGACATGAGCGATATCGCAGACCGCGTGAAGAAGATCGTTGTGGAACATCTGGGTGTGGACGAAGACAAAGTCGTCGAAAACGCATCTTTCATCGATGATCTGGGCGCCGACAGCCTTGACACGGTCGAACTGGTGATGGCGTTCGAAGAAGAATTCGGCATCGAAATTCCAGACGATGCAGCCGAAACCATCCAGACATTCGGCGATGCGGTGAAATTCATCTCGCAAGCCTCCTGAGGCGCGTCCGCGCGAAGATCGCCTTTTGCAGTTAACATCAAACCCCTGCCCATCATCGGCGGGGGTTTTTTCATATCGCGCTCACGCTGTCCTGAACGGGCTGTGATCCGCGCGGGTTGACTTTGACGGGGCGCATCCTCTTGCTCAACGGGGGGTAGCCGCGCTATGAGCACCAAGAAACACAAGGGAAGGGTTTGTCATGCGTCGAGTGGTTGTCACGGGACTGGGCCTTGTCACGCCTCTGGCTTGCGGGGTCGAGGAAAGCTGGTCGCGGCTGCTGGCCGGGGAATCGGGGGCAGGCCCCATCACGCGCTTTGATCCGTCACGGGTACAGACGACCTATGCCTGTCAGGTGCCTCTGGGCGACGGGACAGACGGCACATTCAACTCGGATGACTGGATGGAGCCGAAAGAACGCCGCAAGGTAGATGACTTCATCCTTTACGGTTTGGCCGCCGCGACACAGGCGGTGCGGGATGCCGGCTGGACACCCGAGGCCGAGGAAGACCGCCTGCGGACCGGCGTGATGCTTGGCTCGGGCATCGGCGGGCTGCAATCTATCGAGGCGACGACGCTGCTGATCCACGAGAAAGGGCCGCGCCGCGTGTCGCCTTTCTTCATTCCCGGCGCGCTGATCAACCTGATTTCGGGTCAGGTCAGCATCCGTTACGGCTTCAAGGGGCCGAACCATGCAGTCGTGACCGCCTGTTCCACCGGCGCGCATGCCATTGGCGATGCGGCGCGGCTGATCCAGTGGGGCGATGCCGATGTGATGGTGGCCGGCGGTGCCGAGGCTGCGATCTGCGAGATCGGGATTGCCGGTTTCAACGCCTGCAAGGCGCTGAGCACCAAACGTGCCGACGATCCGAAAGCGGCCAGCCGTCCCTATGATGCGGATCGTGACGGCTTTGTAATGGGTGAGGGCGCGGGTGTGGTCGTGCTGGAAGAATACGAACATGCGGTTGCGCGCGGCGCGAAAATCTATGCCGAGGTTCTGGGCTACGGCCTGTCGGGCGATGCCTACCATATCACGGCCCCTTCCGAGGATGGCGATGGCGGCTACCGCTCGATGAAAGCAGCACTGGACAGGGCAGGGCTGCAAGCGTCGGATGTGGATTATATCAACGCCCACGGCACCAGCACGATGGCCGACGTGATCGAACTGGGCGCTGTCGAGCGCCTGATGGGCGACGCCGCAAGCAAGGTGACGATGAGTTCCACGAAATCGGCCACCGGCCACCTGCTGGGTGCCGCTGGCGCGATCGAGGCGATTTTCTCGATCCTTGCAATCCGTGATCAGGTGGCCCCGCCGACGATCAACCTTGATAATCCGGCAGTCGAGACTCCGATTGATCTGGCGCCGAACGTCAAACGGGAGCGCAAGATCGATGTGGCCTTGTCCAATTCCTTCGGGTTTGGCGGAACCAATGCGAGTGTTCTGTTCGGGAAGGTGCGCTGATGTGGCGTCATATCGCGTCGAACGCGCTGACGTTTCTGATCGTGATCGGATTTCTTCTGGCGGGTGTCATCCTGTGGGGCCAGCGTGAATATACTGCGCAAGGCCCGTTGGAGCAGGCGGTTTGTTTGCAGGTCGAACGCGGCTCGTCGATCAAGCGGGTAAGTACGGCGTTGGAGGAACAGGGCGCGATCACCAATGCGCGGGTGTTCCGCATCGGCGTCGATTATGCCGACAAGGCCGATCAACTCAAGGCGGGCAGCTTTCTGATCGCGCCGGGGACGCCGATGACTGGCATTGCCGATATCATCACGCGCGGCGGGCCTAGCACCTGCGGCACCGAGGTGGTTTACCGCATCGGGGTCAACAGTTCCTCGGTCGTGGTGCGCGATCTTGATCCGGTCACGGCACGCTACGAGGAAAAGATCAGCTTTGATCCGGCCGATGGCGATCTGCCCGCGGATTATACCCAGGTGCGCGAGCAGGCCGATACGCGGTTTCGGGTGGCGCTGGCCGAGGGCGTGACAAGCTGGCAGGTCGTGGATGCGCTGTCGCGGCTGGATGTGCTGACGGGCGAGGTGGCGGAGGTTCCCCCAGAGGGGATGCTTGCACCTGACAGCTACGAGGTCAGACCCGGCGATGACCGCAACGCTTTGCTGGCGCGGATGCGCGCCGCGCAGGAGGCGTTTCTGGCGGAGGCATGGACGAACCGCGTGGACGGCTTGCCGCTCGACTCGCCCGAAGAAGCGCTGATCCTTGCCTCGATCATCGAGAAGGAGACCGGCGTTGCGGATGAACGGCGGCAGGTGGCATCTGTTTTCGTGAACCGGCTCAATCGCGGCATGCGGCTGCAAACCGACCCGACGGTGATCTACGGGGTGACACGCGGACAAGGCGTGCTGGGGCGCGGTCTGCGGCAGAGCGAGCTGCGCGGCGAGACGCCGTGGAACACCTATGTGATCCAGGGTCTGCCCCCGACGCCGATCGCCAATCCGGGGCGGGCCAGTATCCTCGCAGCCCTTGATCCCGATGATACGCCTTACGTCTTCTTCGTGGCGGACGGAACCGGGGGGCATGCCTTTGCGGTGACACTCGAAGAGCATAACCGCAACGTCGCCGTCTGGCGCCGGATCGAGGCGGAGCGTGCGCAGCAGGGAACGACCACGGAACCAGCAGACTGACAGCGGGCTGATCCTTGGCTGAAGTGTTAGGTTTTTCTTAATGATACCGGACGGTTACAAGGATCAGGCTGCCCGGAAAACTTGACATTGCGACCGA
This sequence comes from Paracoccaceae bacterium, assembly GCA_024636555.1. Lineage (GTDB taxonomy): Bacteria > Pseudomonadota > Alphaproteobacteria > Rhodobacterales > Rhodobacteraceae > Seohaeicola. The sequence continues at coordinate 24,813 of JAGXGW010000079.1, read as the reverse complement.
TCTAACGTATAGGTTGTGCAGGCTGGAAGAGATGACAGAACGGCGCCGGAGTGATCCGGACGCCGTTTTTTCATGTCTTCGGGGCGGGGCACCTAAAGATGAGGCAGATCGCGCAACATGTCAGACATATCCCCCCAGGAAGATCCGGATGCAGCAAAGCCCGACCGTGCGGCTGCTTTGCAGAACGTGATTCAGACCGTCGAATTGCAGATCCGGATCATGAAGGCAGAACTCATCGATATTCAAATACGGCTGTCCGAAGGTGACCAGAGCGCAATCCGCGATGGCGCGAAGCTGCTGTCGGACATCCGCTACTGGTTGAAACAAGCGCATGATGTGGAGAATGAAATTGAAACAAACCGCAAGGCAACAGCAGGTGTCGCCCATGACTATGCCATCGATTTCGACGCCGCCCGATCTCAGGTCCGGTGCCGACTGGATCGCCTCCGAGACTGCCGAGGTCCAAAAATCGTTCCTTGATGAACTGAGCCAGGAGGAACTTCTTGCGCTTCCCTATATGTTCGATTTCTGGGCGATGCCGCATCAGTTGCCCCCTGCGGGCGACTGGCGGTCCTGGCTGATCATGGGGGGGCGCGGGGCCGGTAAAACGCGGGCCGGTGCGGAATGGGTGCGGGCCGCTGTGGAGGGCGCGCGCCCGACCGATCCGGGGCGGTGCAGCCGGATCGCGCTGGTGGGCGAAACGATGGATCAGGTACGTGAGGTGATGGTATTCGGCGACAGCGGCATTCTGGCCTGTTCGCCGCCCGACCGCCGCCCGCTCTGGCATGCGACCCGCCGGATGCTGATCTGGCCGAACGGGGCCACGGCGCAGGCTTTCTCGGCGCATGAGCCGGAATCCCTGCGCGGTCCGCAGTTTGACGGGGCATGGGTGGATGAGATGGCGAAATGGAAAAAGGGGCAGGAGACGTGGGACATGCTGCAATTCGCCCTGCGACTGGGAGATGCGCCGCGGGTCTGCGTGACGACAACGCCGCGCAATGTCGGGGTTCTCAAGGATCTGTTGAAACGGCCCAGCACGGTTGTGACCCATGCACCGAGCGAGGCGAATGCCGCCAATCTGGCGGATTCGTTCCTGCAGGAGGTGCGGCTGCGCTATGCGGGCTCTCGTCTGGCGCGGCAGGAACTGGACGGTATTCTGCTGGAAGAGGCCGAATGCGCGCTGTGGTCCTTGGCCCAACTGGATGCGGTGCGGGTGACGGACCTGCCGGAGATGGACAGGATCGTCGTGGCGATAGATCCGGCCGTCTCCTCGCACAGTGCATCGGATGAATGCGGGATCGTCGTGGTGGGGGCTGTCACGCGCGGGCCGGTGCAGGACTGGCGCGCCTATGTGTTGGAAGATGCCACCATTGCGGGGGCAAAGCCGCTGGTCTGGGCCAGCCGCGCCATCACGGCGATGGAGCGTTGGGGCGCGGACAGGCTGGTGGCCGAGGTCAATCAGGGCGGTGACATGGTGGAACAGGTGATCCGCCAGATTGATCCGCTGGTGCCGTTCCGCAAGCTGCATGCCTCACGTGGCAAGGTGGCGCGGGCGGAACCTGTCGCCGCGCTTTACGAGCAGGGCCGCGTCTTTCATCACGGGGCCTTGGGCGCGTTGGAGGACCAGATGTGCGCGATGACGGCGCAGGGCTATGCCGGAAAGGGCAGCCCCGACCGGCTGGATGCCTTGGTGTGGGCGTTGCACGAGTTGATCATTGAGCCCTCGGCCCAATGGCGCCGCCCGCAGGTGCGTTCGGTCTGATCCGGATTTGTTAAACTTTTCCACGCATTTTCCTCGCATGGGTTCGGACAGCTCTTCCTCAGCAACAGGTTGCAATCGGGGCAGGGCTGACCGGACCGCAGGGGCGACGGCACAGGGAGAGTGGCATGGTTTTTCAATTCCTCAAGCGCGGTGCGGCTGTGGCAGCAGCCGAGCAAAAGGCCAGCGCTGCGGGACCGTTGCTGGCCTTGCAGGGGGCGGGCCGTGTTGTCTGGAGCCCGCGTGACACATCCTCTTTGACGCGGTCGGGCTATACCGGCAATCCGGTGGGTTTTCGCTGCGTCAAGATGCTGTCCGAGGCGGCGGCGGCCTTGCCGCTGGTGTTGCAGGGGGAGGGGCGTCGTTTCGAGACCCATCCGGTGCTTGCGCTGCTGGGCAATCCCAATCCCGCGCAGGGCCGTGCCGAACTGCTGGAGGCGCTTTATGCCCAACTGCTGCTGACTGGCAACGGCTATCTGGAACTGGTGACAACGGATGCCGGCGGGCTGGCGGAACTGCATGTGCTGCGCTCGGACCGGATGAGCCTGATCCCCGGCGCGGACGGCTGGCCGGTAGCCTATGATTACACGGTGGGCGGGCGCAAGCACCGCTTTGCAGCCGGCACGCCGCTGGCCCCGATCTGCCACATCAAAAGCTTTCATCCGCAGGACGACCATTACGGCTTTTCACCGATGCAGGCGGCGGCGCAGGCGGTGGATGTGCATAACGCGGCCAGCCGCTGGTCCAAGGCGCTGCTCGACAATGCCGCGCGGCCATCGGGGGCGATTGTCTATCGCGGGGCCGAGGGGCAGGGCAGTCTGAGCAGTGACCAGTATGACCGGTTGGTGTCGGAGATGGAAAGCCATCATCAGGGCGCGCGCAATGCGGGCCGTCCGATGCTGCTGGAAGGCGGGCTGGACTGGAAGCCGATGGGTTTCTCGCCCTCTGATATGGAATTCCAGAAAACCAAGGAGAGTGCGGCGCGCGAGATCGCGCTGGCCTTCGGGGTGCCGCCGATGCTGCTGGGCATTCCGGGCGATTCCACCTTTGCCAATTACCAGGAGGCCAACCGCGCGCTGTATCGTCTGACGGTCTTGCCGATGGCCACACGGGTCGTGGCGAGCCTTGCGGAATGGCTGTCGCGCTTCACTGGTGAGATGCTGGACCTGCATCCCGATCTGGATCAGGTGCCCGCGCTGGCCGTGGAACGCGAGCTGCAATGGCGGCGCGTGTCCGAGGCGGGTTTTCTCAGCGATGCGGAAAAACGCGTGCTGCTGGGCCTGCCCGCCCTGCCAATGGCGGATGACGCAGGCGAGGGGGCGGATGCATGAGCGAGCCCCGCAGCGGCCAGCGCGAACAAGGCCGGTACGGCTTCGAGGCTTTCGACTGCGCGCCCGCGCTGCGGCTGGAGGCGCATGAGCGGGTCTCCACCCTGCATATCGACAATCTCAACCGGCGCGCCGAGAAGCTGGAGGCGCTGGTGGAAAAGCTGGAAAAGCGTTTGTGGCTGGGGGTTTACGGCGTGGTCGCCGTGATCCTGGGGCAGGCGTTCCAATCAATCGTGACGGCAGTGCCGCTGGTGGGGCTGCCATGAAAGGAGAGGCGATGGAAACGGGACTGGAGCACAAGTTCTGCCGTCCGGATGTCGGGTTGAACCTGACCGAGGGCAGCACGGGCTTTGTGATCGAAGGTTATGCAAGTCTGTTCGATGCGCCCGATCAGGGCGGTGATGTGGTGGCGCGCGGCGCCTATGCGCGCTCGCTCAAGGCGATGGCCGCCGAGGGTCGGCGGGTGCGGATGCTCTGGCAGCACAATCCGGCGCAGCCCATCGGTATCTGGGACGAGGTGACCGAGGATGCACGCGGGCTGCGCGTCAAGGGGCGGTTGCTCGATAGTGTGGCGCAGGGGCGCGAGGCAGCGGCGCTGGTTGCGGCTGGCGCGATCGAGGGGCTGTCGATCGGCTATCGCACGATCCGCGCCCAGAAAACCGATGCAGGCCAGCGCCTTCTGACAGAGCTTGATCTGTGGGAAGTCTCGCTTGTGACCTTCCCGATGCTGCCATCCGCGAAGGTTGCGGCCAAAACTGCTGCGCCGCCCGATTTGGCGCTGCAGGAACTGGCGGCGCTGTTCAACGAGGCAAGCGTGGTGCTGCGGCACGGCTGACCCATCAGGGTGATCCGGCAGGACCAATCCATCCCGACGCATCACCCCACAACAGGAGAACGCGAAACATGACAACCGGGCAATCGCCTCGGACCGGGGAAGGTCTGCCGTCAGACCTGTCACCGGCCATTGACCTGAAATCCGCGGTTGCGGGGTTCACAAAAGAACTCAAGGGCTTTCGGGCCGATATTCATCAACGACTTCAACAGCAGGAAGAGCGACTGACCATGCTTGATCACAAATCCCACGCCGCGCGCGCCCAGATGTCCCGCCCACTGCTTTCGGGGCAATCCACCGAGGAGGCACCGCACCGGCATGCCTTTGCCGCCTATCTGCGCTCTGGCGATGATGACGGCCTGCGCGGTCTTGTGCTGGACGGCAAGGCGATGAACAGCGCTGTGGCGGGTGATGGTGGCTATCTCGTCGATCCCGAAACCTCCCAGCGTATCCAGTCGGTGCTGACCTCCGGCGCATCGGTGCGCGCGATTGCCAATGTCGTGCAGGTCGAGGCCACTTCCTATGATGTGCTGGTGGATCACTCCGATATCGGCCACGGCTGGGCCACGGAAACCGGCTCCACCGCAGAGACCGGCACGCCGGTGATCGACCGCATCACGATCCCGCTGCACGAGCTGAGTGCACTGCCCAAGGCCAGCCAGCGCCTGCTGGATGACAGCGCCTTTGATCTGGAAGGCTGGCTGGCGGGGCGCATCGCCGACCGTTTTGCCCGCGCCGAGGCGGCGGCCTTCATCAGCGGCAACGGGATCGACAAGCCACGCGGGTTTCTGACCCATGCGACGGTGGATAACGATGTCTGGGTCTGGGGAAATCTCGGCACTGTACCGACCGGTGCGGATGGTGCTTTTGCCGGTGCGGATGCCATCGTCGATCTGGTCTATGCCTTGGGTGCGGCCTACCGTGCGGGCGCTGTTTTCGTGATGAACTCCAAAACGGCAGGCGCTGTGCGCAAGATGAAAGACAATGACGGCCGCTTCCTGTGGTCCGACGGTCTGGCTGCGGCAGAGCCTGCGCGTCTGATGGGCTATCCGGTGCTGATCGCTGAGGATATGCCCGATATCGCAAGCGGCGCCCATGCGATTGCCTTCGGCGATTTCCGCGCCGGTTACACGATTGCCGAGCGCCCCGACCTGCGGGTGCTGCGCGATCCGTTCAGCGCCAAACCGCATGTGCTGTTCTATGCGACCAAGCGCGTCGGCGGTGATGTCAGCGATTTTGCGGCGATCAAGCTGCTGCGTTTCGCCATCGCCTGACGCTGGCTACCCGAAGGCCGGTTTACCGGCTTTCCGGTCCGCGCGCGCCACGCTCTTTTTGTGTGCGGTGTCCTGCTGCTCCCCCGTCCGGGCACCGATCGTGGCGCGCGCATCCCCGGCTTTTGGCGGGCAGGGCTGCGCCCCTTGGACGAATAGTCGAAATTTTTGGAGATATTCCATGATGTTGACCGAAGACACCATGTTGCCTGATGCGCTGCTGCCGTTGGCGGCGTTCAAGGCGCATCTGCATCTGGGCACGGGCTTTGCCGAGACCAGCCTGCAGGATGAGTTGCTCACGGGATTTCTGCGTGCCGCGATGGCCGCGATCGAGGCGCGGATTGGCAAGATCCTGTTGGAGCGGGATTTCACCCTGACACTTGCGCGCTGGAGCAGCGCCACGGCGCAACCCTTGCCGGTCGCACCTGTGCAGTTGGTGGCGGCGATTGTCCTGCGCGATTCCGAAAGCGGCGAGACGAGTGTGCCGCCTGCGCAATGGCGTCTGGAGCCGGATATGCAGCGCCCCATGGTGCGCGCGGCGGGTGGAGCGCTGCCGACGGTGCCACCGGGTGGCAGTGCAGTGCTCCGCTTCCGCGCGGGGGTGGCGGCGGATTGGCAGGGGCTGCCACCCGATCTGGCGCAGGCCGTGCTGATGCTGGCGGCGCATTTCTACGAATACCGTCAGGAGACGGGGCTGGGCAGCGGCTGCATGCCTTTCGGGGTGACCAGCCTGATCGAGCGCTATCGCGGTTTGCGGCTGTCGCTTGGGCTGCGCGCACAAGGTCGCACGCCATGAAGGCGCCGAACCTGCGTCGGCGTATGGTGCTGGAGACGCCGCAGCGTATTCCCGATGGTGCGGGCGGTTTCGTGGAGGGCTGGCAGCCCTTGGGCGAGGTCTGGGCGGAGGTGTCCGGCAAACCGGGGCGCGAGGTGTCCGGCGGTCTGGCCGCGCTGTCGCAAAGCGGTCAGCAGATCGTACTGCGTGCCGCGCCCGTCGGCTCGACCAAGCGCCCCCGTCCGGACCAGCGCCTGCGCGAGGACACACGGATTTTCACCATTCTGGCCGTCAGCGAAAGCGACCCTGCGGGGCGCTATCTGACCTGCCTGACCTGCGAGGAGGTGGCGCGATGAGCTATGCAAGTGCAGCCGCGTTGCAAGCGGCGCTGTTCGCCCATCTGGCGGCCGATTCCGCTTTGAATGCGCTGCTGAACGGCGCGATCCATGATGCCCTGCCCGCAGGCACGGTGCCGCCGCTCTACCTGAGCCTCGGGCCGGAAGTGGTGCGTGACCGTTCGGACGGTTCGGCCAGCGGTGCGGATCACGAGATCAGCCTTTCGGTTGTCGCGGATGTGGCGGGGTTCCAGCAGGCCAAGACGGTGGCGGCGGCTGTCTGTGATGCCCTGGCGGCCCCCGGTCTGGCGCAGGAACTGGTGCTGACACGCGGGCGGCTGGTGTCGCTGCACTTCCTGCGCGCCACGGCAAAACGGGACGGTTCGGGCCAGCGTAGACGGATCGACCTGATCTTTCGCGCGCGGCTGGATGATATCTGAGTTCACGAACAGGAGGGGTCGCCATGGGTGCCCAGAACGGCAAGGACCTTTTGGTCAAGGTGGATATGACAGGCGATGGCCAGTTCGAGACGATGGCGGGGCTGCGCGCCACGCGGGTCAGTTTCAACGCGGAAAGCGTCGATGTGACCAGTCTCGAAAGTCAGGGCGGCTGGCGCGAGTTGCTGGCAGGGGCTGGCGTCAAATCGGCGGCGATCAGCGGCTCGGGCGTGTTCCGCGACGCCGCCAGTGACGAACGCGCGCGCCAAATATTCTTTGACGGCGAGACGCCGGGTTTCCAGATCGTGATCCCCGATTTTGGCATCGTGGAGGGAGCGTTCCAACTGACCAGTATCGAATATGCGGGCAGCCATAATGGCGAGGCGACCTACGAGGTCTCGCTCGCCTCTGCCGGCGCGCTTGGCTTTACGGCGCTTTGACATGGTGAACCCATGGGCGGGCGAGGTGGCGCTGGAGATCGACGGGCAGCGCCATGTGCTGCGGCTGACGCTGGGCGCTTTGGCCGCGCTGGAGGCGGGGCTGGGCGAGGACAGCCTTGTCGATCTGGTCATCCGCTTCGAGGCGGGGCGCTATTCCAGTCGCGATGTGATGTCATTGATCGTCGCGGGGCTGCGTGGCGGCGGCTGGCGCGGTGTCAGTGCCGATCTGCTGGCCGCCGATATCGCGGGCGGGCCTGTGGCGGCGGCGCAGGCGGCGGCACTGCTTCTGGTGCGCGCCTTCAGCCTGCCGGGTAACGGAGGCGATGATGCCCCAGATTGACTGGCCCGGCCTGATGCGGTCGGGGATGCGCGTCTTGCGCCTCCAACCCGTCCAGTTCTGGGCGCTGACGCCTGCCGAACTGGCGCTGATGCTGGGACGCGACGCGGGGCAGGCCCCGCTGGGCCGACACGCACTGGACCGGCTGATGCAGGCCTATCCCGATCCCGCGAAACCATCCGATGAGGGGATGACCCAATGACCGATTTGCAAAAGATCGAGGCGTTTCAGGATCAGGTCACTGCGCTTGATACCTCTCTGGGGGCTGCGGCCAATGTCGCTGGCGCCTTTGACGGTGAATTGCAGCGGATGCGCCGCGCGCTGGCCGATACGGGCCGTGACCTCGGCACGCTGGAGCGCGGGTTCAGCGGCGGTCTGCGCCGCGCCTTCGACGGGGTGGCCTTTGACGGGATGAAACTGTCGGATGCGTTGCGCACCGTAGCCACCAGCTTGGTCAACACCACCTATCAATCGGCCCTGCGACCGGTGACCGAACATTTCGGCGGGTTGTTGTCCAAGGGGGTGGGCGCGCTGATGGGGGGCGTTCTGCCGTTTGCGCAGGGCGGCAGCTTCACCCAAGGCCGCGTCATGCCCTTTGCCAGCGGTGGCATCGTCTCGGGCGCGACCATGTTCCCGATGCGTGGCGGGCTGGGCCTGATGGGCGAGGCGGGGCCGGAGGCGATCATGCCGCTGGCGCGCGGTCCCGACGGCAAGCTGGGCGTGCGCGGTGCCGGCGGTGGCGGGCCTGTCAACGTGGTCATCAATATCCAAACGCCGGATGTGGCGGGTTTCGAGCGGTCGCAATCGCAGATCGCCGCGCAGATGAGCCGGTTGCTGGGGCAGGGCCAGCGCAACCGCTGACAGGAAGGGAACAGGCCATGAGCTTTCACGAGGTGCGGTTTCCCGCAAGTCTGAGTTTCGGATCGGTCGGCGGGCCGGAGCGGCGCACCGATATCGTCACCCTCGCCAACGGGTTCGAGGAGCGCAACACGCCTTGGGCGCATTCGCGCCGCCGCTATGATGCGGGGCTGGGGCTGCGCTCGCTTGACGATATGGAGCGGCTGATCGCGTTTTTCGAGGCGCGCCGCGGGCAGATGTTCGCCTTTCGCTGGCAAGACTGGGCGGATTTCCGGTCCTGCCTGCCATCGGGAAAGCCCGGCGCGGGTGACCAGGTGATCGGGCGCGGCGACGGGGTGACACGGGTGTTCCAGCTCGTCAAATCCTACCGCTCGGGTGACCAGAGCTATACGCGCCCCATCGTAAAGCCTGTGCTGGGCACCGTGGTGCTGGCGATCGAGGAGACGCGGCTTTACGAGGGCGTCGATTTCGAGGTGGACCTGACAACAGGTCTCGTCACGCTGACAGAGGCCCCCACCATCGGGCTGGAACTGACAGCGGGGTTCGAGTTTGACGTGCCGGTGCGGTTCGATACCGACCGCATCGCCACCAGTGTTGCCAGCTTTCAGGCAGGCGAGGTGCCGCGCGTTCCTGTGCTTGAGGTGCGGTTATGAGCGCGGGTGCGGGCGAGGTGGCATTGCAGGCCCATCTGGCAGGCGGGCTGACCACATTGTGCCATGCATGGGCCGTCACGCGGACGGATGGCACCGTCTTCGGCTTCACCGATCACGATCTGCCCCTGACATTCGATGGGGTAGTATTTCGTGCCGAAAGCGGACTGGCCGCGCGCAGCCTGCACCAATCGACAGGGCTGTCGGTGGACAATACCGAGGCGCTCGGTGTGCTGCAAAGCAGCGCGATTTCCGAAGCGGATATCGAGGCCGGCCGTTTCGACGGCGCTGACGTGCGCTGCTGGCGGGTGAACTGGGCCGCGCCCGCGCAGCGCGCCTTGCTGTTTCGCGGCACCATCGGCGAGATGCGCCGCGCGGGTGCCGCCTTTACCGCAGAATTGCGCGGTCTGACCGAGGCGCTGAACCGTCCTTTGGGCCGTGTCTATCAAAAGCCCTGCACCGCCGTTCTGGGCGATGCGGCCTGCCGTGTCGATCTGTCCTCACCGGATTTCGCCCTTACTCTGCCGGTCAGCGCCAGCGAGGAGGGGCGCATCCTGCGTCTTGCGGGCGGGGCCGGCTATGTGCCGGGCTGGTTCCGGCGGGGGCGTGTGGTGGTGCTGGATGGGGCAGCCGCAGGGCTGGGCGCAGCAATCAAGCGCGACAGCCTTGACGGCGGCACGCGCGTGATCGAGTTGTGGGAGCCGTTGCGCGCCACGCTCGCCCCCGGTGACCATGTCACCGCGATTGCGGGTTGCGACAAACGGTTCGGCACATGCCGCGCCAAATTCGGCAATCTGGTCAATTTTCAGGGCTTTCCCGATCTTCCCGGCGATGGCTGGTTGCTGAGCGAACCGGGGCAATCCGGCAGGTTGAGTGGCGGCAGCCGTCGATGAGCGGCACCGACAGCGACAGGATCGTCACCGCCGCGCGCGGCTGGATCGGCACACCGTTCCGGCATCAGGCCTCGGTCAAAGGCGCGGGCTGCGATTGTCTGGGTCTGATCCGTGGCCTCTGGCGCGAACTTGTGGGGCCGGAACCTGAGGCGGTGCCGCCCTATACGCCGGACTGGTCCGAGCCGCAGGCGCAGGAATGGCTCTGGCAGGCGATGGCGCGGCATTTCCAGCCCGCGCCCGAACCGCCGCCCCCCGGTGCGGTTCTGTTGTTCCGTCTGCGCGCCGGATCGGTCGCCAAACATCTGGGCATTCTGACACAAGGCCCCGCAGGCCCCGGCGTGATCCATGCCTATTCGGGGCACGGGGTGGTTGAAAGCGCGCTTGGCCCTGCATGGCAGCGGCGCATCGCGGCACGGTTCGTCTTTCCGGAAAGGGTTCAATAATGGCAACGATACTTCTGTCCGCTGCAGGCGCGGCCATTGGCGGCTCTATCGGCGGCACGGCACTGGGCCTGTCGATGGTCGCGGTGGGCCGTCTTGCAGGGGCCACCATCGGGCGGGCGATTGACCAAAGACTGCTCGGGCAGGGCGCGCGGGCGGTCGAGACGGGTCGCGTCGACCGCCTGCGCCTGACCGGATCGGGCGAGGGTGAGGCGGTCGCGCAGGTTTACGGCCGGATGCGGATCGGCGGGCATGTCATCTGGGCCAGCGAGTTCCGCGAAACCGCAACCGTCACGCAAAGCGGCGGCGGCAAGGGCAAGCCACGGCTGACCGAGACGCAATACAGCTATACGATCAGCCTTGCGCTGGCTCTGTGCGAGGGCGAGATTGCGGGTGTGCCGCGCGTCTGGGCCGATGGGACAGAGGTTCCGGTGCGCGATCTGAACATGCGGGTCTATCGCGGTGACGCGGGACAGATGCCCGATCCGGTGATCGAGGCAATCGAGGGTGCGGGGCAGGTACCTGCCTATCGCGGCACCGCCTATGTGGTGTTCGAGGAATTGCCGCTGGGCCGCTCCGGCAACCGCGTGCCGCAGTTCGAGTTCGAGGTGCTGCGCCCCGACCAGCTTGGTCCCGGTGCCGCCGATCCCGACCCCGCGCATCTGGTGCGGGCGGTGGCGATGATGCCGGGCAGTGGCGAATATGCGCTGGCAGATACGCCTGTCAGCTATGTCTACGGGCCGGGGCAGGCGCGCAGCGCCAACATCAACTCGCCCTCCGGCCAGCCCGATCTTGTCACCTCGATTGACAGGCTGCGGATCGAGGCACCCGAATGCCGCGCCACCTCGCTGATTGTAAGCTGGTTCGGGGATGATCTGCGCTGCGCGGATTGCACGATCCGGCCAAAGGTGGAGCAGGTGGAATTCGACGGTGCGGAAATGCCGTGGTCTGTCTCCGGCCTCACCCGTTCGCAGGCCATGACCATCGCCCAGCTTGAGGGCAGGCCCGTCTATGGCGGCACGCCTGCCGATGCCTCTGTGATCGGTGCGATCCGGCGGCTTGCGGCCGAGGGGCAGGCGGTGATGGTCTATCCCTTCATCCTGATGGAGCAGTTGGCGGGCAACGGTCGGCCCGATCCCTATTCCGATGCCGCGCACCAGCCTGTGCTGCCATGGCGCGGGCGGATCACCGGATCAAAGGCGCCGGGCCAGCCCGGCACGCCCGATGGCACCGCGCAGGCCGAGGCCGAGGTAGCGGCGTTTTTCGGCAGCGCGCAGGCCGCGCATTTCACCGTGACGCAGGGGCATGTCGCCTATCATGGCCCGCAGGAATGGCGCTACAACCGCTTCATCCTGCATCACGCCGCATTATGTGCCGCTGCGGGCGGGGTGGACAGCTTCTGCATCGGCTCGGAAATGCGCGGGCTGACGCAGTTGCGCGGGCCGGATCACAGCTTTCCCGCTGTGGCCGCGTTGCGCGCGCTGGCCGCACAGGCCCGCGCCATTCTGGGGCCGTCGGTCAAGATCAGCTATGCCGCCGACTGGTCCGAATATTCCGGCTACCAGCCCTCGGACGGCAGCGGCGACAGGTTCTTCCATCTTGATCCGCTCTGGGCCGATCCGCAGATCGACTTTGTCGGGATCGACAATTACATGCCGCTGTCGGATTGGCGCGACGGGCGTGACCATCTCGATACGGACTGGAAAACGATCTACAATCCCGCCTATCTGCGCGCCAATATCGAGGGCGGCGAGGGCTTTGACTGGTTCTACCACTCTGCGGAGGCGCGCGCGGCGCAGATCCGCACGCCCATCACCGATGACGCGCATCAGGAGCCGTGGATCTGGCGCTACAAGGACATTCGGGGCTGGTGGTCCAATGCCCATCACGAGCGGGTGGGCGGCGCGCGCAGCGCCACCCCCACCGCATGGGTCCCGCAATCCAAACCTGTCTGGTTCACCGAACTGGGCTGCCCCGCCGTGGACAGGGGCACCAACCAGCCGAACGTGTTTCTGGATCCGAAATCATCGGAATCCTTTGTGCCCTATCATTCCAGCGGCCAGCAGGACGAGGTGATCCAGATGCAATATCTGCGCGCCATGCTGGGCCACTGGCGCCAGCCCGCGAACAACCCCGTCTCGGCGGTTTACGGCGGGCGCATGCTGGATATGTCGCGTGCTTTCGTGTGGGCATGGGACGCGCGCCCCTATCCGTTCTTTCCCGCCAATGCGACGCATTGGGCCGATGCCGCGAATTACGCGCGCGGCCATTGGGTGACGGGCCGGCTTGCCGCGCGCTCGCTGGCCTCGGTGGTGGACGAGATCTGTGCCCGCGCCGGACTGACGGGGCAGGACACAAGCGCCTTGCACGGGATCGTGCGCGGCTATGCGCTGGCGCAGGTGGGCGATGCGCGCGCCGCATTGCAACCGCTGATGCTGGCTTACGGCTTTGACGCGGTGGAGCGGGGCGGCAGGCTGCGGTTCGTGATGCGCCGTGACGGTGTCGCGCAGCCCGTGGCCGAAAGCGCGCTTGCCGATTTGCCCGACAGCCCGCCGCATCCGCAGCATATCCGCGCCGCCGAGGCCGAGATGACGGGCCGTGTGCGCCTGCGGTTCATCCAGAACGACACCGATTACGTCACTTCCGCCGAAGAGGCGGTGCTGCCGGACGCGGCGACCCATGCGGTGGCGGGATCGGATATGCCGCTGTTGTTGTCGCGCGGCGAGGCGCGCCAGATCGCGGAGCGCTGGCTGGTCGAGGCGCGGCTGGCTCGTGACGGGCTGCGGCTGGGCTTGCCGCCCTCGCGTCAGGATCTGGGGGCGGGCGACCTGCTGACATTGCAGGATGATGCCAGTGGCGCGCAATACCGCATCGACAGCGTCGATCTGGCGAGCGGTCAGGTGATCGAGGCGACCCGCGTTGACCCGTCGGTCTATTTGCCCGCGGCGGTGGAGGAGGATGCCATCGCGATGCCCGCCTTCCTGCCGCCCCTGCCGGTCTTTGCGCTGTTCATGGACCTGCCCCTGATGACGGGCGACGAGCAACCCCATGCCCCGCATCTGGCCGTCACCGCCGATCCATGGCCGGGGGCAGCGGCGCTCTACAGTTCCGCTACGGGATCGGGTTTCACCCTCAACACAGTGGTCCAGCGCCGCGCCATCATCGGCGTGACCCAGAGCCCGCTTGCCAAGGGACAGCCCGGACTGCTGGACACAATCGCAAGCGTGAGCGTCAAACTGACCTCCGCTGCGCTCTCCTCCATTGATCTGCAGACCCTTCTGGCCGGGGGCAATCTGGCCGCTTTGGGCGATGGCACGGCTGACCGCTGGGAGGTGTTCCAGTTCGCCGGTGCCACGATGATCGCCCCAGATACCTACAGACTGCACCTGTTGCTGCGCGGCCAGCTTGGCAGCGATGCGGTGATGCCGGATGTCTGGCCGCAGGGCAGCTATTTCGTGCTGCTGGATGGCACGCTGCCCCAAATCGCCTTGCCCAATGCGGCGCGGGGGCTGTTGCGGCACTACCGCGTCGGTCCGGCCGCGCGCGGGTTGGATGATCCGTCCTTCACCGCGACAGAGCATGCCTTTGACGGCACCGGCCTGAAACCCTATGCGCCCGTGCATTTGCGCGCGACTCAAGGCGCGGACCAGTCGGTCGCAGTCTCATGGGTCCGGCGGGGGCGCTTGGATGCCGACGGCTGGGATGCACCGGAGATCCCGCTGGGCGAGGAATCAGAGCGTTACCAGCTTCGGATCTGGCAAGGCAGCGTGCTGAAGCGCGACATCGTGCTTGACGCACCCGGTTGGGTCTATTCAGGCGCGGCACGACTGGCCGATGGCACAACGGGGGCGTTCCGCGTCGAGGTGGCACAAATCTCGGCCCGCGTGGGGCCGGGCTACCGCGCGGCGCTGACCGTTCCCGCCTGATGCGCCCGTTGCTGCACGGCGATCTGACCAGTGCGGCGCGGCATTTGCTGCGCTTGCCCGCCAGTGCGCGCCCCGCCACCTGCGCGCAACTGATCGCGCAAGCGGATGCGGCGGATCGCTACCGTAAACGCTTTGGTCGCGCGCATCCCCGTTGGGGCAACGGCACGCTGATGGCCGCCGCACGGGCCGTGACCCTGCCCGCAGAGCCGCCCTTGCTTGATCCGGATTATGCCCGCTGCCTGATCCTTGTCCTGTGCGCCGTGCTGCAACGCCGGAACCGGCAACCGACCTCTCTGCCCGCGGGCATTTTTCCGCGCCTCACCGCTTTGCGTTTGGCCTGTCGGGGCGAATTGGTTTACCATTGCCCCAAAGAGGATAGAGCCATGCTAAAGACGAAATCAAAACTTGCCCAGATCGACCCGGTCTGGAACCGTATCCTGACAGAGGCCGAAAAGGCTGTGGCCGACGAGCCGATGCTGGGGGGCCTGATCCATTCCAGTGTGCTGCATCACGGCTCGATCGAATGCGCGCTCGCTTACCGCACGGCGCTCAAGCTTGGCTCGGGCGAGATGTCCGAGCAATTGATCCGCGAGATCTGCGACGAGGCTTACAGTGACGATCCCGCCCTGGCACTGGCCGCGCGCGCCGACATAATGGCCGTGTTCGACCGCGATCCGGCCTGCCACCGATTCTTGCAACCCTTGTTGTTTTTCAAGGGCTTTCAGGCGATTCAGGCCTATCGCATCGGCCACTGGCTTTGGCGCAAGGGGCGTCAGGATCTGGCCTATTTCTTCCAGATGCGCATCTCCGAGGCTTTCGGCGTGGATATCCACCCTGCCGCCCGTATCGGCAAGGGCATCATGATCGACCACGCCCATTCCATCGTGATCGGCGAGACAGCGGTTGTGGGCGACAATGTATCGATGCTGCATTCCGTGACGCTTGGCGGCACCGGCAAGGAAGAGGAAGACCGCCATCCCAAGATCGGCGAGGGCGTGCTGATCGGGGCAGGGGCCAAGGTGCTGGGCAATATCCACATCGGCTACTGCTCGCGTATCGCGGCAGGCTCTGTCGTGCTGCATGACGTGCCGCCGAAAACCACCGTGGCGGGCGTGCCTGCCAAGGTCGTGGGCGAGGCGGGCTGTGCCACGCCGTCCATCACGATGGACCAGTTGCTGCGCGGCACATTGTAAGGCGGCGCACTGGGCAGGACCGGGGGCGGGCCGCGCGGAGCAGACCGCCTCAGCCCGCCCTGGCCTGCGCCAGAACGCGGCCTTCATAGCCGCGCGCCAGCGGGCGGGCAGGTCGCATCGCACGGCCCCATGCGACCGGCGCGTGTTTCCTCAACCGGCGGCACCATGCCGCAACCGCAGGGATTTCTGCCGCCCAGTCGCTGCCGGCGAAGAAACTCTCGGACGGCGCACCTTCGGCAAAGATGATCTGGTGCTGGTCCAGCAGGATATGGAAATATTCCACCTCCCCGAAGGTGGCACGCCGAATGGTCGTGCCGTTCACCAGATGCACCGCCGCGACCAGAACCTCCGGTTCGGCGCTGTGCAATTCGCTGCGCGGATCACGGATCAGCATACGGTGCTGCGGCGAGACATAAAGATCCGCCCGGTTGCCCAAGGCTCCCTCGCGGATCAGCACGGGCGCATCACGATCGCTGCCGTCCGCAACATCGCTGCCGATCCAGACGATCCGCTGCGGTCCGGCATCCAGCGTGTGCACCTGATCGCCCGCGCGCAAGGTCTCGACACGGCGCGGCCCGTCCGGCGTATCGATGCGGGTGCCGCGCAGGAAACATGGCACCCCGTTGATCGTGATGGTGATGGTCTGGGTGTCTGTGAAAACATTGCTTAACCGCACCACGAAATCATCGGTCAGTGTCTCACCCGCATTCAGAGCATCGACGGCCGGATTGCTGTCATCCAGCGTGTAGGTCCACAACCCGTTGCTGTCGATGGTGACGGTGCCATAGGTCGGGGCGGTTGCGATGCTCCACGTTCCGGCACCGCCGCCGCTGCTGTTGTCCAGATCACCCGTCGCGGGAATGCCGCTTTTCTCGATCACGCTGCCTGTCGTGGTGCCGACGATATTCGCGCCCATGTCAGCTTTCCCCTTTCAGGAGTTTGCGAAACTGGTTCTGTCCGAAAGAGCGCATTCCGATCGTCGTCTCACCCTCAATGCGATTCCATTGAATGATCCTGAATTTCTCGCCCGTTTTGTTATGCCACAAGGTGCGTAACTGCTTGATCTCCGGGTTCTGCGTCAACATCGCGATGATCTGGTCGAACTGGCCGAAAGGCGCCACGAAATCAATCAACCAGACCGAATTGCCGCTGGTCCAATCCTCGGGTGCGAGTGGCTGATGATCCACGGCAAAAGCCATTTCCGCCTTTGGCGACAATCCCGCCCATGTGATGAAGGCGCGGGGAAAACCGTCGGAGCGGAACATCCGGTATTGGCCAAGGCGCAGCGCCGGCTCGAAATAGAATTGCGCGCGCGCCAGTGTTTTCTCGCGGTGGAAGGGGACGAGGCTCGCCAGATAGGTCATCGCCCCGAAATCGGCAAACCGGTCATGCGGAATATCGAACCAGTCTGTCGGAAAAGGTATCGATGCCCGTGCCGAAACGCGCTCCGGATTTCGCATCTCCGCGAAATGGCGCGACGTCTTGCGGAAAAACTGTTCGTTCTCCGGCGCTGTGATGCCCATGTTGACCCAGACGCGGCCTTGCAGGTTTGTCCCGCATTGTTGTGCTGCGCCATTCCCCTTGCTGCTCTGCAACGAGAATAGGTTAAAATTGCGTTAATTGCAAATTCCAACCCCCGCATAGGTGATATCCTTATGCGGGGGTTGAGTTTGTCGTAAGTTGCGCGAGCTGACAGGCCAATGCTGGCGCGAAAGATCAGGCGTGCAAGATCAGGCCAGCATGGCCAGCGGGTTCTCCAGATTGTCCTTGATCGCCTGCAACAACTGCGCGCCCAAGGCCCCGTCGATCACGCGGTGATCCACCGACAGCGTCACCGACATGACCGTGGCCACAGCCAGCGCCCCGTCCTTGCCGACCACCGGTTTCTTGACGCCCGCGCCGACAGCCAGAATGGCCCCGTGCGGCGGGTTGATCACCGCATCGAAATTGTCGATCCCGAACATCCCCAGATTGGAAATCGCAAAGCTGCCACCCTTATATTCATGCGGGGCCAGCTTTTTCGACTTCGCCCGCGCCGCGAGATCCTTCATCTCGGCACTCAGCGCCGAAAGCGATTTCATCTCCGCATCCTTCAGCACCGGCGTGAACAACCCGCCCTCGATCGCCACAGCCACGGCCACATCGGACGGTGTGAGTTGCAACACACGGTCGCCAGCCCAGACCGCATTGGCCGCAGGCACCTGTTGCAGCGCCAGCGCACAGGCCTTGATGATGAAGTCGTTGACCGACAGCTTCACGCCACGCGCCTCAAGCTGCGCGTTCAGCTTGGACCGGAACGCCATCAGCGCATCCAGTTCGATGTCACGGCGCAGATAGAAATGCGGGATCGTCTGCTTTGCCTCTGTCAGGCGGGCGGCGATGGTCTTGCGCATGCCGTCCAGCTTGATCTCGGTATAGGCGCGGCCTTCGTACATCTTGAGAACTGTCTCGGTCGAGGGGCCGGTGGGCATCGCGCCTGCCGCCGCTTTGGGCGCGTCTGGCTTTGCAGAATCGCCCTTGCCAGCCTCGGCCTTGGGCGCAGCGGCTCTGGCTGCCTTGGCCTGCGGCTTGGCATCCTCCACATCGGCTTTCACGATCCGGCCATGCGGGCCGGAGCCGGAAATCTCCGCCAGATCAAGCCCCTTGTCAGCCGCGATCCGCCGCGCCAGCGGCGAGGCGAAGATACGCCCGCCATCCTTGCCCGTCGGGGCTGGACCCGCCCCCTTGGACGCTGCTTCAGCCTCCGCCTCGCCCTCAGCCTCACTTGGCGCTTCTTTAGCCTTGGTCGCTTCCGACTTGGCGGTCTCCGCCCCCGCATTCGCCTTCGGCGCCGCCTCGGCATCTGCGGCACTCTCGCCATCTTCCAGCAGCACCGCGATGGGCGAGTTGACTTTCACCCCCTCGGTCCCTTCCGCCACCAGCAGCTTGCCGATCACGCCTTCATCCACGGCCTCGAATTCCATCGTGGCCTTGTCTGTCTCGATCTCGGCCAGCAGATCGCCCGCCGCTACCGTATCGCCTTCCTTGACCAGCCATTTGGCCAATGTTCCCTCTTCCATCGTGGGCGACAAAGCGGGCATCAGAATTTCAATCGACATCGCCTGTCTCCTTAGCGGTAGGTCACTTTTTTGACGGCTTCGACAACTTCATCCGTGGTCACCAGCGCCAGCTTTTCCAGATTGGCGGCATAGGGCATGGGCACGTCCTTGCCGGTGCAGTTGATCACCGGCGCATCCAGATAATCGAACGCGTTTTCCATGATATAGGCCGACAGGTGGTTGCTGATCGAGCCGACGGGGAAGCCTTCCTCGACGGTCACACAGCGGTTGGTCTTTTTGACAGAGGCGATCAGCGTGTCGTAATCCAGCGGGCGCAGGGTCCGCAGGTCGATCACCTCGGCGCTGATCCCGTCACCGGCAAGACGTTCCGCCGCCTCCAAGGCATAGGTCATGCCGATGCCGAAGCTGACGATGGTCACATCCGTGCCCTCGCGCCAGATCTTGGCCTTGCCGAACGGCACCGTATAGTCATCCAGCACAGGTACATCGAAACTGCGCCCGTAGAGTATCTCGTTTTCGAGGAAGATCACAGGGTTGGGATCGCGGATCGCGGTTTTCATCAGGCCTTTATAATCCGCCGCCGAATAGGGCATCACCACTTTCAGGCCGGGGATGGAGGCGTACCATGCCGCATAGTCCTGGGAGTGCTGCGCGCCCACCCGTGCCGCCGCCCCGTTCGGGCCGCGAAACACCATCGGCGCACCCATCTGACCACCCGACATATAAAGCGTCTTGGCCGCCGAGTTGATGATCTGGTCCATCGCCTGCATGGCGAAGTTGAAGGTCATGAATTCCACGATCGGGCGTAACCCGCCAAAGGCCGCACCCACGGCGATACCCGCGAAACCGTGCTCGGTAATCGGCGTGTCGATCACGCGCTTGGGGCCGAATTCATCCAGCATCCCTTGGGAAATCTTGTAAGCGCCCTGATACTCGGCCACTTCCTCGCCCATCAGGAACACATTTGGATCGCGGCGCATTTCCTCGGCCATGCCATCGCGCAAAGCCTCGCGGACGGTCTGTTTCTTGACCTCGGTGCCTTCGGGCCAGTCGGGTTCCTGCTTGGGGGCCTTGGCCGTTGCGGGGGCAGGGGCCTCTTTCGCGGGAGCCTCGGCTTTGGCGGGGGCCTGCGCGGGCTTGGCCTCAGGGGCGGCGGGCTTGGCAGCATCCGCATCCTCCATGCTCTCGCCCTCGTCCAGCATCACGGCGATGGCGGCATTCACCTTCACGCCTTCGGTGCCCTCGCTGATCAGCAGCTTGCCGATTACGCCCTCGTCAACGGCCTCGAATTCCATCGTGGCCTTGTCGGTCTCGATCTCGGCCAGAATGTCGCCCGCCTTGACGGTATCGCCTTCCTTGACCAGCCATTTCGCCAGCGTGCCTTCTTCCATCGTCGGCGACAGGGCGGGCATCAAAATCTCGGTTGCCATGTTCTTCTCTCCCTTACACGTTCTGCGGCACTTCGGCGGCGTAGATATCGGTCCAAAGCTCGCTCAGGTCCGGCTCGGGGCTTTCCTTGGCAAATTCTGCGCTTGCATTCACGATGTCCTTGATTTCCTTGTCGATCGCCTTGAGGTCCTCCTCGGTCGCGTGTTTGCCGCCCAGCAGCAGATCGCGGACATGCTCGATCGCATCTTTCTCGTCGCGCATTTTCTGCACTTCCTCGCGGGTGCGGTACTTTGCGGGGTCGGACATCGAATGGCCGCGGTAGCGATAGGTCTTGATCTCGAGGATATACGGGCCGTCGCCCGAGCGGCAATGCGCTACGGCCTTCTCGCCCGCCGCCTTCACCGCCAGCACATCCATCCCGTCAACCGCCTCGCCGGGAATGCCGAACGCATGGCCGCGCTCGTAGATTTCCGCCGAGGAGGTGGAGCGTTGCTGCGAGGTGCCCATCGCATACTGGTTGTTCTCGATCACGAAGATCACCGGCAGTTTCCAAAGGGCCGCCATGTTGAACGTTTCGTAGACCTGTCCCTGATTGGCCGCGCCATCGCCGAAATAGGCGAATGTCACCCGCTTGTTGTCGAGATATTTGTCGGCAAAGGCCAGTCCTGCGCCCAGCGGCACCTGCGCGCCGACGATCCCGTGGCCGCCGTAGAAATGCTTCTCTTTCGAGAACATATGCATCGAGCCGCCCTTGCCTTTGGAATAGCCGCCCTCGCGGCCCGTCAGCTCGGCCATCACACCGTTCGGGTCCATGCCGCAGGCCAGCATATGGCCATGATCGCGGTAGGAGGTGATGCGCTTGTCGCCTTCCTCGGCGGCAGCTTCCAGCCCGACGACCACAGCTTCCTGCCCGATATAGAGATGGCAGAAACCCCCGATCAGCCCCATGCCGTACAACTGGCCGGCCTTTTCCTCGAATCGCCGGATCAGCAGCATGTCGCGGTAATAGGCTTTCAACGCGTCGGCTGAAACATTTGACTCCTTTGGGCTTTTTCTCGTCGCCATGCGGCGTCCCCTCCTGCTGATCAATATAGTTTAGCGTTAAACTATTTAATACAGGATTCACCGCCGCGATGCGAGTGCAAACTTTGTCAAAGCTGCGGGCAGCGAAAAACGGCAACACCGGACATCAAAATGATCAGGGGTACGGGGCCGGTCAGCGCACCACGATCTCGTCGGCGCGCATCAGGCCCAGCACATCGCGGGCCTGCTGGTCCAGCAGGTCGAGGTCCAGAAAATCATCCGACAGGCGCCGCGTCAGGTTTTCCATCCGCGTGACGCGCGCCTGAAGGGCGGCCAGTTCCAGCCGAAGTTTATCGGCATCGGCGGTCACTTCGGCGCGGCGGAACAATCCGTAATTGCCCTGCACGGCCGCAAAGGTGAAATAGGCACCAAGGCTGAAAGCCACGGCGAAAAATATCATGACGCCAAATGCGGGACGCGTGCGGGATGTCATTGCTCTGCCTTGATCTGCGCCTGTGCCGACGCTTTGGCCAACCATGCCACAGGTGATTCGGAATGTGAATCCTTTTTCGCGCTAACTTCCGGAATTCAGCGGGAATTGGCATTCCGGAGGATGCTGCTTCTGCTTGCCACAAATATCCACGCGCGCCGCGCGCCTCAGGTGCTTTGGGTCAGGGCCGCCACGCCGGGGAGGGTCTTGCCCTCCATCCATTCCAGAAAGGCGCCGCCCGCCGTGCTGATATAGCTGAAATCATCGGCAACCCCGGCCGTGTGCAGCGCGGCCACCGTATCGCCGCCGCCGGCGACCGTGATCAGCTTGCCCGCGCGCGTCAGGGATGCGGCATGGCGGGCCGTCACCATCGTGGCCTCGTCGAAGGGCGCGATTTCGAATGCGCCCAGCGGCCCGTTCCAGATCAGCGTCTCCAGCCTGTCGAAGGCATCGGTAATCGCCTTGATCGACTGTGGCCCCGCATCCAGCACCATCTGGTCTTCTTCCAGAATGGTATCCGGCCCCATCGCCACCACATCGAAGGGCACGCCCGCGCCGAAGCTGCGCGCCACCTTGCCGTCGACCGGCAGGATCACCTTGCAGCCGGTCCGCTGCGCTGCCGCCAGAATATCGCGGGCCGTGTCGAGATAGTCTTTCTCCTGCAACGACTTGCCCAACTCCGCGCCTTGGGCTGCCAGAAAGGTATTGGCCATGCCGCCACCGATCACCAGCACATCCAGCTTCTCGACAAGGTTCTCCAGCAGGGCGATCTTGCTCGACACTTTCGCGCCGCCGACAACCGCTCCCACGGGCCGCTTCGGTTTGCTGAGCGCGGCCTCCAGCGCGCGCAGTTCCGCCTCCATCTGCCGTCCCGCACAGGCAGGCATCAGATGCGCCAGCCCCTCGGTCGAGGCATGGGCGCGGTGCGCGGCCGAGAAGGCATCGTTGCAATAGATTTGCGCCAGTTCCGCCAGTTCCGCGGCAAAGGCGGGGTCGTTTGTCTCCTCGCCCGGATGGAAGCGGATGTTTTCCATCATCACCACGTCATTGGTGGCGGCCTCCGCACCGTCGAACGTCTCGACAAATGTCACATGCCGCTCCAGCACGTTCTCCAGCGCGGGGACAGTCACCCGCAGCGACATATCCAGCACCACCTTGCCCTTGGGGCGTCCGAAATGCGCGACCAGCAGCACGCGCCCGCCACGGCGCAGGATGTCGCGGACGGTGGGGGCGATCTTCTCGATCCGTGTGGGATCGGTGACGCGGCCCTTGTCGACGGGCACGTTGATATCCACCCGCACGAGGACGCGTTTGCCCTCAAGGTCCATGTCATCAAGTGTCTTCCACGCCATTTCCGCTCTCCGAGGGTTTGCCCGCGCATCTGATGGCGTGAACACGCGCTTGCGTCAACACCCCGCTTGGCAATCGGGCGCAGGGGCCTTAGGTATCTGTGCGACAGCATTCCAAGGAGGCCCAGATGCCCGAGATCAAAGACCCAGAGAACACCATCCTGATCGAACTCAAAGGCGGCACCGTCACGATCGAGCTTTTGCCCGATGTTGCCCCCAAGCATAGCGAGCGGATGAAAGAACTGGCCCGCGCCGGTGCCTATGACAATGTCTGTTTCCATCGCGTGATCGAAGGCTTCATGGCCCAGACAGGCGATGTCGAGCATGGCGATATGGAAGACGGCTTCGACATCCGCCGTGCCGGAACGGGCAGCTCGGATCTGCCGGACCTGCCCGCCGAGTTCTCGCGCCTGCCGCATGACCGCGGCACCTTGGGTGCGGCGCGCAGCCAGAACCCCAATTCCGCCAACAGCCAGTTCTTCATCAACTTCAAGGAAAACAGCTTCCTGAACGGCCAGTACACGGTTTATGGCCGTGTGATCGACGGGATGGAGCATGTCGACGCCCTCGCGCGCGGCGAGCCGCCTGCAAATCCTGATCGCATGATCAGCGTCAAGGTGGCTGCCGATGCGTAATCTCATCGCCGCCGCTTTCGTTCTGGCCGCAGGGCCTGCGCTTGCCACCAGCCTGCAGATCGAGGTCGAGGGCGAGGCCAACGGCACCGTTGTGATCGACCTGCTTGAGGATGTGGCCCCCGCTCACGCGGCCCAGATCGCGGAAATCGCCGCAGAGGGCGGTTATGACGGGGTCGTGTTCCACCGCGTGATCGACGGGTTCATGGCGCAGACAGGCGATGTCGAATTCGGCAAGCTGGGCGGCAACATGTCCCGCGCGGGCATGGGCGGCTCGAACCGCCCCGATCTGGCCGCCGAATTCTCGGATATTCCCTTTGACCGGGGCGTCGTGGGCATGGCGCGCAGCCAGAACCCGAACTCGGCCAACAGCCAGTTCTTCATCATGTTCGACGAGGGCCATTTCCTGAACGGTCAGTACACGGTCGTGGGCCGTGTCACCGAAGGGATGGATGTTGTCGATGCGATCAAGCGCGGCGCGGGACAGAACGGCATGGTCACCGGCCAGCCCGATCTCATGAAGACAGTCACCGTTATCGACTGATCAGCGCTAGAGATGCGCTTAGAGCGGGGCCTTTCGGCCCCGTTTTCTTGTCCGCCATGCGCCGTTCCGTCATTTGAGTGATTGCGCAGGCGCTGCACAGCCGCTAGGCTTGCCTAATGAACGCTTTTGCACCCATTTGCACGATTTGCATTATCGCCTGACCCAAGCGGCGGCGCGTTCTTCTATTCCCAACCAGAGTTGAAGTTGCTAAGCCCGCCGCGGACCCGCGCGTGAGGACCCGATGACGACCATCAAACTGCACAACACCAAGACCCGCCATAAGGAGGTGTTTACGCCTCTGAAGCCCGATGATGTGCGGATGTATGTTTGCGGGCCCACTGTCTATGACCGCGCCCATCTGGGCAATGCGCGCCCTGTTGTGGTGTTCGATGTGCTCTACCGCCTGCTGCGCCATGTCTACGGGCTGGATCATGTCACATATGTGCGCAATTTCACCGACGTGGATGACAAGATCAACGCCAAGGCCGCTGACACGGGCCGCAGCATTGGCGAGATCACCGCAGAAACGATTGGCTGGTATCTCGACGATATGGGCGCTTTGGGCGCGCTGGAGCCGGATCACATGCCGCGCGCCACAGCGTTCATCCCGCAAATGGTCGCGATGATCGCGGACCTGATTGCCAAGGGGCACGCCTATGCGGCGGAGGGCCACGTGCTCTTTGCCGTGGACAGTTACACGCGATACGGCGCGTTGTCGGGTCGCACGGTCGAGGACATGATCGCAGGCGCAAGGGTGGAAGTGGCGCCCTACAAGCGCAACCCGATGGATTTCGTGCTGTGGAAACCTTCCACCGATGACCTGCCGGGATGGGAGTCGCCTTGGGGGCGGGGG
>JAGXGW010000078.1 GCA_024636555.1 Paracoccaceae bacterium | reverse complement strand
TCACAGGATGTTCCACCTGCAAACGCGTATTCATTTCGAGGAAATAGAACTTTCGGTCACCATCCACGATGAACTCGACCGTCCCCGCAGAGGTATAGCCGACGGCTGCGGCCAGCGCGCAGGCCTGCTCGCCCATCGCCTTACGGGTCGCCTCGTCCAGAAAGGGGCTTGGCGCCTCCTCAATGACCTTCTGGTTGCGGCGCTGGATCGAGCATTCCCGCTCGCCCAGATAGATCGTGTTGCCATGGCTGTCGGCCAGCACCTGAATTTCGATATGGCGCGGTTGGGTGACGAATTTCTCGATGAAGATGCGGTCATCGCCAAACGAGCTTGCCGCCTCGTTCTTGGAAGACTGGAACCCCTCGCGGACCTCGTCTTCCTTCCATGCGATCCGCATGCCTTTGCCGCCACCGCCCGCGCTGGCCTTGATCATCACGGGATAGCCGATCTCGCCCGAGATCTTGACCGCCTCGTCGCCATCCGCGATCAGGCCCATATAGCCGGGCACGGTGGAGACACCTGCCTCTGCGGCGATCTTCTTGGAGGTGATCTTGTCGCCCATCTTCTCGATTGCGCCCACAGGCGGCCCGATAAAGGCGACGCCCTCCGCCGCCAGCGCCTCGGCGAACTTGCTGTTTTCAGACAGAAATCCGTAACCGGGATGCACAGCTTCCGCGCCGGTCTTGCGGACAGCCTCCATCACCTTCTCGATCACGATATAGGACTGGTTCGCAGGCGCAGGCCCGATATGCACCGCCTCGTCGGCCATCTGCACATGCAACGCCTGTCGGTCGGCATCGGAATAGATCGCCACCGTTTTGATACCCATCTTGCGGGCGGTCTTGATGACGCGGCAGGCAATCTCGCCCCGGTTCGCGATCAGGATCTTCTTGAACATCTCAGGTCCCTTCTTTTTCTTGGTGACAGGGGCGACACCCTGCGGATGGCGATGCAGACAACCCTGCGTCGGACAGCAAAAAACCACCGGACCGCAGGGTCCGATGGTTCGATTTGGAGAGAATCTTCAGACGCAGGCGCTGGCCTGCGACAGGGTTAGCAGCGGCCGGGGTTCTGCTGACAGTAAAGCACGTTGGCTGCGCCACCGATGACCGCGCCGGTGACCGGGTTACCATCGAGGACGACCGCTGTACCGGCACCTGCGCCCGCACCCAGCACGCCCTGTTCAAGCGGTGTATCACCGCAGGCCGCGAGCGTAAGAGCGCATGCGGCGCCCACCATCCATTTGGTAATCTGCATAGTTTAGACCCTTCCTCTGAGTAAGACTGACTGGTCAACGAAACTTGCACGCGAATGGTTCCAATTGAAGGCGATACCGAAACGGATGCCGTTTGGGCAAAGCTCCGCTTATGATCACACTGCATGACTGCCGGAAATGAAAAAATGGGCGGAGCGCTCGGGGGAAAAGCACACCGCCCATCAGGAAAAGGGTAACGGTTCAGACTGCCAGTCAGGGCCCGAAGTGGTCGGACCACCGTCACCGTCTGAACTGTGTCGCAAGCCGTCCGATTGGCCAAGCGCGTTTTCGGCCCGGGCGCAAACTGGGCCAAATCCTGCCAGCCTCCGGCGTCTGCGTGCAAATTCTTGCCGATCATTCCGAAAAAACCTCCGGGAACGAGGCGCGGGCGATATCGACATTGATCACCAGCAAGGCCTCGTAGCTTTCGGGGTCGAACGGGTCTGTCGCTGGCACGACCTCGCGTCCGAACAGCCAGCTCAGCCGTCCTGCGTCGAGATTGCCGCGCTCGAAGGGCTGATCGCCGAAATGATCCCACAGCGCAGCCAGAAACGCCTCGTCGGCGCGCCTGTCCACGGCCTTGCGGTCGCGGTAGCGTTCACGCCGGATCAGGGGTGTGACACCCTTGGCATTACCGCGTCTGATGATGAACTGGAAATCTGTCCCGGTAAGCCTGCCGGGAAAACCGCGATGCTTCAGCATGGGATGCTCCTTGCGCTGTCGAACGCCCCGAGCGGGCGCGTTGCGTGAAAGAGCGTGCAGGTGAGGGTGCGGTTGGTTGGTCGGGTGGAAGGGACCGGCGCGGCTGTAATATGCCGCATCTCCGGTCCCGAACCGGTGTTACTTGTATTTGCCTGTGTAAACCGGCTCCATCGAGACGGGCTCGGATACCACGACGAATTCTTCCTGCTTTTTCGCGCAACCTGCCACGAAGGCAACTGCACAGATAACCAACACGCTCGAGATGTTCTTCGACATCTAATTCTCCTGTTACTTGCTGCTGACAGACCCGCATCTTGGTGCCGGGTCTGCGACCTGTATGAAGTGACGAACACACAAACGTCACCAGCCGTGAACATACCGGAATCCGCAGCGTGAACATATCCGTCTGGATCAAAGAGGGACGGCTGTGTCCCAAAAGACTCATACGGCGCGGCCAAGGCGCCCTGAACCACAAGATACTGTGCGCTCATCAATATTCCTCCCAGATACAGCGGTCATCACGGATCGTGAAAACCTCGAAAAACTGTATCGTTTCAGGGTCGGACTGACCGAATTCCAGCGGCTTGTCCATCAGGGATACCACAACAAGCGAGACCTCTTCGGCAGCCGCATCCAGCATGGGCAAAGCGGCCGCGTCGCACAGCACCGCGAAGTCCTGTTGTACGCTGTCATAGCCCGCCCCGCCGGACAATGCGGGCATGATATACCGAAACCGCGCCCAGCGTTCGCCGTCCGGCTGGACCTCGACAAACCCCTCCAGCAGTTCGGCCTCCATCCCCGATGGCAGGGCAGGCCCGGCCAGCAAAGGAGAAGCCGACGCACAGGCCAGACCCGCGACGAGGGACGGAATTGCCAAGAGCCCAAAGCGTCCGGTCATGCGCTTTGCTCCAACGGTTTGCGGCTGCGGGCATGGCGCAGCCAGCGGCTGCGACGGGCAGGATCGGCCAGCAGATCGGCAAGCAACGTCTCGGCCTTGCTTCGCGCCGCACTGGCTGTCCGTGTCGGCAACGCGCCGCCCGCGATCACATGCAGCGCGCCCGCGGCCGCGTCATGCGTGATCTGGACCACAGGCCTGAACCCCCGCAGATTTTGCAGGCAGCGCCAGACATCCTGCCTGATCTGATGCGCCAGACGGCCCCGGCTGACCGGGTAGGCTCCGGCCTGCAAGACCGTGGCGGCAGACAGGTCGAACCGCGCAGGCAAGCGCCGCGACAGGACCAGAACGGCCCCGTCACGCTGCAGGTGCCACGCTGTGCGCCCTGCTGGTCCCAGACTCCTTGCAGCCCCCGACATCCGGTGCAGCCCCTCTTTCATCGTTCTAAAAATACTCAAAAATTCCGGACCCGCCCCCAGCACCTCCTCGTGCGGGGGCAGGCCTCTTGTCCCGCTTTACAGCGGGATGTTGTCATGCTTTTTCCAAGGGTTGGTCAGCTTCTTGCCCCGCAGCGCCGCGAAGGCCCGCGCCACGCGGCGGCGGGTGCTGTGCGGCTGGATCACCTCGTCGATGAACCCACGCTCGGCGGCGACGAAAGGATTGGCAAAGCGATCCTCATAGTCCTTCACCCGCCCTGCGATCTTGTCGGCATCTTTCAACTCGCTGCGATAAAGGATCTCTGTCGCGCCCTTGGCCCCCATCACAGCGATCTCCGAGGTGGGCCATGCATAGTTGATGTCACCCTGCAGATGCTTGGAGGCCATCACCACATAGGCCCCGCCATAGGCTTTGCGGGTGATCAGGGTGACTTTCGGCACCGTTGCCTCACCATAGGCAAACAGCAGCTTCGCGCCGTGCTTGATCACGCCGTTATATTCCTGCGTCGTGCCCGGAAGGAAACCCGGCACATCCACAAGCGTCAGGATCGGAATTTCGAACGCATCGCAAAAGCGCACGAACCGCGCGGCCTTGCGGCTGCTGTCGATATCCAGACAGCCCGCCAGCACCATCGGCTGGTTCGCCACCACACCGACAGACTGGCCCTCAAGCCGGATGAAGCCGGTGATGATGTTGCGGGCGTATTCTTCCTGAATTTCGTAGAAATCACCCTCGTCCGCGACCTTGAGGATCAACTCCTTCATATCGTAGGGCATGTTGGGATTGTCCGGCACCAGCGTATCAAGGCTGTGCTCGATCCGCGCGGGATCATCGAAGAACGGACGGACGGGGGGTTTCTCGCGGTTGTTAAGGGGCAGGAAATCGACCAGTCGGCGCACTTCGGCCAGGGCTTCGACGTCATTCTCGAAGGCGCCGTCGGCGACGCTGGATTTCTTGGTATGGGTTGAAGCGCCCCCCAGTTCCTCGGCCGTGACCACCTCGTTGGTGACGGTTTTCACAACGTCGGGGCCGGTCACGAACATGTAGGAGCTGTCTTTGACCATGAAGATGAAATCGGTCATCGCGGGGCTATAGACCGCGCCACCCGCACATGGCCCCATGATCAGGCTGATCTGCGGCACCACGCCAGAGGCAAGGATGTTGCGCTTGAACACCTCGCCGTACGCGGCGAGCGAGGACACGCCTTCCTGAATCCGCGCGCCACCCGAATCGTTGATCCCGATCACCGGCGCGCCGTTCTGCACCGCCATATCCATGATCTTGCAGATCTTCGCGGCATGGGTCTCGGACACCGAGCCACCCAGCACGGTGAAATCCTGACTGAACACATAGACCATCCGGCCATTGATCGTGCCCCATCCGGTCACGACACCATCGCCGCGCGGCTTGCTCTCCTCCATCCCGAAATCGGTGCAGCGATGGGTCACGAACATGTCGTATTCCTCGAAACTGCCCTCATCCAGCAGCAACTCGATCCGCTCGCGCGCGGTCAGCTTGCCCTTGGCATGCTGTGCGTCAATGCGCGACTGTCCGCCGCCCAGACGTGCATCGGCGCGCCGCTCTTCCAGTTCCTGAAGAATATCTTTCATCGGCTGCTCCCTGCTTTCGGCGTCACCGCGCAACCTGCGCGAAGCCTGTCCTACCCAATGGGCACAGGGCTTGTGGCCCTCTGCCGTGACATGCAGGTATAGGGGGGACGCCCACTCTCGCAAAGGAAATTTCGGCAAATTTGCAAACTATTGGCAAGCCTTTACCTGCAAACTGCAAACAAGCAACTTTCTGCATCTGCGGAATGGACTTCCGCAAAAGCCGCGCCTACCCCTTAGCGCATGCAAGACCCTACATCGGTTCGATATCTCGACCGCTTCACCGCACCACATGTCACCACGCTGATCCTGCTCGCAGGCATCTCGGCTATGGCGATGAACATCTTTCTGCCGTCGCTGCCCGGAATGGCCCTGCATTTCGAGGTGGATTACGCTGTGATGCAGCTGTCCGTCGCCACCTATCTGGCAATGAGCGCGGTCCTGCAGATCCTGATCGGCCCGCTGTCGGACAAGATCGGGCGCCGGCCGGTGATTCTATGGGGGGTCGGCCTGTTCTGTCTGGCCACCTTGGGCTGCCTGTTCGCGCCCAATGCCACGGTGTTCCTGATCTTCCGCGGTTTTCAGGCGGTCGTCGCGGTGGCGATGGTGCTCAGCCGCGCCGTGGTGCGCGACATGTATGCACAAGACCGCGCCGCATCGATGATCGGCTATGTCACGATGGGTATGGCCGTGGTGCCCATGGTCGCCCCCGCTATCGGCGGCATTCTCGAGGATGCGTTCGGCTGGCGCGCCAATTTCACGATGCTGCTGGCTTGCGGACTGCTGGTGCTCTTTATCGCATGGCGTGATCTGGGCGAGACAGGGACACCCAGTGACCATTCGCTGATGCAGCAGTTCCGCGAATACCCCGAGCTTTTGACCTCGCCGCGCTTCTGGGGCTACTGCCTCGCCGCGGCCTTCGGATCGGGCGCGTTCTTTGCCTATCTCGGCGGCGCGCCCTTCGTGGGCACGCAGGTTTTCGGCCTCAGCCCCAGCCAGTTGGGGCTGTACTTCGCGGCCCCCTCTATCGGCTATTTCCTTGGCAACTGGGCGACGGGCGTGCTGGCGGCACGGCACGGCGTCAACCGGATGGTGCTCTGGGGCACGATCATCTCGGTGATCGGCATGGGGCTGTCGCTGATTGTCAGCTATGCAGGCTTTTCCGGCCCGATCACCTTCTTCGGGTTCATGAGCCTTGTGGGTGTCGGCAACGGGATGGTCATTGCCAACGCAACCGCAGGCATGCTGTCGGTGCGCCCGCATCTGGCAGGCACCGCCTCCGGCCTCGGCGGGGCGATCATGATCGGCGGCGGCGCGGGCCTGTCCGCGCTGGCAGGCGCGCTGCTGAAGCCGGGGCGGGGCGAGTTCCCGCTGGTCTGGATCATGTTCATCACCTCCGTTCTGGCGGTGTTCGCAATCCTTTACGTGATCCGGCGCGAGCGGCAACTGGGGCTTTAGCGCATATCGCCCCCCTTGCCCGATCAACTTTGCAAAGATACCGTCACGCCTGACGCCACATTTGCAAAGGCACCCCGATGGCCACCCAGAAACTCTATGCCGGTGCGAAACTGCGCGAGACGCGGCAGCGGCTGGCGCTGACGCAAAAGGATTTTGCTGCCAAGCTGGGCGTGTCCCTGCCCTATCTGAACCAGATGGAGAACAACAACCGGCCCGTCTCGACCACGGTGGTGCTCGCGCTGGCACAGGAATTCGGCTTTGACGTGACCGAACTGAGCACCGGAGACAGCGAACGGCTGGTCTCGGATATGCGCGAGGCGATGGCCGATCCGGTCTTCGCCGACAGCGCGCCGCCGCTGGCCGATCTGCGGCTCACCGCGTCCAACGCACCTGCTCTGGCGCGCGCATTTCTGGACCTGCACCGCGCCTATCGCCAGACGCACGAGCGCCTTGCCTCGCTGGACGAAGCCTTGGGCCGCGATGATGCGCGTACGCAGCCGTCCCCGTGGGACGAGGTGCGCGATTTCTTTCACTATTGCGATAATTACATCGACGCCGTCGATCGCGCGGCAGAGCGTTTCGCCGCGCAAACTGAAGGTATCGGGATGCGGGCTCATGCGCTCGCCTCACTTGAAAAGTCAGGGATAACCGTCTCCTTCGAGGAGATAAAACCGATCAGGCAGTATGATCCTGACCTTAAGGTTCTGACCCTGTCCTCCCGCGCCAACCCCGCGACGCAGGATTTCCAGCTTCTGCTACAGCTTGCCCTTTTGAAACAGAACGCGCTGCTGGAGGCCACGCTCGATCTGGCGCGTTTCCAGTCCGATCAGGCGCGTGCCATCGCCAAGATCGGGCTGGCGAATTTCTTCGCAGGCGCGGCCTTGATGCCCTATACCGCCTTTCAAAGCGCAGCGCGCGAGACGCGTCATGATCTGGAACTGCTGGCGCATCGCTTTGGCGCATCTATCGAACAGGTGGCGCACCGATTGTCCACGCTGCAACGGCCCGGAGCCAAGGGCATTCCGTTTTTCTTCGTGCGCGTCGATCAGGCCGGCACGATCACCAAACGCCATTCGGCCACGCGGCTGCAATTTGCCCGGTTCGGCGGGGCCTGTCCGTTGTGGAACGTGCACCGCGCCTTCGAGACGCCGGGGCGGTTCCTGCGCCAACTGGCCGAAACACCCGACGGTGTGCGCTACATCAGCCTTGCGCGGGACGTGTCGAAACCGGGCGGCAGCTTTGGCGCGCCGACACGCCGCTTCGCCATCGCGCTGGGGTGCGAGGTGCGCCACGCCGCCGATCTGGTCTATGCCGATGATCTGGACCTTGCCAACCCGCGCGCGTTTGAGCCTATCGGCATTTCCTGCCGCATCTGTGAGCGCAAGGAATGCCACCAGCGCGCCGTGCCCCCGCTGGAGCGCCGCCTGAGCATCAATACCGACGAGCGTGGTGTGCTGCCTTACACCGTTGATTAGAGCGTGTCGCGCTTGATCAAATTCAGGTATTCACCGGGCTGGGCATGCAAAAGGGCGTGACACATGGTGCACGCCCTCCAAGTTGATTACAGGGTGTTACCCTTTCAGATAGCGGTAAATCTGGTCTTTCAGCGCGGCACGCTTCTTGCGCATCTCGACCTCCGCCAGTTCCTCCACGGGTTCGACAAGCGTTTCCGCGCGATGCACGGCGCGGTTGATCTCGTGGTATTCTTCGGCGAGCCGCGCAAAATGCGCATCCGACGCCTTCAGCGTCGATATCTTGTCGGCATGTTCCGGAAATTCATCGTGCAATTCATGGGGTGTGTTGGACATCGCGCCTGTCTCCTTCGGGTTGCGTTGTTGGGACACTAACCCTGTCCGCAGACCCCGGCCTTGAGGCAGATCAACCGCCTTGCCGGTTTACAACTCCGCGCCGTATTCCAGCACGATCGGCACGATGATTTCTTCCTCATCCATCAGATGCCTGTTCAGAAAGGTCTTGAATCCTTCCTGCACGGCCAGAAGACGCCCCGACTCGTCCCGCGCCTTGCCGCCTTGCTGCAGTGCGCGCAAAACATGATTGGTATGGTCCGCCAGTTCGTTCAGGTGATGGTCCAGCGCGTGGTGGTCCGCGTCCAGAATTTCGAACGCCTGCTCCAGACGCTTGTCCATGGCCATGAATTTCGGAAAGTAATGCTGATCCTCGATCTGGTGATGCCCGTGAAGCTGGTCGAGGAAAAAACCCGTATAGCGGGACAATTCGGCCCCGTAGCGCGCTGCATTCCCGTCCAGATGCGCCTGCGTGTCACCGATGACCTTGTCGAGCACTTGGCGAAACATCAGATGCCGGTCCAGCCAGAAGGCCGTCAACTCGTTGAAATTCGCATGCCCTTTCCATTGGGCGCGCGGATAAAGCTCCGCCAGCACACGCAGATGTTCCGGCAGGCCTTTACGGGTATCTATGGAGAATTCGTTGCTCATGGGGCAAAGATAGTGGGAAATCTGCCGCATAACAGCCCGTCATACTCGCACAACCTCTGTGCAGGCTTCGAGATAGTCGAAAAGCTTGTGTGCTGTGCCGGAAGGTCTGCGTGCAACGGAACGTCTCCGTGCAACGGAAGGTCAGCGGCGCGCGGCGCGCCATCCGGCGGCCTCGGCCTCGGCTGGCGCGCAGAACCAGCGCTCTCCCTTCGCGGTATTGATGCGGGTGCGCGCGTAATGCTCCTGACCGGGACGATGGTAGATCCGCTCGCCCTTCGCGCTGATATTTCCCTTGATATTGCAATCACTTGTCGCAGGCATCGCCACATCCGGCGTGACGGCATTGTTCTGACGGAATGCCGCCGGTTCCTGCACGCGCGAGGTCCAGAGGCCACGATCCGCTGCGGCCGCCTGCTTCTCGATCAGGTCGTAATCCATCGAGTAGCGGCGATACGCAAAAGCCAACCCCTGCGCCACAAGCGTGGCCCCCATATCCTGCTGCGCCACCGAACAGCGCGCCACGATCCTGCCGTAGCGGTCCGTGTCCAGCGCCTCGCAGCGGGCCTGTCTGCCCTGGAATTGCGCCCGTACCTGACGGCTGACCCAGGCACCGCAATTCCACGTCGCGCCCTGATCATTCTGGCAGGTCTGACTGGCTTCGGGGGCATCAATGCCATACAGGCGGACACGCGTTCCGCCTATAATTATTGATTTTGTTGAATAAAATTAGGGTTTTCTTAGATTGCCCCACATAAAGCCCCACAAAGAAAAAACGCTTAAACTGGGCTGTCTCTGGATGTCCGTTAGCTGTCCTGCTTCGCCCTGTTCCAAGGTCGTTTGAACCGATCCCGGTGAGAGATCCGGCGGATCGACAGCCCGGCCACGAGTTACGTCGAAAGCGGCAAAGCATTCAGGTCTGCTCCGATCGGTCGCCAAGCCGGCATGTGCTTGCCTAGAACCTTCAAGAACATTTCGTCGTGTATTAGAGTTACAAAGTTCGCCATTTCATGGGCTCTGTTGCACAAAGCCTCTGATGTCCGAGGTTCCCCTTTCCCCGGACGGATTCATCCCACGGTTTCTGTGACAGGTATGCCAAGCGCGGTGTAGCCGTTCATGACGGCGATGCGGATCTGGACCTCCGCAACCTGTCG
>JAGXGW010000077.1 GCA_024636555.1 Paracoccaceae bacterium | reverse complement strand
GTTTTTGACCGCATCGAAGTCCCGGTTCAAGGCGCGGGCGAAGCGCACGATGGGCGCCAGGTCGGTTTCGATTGCGTCGTCGATCCATGCTGGAAGCGGGTCTGCTTCGCGGCCGCGCAGGATACCGTTGAACGGCATGGCGAGGCTGCGCATCGTTGCGAAGGCCGGAGAGCCGGTCTTGAGCGCGTCGACTTTCCGCGCCTGATCCGGGGTGAGCTTGCCGCGCGGTTTGATGCACAGCGCGGCCGCGATAACTGGGGAAATCGCGTGCCCAGTTTCCGGGTCCCGGACTGGCTCTAGAACTTGGTGCTCCACGGTGGGGCCCTTCGTTTGCTTTTCGGCTCTGCGCCAGCCCGCCAGCAGCCACTGCAAATGCGTTTGACTCCCCTCGTAACCACGCTCTCGGATCAGACGGAACAGGGCGCGTCCAGTTCGAATGCCGTCTTTCCAACCTGGCCCAAGGGGCTCGAAGTTGCATATTTGGGCTTTTGAGAGAACAAAGCCCGTACATTTCATGGGTCTGACCGCTGCAGATACAAAGCGGCGTTCTCGGCTGGCATCTTGACGCCTCGACCGTCGGAGACCCGCTCATTGCTGATAGGGTATTTGGGTCTGTTAGGGTTGATCCCAACGATCCGGTGGAGTTCTCCACTGGTTCTGAAAGTTCTACCGTAGTCAGAGGGTTCCAGCCCAAAATGCGGTGCGAGCACTTCAAACATAGCTTTGTCCAGCGAATAAATCCCGCCGTCTGCCATCGGGATCCTGACGCGGAAGCTGATGTCGAAACCATGCCGCAGGTCGATGTCACTCAGCTCCCCGGCATTGCCAAATCGAATGCTCAACAACTTGGCAATGCCCAGCCAGCCCTTTCAGGATTTTCACAGCTTCGAGGTTCAGTTCAGCGCCGCATC
This sequence comes from Paracoccaceae bacterium, assembly GCA_024636555.1. Classification (GTDB taxonomy): domain Bacteria; phylum Pseudomonadota; class Alphaproteobacteria; order Rhodobacterales; family Rhodobacteraceae; genus Seohaeicola. The sequence goes on along the minus strand of JAGXGW010000077.1, from coordinate 12,855 downwards.
GCTGATCACATGGGTCCAGGCACCCTCCGGCTCCATCGTGATCACAGGGTCTTCCCCCGCAGCAAGCAAGGTCGCAACCGTGCGCTCGTAATCCGCGACGTCCAGAGAGCCTTCCGACCCGGCGGTCAGCTTGGCCACTTCACCCATCATCCGTTTCTGATGCTCTTCGGATTGTGCGCCGGTCTGGTCATAGTCCAGCACGATCATCGCCGCCTCGTCCGGATTCTCCTCGGCGTATTTCCAGCCTTTCATGGAGGCGCGCACGAAACGGGCCATCTTGTCCACGAAAGCCGGATCCTCAAGGTTCTCTTCCAGCACGTACAGGCCGTCTTCCAGCGTGGCGACGCCCTGATCCTCGTATTTGAATGTGACCAGTTCCTCCGGTGTCACGCCCGCGTCGATGACCTGCCAGTACTCGTTATACGTCATGGTCGAGATGCAATCCGCCTGCCGCTGGATCAGCGGATCGACGTTGAAGCCCTGTTTCAGAACCTCGACCCCGTTCTCGCCCTTGCCATCGGTGGAAATTCCCATCTGGCTCATCCAGCTCATGAAGGGGAATTCATTGCCAAAGAACCAGACACCCAGTGTGCGGTTCTTCAGGTCTTCCGGCGTCTCGATCCCGGCATCCTTCCAGCAGGTCAGCATCATACCGGAGGATTTGAACGGCTGCGCGATATTCACCATCGGCAGGCCCTTCTCGCGCGCGGCCAGTGCGGCGGGCATCCACTCCACCGTCACATCGGCACCGCCACCGGCGAGCACCTGCGTGGGCGCGATATCAGGCCCGCCGGGCAGGATGGTCACGTCCAGATCCTCTTCCTCGTAGAACCCTTTGTCGAGCGCGACGTAGTAGCCCGCAAACTGCGCTTGCGTGACCCATTTCAACTGTAGGGTCACATCATCCGCCGCCCAGACAGGCGCTGCGACCAGCCCCATGGCAAGAGTGGCGCCACTCATCAGTTTCTTCATGCTTCATACTCCTTGTTGATTGTTTTATGTGCCGGCCTCTACGGCTTCTTGTTGTCGTTTTTATTTCCGTTGGGACGGATGCCAGAAGGTCATCGCCCGCTCGATCCAGACCACGATGCCATAAAAGGCCGTCCCCGCAAGGGCGGCGACAAAGATCTCGGCCCAGACCAAATCAATCGACAGGCTTCCTACGCCGGTCGATATGCGAAAGCCCATCCCGCGTGTCGGAGAGCCGAAATATTCAGCAACAATCGCACCAATCAGCGCCAGTGTCGTGGCGATTTTCAGCCCGTTGAAGATGAACGGCATCGCGGCAGGCAGGCGCAGCTTCAGCAAGGTCTGCATGTAGCCCGCTGCATAGGTCCGCATCAGATCGCGCTGCATCGCATCAGCCTCGCGCAGGCCCTGCACAGTATTCACCAGAATTGGAAAGAACACCATCACCACGACCACCGCCGCTTTGGACTGCCAGTCGAACCCGAACCAGCTGACCAGAATGGGCGCGATGCCGATGATCGGCAGGGCCGCCACGAAGTTGCCAATGGGCAGCAGCCCACGGGTCAGAAAGGCCGAGCGGTCGATGAGGATGGCCGCGACAAAGGCTGCCGATGCGCCGATGGCATAGCCGGTCAGCGCCCCTTTCACGACCGTCTGGTGGAAATCCCCCCATAGCAATCCGGTCGAGCGGGCAAAGGTCTGCGCCACGGTGGATGGCGCGGGCAGGATCACAGGAGAGACATTGAAGCCGCGCACCAGCCCCTCCCAGATCACCAGCAGCGTCACACCGAACAGCACCGGCACGAAAACCCGCACCGCGCGCGTGTCGCGCCATCCCGAATTGGCCAGCAGGCTGTTCAGCCCCCAAGCGCCGATCCAGAACACAAGAGCGAATGTCAGCCAGTTCATGCCTGCATCCCCATGCGCCGCAGGGTGATGCGCTGCGTCATGTCCAGCAGCGTCACCAGCGCCCCCGCAAGGATCGCCGCGGCCATCAACGCTGCCCAGATCGCCAGCGGCGTGCCGAACTGGTCCCCGATCAGGATACGCGCGCCCAAGCCGCTGACCGCCCCTGTCGGCAACTCGCCCACGATGGTCCCAACCAAAGCCGCCGCAATCCCCACCTTGAGCGAGGTGAAAAGATACGGCACCGACGAGGGCAGACGCAGCTTGAGAAATGCCTGAAAGCCCGAGGCGTTGTATGTCTGCAGAAGATCAAGCTGCGCATGAGCCGGCGAGCGCAAGCCCTTGACCATCCCCACCAGCACCGGAAAATAGCACAGGTAAGCCGAGATGATCGCCTTGGGTACCGTCCGGTCGGTAATTCCCAGTTGCGACGACACCACGATGATCATCGGCGCCAGCGCCACGATCGGCACGGTCTGGCTAATGATCGCCCACGGCATCAGGCTCATATCCACGACTCGCGAATAGACAATCGCCACCGCCCCAAGAATGCCCAGCGTGGTGCCCAGCGCAAAGCCCCACAGCGTCGATTGCAGGGTGATCCATGCGTGATAGATCAGCGAGCGGTTCGAGAAACCGCGCCCGCTCAGCACCATCTCGCCGGTCGTCTTCCACAACTCCGTTCCCACCTGCACCGGCGTCGGCAGGCGCGGGCGGCTCATCGCATAGGTCTCGACGATATGCGCCGGATTGCGCACCATCAGCAGCCAGACCGAGACCTGCTGCCGCTCGCGCGCTGTCTCGGGCACGATCTGCGCCCCCGCCCGCTGCGCCTGATCCAGCGTGACGCGAATATTCATCGGGGCCACGGCGGCATACCAGAGCCCGATAATCACAGCCAGAACGGTCAGCACCGGAAGCACGTTCCTCATCCCCGCCTCCCCTGCGCTTCACTGTTCCAAAAATACTCGAAACCCGCCGCCTGCTGCAGGCGCGACAAGATGAGTATTTTAAGAACGATGAAAGGAAATAGTGCTCTACTCCGCGCACGGTACAGGCTGGAGAGCCGATGACCGTGAACGGTGAAGGGACCCGCACCTTCGCACAGAACGCGGGTCGGGCGTGGAAGGGGGCGAACAACATCCCTCTTCCCGCCCGGATTGCGCGCCGCAGGCATCAGGGAAACCGGCGCGTCACGCATCATAGGCATGCCCCGCGCGCAACCCTTCACGCACACGGTGCGCGATTTCCAGAAACTCCGGCGTATCGCGGATCTCCAGAGGGCGGTTACGTGGCAAGGGGCTATTGATCACATCGGTGATCCGGCCGGGGCGCGGCGACATCACCACGATCTTGGTGGACAGATACACAGCTTCGGGGATCGAGTGGGTCACGAAACAGATGGTCTTGTTGGTCCGGTCCCAAAGCTTGAGCAACTGCTCGTTCAGGTGGTCGCGCACGATCTCGTCCAATGCACCGAACGGCTCGTCCATCAGCAATAAATCCGCGTCAAACGCCAATGCCCGCGCAATACTTGCGCGCTGCTGCATCCCGCCAGACAATTGCCACGGGTATTTCTTCTCGAATCCGGCGAGTTCCACCAATTCCAGCACGCGCGCAACCCGCGCATCCTGATCGGCGCGGCTGTAGCCCATGATCTCCAGCGGCAGGCGGATATTCCCGCCGATGGTGCGCCACGGATAAAGCCCCGCCGCTTGAAACACATAACCGTATGACCGGGCCCTGCGCGCTGCCGCGGGCGAGATGCCGTTGACGGTGATCTGCCCTGCGGTCGGCTGCTCCAGATCCGCCATCACCCGCAGGAACGTAGTCTTGCCGCAACCCGAGGGGCCGATGAAACTGACGAAATCGCCCTTGTTGATATCAAGCGAGATATCCTTCAGCGCATGGACCGGGCCATCCCCGGTCTGGAAGGTCAGATCAAGGCCCTTGGCGCTGATCACGGGCTGCATGGTCACGTTTGTCTTCTCCTGCTGGCCGCAGTATTGGCTGGCTCGGGGGGCGCGAAGCAAGCCCGAAACCCCTCGTTCTGCGTAAATTCTGGCCGAAATCAGATTCCCGCCGGGATATTCATCGGATCACGTTTGATCATCTTGGGCGCGGTCAGTTCTTTCCACTTGCTCAACGCCACATTGGCGGAAGGAAAGGCCGGACGCGGCACGAATTTGCCCCGTCCCGGTTGGGGCTGGCTGTTCTGGCCCCATGCCCAGATCACCTCACCCCGGCTCAGCGTATAGCGGCTTTGCGCCTTGACCTCGAAGCCCTCGAAGACGTTGTAATCCAGCACCGAGTGGTGGTTCGAGGCCGAGATCGTCTTGGTGATCTTGGGATCCCACACCACGATATCGGCATCGGCCCCTTCGACAATCGCGCCCTTCTTGGGGTAGATGTTCAGGATCTTGGCGACATTGGTGCTGGTCGCGGCCACGAACTCGTTGGGCGTCAGACGGCCTGTTTCGACCCCCTCGGTCCAGAGCACGGCCAGACGCTCCTCCAACCCGTTCGATCCGTTGGGAATGATCCGGAAATCCTCGCGTCCCGCGCGTTTCTGTGCAGTGCTGAAGGCCGCATGATCCGTCGCCACCACTTGCAGGGACCCTGCCTGAAGCCCTGCCCACAAACTGTCCTGATGCGCCTTGTTGCGGAAGGGCGGGCTCATCACACGCCGTGCGGCATGGTCCCAGTCCTTGTTGAAATACTCGCTCTCGTCCAGCGTCAGGAACTGGATCAGCGGCTCGCCGTAGACCCGCATCCCTTTTTGCCGCGCGCGCCGGATCGCCTCATGCGCCTGCTCGCAGGACACGTGCACGATATACAAAGGCACCCCCGCCGCATCGGCAATCGTGATCGCGCGGTTCGCCGCCTCGCCCTCGAATTCCGGCGGGCGGGAATAGGCGTGGCCTTCCGGCCCGGTGATCCCCTGGTCAAAGTACTTCTGCTGCATCTCGGCTACCAGATCGCCGTTCTCGGCATGGACCATCGGCAGCGCGCCCAGTTCCGCGCAGCGCTTGAAGGAGGCGAACATCTCGTCATCCTCGATCATCAGCGCGCCCTTATAGGCCATGAAATGCTTGAAGCTGTTCACCCCCATCTCGACCGCGTCCTTCATCTCGGTAAAGACGCTCTCGTTCCAGCCGGTGATCGCCATGTGATAGCCGACATCGGTGCAGATCTGCGGCGCGCTTTTGCGGTGCCATTCGTTGATCGCATTCTTGATGCTGCCATCCGCCCCCGGCAGGCAGAAATCCACGATCATCGTGGTCCCGCCCACAGCCGCCGCCCAGGTGCCGGACTCGAAAGTCTCCGCAGCAGTCGTGCCCATGAAGGGCATCTCCAGATGCGTATGCGGATCGATCCCGCCGGGGATCACATAGGCACCCTCGGCGTCGATATATTCGTCGCCCTTGAGGTCCTCCCCGATCTGCTTGATCACCTCGCCCTCGATCAGCACATCGGCCTTCCATGTGCGGTCCGCTGTGCAGACCATGCCGCCCTTGATCACCTTGCTCATCACAATTCTCCCTGTCGCCTGATGCGAGGCTCTGCGGCCCCTGCTTCTTCTTGCTTCAAATATCCGAAAACAAAGGCACCCTCACTCGGCAATGCCTGCGGTTTCCACAACCGCATGCAGCAACACATCACAACCCGCGCGGGCCCAGTCCTTGGTGATCTCTTCCGCCTCGTTATGGCTCAGCCCGTCAACGCAGGGCGTCATGATCATCGCGGTCGGCGCGACGCGGTTGATCCAGCAGGCATCATGCCCCGCACCGGAGATCACATCCATATGGCTGTAGCCCAGACGCTCCGCCGCATTGCGGATCGCGGTTACGCAGCCTTCGTCAAAGGCGGGGGGATCGAATGCACCCACCACCTCGGCCTCGAAACTGCAACCCAAAGCCTCGCAAATGCCGGGCGCTTTCTTGTGCAACTCCGCCACCATCGCCTCCAGCGTCTCCAGCACATGGCTGCGGAAATCGACCGTGAACACCGCCTTTTCGGGGATCACATTGCGGCTGTTGGGATAGATGTCGATATGCCCGATCGCGCCCACAGCAGCGGGCTGATGTTTCATTGCGATCTCGTGCACCAGTTCGGTGATCTGCGCCAGACCGCGTCCCGCATTGCGGCGCATCTTCATCGGTGTCGATCCGGTATGCTGGCCCTTGCCCGTCACTGTGCATTGCACCCACCGCAGGCCCTGCCCGTGCGTGACGACACCCACATCCTTGCCCTCGGCTTCCAGAATGGGGCCTTGCTCGATGTGCAGCTCGTAATAGGCATGCATCTTGCGCGCGCCGACAGGTTCGTCGCCTTGCCAACCGATCCGCTCCAGCTCGTCGCCGAACCGTTTGCCCTTGGCATCGACGCGGTCCTTGGCCCAGTCTTCCTCCAGCACGCCTGCGAATACGCCGGAGGACAGCATGGCCGGCGCAAATCGCGTGCCTTCCTCGTTTGTCCAGTTCACCACGACGATGGGATGGCGCGTGCGGATGTCCAGATCGTTCAGCGTCCGCAGGATCTCCAGCCCGCCCAATACCCCGAGAACCCCGTCGTATTTGCCGCCCGTCGGCTGGGTATCAAGATGCGAGCCGACATAGACGGGCAGCGCGTCAGGGTCCGTGCCCGCGCGCTGCGCGAACATATTGCCCATCGTATCAAGCCCCATCGTGCAATCTGCCTCTTCGCACCAGCGCTGGAACAGGGCGCGGCCTTGCGCATCCTCGTCCGTCAGGGTCTGGCGGTTGTTGCCGCCCGCAACGCCGGGGCCGATTTTGGCCATCTCCATCAGGCTGTCCCACAGGCGGTCCGGGTCGATCCTGAGGTTTTCTCCGGGTGCAGGCATCGTGTCATCTCCTGTTTGTCACGTCACACGGTGGCACAGTACACACCAGTGCCGACGCATCGCAGCGCACGAACCGGCCCATGGGTCACCGCGTTTTTTACCATTTGGTAAATTGACGATTGCAACCAGCGACACCTGTGTCAAGATTTGTCTTGAACGAGCAAGAGGGACACGCGAGGGCGTCCATGCCAGCGCTGAAAATCACAGCAGTGAGAAAAGCGATGAAGGATGAGGCGAAAAGGGCAGGTGCGGGCAAGCCTGTGGGCAGGGCGCAGACCAAAGCACAAGGCGGCGTCAAGCGCAGCCGCATCCAGACCCGCAACCGCAAACTGATCCTTGACGCAGCGCTCGAGGTGTTTTCCGCGCACGGGTTTCGCGGCAGCACGCTGGACCAGATCGCAACAGAGGCAGGACTGTCCAAACCCAACATCATCTACTATTTCGACGGGAAAGAGGAAATCCACGTCACGCTTCTGAACCAATTGATGGAGACATGGCTGGACCCGTTGGAACAATTGAAACCGGCGGGTGAGCCGTTGGACGAGATCTTGGCATATGTCCGGCGCAAGCTGGATATGGCACAGGCCTATCCGCGCGAAAGCCGGTTGTTCGCCAATGAAATCCTGCAAGGCGCGCCGCGCATGGCCCCGCATCTTGAGGCGCGACTGAAACCCTTGGTGGACGAGAAAGCGGCACTGATCCAAAGCTGGATTGACGCGGGCCGGATCGCGCCCGTCGAACCGCGCCATCTGATCTTCTCGATCTGGGCCACCACGCAGCATTACGCCGACTTCGAGGCGCAGGTGAATGTCCTGATGCCGGAGGGCGGGATATTTCCGGGAGCGGCGGCGTATCTGGAAATGATGTTCCGGCGGATGTTGACGGTTTGATAAAGGGGGCCGCATCGCGGAAAATTCGAATGCGGTATGAATAAACTCACCGGACATACTTTCCAGATTTGAATCAGTTCCTGTTCTCTTCAGGACGCGGTATCGAGGATGAGATCGGCCGCTTTCGCGGCGATGACCATGGCTGTCGCATTGGTATTTCCGGAGACCGGTGTCGGCATGATGGAGGCGTCGACAACGCGCAGGCCTGCGATGCCATGGACCCGAAGCCTCGGGTCGACGACGCTCGTATGCGGATCCACACCCATGCGGCAGGTTCCGTTTCCGTGGAAGCCGGACTTCACAATTCCCTCCATATCGGGAAAACGGGCATCATCGGCATTCTCATCCGCGCTCAAAACAACTTCGTCACCACAAAAGTCCGAGAGGGCCTTGCTACGGACGAGACTCCGGATCACCTGAATGATCTCGCTCTGCGTTTCGCGGTCCTGAGGATGCTCCCACCAATCCATGAAGATCTGCGGTGCAACGCGATGATCGGCAGAGACGATTTCGACCTTTCCCCGGCTCAATGGCCGAAGACTGAAGCCCAGAAACATGACGACTGGGCTGCGCTTGGGGAACCTGCTGCGCGACCCGTTGCTCTTGCAAAGGCTGTTCTGGATCGAAAACGGGATCAGCCCTAACTGGATGTTGGGCCATGCCTTGTTGCCTTGTGTCGACACGAGCGCGGTCACCGGCACCGCGCCTGTCGCCATCAGCCCTTTGCGGCCCATGTAATATTGGAGAATGCGCAGAAAGAGCCGGTAGGTCGTAAGCTCGCGGTGCAGGCTCAGATCGCCTTTGAGTTCATAGGTCATGGACGTCATGGGATGGTCCGCCAAGTTGCGGCCGACGGCGTCAAGCCTGTGCAGGAGCGGTACACCGGCCTCGCCCAGAACGTCGGCGGGACCGATACCGGACAGTTGCAGCAGCGTTGGCGACTGGATCGCACCCGCCGCGAGGATGACTTCGCGCGTCGCATGATATGTGCGCTCGACACCGTCCTTTAGGCAGACGACACCCTGTGCACGACCATCCCTGATGACAATACGCGTGACACAGGTGTTATGGCGCACGACCAGATTGGACCGCGCCTCCACGGGCTTGATAAAGGCGGTGTAACTTGATCCGCGCCGCCCCGTCTGGTCAATCGTGAACTGCGAGAAGCCCACGCCGTCGGTGTTGGGCTGATTGATGTCTTGCAGCGCGGGCAAGCCGATTTCCTCTCCTGCGGCAAGCGTGGCCAAGATCACGGGCGAGCGATAGACCTGCCGGGTCACTTCCAACGGTCCGTCCACCCCGCGCGAGATGTGGGCTCCGCTCTCCCTGTAATTCTCGATCGACTTGTAAGCCCGCTCGATCTCGGCCCACCCCCAGCCGAGGTTGCCAGCGCGATGCCATGCCTCGAAATCCGACGGCATGCCTCTCATGTACCACATCCCGTTGACCGCGCTCGACCCTCCCAGCCCTTTTCCGTAATGCCAGCTTTCGGCAGCACGCCCGCCAAAGGATTCAATCGCGTATTTCCACGAGTATTCGCGTTTTCCCGAAATCTTGGGAAATCCGCGCGGCATCGAAATGAAAGGATGACGGTTGCGTCCGCCCGCTTCGAGAAGCAGGACCCTGACGCCGGGGCGATCGGAAAGACGACGCGCAAGCACACAGCCCGCCGATCCCGCGCCAACGACAATGTAGTCAAAGGCCTCCAACGTCTAAACCTTGTGCCAACCCCTCTTTGTCACACAAAGCGCCGATCCTTGGACAAGACCGGCCAAACCTTCCAATTGGGTCACACGAGCGTGAACGAGAGGTGAAGTCAAGGCGGCGCTCCGGAATAGAAGGCAAGAAGCCTACTTTGCCCGTTCTTTGGCAGGTTTTGCTGCAGAGCCATGCAGCCTGCGGTCGTCACGACAGGTTTTCCCGCAAGCGGACGGTCACGCTGCCTCTGCGGCGCAAAGCGGGGGTAGCGGCAAAGCGGCGTCGCGCAGGCCAAACCACAGGGCGGCGTCAGACGCAGCCACCTCCGGAACGCCCCTTGAGACATGCATTGCAGGGCGGGCAGACAGGACATCTGCACGGCCACGGCATGGTTGCACCGTCAGTCGGCGACCGCCTCCGGAACCAGCGTCCGTCCCCGCCGGAGAACTTCCTCGACCAGCAAGTCCAGATCGGAACGTATCGTCCGGTGGTTGTTGATCGCCGCGCGCATGCAGTGGCGGCCCTGCACAGTGGTGTCCGACACGGCGGCGATGCCCGCCTCCTGCATCTGCACCATGATCTCCGTATTCAGTCGCTTGAGCGCTGCTTCGGAAAGGCCGCCCGGATCGTAGCGGAAGCAGACGATGTTGATGACGGTCGGAAAGCAGAGCGTCAGTTCCGGTGTGGCCTCGACCCGTTCGGAGAGGTAGCGCGCGTGGGCGAGATCCTGATCGACCAGCCGGCCGAACTTCGTCAGACCATGTTCCTTCAGCGCCATCCAGACCTTCAGGGCGCGAAACCCGCGGGATGTCTGGAGGCCGAAATCGTGCAGCCAATCGCCCGACGCAATGCCGCGCGGCGCGTTTTCCAGATATTCCGGTGTGACGGAGAACGTGCCGAGATGCGCCTCGGCGTCGCGCACCAGGGCGCAGCCGACCTCGAACGGCGCGTGCAGCCATTTATGCGGATCGAGGGCGATGGAATCCGCGCGCGCGATCCCGCGCACCAGTGCGCACCCCTTGGGCGCGATGGCGAGAAGCGCACCGATGCAGCCGTCCACGTGCATCCACAGCCCCTCCGCCGCGCAGAGGTCGGCGATCGCCTCAAGGTCGTCGATGGCGCCGGTGTTGACGGTTCCCGCAGTAGCAATCACGCAGGCCGGATGCAGACCGGCCTTTCGGTCCTCGGCGATGATGTCGCGCAGCGCGCAGATATCCATCAGGCAGGCTCTATCGGTGGGCACACGCCGCAGCGCTTGGTTGCCCAGCCCCATCGCTTCGACAGCGATCCGGTGACAGGAATGGATCTGGTCGGAGCCGTAGAACCGCATCGGCGCAGGCAACGCGCTGACGCCCAGTTCCCGCAGGTCCACGGCGGACATCGTGTTGCGCGCGACCGACAGCCCGATCAGGTTCGCCATCGAGCCGCCCGAAACCAGCGAACCGCTGGCTTGCGCAGGGTAGCCTACCATCTCCTTCATCCAGCCGACGACCTGTTTGTCGATCTCGGCCGCTGCGTGGTCGCCGCCGCCGAGGTTGGAGCCGATGATGGCCGCGAGGAAATCCCCCAGAGCGCCTGTGAAGTTGCTCGCCCCCATATACCACATCCAGAACCGCGGATGGATGTTGCCCATCGGGTAGGGCAGAAGATCCGTGGCGATCTGGCGGTAGACCTCGTCGAGCGGTTGGCCGTCATGGGGCACGCCGTCGCGAAATCGCGCCCGCACGTCCGTAGGCATATCCTGCCAGACCGGCCGGGAGCGGATGTCGCGGATGTAGTCGACGGCATCGTCCACGATGCGATGCGCGATGGCGCGGTGGGCGTCCCATTCGGCGGGGTCAAGCGTTTCCGGCGACTCCGGCATGGCTCACTCCAACCGGTAGCCGGGGGTCGAACGGGACAGCGCGATCTCCGCCTCGGTCATCTCCTCGGGGATTGCCTCGAAAAGCGGCGTCGACATGTAGCGTTCGCCGGTATCGGGCAACATGCACAGGATCACAGTGCCAGGTTCGGACCGCTCCGCGATTTCCATGGCGACGGCAAAGGTCGACCCGCCTGAGACGCCGGTCAGGATACCTTCGGAACGCGCAAGTTTCTGCGCCCACGCGATGCCGTCTGCCCCGGCAACAGGAATCAAATCGTCATAGAGCCGGTTATCCACGGCTTCTTGCAGCACATGAGGAATGAAATCCGGCGTCCAGCCCTGGATCGGGTGCGGCTCGAAGGCCGGATGGCTTTCCGCGGGAGAGTGATCGGCGTTGCGTGTCTGGACATGGCTGCTGGCGAGAAGCTGTGCGTTGGCAGGTTCGGACAGAACGATCCGCGTCTCGGGACGTTCGCGACGCAACACGCGCGCGACGCCCGTCACCGTTCCGCCGGTACCGTAACCGGTCACCCAACAGTCGAGGCGATGGCCCGCGAAATCCGCGACGATCTCCCGGGCCGTCGTGTTTTCGTGGATGCGGGCATTTGCGTCGGTCTCGAACTGGCGGGCAAGGAACCAGCCGTTCGCCTCCGCCAGTTCCACCGCCTTGCGATACATACCAAGACCCTTTTGCGCCCGTGGCGTCAGCACGACCTTCGCGCCCATCATCCGCATCAGCTTGCGCCGCTCGACTGAAAAACTGTCGGCCATCGTCACCACCAGCGGATAGCCCTTCGCGGCGCAAACCATCGCAAGGCCGATCCCGGTGTTGCCCGATGTCGCCTCGACCACCGTCTGGCCGGGACGCAGGCTGCCATCCCGCTCGGCTTCCTCGATGATGCTCAGCGCCAGCCGGTCCTTGACCGACCCGGCGGGGTTGAAAAACTCTGCCTTGACGTAAAGCTCGATGCCCTCCGGAGCGAGCCGGTTGATCCTGATCGCAGGTGTATCGCCGATCGTGTCGAGAACGCTGCCGTAAAGTTTGTTGCGTCCCGTGTTCGTGCGCGCTGTCATGATATCCATGGCTGTTCTCCTTCGGGTCAGATGCGCCCCAAATGCGCGCTCAGCGCATTGTCCCTGTCGTCGGGTCGATGATGGACGTAACTTCGGTAATGCTGTCGGCGGGAAAACCGCTCAGGGAGGCATGTTCGCGCACCGCCGCTTCATCCTCGGCGAGATAGACGCAAAAGGTCTTGTCGCCGGTGACGTAGGAATGCTGCCACTGCACACGAGGGGCAAGTTTGGCCAGTGCGTCGTTGGATGTCGCGGCGGCCCCGCATAGCTCTTCCCCGTTCATCCGGCCGACGCCGGGAATGCCGCGTTCGATGATGTATTTCTGCATGTTTTTTCCCTTCTTTAAAAATGGACGCTCGCAGTTTGCACCGCCCGATAGGGTGATGCCGCACGTCGTTCAGTGCTGATGTTCGGGCGGGGCGAAGAGGATCAACTCGACCCTTTCTTGTCCGTCGACATAGGCATCGTGTCCGGGCGGTATTTCAAAAAAATCCCCCTTGCCGATCCTTGTCTCATTGCCGGTGTCCAGCATCCGCACGACCAGCTTTCCCGACAGACAGTAACCCGTGTGGCGCATCGGGCAGGCATCG
>JAGXGW010000076.1 GCA_024636555.1 Paracoccaceae bacterium | reverse complement strand
GTCAACTCGCTGTCGCATTACACCGACTGGACCATTGGTCACGTGCATTCCGGCGCGCTTGGCTGGAACGGCATGATCACCTTCGGCGCGCTCTACTTCCTTGTGCCGAAACTGTGGAACCGCGAGCGTCTCTACTCGCTCAGCCTCGTCTCGTGGCACTTCTGGCTCGCGACGATCGGGATCATCCTTTACGCCGCCGCCATGTGGGTGACCGGCATCATGGAAGGCCTGATGTGGCGCGAAGTCGATGCCAACGGTTTCCTCGTGAACAGCTTTGCCGATACCGTTGCCGCGAAGCTCCCGATGTATGTGGTCCGCGGTCTGGGCGGGGTCCTGTTCCTCGCTGGTGCTGTGATCATGTGCTACAACCTCTGGATGACTGTGAAAAGTTCGCCGGCCGTCAAGGCCACGAACTCCGCAGTCCCGGCTGAATAAGGAGGGCCGGAGCAATGGCAATTCTCGACAAACATGCGGTTCTGGAAAAGAACGTAACGCTGCTCGCCATCTTCGCCTTTCTTGTGGTGACAGTTGGGGGGATCGTGCAGATCGCCCCGCTGTTCTGGCTGGAAAACACCATCGAGGACGTAGAGGGCGTGCGCCCCTACTCTCCGCTGGAACTGGCAGGGCGGGATATCTACATCCGCGAGGGCTGCTACGTCTGCCACAGCCAGATGATCCGCCCGATGCGTGACGAGGTAGAGCGTTACGGCCACTACAGCCTCGCGGCAGAAAGCAAGTATGACCATCCTTTCCAGTGGGGGTCCAAGCGCACAGGGCCGGATCTGGCCCGTGTCGGCGGACGGTATTCGGATGACTGGCATGTGGACCATCTGCGTGACCCGCAATCTGTTGTGCCGGAATCCGTGATGCCGAAATACGGCTTTCTCGAAAACCGGCTGATGGACGGCAGGTACATCGAAGACCTGTTGCGGACCCATCGCATGGTCGGCGTGCCATACACCGACGAAATGATCGCCAATGCCCGCGCCGATTTTGCGGTGCAGGTCGATCCTGACGGCGCGTGGGACGATATGGTCGAACGCTATCCCGGCGCACAGGTCCGCAACTTTGACGGTCAGCCCGGCATCTCCGAGGCCGATGCGCTGATCGCCTATCTTCAGATGTTGGGCACGCTGGTCGATTTCTCGACTTTCACGCCTGACGCAAGCCGGTAAGGGGGACGAACATGGAAACCTATACGCTTTTGCGCGAGTTCGCCGATAGCTGGATGCTGCTGGTCCTGTTCTTGTTCTTCATCGGAATGATCATCTTTGTGATGCGTCCGGGCAGCACCAAGACCTACAGGGACGTCGCTGACATCCCGTTCCGGCACGAAGACAAACCCGCCACAGCAGAACAGAGAAAGACTGCACGTTCCGCCGATACGCGGTCCGGCGGTTCGCTGGCGGCGACAAGCAAGGAGCACCAGTGATGGTCGAAAAAGAAGATCGCGTGCCGGAGAACAAGGTTGAACCGCCGCAACGCCAATATCCCGAAACCACGGCCGAGATTAACGAGAATGTCGCGGGCAACGAGCCACCGACCACGGGCCACACATGGGACGGGATCGAGGAATACGACAACCCGATGCCCCGCTGGTGGCTCTGGACCTTCTACGCGACAATCGTCTGGGGTATTCTCTACACCGTCGCATATCCGGCATGGCCAGGGATCCGATCAGCAACGCCCGGCCTGCTGGGCTGGTCTACCCGCGCCAATGTGCAGGCCGAGATAGATGGGGCCCTCGCGGCCAACGCCGATATCAATGCACGCCTTGTCGAGGCTGATCTGACCGCCATCGCGGACGATCCCGAACTTCGCATCTATGCGACATCGGCTGGGGCTGCGGTGTACCGGACATGGTGCGCGCAATGTCACGGCTCCGGCGCGGCGGGTGTTGCGGCGGCGGGTTATCCCAACCTGCTGGACGATGACTGGCTATGGGGCGGGGACATCGAGTCCATCCACACCACGATTGCCCACGGTATCCGCAACGATGAGGATCCTGACGCGCGCTGGTCCCAGATGCCTGCCTTTGGCGATATTCTGGAAGACGACGAGATCCATCAGGTGGTGAATTACGTGATGTCGATGTCCGGCACACCGCAAGATGCCTCTGCCGTAACAGCGGGCGAGGAGGTGTACCTGAACAACTGTGCCTCTTGCCATATGGACGATGGCACCGGTGACCGCTTTCAGGGTGCGCCCAACCTCGCCGATGCGATCTGGCTCTACGGTGGCAGCTACGAGACACTGACGGAAACGGTTTCCTATTCGCGCTTTGGGGTCATGCCGCCGTGGTCGAACCGCCTGTCGGATTCCGATATCCGCGCTGTGGCAACCTATGTGCACCAGCTTGGCGGCGGCGAGTAACACGCGTCTGACTGCGTTTGAGAGATACCCGTCGGCGCCATAAACGCCGATGGGTCGGTGTCGGACCTTTCGTCCTGTTCGCGCGTTTCCTGAAAGGCCGGCACCATTTCACAGAAAACGGCCCGTCGCACCAAGTGGCGGGTCGTTTGTCACAAACGGTCCCGCAATCTCTCGGACCGCAAACTCCCCGCCCGCAGTCTTCCGGACGGTATGACGCAGGGTGAACCTGCGGAATAGATACCTCGCAGATGCAATATTTGATGCAGGTCAAGGCCGCATGTCCCGTTCCCTGTGAGAACAGACACAACAGCCACGTATGTGACGGAGCGAATCCCCTGTGTCCCGGACCAAGCCAGAATCTCCCCCGAGCCTTTACGCCCCGCGCGAGCCGATTTTCCCGCGCCGCGTCTCGGGCAATTTCCGCAATCTCAAATGGATCATCATGGCGGTCACGCTGGGGATTTATTACCTGACGCCGTGGATCCGCTGGGACCGTGGCCCCAACCTGCCGGATCAGGCGGTTTTGATCGACCTTGCCAACCGGCGCTTTTTCTTCTTCTGGATCGAGATATGGCCGCATGAATTCTACTTCATCGCAGGTCTTCTTGTGATGGCGGGGCTGGGATTGTTCCTGTTCACCTCGGCTTTGGGCCGTGTCTGGTGCGGCTATACCTGCCCGCAGACGGTCTGGACCGATCTGTTCATTCTGGTGGAGCGCTGGATCGAGGGGGACCGCAACGCGCGTTTGCGGCTGCATCGTCAACCAAAGATGGATTTCCGCAAAGCCCGGCTGCGGCTGACGAAATGGACAAGCTGGTTCCTGATCGGGCTTGCCACAGGCGGGGCGTGGATCTTCTACTTCACCGATGCGCCAACGCTGGCGCGTGATCTGGTGACGTTCAGCGCCCATCCGGTTGCCTATACCACCATGTTCATCCTGACGATGACGACCTTCATCTTCGGCGGTTTCGCACGCGAGCAGATCTGCATCTATGCCTGTCCCTGGCCGCGCATTCAGGCCGCGATGCTGGACGAAGACAGCCTGACCATCGGCTACCGTGACTGGCGCGGAGAGCCGCGCGGCAAGCACCGTAAGGGCGAGGGCGCGGAAAAGCTGGGAGATTGCATCGACTGCATGGCCTGCGTGAACGTCTGCCCCATGGGCATCGACATCCGCGACGGCCAGCAGATGGAATGTATCACCTGTGGCTTGTGTATCGACGCTTGCGACGATGTGATGGACCGGATCGGCAAGCCACGCGGTCTGATCGACTATATGGCGCTGACCGACGAGACCGCCGAACGTGCAGGCAAGCCGCCGATTCCCGTGTGGAAACATGTCTTCCGCCCGCGCACCATTCTTTACACCGTCTTGTGGACATTGGTGGGCATCGGTCTTGTGGTGGCGTTGTTCATCCGGTCGGATATCGAAATGACCGTGGCCCCGGTGCGAAACCCGACATTCGTGACCCTTTCGGACGGTTCTATCCGCAACACCTACGATGTGCGGTTGCTGAACAAGCAGGGCGAGGACAGGCCGTTCATGGTCACTGTGGTGGCAGATGAAGCCCTCGATGTGGAACTCGAAGCGGTTGACGGGAACACCGTCATGGTGCCCGCCGACACAACCTTCCTGCAACGGGTCTATGTGGTGGCCCCTGCAGGCAGCGCTGCGGCGCAATCGGAGCGGGTGGATATCCGCATCTGGGTCGAAGACATGACCAACGGCGACCGCGTCTTCAAGGATACGATCTTCAACGGGAGTGCGAACAGATGAGACAGAGACAACTTACCGGACGCCACGTCCTGATGATTTTTTGCGGCGCCTTCGGGGTGATCATCAGCGTCAATCTGGTGCTGGCCTATTCTGCCGTCAGCACATTTCCGGGGCTTGAGGTCAAGAATTCCTACATCGCCAGCCAGCAATTCGACGAACGCAAGGTCGCGCAAGAGGCTTTGGGCTGGACCGTGCGCGCCGATGCGGAGGCCGGTCAGGTCCGCTTGAGCATCACAGATGCCGAGGGCGCGCCCGTTCGTGTGGGTGCGCTGGATGCGGTTGTCGGACGCGCCACGCATGTGGCCGACGATGTCCGGCCCGAATTCTACTTTGACGGCGAGGTCTATGTGGCCCCGATTGAGCTGGCCAGAGGCAACTGGAACATCCGCATGACGGCGCAGGCCGAGGACGGCACGCAATTCGCGCAGCGCGTCATCCTGCATGTGACCCGCTGATCCGAAAGGCCCGATCCGATGACCGCCGCTATCCGCCCTTCGATTTCGGCCTGTCCGGCTTGCATCGCTGCTCCGGGCGCGCAGGCGCTTGCGGAACAGGGGGCGCAGAAGGACGCGCATATCGCGCTGTCCCTGCCGACGATCCATTGCTCGGCCTGCATTTCCGCCGTGGAGCGGGCCTTGGCAGAGGCACCGGGCGTCAAGTCCGCGCGGGTGAACCTGACGCTCAAGCGCGCCACGGTCGAGGCTGATCCCGATGTGATGCCGGACCAGTTGATCGCGCTACTGAAAAGCGTGGGCTTTG
The DNA here is from genome assembly GCA_024636555.1 of Paracoccaceae bacterium. GTDB lineage: Bacteria > Pseudomonadota > Alphaproteobacteria > Rhodobacterales > Rhodobacteraceae > Seohaeicola. The sequence continues at coordinate 19,880 of JAGXGW010000076.1, read as the reverse complement.
AGGCGCATGAGCTGGACGCGGGCACGCTGTCGGTCACGCAGAACGACAAGGTGGGCCGCGATCTTCTGATGCGTATGGCCGTGGCGGGTTTCGCCATGATGAACGTCATGCTGCTGTCTGTGGCGGTGTGGTCGGGGGCGACGGATGCCACGCGCGATCTGTTCCACTGGATCTCGGCGGCAATTGCCTTGCCCACACTCGCCTTTTCGGGCGTGCCTTTCTACAAAAGCGCATGGTCGGCCCTGCGTGTGGGGCGCTCGAACATGGATGTGCCCATCGTCACGGCGCTTTTGCTGGCGGTCGTCGCCTCGGTCTGGGAAACCGCGCTCTCGGGGCATCACGCCTATTTCGATGCGGCTGTCGCGCTGGTCTTTTTCCTTCTGACAGGACGCTATCTGGATCACCGGACCCGTGCCATCGCCCGCTCTGCCGCGCAGGAGTTGTCGGCGCTGGAAGTGCCGCGCGCAACGGCGATCCGCGACGGGGTGGAGGTGCCGCTGCCCGTGGCCGACCTGCGTATCGGTGATCTGGTTCTGGTGCGTCCGGGCGGGCGGATGCCGGTGGACGGGTTCATCACTGAGGGCCGTTCCGAGATTGACCGCTCTCTTCTGACCGGCGAGACGCTGCCGGTCTTTGCCGAGCCCGGACGCGTCGTGTCTGCGGGGGAGGTCAACCTGACCGGCCCGCTGACCATTCAGGCCACCGCCGTGGGGCGGGAAACCTCGCTCCACCGTATGGCCGATCTGGTTGCCATCGCCGAAAGCGGGCGGTCCCGCTACACCTCACTGGCAGACAGCACCGCGAAATACTACACGCCCGGTGTGCTGTTTCTGGCCGCGATCAGCTTTGTCGGCTGGTATCTCCATTCGTCAGACACCCGCACGGCGCTGAATATCGCGGCTGCCGTGCTGATCATCACATGCCCCTGCGCACTGGGCCTTGCTGTCCCCGCAGTGACGACGGCGGCTTCGGGCAAACTGTTCCGGCGGGGGATGCTCATCAAGGATGCAACGGCGCTCGAACGGCTGGCCACGGTCGATACCGTCGTATTCGACAAGACCGGCACGCTGACGGCTGGCACACCGGAGCTGACCAATCTGTCAGATCATGATGCGACCGCGCTTCAGGTCGCGCTGGCGCTGGCGCAGGGGTCGTCGCATCCTTTGTCGGTCTCGCTGACCACGGCGGCGCGCGCGGCAGGTATCGTGCCTGCACAGGTCTCGGATCTGCGCGAAGTGCCGGGTTATGGCACGCAGGCGATGTGGCAGGGGCAGGCGGTCCGGCTGGGGCGCGCTGCATGGACAGGGGCCACCCCCGGTGTCGACACAGCCGCATGGCTTGCCATCGGCGATCTCGCTCCCGTTGCCTTTACATTCACAGACCGCTTGCGTCCGGGTGCCGCCGAAGCGGTGCATGGCTTGATGCAGCAGGGGATGCGCGTGCTGCTCATCTCCGGCGATACCGGACCGGCTGTGGCTGCTCTGGCGCAACGGCTGGGCATCACCGAATGGCAGGCCGAAGCCTTGCCAGTGGAGAAATCCTCGAAGATTACTGCCCTTCAGGCCGAGGGCTGCCATGTGCTGATGGTCGGGGACGGTTTGAACGATACCGCCGCACTGACCGCAGCGGATGTGTCGATCTCTCCCGCCTCCGCGCTGGATGCGGCGCGCGTGGCGTCCGATATCGTGCTGCTGGGCGGTGATCTGTCACCTATTGCCGAGTCGCTGGCGACAGCCCGTTCGGCGATCCTGCGTATCCGCGAGAATTTCCGGATCGCGACGCTTTACAACGTGATTGCCGTGCCTATCGCGATTGCAGGCTTTGCCACACCCTTGGTGGCGGCGCTTGCCATGTCGTCCTCGTCGATTACGGTGTCACTCAATGCGCTGAGGTTGAAATAGAACGATGGATGTCCTGACCTATCTGATCCCGATCTCGCTGGTGCTGGGCGGTGCAGGCCTTGTCGGGTTCATCTACACGGTGCGGAGCAACCAGTATGACGATCCCGAAGGCGACGCGCACCGCATTCTGAACGATGACTGGGACGATCACCCGAAGCCCTGACAAAGGGTCCATCATCCACGGATCGCTTTGCCTCGGGGCTGCTCAGCCGTGCGGGGCATGTCCCCGCATCGTGTCTGTCTCTCAGCTTGGCCCGATCATGAAACACTGGACCTGACGTACCTGCAGGCGACGGCAGGCCAGATCCGCGGTTTCGCGGGTCATGCCCATGAAGTTCGCATCAAACCCGCCATTGCCCGGCACGACCTTGCGAAGGGTGCCATCCAGCGTGTTGATCTCGGTCAGAGCTGTCTGGAGCAGCATTTTCTCGGCGGCATGGCGGTTGCCGAACCGGCCGATGTTGATTCCCCAGTGACGACCGCTGGAGGTGCTCAGTCGGGTAATGACTTCCTGTTCGACGGGTTCGGTCAATGCGACGGCTGTATCCCGTTGTGCAATTTCGTCATCCGCTGGCAGGCTGGCGAGCACAACGAGGCCGGCAGGCCGTGCGCGGGGTTTGACCGTTGCCGAAGGCGTGATTGTAGCGACTTCGACGGAGGGCGGCGTTTCCACCTCTGGCGCCTCCGCAACGAGTTCCGGAGCCTCGGGCACTGTCGCGGCTACGGTCGCAGCCAATGCGTCGACGCTTTGCGGCCCTGGGGTGTCCGCTGCGGCGACTTGTCCGGCAGGTCGCTCAGGTATCACGACAGGCGGGCTGACCGCTGCGACGACAACCGGGGCGGGCGGTTCGACAACGGCCGCTTCCAATGCTGCGGTCTGTGCAGCCACTTCTGTCAGGGCCTGCGTGATGTCATCTTCAAGTGCGACAAGCAGTGGCGGGGGCAGGCCGCTGCCGGGCCGCGCGATAGGGCGCAAGCTGGATGTCACGGCGGTGACAAGCCGGATCGTCTTGCCTGCGGCTGGCCTGCCGCTCGTACCGGCAGAGGCCACCATATCCTCGACATCACCCGTTCCCGGCGCCCGCCCCGGCACAAAGCCCGGCTTGACGGGTCTACGCAGCGCAACCTGTGCCGGAGCCTTCTGGAAGCCGAGATCCAGCAATTCCGCCACACGCGCGTTGCGCGTCGCGGTCGAGCGCCCGCCGAAAACAGTCGCGATGATGCGGGTGTTGCCGCGCGCTGCCGAAGCGACAAGATTGAAGCCTGCCGCACGGGTGTAACCTGTCTTGATCCCGTCCGCGCCGCGATAAGAGGCCAGCAGACGGCTGTTGGTGTTGTTCACATGTGCGATGCCTGCATCGGTCGAGCGACGCGAGAACAGGTTATAATATTCGGGAAAGTCATACAGCATGTGACGGCCGAGGATGGTCATATCCCGCGCCGTCGACAGGTGGCCCTCTTGCGTCAGGCCGTGCATGTTTTTGAAATTGGTGCGGGACATGCCCATCGCGGCGGCGGTCCGGTTCATCCGGCGGGCATAGGCCGCTTCGGAGCCCTCAATGGCGGCCCCGATGGCATGGGCGGCATCATTGCCGGATCGGACGGCCGCAGCGCGGATCAGGTAGCGCAGTTTGATCTTCTGTCCGGTCCGCAGGCCCAGACGGCTGGGAGGCTCGGCGGCCGCCTCGCGTGTCACGGTCACCTCTGTATCAAGCGTGATTTCGCCCCGTTCGATCGCCTGAAAGGCGACGTAGAGCGTCATCATCTTGGTCAGGGATGCCGGATGCAATCGCGTGTCTGCATTTTCGGCATGCAGCACCTCGCCGTTTCGGGCATCCATCACTATGGCGGCATAGGGTGCCGCTTTCACACTGAGGGGAACCACAACGATCAACCAGATTGCTGTGAAGAGAAATAGCCCTAGCCGGGCCGGCTGCCTGCGCCGCACCTTCATTGTCACTGCCTTCTGCCTCGAACCGCCGATATTTCGGTCGGTCTGTTTTTTGATTAAGTCTAAAGTAGCATGGAAAAAATGCTGGATAAAGTATTCATTTCAAGGGGTATTCTCGGCAAGGTTGAGCAATCTGTTGTGGTAATGTCAACATTTGGTGGTGGCGCGCTTTATGCCTTCAAACTCTTGATCGCGCTTCTGCCCGCGCGGTGCGGTTGGCAAGTAATGCAGGCGGCAGATCGCTGGTCCGGCATGGCAAATTTGCCGCGGCAGGACGCTATCAGCCCAAGCTGTCCACAAGATCGGGCAGCGCACCAAGCTGCGATATTTCGTGAAACCGTACTGCGTCCACCGGGGCTTCGGCATGTTCGATTTCCCAGACCAGACCATGGGGCACATATACGCCCCAGCCGCCGGCCTCGATGACAGGCACCACATCGGAGCGCATCGAATTTCCCACCATCATCGCCCGCGCGGCCCCGTCTCCATGGCGCGCGAAAATCGCCTCGTAGACCGGTTGGGTCTTGGCCGACACGATCTCAACGCCGTCGAACAGATCGCCAAGGCCGGATTGCGCCAGTTTGCGCTCCTGATCCAGCAGATCGCCCTTTGTGATCAGCAAGACCCGGTGCGAGCGGGCCACGGCCTCGACCGCTTCGCGCGCTTGCGGCAGCAATTCGATCGGATGGCGCAGCATCTCCTGCCCTGTGGCGATCAACTCGGCGATGACACTTGCCGGAACGCGCTGTTCCGTCACCTCGATTGCTGTTTCGATCATCGACAGGACGAATCCCTTGATGCCGAATCCGTAATGCCCGAGGTTGCGCCTCTCTGCGTCGAGTAGTCGCTGCATCAGGTGATCCGGTTCCGCATGATCGCGCAACAGATCGGCAAACCGCGCCTGCGTCAGGCGGAAAAATCGCTCGTTCTGCCAGAGCGTATCATCGGCATCGAACCCTATTGTCGTGAGATTTTGCACGTCGAACCCTTCTGAACGAGGCACGGCCTCTTTTCTAAATGACCTCAGGGGTTATATAGAACGATCATACGCATCCTTGCCTAACCAAAGAAGCGCCAGATGATCCAGCAGCCTATACATATGTCTGACAAGAAAGACGGCGAACGTGATGGCGACGCCGCAGTCGTGGTCCAGACGCGGCCAAAGACCAAGCGTCCGCCGCTTTACAAAGTATTGCTGCTCAATGACGATTACACGCCGATGGAATTTGTGGTGCATGTGCTGGAGCGGTTCTTCGGCATGTCGCACGCGCAGGCTTTCGAGATCATGCTGACCGTGCACAAGAAAGGTCTGGCGGTGGTCGGTGTGTTCAGTCATGAGATCGCGGAGACAAAGGTGACACAGGTGATGGATTTCGCCCGCCGTCATCAGCACCCGCTGCAATGCACCATGGAAAAAGAATAATCCGATGTTTTCTGAACGCCTGTCGCTGGCCCTGTCGGACGGCGATCTGAGCCTGCCCGATTCGGGCAGGATTGCCGTGTTTGCGCCCAGAGCGCAGATGGACCTTTCGCTTTTGCCCCAAGAGCAAACTTTGGTCATCACCCGTTTCAAGCCGGATCACGACGCTTTCTCTGCGGCGGGCTACACCTGCCAACGAGTCGTTGATGAAAGTGTTGCGATGTCCCTCGTCTGCCTGCCGCGCAGCAAGACACAGGCGCGCGCGCTCGTCGCACAGGCTTGCTCGGTCACCGCGCCAGATGGTCTGGTCGTGGTGGACGGTCAGAAGACCGATGGTATCGAATCCATGCTACGCGACCTGCGTGCTGTTGATATCCGGCCCGCGGTTCTGTCCAAGGCGCATGGCAAGATGCTGTGGTTTGTCGCGACAGCCCTGCCAGACGCATGGCAGGCGAAGGGGCAGCAGGAGGTCGGAGACGGTTTTGTGACCGCCGAGGGTGTGTTTTCCGCCGATGGCATTGATCCGGCATCGCATTTGCTGGCCGAGAGCCTGCCTGAGAAGATCGGCGGGCGTGTCGTTGATCTGGGCGCGGGCTGGGGCTATCTGGCGGCACGCATTCTTACCCGCGAATCGGTGCGCGTGCTTGACCTGGTCGAGGCCGATCACACCGCGCTGGACTGTGCCCGCGCCAATGTCACCGACACCCGTGCGCGCTTTCACTGGGCCGATGCAACGCGGTGGCGGCCCGAAGGCATGGTAGACGCCGTTGTCATGAACCCGCCCTTTCATACCGGACGCGCCCCCGAACCTGATCTGGGGCGCGCCTTCATCGCCGCCGCGGGGGCGATGTTGACCCCTCAAGGGCAGTTGTGGATGGTTGCGAACCGGCATCTGCCATACGAGGTCGCCTTGTCAGAGGCGTTCAAAGATGTCACCGAATTGACTGGCGACAACCGGTTCAAGATACTTCTTGCCGCGCGCCCCTTGCGCCTGCGACGCTGATCGCGTCCGGGCTTTCCCCGAATAACGGAGACACATCATGTCTTTTTCCATCACCGGAAAAACCGCAATCGTTACCGGCGGTGCCAATGGTATCGGCAACGCGATAGGGCGGCATTTTCTGGACAAGGGCGCGAATGTCGTCTTCGCGGATCTGGACGAAGAACGCCTGCGTAAAGAGCTGGGACCGAATGAAGACGGCAAGCCGCATCGCTATTTCGCAGGCGATCTGCGGGAAAAGCTGACGATTGCCAACCTGCTGTCCGCCACGATCGACGCATTCGACAGGGTCGATATCTTGGTGAACGGGGCGCGTCAGATCGTCAAGACCGATGCGCTGGACCCCGAAGACAGCTCGGTCAGCGTATTGCTGGAGCAAAACCTGATGACCTCGCTGCGACTGTCGCAGATGGTGGCACGCCGCATGATCAAACAGGGCGAGGATCAGGAGAACGGCAATCTCGGCACGATCGTGAACATCTCCTGCCTTGCCGCGCACCGGACACATCCGGACCTTTTGGCCTATTCGATTTCCACCGCGGCGCTGGACCAGATGACACGCTCGTTGGCGCTGGCGCTGGCTCCGCACCGCATTCGTGTGAATGCGGTGGCCTTCGGCTCTGTCATGTCGGCCAGCCTGAAGGATGCGATCCGCGAAAATCCGGATATCCGCGACGAGATCATCAAGCGGACCCCGCTTGGCCGCATCGCACCGCCGTCCGAGTTGGCAGAGGCCGTTCAGTATCTGGCGTCCGATTGCTCGAGCTTCATGACGGGGCAAATCATGACCGTGGATGGCGGGCGCGGTTTGCTCGACCCTGTCATGGCGTCGGCGCACTGAGCGGTCAGGATCGGGGCGCTGCCCTGAACCCCGGGATATTTGCACCAAGAAGAAGCCTGGCCTGTGGCACCGAACATCTGGCGCAGTCCGGGCTTGGCTGCTAGGTTTCGGGCATATCCAGACCTTGAGTGACAGGACGATTAATGCCCCAGACAACAGCCCCCGCCGCTGCGATGCAGACCGAGAAAGAGACCGCAGCCGCATGGTTCCGCCAGTTGCGCGACGATATAGTCGCGGCATTCGAAGCGCTGGAGGACAGCCAGACCGACGGGCCGACCGCCTCTTTGCCTGCGGGCCGTTTCGAAGTGAGCCAGACGCGGCGCACGGCTGACGACGGTGGGGATGCCGGGGGCGGGCTGATGAGCGTGATGCGCGGTGGCCGCGTGTTCGAGAAGGTCGGCGTCAATATTTCGACGGTCTACGGCACTCTGGGTGCCCGCGCGCAAGGGGCGATGGCCGCACGCGGCGTTCCGGGCATGAAGGATGATCCGCGGTTCTGGGCCTCGGGAATCAGCTTGGTGGCGCATATGCAAAACCCGCATTGCCCGGCTGTGCACATGAACACGCGGATGTTCTGGACGCCCGGTGCATGGTGGTTTGGCGGCGGCTCCGATCTCAATCCCTGTCTGGAATATGCCGAGGATACAGCGCATTTCCATGCCGTGCAGAAGGCGCATCTCGATCCGCATGGCGCGCAGCATTATCCCCGCCTGAAAGAATGGGCGGACGAGTATTTCTATGTGCCGCACCGCGGCCGCGCGCGTGGCGTCGGGGGTATCTTTCTGGATGACCACAATACCGGTGAATGGACGGCTGATTTCCACCTCATTCAGGATATCGGCAGGGCTTTCCTGCCTGCCTATCTGCCATTGGTCGAAAAGCGCCGTCCGCAATCATGGACAGAAGCTGACAAGGACGCGCAACTCATCCATCGCGGTCTTTATGCGGAATATAACCTTGTTTATGATCGGGGTACCAAGTTCGGTCTGGAAACCGGACATGATGCCAATGCCGTGTTGATGAGCCTGCCACCTTTGGCGAAATGGGTGTGAGCTGGCTCGTTTTGCGACCTGATATCTGACACAGCATAAAAAAACGCGCAGATTCGCCCCTGCGCGTTTTGTTTTGTTTCATGCCTCGTGCGTCAGGCGCTGCGCACCGCATCGATCATCCGCGACACATTGTCGGGGTCGGCATCGGGCGTGATCCCGTGGCCGAGGTTGAAGATATGCGGGCCGTTTCTCAGCGCACGCACGATCCGCTGGGTTTCGTCCACAAGGGCCTGACCGCCCGTCACCATGTGAGAGGATTTGAGGTTGCCCTGCACGCAACTGTCGGGCTGAACATGCTGCGCCACCCATTCGGCGCTGACCGAATCATCCACAGCCACGCAATCGGCGCCGGTTGCCTTGCCGAAGCCGATGTATTTGTCGCCGCCCTCCCGTGGGAAGGCGATGATCGGGATGCCGGGATGGCGTGCTTTCAGGGCGGTGATGATCTCTTTTGCCGGGGCCAAAGAATAAGTGTCGAAATCCGCACCCTTGAGGGAGCCGGCCCAGCTGTCGAACAGCTTCACCACCTCAGCTCCTGCCTCGATCTGAGCCGAGAGATACTCGATCGTCGCCGCTGTGATCCGTTTCATCAGGGCATCGAACACCGGACGGTTCTCGGCTTTCAGCGCATGGGCCGGGCCTTGATCCTTGGTGCCCTGACCTGCGATCATATAGGTGGCAACGGTCCACGGCGCGCCCGCGAAGCCGATCAGGGTCGTCTCGCGCGGCAATTCGCGCGACAGGATGCGGACGGTCTCGTAGATGGGATTGAGCGTTTCGTGGATGGCGTCCACGGGTTTGAGAGCATCGACCTGCGCTTGCGTGGTGATCGTGGACAGGCGCGGACCCTCGCCGGTGACGAACCACAGATCCGCCCCCAAAGCCTGCGGGATCAGAAGAATATCGGCAAACAGGATGGCCGCGTCGAAATCAAAGCGGCGCAACGGTTGCAGCGTCACCTCGGCAGCCAGTTCGCTGTTGTAGCAAAGGGACAGGAAATCGCCCGCCTTCTCGCGCGTGGCGCGGTACTCGGGCAGGTAACGGCCCGCCTGACGCATCATCCAGATCGGTGGCGTGTCCAGTGTTTCGCCTGCCAGCGCGCGTAAAATCGTTTTGTCGGTCATAACTGTTCCTTTCGGTTGACAGTTTCGTCCCCTCTGGGCGCGCGGATGTCAAGCATCTGGTGCTTGTCAGCCCTGACTGACATCACTAACAACGTGTCTCATGACAGTGACACATCCCACCCCCGCTTCACCGCTGAAAATCGGCACCCGTGGTTCCCCGCTCGCCATGGCGCAGGCGCATGAGACGCGCGCCCGCCTGATGGCGGCGTTCGATCTGCCGGAGGCCGCATTCGAGATCGTGGTGATCAAGGTCACCGGCGACGTCATTCAGGACCGCCCGCTGAAGGATATCGGTGGCAAGGGGTTGTTCACCCGCGAGATCGAGGAGGCGCTGTTGAACGGCGGCATCGACATCGCGGTGCATTCGATGAAGGACATGCCGGTTCTGCAACCGGCAGGCTTGCTGCTGGACACCTACCTGCCGCGCGAGGATGTGCGTGATGCTTTCGTGGCGCAGGATGTCGAGAGGCTCGGAGATCTGCACGACGGGGCGCGGGTCGGCTCGTCGTCCCTGCGGCGCAAGGCGCAACTGCTGCATGCGTTCCCGCATCTGGAGGTGGTCGAGTTTCGCGGCAACGTGCAGACCCGGCTGAAGAAACTGGCCGACGGCGTGGCCTCTGCAACCTTTCTGGCACAGGCAGGTCTGAACCGTCTGGGCATGGCGCATGTGGCGCGCGGCGCGATGTCGCCCGACGAGATGCTGCCAGCCATCGCACAGGGGGCCATCGGGATCGAACGGCGCGCCGATGATATGAACACCGCCGCTTTGCTCGAGGCGATCCACCATCTCGAGACCGGCCAGCGCCTTGCGGCAGAGCGCGCCTTCCTCGCCGCACTGGACGGCTCTTGCGAGACGCCGATCGCCGGTCTGGCAGAGCTTGACGGCACCACTCTGCGCCTGCGCGGCGAAGTGTTGCGCCCCGACGGCTCGGACAAGATCGCGGATGACCGCACAAGCACCATCGCCGACGCACCGGATATGGCCCGCGATATGGCGCAGGTCATGCTCAAGGAGGCGGGGCCGGGCTTTTTCGACTGGCACTGACCGCGCGTTTCTTCTTGCGCGAAATATCCCCGCCGGAGGCCCCGGCCAAAGGCCTGGTTGATTTTCAAAGGCCGGGTTCTCTCGCTCTGTTCAGTCCGGCAGGACCTTGCCGGGATTGAGAATGCCCTTGGGGTCAAGCGCCTGTTTGATCGCCCGCATCGTCGCCAGTGCGACCTTGTTCTTGCGCCGCGCCATGGACGGCAGCTTGGATGTGCCAATCCCGTGTTCGGCGGAAAAACTGCCGCCCAGTTCCAGCACCACATCCTCGACCGCCTCCATGATCGCGTCATGCACCACAGGGTCCTGTGACGCAGGCCAGACCGTATAATGGACATTCCCGTCGCCCAGATGGGACACGATCAATTCCTTGGCCCCCGCATCCAGCGCGGTCAGCCTGCCACGTACGCGGTCCAGAAAGACCGAAACCTTGTCCAGCGGCACGGCGATGTCATTATTGACCAGCGGTCTGTGCGCCATCGCGATCTCTGCGGCGGCCTCGCGGCGTTGCCACATCTCGGCGCGCTGGCTGTCCGATTGTGCGACCACGGCGTCCAGAATGGCGCCCTGCTCGAACATCTCCTCCAGAACCTCTTCAAGATAGGACGACACCGGCACGCGCCCGTCCGGTCCGGGGGTGCAGTCCCGTGGCGCGGTCGCCCCGACTTCGACAAGGATGTTGATATCCTGCATGGTCTCGAACGGTGGCTTGGCCGCCGGATAGCGCGCCATATGACCTTCGATAAAGGCGCGCGGCATGTACTCGAAGGCTTCGACGCCGCCGCCTGTCACCTCCTGCAATTTGTTGAGCAACACCAGAGCCTGATCCAGCGAGGGGGCTGCCACCATGGCCGTGGCATAGGCGCGCGGCTTTGGCGCCAGCTTCAGGACAGCGGCTGTGATGATCCCCAGACTGCCTTCCGCCCCGATCATCAGATGCCGCAGGTTGTAGCCGGAGTTGTCCTTGTGCAGCTCACTCATCAGGTCCATCACCTCGCCTGTGGGCAGGACCACCTCAAGGCCGAGGCACAAATCGCGCGTGTTGCCGTAGCGCAGCACATTCGAGCCGCCCGCATTGGTCGACAGAAATCCCCCCACCATGGCAGAGCCGCGCGCCCCGAAGGTCAGCGGAAAGATCAGCCCCTCCTGATCCGCCGCCGCATGCAGGTTGGCAAGGATAACCCCGGCCTCGACAATGGCGATACGCGCGGCCGCGCGGACTTCGCGGATGCGGTTCATCCGGTCCAGCGAGAGCATGATCGCCCCTTGGGCGCGGGTGCCGCCTGTCAGTCCGGTATTGCCCGACACTGGTACGACAGGCGTTTCCGTCTCATTGGCGAGCCGCAGGATAGCCGCCACTTCCGCTGTCGATCCCGGGCGCAGTACGGCCAGTGGCGTCCAGTCATACATGCCTGTCCAGTCGTGCGACCACCGCTCCATATCCTTGCCGGTCGCGACGTTGGCCTTGCCTACGATGGCTTCGAATCTGTCAAGCATCGCCTATGTCCTTTTTTCTTCTGCGTTCTTCGTCGGTCATGTGACTGACAAGCAAGGGGAAACGCAAGCCGCGCCTGCGGCGGGCGGGCCTGCGACATCTTGCCGATATTACTGTGAGCACTGGAAAGGCGGGAAATAACATTTATCTCTACGGCAAGTCTGCGTGTTGCGGGCGCGTTGCGGGCATGGCGATAGGTCATAACCAACCGACGTGATGAAAAAAAATCGGGGACAAGATGATCGGATTTCTTCAAAAGAGCTACCCTGCCGTTCTTCTTTCCGTGTTGCTCGCGGTTGGCTCGCTCATCCTGACCTATCCGGCGCAGGCGCGCGGCCCTTTCGTGTTTGACTCGATTGACGGCGGCACGCTGGCGCTGGAGGATTGGCAGGGCCAGCCGGTGCTTGTCGTCAATACGGCCTCTCGCTGCGGTTTTACCCATCAATACGATGCGTTGCAGGCGCTGTATGACCGCTACCGCGCGCAAGGTCTGGTGGTTCTGGCCGTGCCGTCGAACGATTTCCGGCAGGAACTGGCCACCGCAGCCGAGGTCGCCGACTTCTGCGAGGTCAACTTCGGGCTGGATGTGCCGATGACCACGATCACCTCCGTCAAAGGCTCCTCCGCGCATCCGTTTTTCCGGTGGGTGTCACAGTCGTCAGGCTTCACGCCGGGCTGGAATTTCAACAAGATCCTGATCGCGCCGGACGGGTCTGTGGCAGGCACATTCGGGTCTCCGGTCAGCCCGATGTCTGCGCAGATCACCAAACGCATCGAAGCGATGCTGGCTGAGGGCTAGGACCTGCAAGGCGTGATGCACGACAGGATCAGCCCAGTCTTCATCGGCTCTGAAATATATCGCGGCTCCAGCTATGGCGACTGGCACCCGTTGCGTGTGCCTCGTGTCTCGACCGTGATGGACCTTACGCGTGCTCTGGGCTGGCTTGATCCGGGCAGCTACATGAACAGCCCGCGCGCCAAACCTGCGGCCCTCGCGCTGTGGCATGATCCTGCGTATATCGCGGCGCTGCAACAGGCCGAACGTGACGGGCATGTCAGCGACATGGTGCGGACGCGCCACAATATCGGCACACACGCCAATCCGGTTTTCGGCGAAATGTTCCGCCGCACTGCTACATCGGCAGGCGGTGCGCTGCTGGCGGGGGAGTTGCTGGCAAAGCCGGGTGTTGTCTATGCGCCCGCAGGCGGCACGCATCACGGGATGCCGGATCACGCGAACGGATTTTGCTATTTCAACGACCCGGTTCTGGCGATTCTCTCCCTGCGTCGGCAGGGTCTGCGCCGGATCGCCTATGTCGATATCGACGCGCATCACTGCGACGGGGTCGATCATGCCTTCCGCGATGATATCGACGTGTTGGTTGTCTCGACCCATGAGGAAAACCGTTGGCCGCGCACAGGCGCGCTGCGCGACGAGGGCGTGGGCAATGTGTTCAATCTGCCGATGCCCAAAGATCTGAATGATACTGAAATGATGTTGATTCAGGAGCATCTCATCGTGCCCGCCGTGGTCCGGTTCGCACCGGATGCGATCGTTCTGCAATGCGGGGCGGATTCGCTGGCGGATGATCCGCAATCGCGGCTTGCCCTGTCCAACGGGGCGCTGTGGTCTGTTGTCGCCGCGCTGCAGCCATTGTCGGCCCGCTATCTGGTACTCGGGGGCGGCGGCTATAATCCGTGGTCCGTCGGTCGTGCATGGACGGGCGTCTGGGCGACACTTGCCGGGCATGACATCCCCGCGCGCCTGCCGGATCGGGCCGAGGATGTGTTGCGCGCCTTGATCTGGAATGGCAACCGACGCGGCCGCAAGCCCCCCGAGCATTGGTTCACGACACTGCGCGATCCGCCGAACCACGGCCCGATCCGGTCAGACATCCGCGCACGTGTGGATCTGCTTGCGGCGCGTCTCACGCAAATGGCCGCGTAAAGCCGCAACCACCGCTTCTGCTTGTCGGAAATATCCCCTCCGGAGGCTCCGCCGGGGCGCGGCGCTATAGGTTGAGGGCTCAAAGCCCTCCCATCGTCTTGATCAGCCTGACCACCTCTTCCAGCCCCTCGCCTTTGCGCAGGGCGGTGAACACGAAAGGCCGCGCGCCGCGCATCCGCGTTGCATCGCGCTGCATCACGTCCAGCGATGCGCCGACATGCGGGGCAAGGTCCGTCTTGTTGATGACCAGAATATCCGAGCGCGTGATCGCGGGGCCGCCCTTGCGCGGGATTTCCTCGCCTGCGGCCACGTCGATGACATAGATCGTCAGATCGGCCAGTTCAGGGCTGAAGGTGGCAGACAGGTTGTCGCCGCCGCTCTCGATCAGCACCACCTCGATCTCGGGGTGCCGTTGGTGCATCTCGTCGATCGCGGCAAGATTGATCGAGGCATCCTCGCGGATCGCCGTATGCGGGCAGCCCCCCGTTTCGACGCCGATGATACGGTCCAGCGGCAGCACCTGCATCCGCATCAGCGCTTCGGCGTCTTCCTGTGTGTAGATGTCATTGGTAATCGCCCCGACGGAATAGTCGTCGCGCAGGGCGGCGCACAGGGCGGCGGTCAGCGTGGTTTTGCCAGCGCCGACAGGACCGCCGATGCCGATCCGCAAGGGGCCATGGGGAGATGTCATGATCGGAACAGCCTTGTGTATTGGGTTTCATGTTTCATTGCGGCGATATCGGCCAGAAAGGTCGATCCGCCCAGATCGTCCAGACCCGGTCCGGTCAGGGCATCCTTGGCCAGCAGATCGCAAAGCGGCGTCAGCGCGGCCAGCACGCGCTGGCCATCCGTCTGGCCCAGCGGCACCAGCCGCATCGCGGCACCTGTCAGGTTGCTGGCAAAGCCGTGCAGGTAAAGCGGCAGCACCTGTTCCAGCCCGACGCCGATCAGCGCCGCTGCACGGCCAACGGCAACGGGATAACACAGGATCGGCAGATCCAGAGCCCAGATTTCTGCCGTCGTGCGCACAAAGGCCGCGCCCTGTGCTGTGGTCTCAAGTAGCCGCTCGGCCGAGGGGGCCAGCGCGCGGGCCATCGAATCCACATGCTCCAGATCGCCCGCGCTTTTGGAACGATAGCCTGCAACCAGCAGGATCGCATCGTTGCGGCCACTGCCATATTCCAGCACATCCGCCAGCCAATCCTGAAATCCGGCGGCATCCGTCACATCGCCATTGGCCACGGCCCATTCCAGCCCGTGGCTGTAGCTGAACCCGCCCACCGGATAGGCAGGAGAGAGCCATTGCATGAGCGTGACAAGATGCGGGGTCGGGATCATGTCAATGCTCATGGGCGTGGCGGTGGTGATCATCCTCGCCATGTGTATGATCGTGATCGTGATCGTGATCATGGCTGTCACCATGCGCATGCGTATGCTCTGCCACCGGATTTCCTTGCGCATCGCCGTGACTGTGCCCGTGCGTGCGGCCATGTCCGTAGGCACCACCTTCGGGGGTGAAAGGCTCTGTTACCTCGATGACTTCCGCCCCCAGCAGCGCCAGCATGTCGCGCATCACGCGGTCGCGCTGGATCAGCAGGCGGTCAGTCTCGATCTGGCAGGGAGTGTGGCGGTTGCCGATATGCCATGCCAGCCGCACCAGATCGGCCCCGCGCACTTGCAGCAGCGCCTCTGCGGCGGCTTCGACAGCGATCACGCTGCCATCGGACAGGATGAACCCGTCTCCCTGATCAACAGACACGGTCTGTGCCAGATCGATCATGAAGGCCGCACCCGTCACCGTTTCCAGCCGTTTGCGCCGCAGAAAGCGTGCATCATAGGTCAGCAGGCACTGGTCCGTTGCCGCAGGCAGTTCGGCGGCGCGGGTCAGGTGATGGGAATGGGGCAGGGACATTGGCTCGGCCTTTCGGGATCAATAAAGGAAATAGCGTTGCGCCATCGGCAGCACTTCGGCAGGCTCGCAGGTCAGCAATACACCATCGGCGCGGACCTCGTAGGTTTCGGGATCGACATCGATATGGGGTGTGGCGCTGTTCAGCTTGAGGTCTGCCTTGCCGATATTGCGCGTGTTGCTCACCGCCAGGGTCTGTTTGGCCAGCCCCAGCTTGCCGCGTATCCCGTCTGCCTGTGCCGCCTCGGAGACGAAGGTCACCGCGCTATGTTCCAGCGACCGCCCGTATGCACCAAACATGGGCCGCGAATAGACCGGTTGCGGCGTCGGGATCGAGGCATTGGGATCGCCCATCTGCGCCAGCACGATAGTGCCCGCCATCAGCACCATCTCGGGTTTCACGCCAAAGAACGCGGGGTTCCACAGCACCAGATCGGCGCGCTTGCCCACTTCGATACTGCCGATATGCGCGGAAATACCATGCGCGATCGCCGGATTGATCGTGTATTTCGCGATGTAGCGGCGCACGCGAAAATTGTCGTTCTCGCCGGTTTCTTCAGGCAGGCGTCCGCGCTGCTTTCGCATCTTGTCGGCGGTCTGCCATGTGCGGATCAGCACCTCGCCGACGCGCCCCATCGCCTGACTGTCCGACGCGATGATCGAAAACGCGCCCATGTCATGCAGGATATCTTCGGCCGCAATTGTCTCGCGCCGGATGCGGCTTTCGGCAAAGGCCACATCCTCGGGGATCGACTTGTCCAGATGGTGGCAGACCATCAGCATGTCGAGATGTTCGTCCACCGTGTTGACTGTGTAGGGCCGTGTCGGGTTGGTGGAGGAGGGCAGCACATTGGGCAGGCCGCAGATCTTGATGATATCGGGCGCATGGCCGCCGCCCGCGCCCTCGGTATGGAAGGCGTGGATCGTACGGCCCTTCAGCGCGGCAACGGTATGTTCGACAAACCCGCTCTCGTTGAGCGTATCGGTATGGATCATCACCTGCACATCCATGGCGTCGGCCACGGAAAGGCAGCAATCTATCGCCGCGGGCGTGGTGCCCCAATCCTCGTGCAGCTTCAGCGCGCAGGCCCCCGCCAGCACCTGTTCTTCGAGCGCTGCAGGCAGCGAGGCATTGCCCTTTCCCGCAAAGGCCAGATTCATCGGAAAGGCATCCGCCGCCTGCAGCATCCGCGCCAGATGCCACGGGCCGGGGGTCACGGTCGTGGCCAGCGTGCCATGCGCAGGGCCGGTGCCACCGCCCAGCATCGTGGTCACGCCGGAATGCAGCGCATCCTCCATCTGTTGTGGGCAGATGAAATGGATATGGCTGTCAAAGCCGCCCGCCGTCAGGATGCGCCCCTCGCCCGCGATCACCTCGGTCCCCGGTCCAATGATGATCGACACGCCGGGTTGCGTATCCGGGTTGCCCGCCTTGCCGATGGCATGGATGCGGCCATCGCGCAGGCCAACATCGGCCTTGTAGATACCCGTCCAGTCCACGATCAGCGCGTTTGTGATGACCGTGTCCACAGCCCCGCCTGCGCGTGTGACCTGAGACTGCCCCATCCCGTCGCGGATCACCTTGCCGCCGCCGAACTTGACCTCCTCACCGTAGATCGCGGCGTTTGCCCCACTACCGCCGCTGGATGCGGCACCAACGGCCAGCGCGGTCAGGTCGCGCTCGACCTCGATGATCAGGTCGGTATCGGCCAGCCGCACACGGTCGCCTGTTGTGGGGCCATACATCGCGGCATAATCGGAACGGGAGATTTGGACGGGCATCGGAATGATCCTTTGATGAATGCGGCAGCGCCAAGGCCTAGAGCGGCCCCATCACCGCCTGATTGAATCCCTGCACGATCCGGTCCCCGCCATAGGGGATCAGCTGCACCTCGCGGCGCTGTCCGGGCTCGAACCGCACGGCGGTGCCGGCGGCGATGTCCAGCCGCATGCCACGTGCCGCGTCACGATCGAACTCAAGCGCCGGGTTCGCCTCGGCAAAGTGGTAATGGCTGCCGATCTGCACCGGACGGTCACCGGTATTGGCAACCATCAGGGTGATCGCATCGCGCCCGGCATTCAGGGTCAGATCACCGGATGCGGCAAACAGCTCGCCGGGGATCATCTGCGCCGCCATGCCAGATAGGCCACAGCCCCCACTACAGCCGATGCCAGCATGACCAGCGGCCACGCAGGATGGTCGGCATGGGGATGCAGATGCACCCCGTCATGGGCCAGAAGCGGCGTCGCCCAGAGGGTCGTGGTAATTAGGATCGTTCGTTTCATTACACAGGCTCCTTGTGAAAATCAGCGGATCGGGTTGTGGACGGTCACCAGCTTGGTGCCGTCGGGAAAGGTCGCCTCGACCTGCACTTCGTGGATCATTTCGGGCACGCCTTGCATGCAATCGGCGCGGGTGATCACCTGCGCGCCTGCCTGCATCATGTCCGCGACCGAGCGGCCGTCCCGCGCGCCCTCGACCACCGTATCCGTGATCAGGGCAATCGCTTCGGGATGGTTCAGCTTGACGCCGCGCGCCAGTCTCTTGCGGGCGACTTCGGCGGCCATGGCGACCAGCAGTTTGTCTTTCTCACGGGGGGTCAGGTTCATGTCAGATCATCCATGTGCGGGGCAGCGGCCCGTCATTGAGTTGCGCCAGAACAGGCAGCAATGTCTGGCGCAGAATAAAGCTGTCCGGCGCGAGCAGCCGCAACAGCAGCAGACCGGGACGGATCAGCGAGATACCTGCCTGCGCGGGCAGGGTGGGGCGCAGCTTGTTCAGATGCGCGCCAGCATCGGGCTTGTCGGGCGCGGTCGCCAGTAGAACTGTCGCAATGGCAATGCCGCCACCCGCGATGGCGCGGCGCTCCAGATGCAGTGCCGCATTACCGGACAGGCGGGTCCGATCCACAAAGAGGGGGGTGCCGTCCCGCCACACCGCGATCCGGTCCGAGAGACTGATATCGCGGATCGTTCCACCCATCGCGCCGCGCCCGAACACCAGCGTCTCCACCAGAAGACAGCAGCCGTCGCCTTGCAGATCGACCCTCAAGGACCGATCCAGGGAGGCGCGGTCATACAGGATCGTCTCCTGCGGCAACCAGTCGAGCCGTGCGCCCTGCGCCACGGATATCCGTGTGCGCACGATTCCCGGCGCGCCGTGACTGCTGCGGTAAATCCGCTCCGCTGCCTGCGAGGTCAGGCTCAGCCGCGACCCGGAGGACACCGCCGCCTCGATCCGCAGATCATCCCCGCCGGTGATGCCGCCCGATGTGTTGACGAAGACAGCAGACAGGCGATCCTGCGGGCCGCGTGGAAAGAGCGCCTTCAGACATCCGGAATGCCGCAAATCGGCAAGGGCCGAGGTGCCTGCCACAGCGCCCGGTTTGGCCGTCAGCCACAGCGTTCCACGCGCCCGCTGTGCCGACTCCAATGGGTCAGGGCGTGTTATTTCGCCAGCGTCCAGAATAGCCATCTCCCGTTGCGTGACGATCCGGCAGGTCATTTCCTGACCATCGGGCATCGTTTCCGTGATGACGATGTCTGTGCCGCAGTCCCTGAGCCATCCGCCCTGCGATGACGCAGCCGATATTTTGCCTATTATGATGAAAAATTAGGCAGAAAGGCTGAATTTTGTGCGAAGATGCAAAGTGACGAAAGGCAACCCGGTTCTTGGGCGGGAGGGACCGAAAACATGAGCGTCATGCGGTTTCGCCCTTGACGGCCAAGGCGGGCTTTCGTAAAGCCCGTGACGCTTCGGCGGAGTAGCTCAGTTGGTTAGAGCAGCGGAATCATAATCCGCGTGTCGGGGGTTCGAGTCCCTCCTCCGCTACCAAAATCCCCATATAAAACAGTGGTTTAGGACTTTGGTTGACGCGTTTTGCGCGTAGCACACCTGTAGCACAGTTTTTTGGTCGCTTTTGCAGCTGTTTTGAGCGTAGAATCACAGTGTTAAACACCGTGTTTTTGCTTGCTGTGGTGAACACAGCGTTTGGAACACTGTGTTTAAGCACAGTTTTTCGAAAGACTGCTCAGAACAGCGTGTGGGCGTAGCATTTGAGGGCGCATGTCGAAGAAAACTTTGAACAAGGCCAATCTGGTCCAACTTGGCGCTGATCGGCTGGCAGAGCTTGTGTTGGAACTCGCTGAGGGAAGTGCGGCTCTTAAGCGCCAAGCGCGGATGGCATTGAGTGCTGC
>JAGXGW010000075.1 GCA_024636555.1 Paracoccaceae bacterium | reverse complement strand
GCAGAGGCCACGGCTGGCGACTACGATCACCTGCTGCAAACCGCCATGCGCTGGTTCGATATTCGGTGAGGTCACGCGCTGGGCTGCCCCACGAGACGCCGTATCGGAGATGATCAGCCGCTCACCCCCAGCC
This sequence comes from Paracoccaceae bacterium, assembly GCA_024636555.1. Taxonomy (GTDB): domain Bacteria; phylum Pseudomonadota; class Alphaproteobacteria; order Rhodobacterales; family Rhodobacteraceae; genus Seohaeicola. Next base: position 13,670 of record JAGXGW010000075.1, on the reverse strand, counting down.
GCTTCGCAACATCCTCGAATCCCGGATCGGCGGCATAGAGGCGCTCGAACTGGCGGCGGGCTCGGGCGCGCTGACCGGTCTCTTGATAAAGCACCGCGCGGTCATATCGGACCTGGTGCAAGAGCCCCTCGGGCCGATCCTTGCGGCGGCGATTGGCCAGCGTGAACACATCGATGGCGGCGTCCGGCAAGCCCAGCGCGGCCAGCGCGCGGCCGCGATAGAGCAGGATCGCCGTGTCGACCGGGGTTTCGTTTTCGACATGCACCGTGGTGCGCACCACCCGATCCATCAGCGTACGGTTATAGGGTGTGTCGAGCGCGAGTTCGACAAAAGACAAAAGCACCACTGGATCGGTCGGGTCGAGCTCCATCAGCAACTCGATATGCGCCATGGCATCGTCATGGCAGCCCTCGAGCTGCGCGATCTCCAGCAGCGCCAGACGTGTGCCGCGTTCGCGCGGAAATATATGAGCGAAGATATCTTCGGTGATCGGCAGACTGGCTTGCGCGGCGATCTCGTACTTGCCAAACAGCGCGCCGAGATCACCCAACCGGCCCAGCGCCTGCTGAAAATGTACCTTGGCCGGTTCGAATTCCTCGCGGCGCATCCGGATCAGCCCGGCCATCCAGGCGGCATCAGGCAGATCACGCGCCTCTTCCAGTGCCGCCAATGCCGCGTCCTGATCGCCCTCATTCAGCGCGCGGATGCCGTCTATGAAGCGCTTCTCTTCGGCTGGTGTCATCAGTCGCTGGAAAAAGCCCAGCTTCAGCCGGTCGCGCTTCGGCACCTTCGGCGCAGGGGCCGCCCCACCGCGGCCAGCCCGCTTGCGATCATGCACCGTGTAGAACAACCCCGTTCCGGTAATCCCGGCCGTCGCCCGATTCCCGCGCGGGCTGATGGTGTATTTCGCGCCGCGGGGGCCCAGCGACAACGAGGCCGTCGATTTCGACAGGTTCAGCGTGACCCCGGGGGCGAGACGGATACGGCGCCAGAAGCGAAAGCTCATGAACTGACCTTACTTTGCTGTTTCAACCGTTATCGATCTTGGCCAATCCCAGCGCCGCGGTGCTTTGCCTGCGCCGTGCTGCGTCATTCCAACAGATCCCCCAGAAACTCAGATACGGGCGCCACCCCGGACATCCACAGATGATCTCGGGCTCGCGAAGCTGCGACGTAGAGCAGGTGCCTTTCGGTATTCATGATCTCATCGAGCCGGGCTTCGTCATTCGCAGACAGCAAGCGGTCCTCAAGCGGCACAATATCCTGATCGAGAGCCAAGACACCCACGGCGCGGTATTCTGCCCCCTTGGCCTCGTGCATGGGCATCACCCGCACCGGCACCCTTCGCGCGATTTCGCTAGCAAGTTGGGCCGTGCGGACGAGGCATACGGCGTCTTCAGTTGGGACACCGGCTTGCACCAGGTTTTCGAGCCATGCATTGACCGCGACCACTTCGTCAGCGCGTGTGTTGAAGCTGTGCATCTCGGGGGCAGCACCATCGAATAGGGATGTGACCCCAAGACGGTTTTCTTCGGTTCCATCCGGTTCGACTAGCGTTTCCGGCAGCAGTTCATCACTGTAGCGGCGGATTTGATGGGACGTGCGATAGTTCACCTTGAGGCTCCGGGATCGCCCCCGGATCTCGACCCCGGTCGCGGCCCATGGAAATGGCGCGCGGAATATCCGCTGACCGATGTCGCCGGCGAAAAACAAACCGTTTTCGGCACCCCCGAGGATTTTGCCCAGCAATCGAAGCTCAGGCACGGAAATATCCTGTGCCTCGTCGATCACGGCATGAGTAAACGGAAACTCTCCCAAGTCGGCGAGATCATGGGCCAGTTGCGCTTCGGTTTTCCTGCCTTGTTGTATCAACTCGGCGCGCAATGTCGCGAAAATTGCCCACGCCGCCTCGCGCCGCGATGCCGGCATCCGTATCTTTCGACCAAGGCGAGGCAGGCTCCGATAGGTTTCGATGTCCCGGACATCCCATGCATCCACGACGAGGCTCCATTCGTCGTAAAGGAAATCGGCGGTGAACGGGGCATCGCTCGTGGACGCGCCGTCGCTCAGAAGCGCGCGAATTTCGTCTTCGGTCGCGATGGAACAGGAGCCAAATCGCTCGGCGTGCAATTCCCCGATCAAGGGGCCGAGGGCGGCGACCTTGATCCGATTCCGAACATCTTCCGTCGCCAACAGAGGCAGTTTCCGCGCCAATCCCTCGGCCAACCCGGCGTTGAACGTGGTCAGCAGCACCCGCGCCTTCTGGTCTTGCGCCAGCCGCACGGCGCGGTGCAGGGCGACGACGGTCTTGCCGGTTCCGGCCGAGCCGATCACGCGGGCGGGGCCGTTGAAATCGCGGTCCACGTATTCGCGCTGCGCGGGGTGCAGATAGACCGCCCAGCGTTCCCAGGGGGCATCCAGCGCGGCGCGCAACTCCTCGACATTCTCCATCACACGGAAGCGGCGGCCGGCATCGGGATGCGCGAAGGGATCCGCGCCCTCGATCGGCGCGGCAGGCTGCGGGCGGCCGCCCGTCGCGGCCTGCAAAAGCGCCTCGCCTGCCTCGGCGGGCAGGTGCCCGGCGATGTCGAGCACGGTGTCCTCGGTGGCATCCCGCACCACGCCGAGCCAGTCCTCGGGCACGCCCCAGGACAGGAGCGCATCGTCGGGCTCCCGCTCGAACAGGCGCGGCTTGCGCACGGCCTCTTCGATATAGCGTTGGATCACCACCTCCTCGACCGTCTCGCGGATCTCGACGATCTGCATGGCCCCGGTGCGCGGGTGGCTTTCCAGCCGCCGTCGCTCGGCCCAGGCATAGGCGTCGTCATGGTGGCCGACCCAGGCCAGAAGCGTGTCGCCGCCAGTCTTGTGCAGCACGAGCCGGATGTCGCGATTGACCCGTGCGGTCCAGAACCCCTTGTCGCGGGCGCGATCCACGCGGTGCAGGCTGAGGCCCGGGTTATCCCGGATCATCTGGAGATCGAACGCCGCGGTCTTGGCCGCCTTCTGCTCCTGCGCGGAGAGCTTGGCGAGGCTGTCGGAGAAGCTGTCGGCGATGCGGAAGGTCATTTTAACATACTGTATAGTAGCCGTTTATGCGCTCCGGAAATCTATGGCGTATGCCACGCATAGGATCATGAACGCGCTGAGTTTCGGCGTTCCAAACAACCCAATGCCATGATTCCCCGTCATCATTGATCCGCAGGATTGCATTATCAGTTACCTGGGTTTCGAAGAACTCCCGATCGAGATGTCTTTGCCCCCCGGTCTTGCCACTCATTGTTAAATCCAAGCAGCGAAATGCCTGCTTCAAGTGTCCCGGACGTGTTGTGCCGTCACCATTTCGCGCGTTGAAAGCAATTTCAGCCCTTTCGAAGGACACTCCTGCAAGCATGGCAAGACAGCATATTCCACAGTCATTACTGTCCCGACGTTGCATAATCATTTGCAAGACTATACCCCCATCACCTTCATAACCTCATCCCCCAGATGGTTGATCACCTTCACCGCGATCCGCCCGGATTTCGGGCGCGCGAAGGGGCGCGAGATGGTGCGTTTCAGACTATCCCACGCCTCCTGATCGATCTCGCCCTTCAAGGTCGTCTTGAGTTGTTTATACGGCACCTCGGCGCCGGGGAAATAGGCGTGGCGGACGAAGAACGACTCCTCGTTGTAGTCGGTGTCGATGAACCAGCAGGCGATGTCGTCGGGTTCGGAGGCCACCACCTCGCCGGTGGCGGGCTTGAATATGTCCACGCCGCGCAACTCCACCCGATACATCCCGTCCTCTTCGCGCAACTCGATATCGGGTTCGCCGAAGACCACAAACAGGTTGCCGCCACCTGCCTTCAGATCGCTGGCCATGTGCAGGTCGGGGTTCATGCGGGCTTGCAGGATCGGCACGCGGCCGAGCTTGCGGAATTCGGCCGTATGCGCGTCGAAATTGAAGGCGCAGGCGATGACGATGTCGAAACCGGCATCGGCAGCCTCACGCGCGGCGGCGACCAGATCGGCGCGTTGGACGGTGCCGTATTCGGGGCCGATGAAGATGCCGGCGCGGCGCTCTGCCTCGCCCTCCATGTAGCGGCCCTCGGCACTGATCCATTCGCCGGGCCATGGTGTCAAGCTATTGAAAACAATCGCATCCTCGCGCCCCGATTGCTGCACCCCGGCCTTGGACAGGTTCTCCAGGATCGCCTCGCGGTAGTTCTCGGCCTCCTGTGCGCCGCGGTCGCGGCGGCCTTGGGCGGCGTCGTGTTCGTCGATGATCTCGCCATATTCGTTGACCGCCTGCGTGCGGTGGGGCGAAAGGCTCTCGACGGTGAACGGCCCGGCGACGCGGATGCGTTTCTTGTCCTCGTAGGGCTTGTCATAGAGGAACTCGTGATCGGCCTTGGCGGCGATGGAGGCGTCGATTTCGCGCTGCCGATCGATACGCGCCTGCCAGAACTGCGCCAGCGCCGTTTTGGCTGCCTCGGGCCAGTCCTCGGGAGCCTCGCGGGGGATCTCCCACTCCATGAAGCCGTTTGCCGGGGCTATCTCGCCCGAGGGCAGGTCTACCTCGCCTGTGGCGGTGAAGTCGATCTTGGCCCCCTTACGGCCGCCGGTCTGAACCTCGAAGGGTGTGGGATGCCCGACAAGGGCGGTGTTGAGCGCGGCGCGGGCATCTTCGACGGCGGGCTGCTTTTCCTCCCAGATCGTGTCGATCTCGGTGTTACTGGAGATATTGCTAAGCATGATGTGGGGCACGCGGTGATAGACGAAGCCGTGCCGGATATCGTTATAGGTCGCGTGGGTGGCGGGGGCGCTCCGCGTGACCTCGGCCTCTTTCCTCTGCCCCTCGGGGGAATCCTTGAGCAGATACCAGGGGTATTTCGCGCCCATGATTCGGGCGCGGGCGAGCGCGAGCGCCACGCGGGAGGTGTCGATGGTGATCCAGCGGCGGCCCCATTGCTCGGCCACGTAAGCGGTGGTGCCAGAGCCGCAGGTGGGATCGAGCACCAGATCGCCGGGATCGGTGGTCATGAGGAGACAGCGTGAAACTACCGGCAACGCCGTCTGAACAACATATGTCTTATCGCCGCCAAATTGATTCTGACCCAATGTGTCTGCCCAGATATCACCAAGCGCATAGGCGGCGAAGTCATCCAAATATCTTATATAGCCAATGTTTGAGTCCGAAGGTTCTATTCGATCAGCTTTCAGAAGTCTGTTCAGCCCAATTTCATTTGTCTTCCAACGAACACTTGTAGAGGGTTTAAAACCTTTTCCTTGTAGATTGACTTGAAACCACGACGCCGCACCTTCTCCCTTTTCTCGACCCATGCTTTGACTGGTCAAGTTATCCCTGAAATACACACGCCCTCCGGCGGGAATCTCTTCCGCTCCATTTAACTGCGCAGCGCTCATCCTCTCTCGTCTGCCATCAATAAACCTGTAAGCCCGATAGCCAGTTCCACCCTTTTCACCGGGTTTCTTTTCCAACCATGCCTTACGATATTTTACTTGCGTCTTGTTGCGTGAATACCAAACGACGAAGTCAAAGGAGTTTCCGATAAAGTCAGCAGTTGAACCGCTAGTTTTTGCAAATGAAATTTGCGCAATATAGTTGTCTTCCCCGAAGACCTCATCCATCAGCGCGCGCACGCGGTGGACATTCTCGTCGCCGATCTGGACAAAGCAGGACCCGCTCTCGGTCAGCAATTCCCGCGCAACCACCAGCCGGTCGCGCAGGTATTGCAGGTAGGAATGGATGCCGTCGCGCCAGGTGTCGCGAAACGCCTTCACCTGCTCGGGCTCTCGCGTCAGATGCGCCAGATTGCCATCCTTGACATCACGCGAGGTGGTGGACCACTGGAAGTTGGAGTTGAACTTGATGCCATAAGGCGGATCGATATAGATCGCCTGCACGCTGTTTTTCAGCCCCTCCCGCTCGGCCAACGAGGCCATTACCTGCAGGCCGTCGCCCAGGATCATCCTGTTCGACCAGCGGGTGGCGTGGCGGTAGAACTCCACCTCGGCCTCGGCATCGTCGTCGGTCACGCCGAAATGATCGAAGAGGTCCGCGCCCGAGCCCTCGCCGTTGCGCTGGCCGCCGCGGCGCAGATCCTCGATGATCGCCTTGGGGTGGACCTGTTCCTGCAGGTAGAGGGGCGGCGCGTCGGCGCTGACATGCGTGGCGTCGATATCCTTGCCCCGCCAGATCAGTTGCGGATCGAGATCCGGATTGCGCCGCGCATAGGCCGCCCGGATAGGCGCGGCATCGGCGGGATCCATCATCGGCGCAAGTTCCGGCGTGGGAATGTTCACCCGGTCGTCTGGATAGGTGATGGGCTCGATCGGGGTTTTCTTGTCGGTCATTGGTCGGTCTCCCTGGAGCCTGCCCTGCTATTCAAAATCATAGGCTGTGATCTGAAAATGCGTGTCATGCCGGCTCTTCTTCCAGCATGGCGCTGATCGCAGCGTCGAGTTCGGGGCCGAAGTCATGGACGGACCGCAGTTCGGCAAAGCCCCAGCGGCCGTAGCTGCCCAGCCGGTTGACCGCGGGCACCCATTTGCCGCGCATCGTGTCGGCCTTGAGCATGGCGTCGTGGCCGCGATAGCCCTTGACCTCGACCACCAGCGTGGTGGGTTCGGGCGTGTCCAGCCGGATCAGGAAGTCGGGCAGGTAGGTGCGCGGTTCGCCCTCCACCAGGTAGGGGATTTCCAGCCCGAGATTGTGGTTCTTGGCGTAGGACAGCACGCGCGTGTGGTCCTCGATTTGGGCGGCGAGCTTGTCCTCCCAGTCGCTGTCGGTGATGATCCAGTTGATGTGAGATTTGTCCGGGCGGGGCTGGTAGCGCGTTGATTTCGAGGTGTTGAAATTGACGCCCATGGTGGAGCCGGTCGGGTTGTAGGGGTCGAGCACCGCACGCAGGATCTTCTCGCCGCCGGGCTTGTCGATCAGCGCGCCGAAGATGATGTCGCAGACCTCGTCAGCCAGTTCACGGTAAAGAAGCTGGGCGGGAACGGTATCGCCCTTGCAGACAAGGTGGCCCTCGGTCAGCCATTGGTTGACGATGCGCTTGGCCGCCGGGAAGAGGTGCATGCGCGGGGCCTCGTTCGCGTCGCGCAGCTTCTCGAAGATCATGTGCTTGGCGACATGGGTTGCGATGGTCGATTGCCGCTGTGCCTTCAGATAATCGAGCGTCAGCTTCTCGGCCTCGCCCACGATGCCCTGCATGGTGACAACGGTGGCCGAGACCTTTTCGGGGGTGAGCACGTAAGGCTCCAGCCCCGAGAAATCTGCATCCAGCCGGTCGGGCGGCAGGTCGGCGGTATAGCCCTGCACGCGGGGGAAGGAGATTTCCAGCGCGTCGCGTTCGGGGCTTACAGCACGGACATTGACCACGTCGCGCGGCGGCTGCGGCGGGGCGACGCGCGGCCCGTCGGAGAAGTTCAGCCCGTCAATGCCGAGGATGTCGGCGTATTCGGTGCGAAAGAGCCCGTCCTCGCCGGTGTCATAGGACAGGCGGCGCAGGGCGCGGCCGATGACCTGCTCGCAGATCAGCTTGGTGCCGAAGGCGCGCAAGCCGAGGATATGGGTGACATTGTTGGCGTCCCAGCCTTCGGTCAGCATGGAGACCGAGACGACGCAGCGCACCTGTTCGCCGAGCCGGTCCTTCTTGCCGACCGTGTTCATCACCTCGCGGAGGATGTCGGCGTCGGAGATGTCGCCGCCCATGTTGCGCTCGGCCTGTTCGCGGCGAAACGCCTCGATCTCGTCGGCATTGGCATCGCGAAAGGACTTGTCGATATCGCCGCCCGCCTCGAGCGAAGCGCTGTCGATCAGGACGGTGCGCGGGCGCGGCAGCCGCTCGAGATCGGTCGAGAAGTTGGAGAAGAGGGGGCATTTGCCCGGGACGGTCTCGAGGTTGCCCTCGGCATCCTCGCGCTCGTAGCCGGCGATGTAGTCGCGCAGAAGCTGGGAATTGGCGGTGTTGTTGCACACCACGATGAAGACTGGCGGAATGCCAACCTGCTCGGCCTTCCACAGCCTGAAGGTCTTCTCATAGTGGCCGTAGAGCGCGTCGATCGCGGATTTCAGTTCGATGGGCAACTTCTGTGGGTCCGGCGGTGTGCCCTTGGCCTTCTTGGGCATCTTCTTCCCGATGGCCTTCCACAGATTGCGATAGAGCGGCTCGGGCTGGCCGGGCACGTTATCGGCTACCGGAACGCGAGGCAGTTTCACGATCCCGCATTCGATAGCGTCCATCAGCGAGAAGTCGGAGACCACCCAGGGGAAGAGCACGCCTTCCGGCCAGCCTGAACCAGACAGAAAGAACGGCGTGGCCGAGAGGTCATAGACGGCTTGCAGCCCGAGCTTGCGCTTGGCCGCTTCGATCCCGGAAATCCAGAGCCGGGCCGCTTCGCGGTTCTCCTCGGCCTCCTTCCGGTCATCGCCCGTCAGTTTCTCAACCTCGGCGGCCGGTCTTTCCCGGTAGCAATGGTGGGCTTCGTCATTGATGACCATGATCCGCCCGAGCCCCATCAATTCGGGCATCACCCGCTGGATCATCTGGCCTTCTGTCTCGAGCGTCACGAGGTCCTCGCCATGGCCTTCCAGCGCGGCGCGCGTGCCCTTGGTGAGCTGCACCTTCTCGCGTAGCTTGAACGCGTGGTAATTCGTCAGCACGATCTGGGCGCGCTGCATATCCTGCATCAGGTCGCCGGGGACCAGGTTGATCCGGCGGTAGTAATTGTCCGCATCATTCGGCAGGAGCACGCGCAGACGGTCGCGGATCGTAATACCAGGGGTGACGATCAGGAACCCACGAGTGAAGGTCTTGGAGTTCGCGCTGCGCACGGCGTTCAGGGTCTGCCACGCGATCAGCATGGCCATCACGGTTGTCTTTCCCGCGCCGGTGGCCAGTTTCAGCGCAATACGGAACAGGTCCGGGTTGGCGGCATCGTTCGCCGCCTCCAGACGAGCCTTGAAGCGTTTGCCGCGTACGCCCAGCTTCGGCGCCACCTCTGCCAGCCAAATCGCGACCTCAACCGCCTCGAGCTGGCAAAAGAAGGGGCGGATGGTCTGGCTTTCATCGGTTTGCAGCGCGCGCCAATGCTGCAAGAGCCGCTGTGTCGTCGGCGAGACCTGCCATTGCGCTGGGTTCGGCAGCATGCGCCAGACATCCACCTCTCGCCGGATCTCGTTGACGAACTCGGTGACGTTGAAATCGATGCCAAGGCCACCCAAGCCCTCGGTGCTCAGGTCCAGCTCATCCTGCTGGTTGCCCTTGCGGCTCTTCGATTGCGGCATTGCGGAGATGAGATCAGACCGCCGACGTGAGTCGATGACCCTGTCCGTCGGTCGCCCCTCGCCATCCAGCTCCCAATGGCGTGTCGGCATGGAATACGGCGTGTTGAGAATTGGTTTTTCGAAGAAAGACATTGGGGGTATCCGATTTTTCAGTAGCCCCGAGCATCAACTCGGGATCTGAGTGCGTCTGCTGGGATCAGCAAATCTTGATGCTCGCGATGGACAGTGTTGAGCGATATGCTCTGGTTGTCTTGCGGTCGCCGCGCATCCGGGTCCGCATCTAGTCCCAGCCGCTTTAGCGCGTAAAACAGCAGGACGCCGCATACCGGGGATCGCCCCCTGCCCTCTTCCATGCTGCAATTCCTCGCGATCAAGCGCCGCTCACGATGCGAAACCTCGGGATGCTTACCCATACAGCGCAGGCCGGGCTTGGGGCCAGATATCGATTGATGGGCCACCTGTAGGCTGGCGGGCGCATGTATTGTTGCCTGCAAGTAGTATGTTGTCGCTCGCGCTACACTGCACGCGGCGGACAAAATTGTCGCATAGCCGGTCAGGTCAAGTGACGCTTGGCGGGCCGAAACTTCGGACTTCATCTTCATGTCCGCTCGATTGATCCGGCCGTGCCTGAGAATCCAGAACTCGAGGAACTCGCAGCGCCGCTCTGCACCCACACTCAACTTTTTGACCTTCTTGCGCGGCACGTTTTTCCCTTCCGGACCCTCTTGGTGCATGTAAGTCCAGAAATTGGCCTCTTGCAATGAAATGACTTCGCCAAAATCGGGAATCATATACATTTATTCACCGACAGGTAGATCGAAACGGTGCATATATGCTTCGATTTCGGCGACCATCGCTAGATCAATCCCCACCTCTGCCCGCATTTCAGCGAGTGCGTGCAGCGCTTTGTCTGCGGTCATCCACTCGGTATCCGGTGCATCGGGCGCAGCCCACCTATCGCGCAGCCACGCGTTATAGAGCGCCCACTCTTCGGACGACAGCATCTCGGGCGCGTGAAACGCCACCAGGCGCCGGCCGAGCTGGCGCAGACGTACATCACTCAGCGCAGAGACGATCTCCTGGCGCCGCCGCCAATCCGCACGCTGGAACTCCGCGAGCAGGGCCTTGTCGGCGTGGCTGTAAAAGTTGCCATAGATCTGTTTCTCGACCGGAGGGGTGGGTGCCGCCGGATCCTCGGGGAAGCGCGCGGCGAGCGCCCGCCCCACCCGCGCCCGAAACTCCGGCGCATTGGCGATCATCTCGGCGCGGCGCACCTGCTCGGCGCTGGGCGCCGGTATGGAAAGCAACGCGGGCGACTTGTTGATCGAGAAGGACCGGATGAGTTTCGGGGTGCCATCGACGGCGTCGAATAGCTCGGCGTCGCCAGCATCGAGCCAGGCGGCCGGATCGGCGGCGTCCAGATCGAAGAACGCCGCCTGGTTCGGGTTGCTGGCCGAGGTGCCGCAGAAGCAGCCGATCGTTGCGCGCGGCATGCCACCGCCGAAACGCTCGACCAGCGCCATGGGCTGGAACGTCTCCAGGCTGGCCTGGACATGCGGCTTGTCGCGGTTGGCGAGTAGCTCCGTCCAGAGTGCCGGCGCGCGCTGGGCGATCTGGCGGGCGATGTGGAGGGTCGCCTCGACATCGCCGAGCGCGTCATGCGCATTGTGCGCGGCGAAGCCATTCAGCGGCGCGATGCGATCCAGCTTGAAGCGCACCCTGCCATCGGCATCCATGGGCCAGTCGAACAGATCGGGCTGACGATACCAGACGGCATAGAGCGCCATCAGCACATCAAAGCGCGTGTTGCCATTGAATTGCGTGGCAAAGACGTCGGGCTGCAGGTTCTGGTAAAATGCCTGACGCAGCATTTCCTCATCGAAACGGATGCTGTTGAACCCGGTCCAGATCGCCGGGGACCAGCGCTCGATCAGGGCGGTGATCTCCTGCGTGAACTCGAAGAGCGTGGGCAGGGCCGGATCCAACAATTGCGCCGGGCGCAGACCAGTCACCACGAGCGCCCAAGGCGACGGGATGATATGCGGCGCGATGCGGCACCGCAGATTGACCCGCTCGATCTCCCTGAAGTCGTCATCCGTGAGAATGGCCGCGAATTGCAGGGGCTGATCGAAGGCGGGCGATATTCCGGTCGTTTCGAGATCGTAGAAGGCGAAGGTCATCAGCGAACCTTACTTGTCATCTACGCATGCGTCATCCGCCAAGGACAGCTGACACCCGCTTTCAGCACCGCCGGCACACTCTTTCCCAGCAATACCTATCGGGGGCCTTACCTGATTTTCGCGATCCTGTCCTGCAGACGCGCCAGCATCTGAGCATCCGCAGGCACATTGGTCGCCAACCTCTCCAGTTCTCCTTGCGCCTGCTCCTCTTGCCCGGTCCGCACGCTGGCCGCCATGACATGTGCGACGGCCTCATCAATGTCGACAGGACTTGGCTCATACCCGCGTCCGGCAAGCAGATGCGCGATGGCATGCAGGCCGACCTCTGCGGCAAAGGCTGGCTCCGTAATGGCAAAATCCCGTGCGGCGCGGATCAGAGTCGCGGGTGCCGCGTCACGGTGCGCTGCGCAATCGAGTGCGATGTCGAGGTATTTCGCGGTCTTGGCCGCTGCGAACCATTTACCCATGGTCCCGAGGCTCTCAATGAGGTCGTTGAGGATTCGTCGCGCGTCCAGTTCTGGATAGCGCTTCACGAGATCGCGCCACATCGCAAGATAGGTGTTGCCAGCGGCCGAGGGCAGACCGAAGCGGCGATAGGCGTCTTCCTCGCGTCCCTGACGGACAAGTATGCGCTCGCAGAACTGAGCGATCTCGTGGTGCCCCCATTGCCGCCGGTCGTCTTTCAGCATGGACTCGGCGAAAGCCAGGGCCTCCTCTTCGCGCCCTTGCCTGAGCAGCGATTCCGCCCCAAACTTTGCGTCGAACCAGAGCAACGTTTTCTTCAGCGCCAGAAGCGCCATCAATTCATCATGGCGCCCAGCCTCGAGCAGGCAGGAAAGAGTCAGGGTGGCTGACGTGACATGAGCGTAACGCGTGTGATCAGACCAGGCCGACCGGATCAGATCGAGGTCGCGGTCGGCATGCAGGTTCATCAGCGCGGGGAAAGCAGCGATTTCACCAAAACGATCGGCAAGTGGTGCCAGATAATCAACTCCGTCATCAGCAATCGCATCGCGCAGTTGCTCGAGCCATTTCGCACGGGTCTTCTCATCGGCAGGGGCGTCAATCAGGATCGGCAGCAATTCCTCGAGCGTGCGGTTCACGGCATTGCCGAGTGCGCCGGACGAGGTATCGATATGCTCGAAGGCAGGCCATATGCGCTGGGCCAATGCGATCACGCCCTCAGCCGCGGTTACAGGATCGGCGCGCGCAACCGAGCGGATCTCGGCTCGAGCCGACTTCAGCCGCTCGATGGCCTTGGCTGAAGAGCGCCAGCTGTAAGCGCCAGCGCGCATGCTCGATTTGAAGCCCCATTTATATGATGGTTTTCCGGCCATTTCCCAGCGTCTCCAGGGCCCCTGCGTTCAGCGCGCCCGATCGGTCCCACCAGTTCGCCGGCTTATCACCGCCACTCTTGATCTGCAGGGCGCTCGTCGCGCAGTGTTGGCACATGTGCGGACGCATGTCACATGCCGGGATCACCTGGGCCGAACTGGCGGGCTGGATGCAGGGCCTGCGGCCGGCGGCACAGGATCCGGAAATGCTCTACAACGTCCCCCAACCGAGATGATCCCGATCATCCGGCACGACGGCGACGCGCTGGCGGTTCTGTTTGCCGGGCTGTGGTCCGACGTCGCGTTACCGGATTAAGGGGGGCTGACCTGCACCATCCTGACCGAACCAGCGCGTACTGCGCTGGAAGCAGCCATGACCGCATGTCGGTGATCGTCGATCCCGACGGCGCGCGAACATGGCTGGACGGCTGCGGGGCTGACACCCTGCCTCGCCTGCCCGTCAGCAGCCTCGCCTGGCACCCGGTCGCGCGCGCCGTGGGCGCCGTGCGCAACCAGGGGCCGGAGTTGATCGAGCCCGTCGCATGATCGAGGTGAATAGCAAGGAAGCAGGTCGGTGTAACCGGGAACTGCCGCTCGCTGTGCCGTCTTCTACCGTCGGCAACGCGCAGGGAAGCGTGCTTTGCAACGCTGGGCACCGTGGTCGGCCATGGTAACGCGACCGGCCCAAAGCCGCCTCTCAGAGAACGTCCCTTCGCTGGGCAGTGTCCCAACGATTGGTGTAAGAGGCCGCGCGCGGAGCCCCCGGCGTAGCGCAGCGCGCGGCCGGTGGTGACGCTGGCGGTCACCGTCGATCTTCGGCAAAGGTTTGGGTTGCAAAACTCGAAACCAAAGACGGAG
>JAGXGW010000074.1 GCA_024636555.1 Paracoccaceae bacterium | reverse complement strand
GGCGGGGCCGAATTTCGGCCATATGATGACCAAGACCATGCTGGCGCAGGAATGGTCGATGTCGATCGATCAGGCCATCGAGGCCGAGGCGCAGGCGCAGGCGATCTGCATGCAGACGCAGGATTTCGTGCGGGCGTTCGAAGCGTTCGTCGCGAAAGAAAAACCCGTGTTTGCGGGGGATTGAGCGATGCGATTGGATATTTTTGGCAAGAAGAAGCAGGGGGCGGCGTCTGATGTCTGATCGCTCGTTTCTGGACTGGCCATTTTTCGAGGCGCGTCATCGGGAGCTGGCGGGCGCGCTGGATGCTTGGTGCGCCGCCAATCTGGGCGCGGTGGATCATGGCGATACCGATGCGGCCTGCCGCGCGCTGGTGGCGATGCTGGGGCAGGGCGGCTGGTTGCGCCATTCCGGCGCGATGGACGGGGCGCTGGATGTGCGGACCCTGTGCCTGATCCGCGAGACGCTGGCGCGGCACGACGGGTTGGCGGATTTCGCCTTTGCCATGCAGGGCTTGGGGACAGGGGCGCTGTCCTTGTTCGGGACGGACCGCCAGAAAGACGAATGGCTGAGCCGGACGCGAGAGGGGCAGGCGATTTCGGCCTTTGCGCTGACCGAGCCGCAGTCGGGATCGGACGTGGCCAATTCCACCATGACGGCTGAGGCCGATGGGGACGGGTTTGTCCTGACGGGCGAGAAGACGTGGATCTCCAATGGCGGGATCGCGGATGTCTATACCGTCTTTGCCCGCACGGGCGAGGCACCGGGCGCGCGGGGACTGTCGGCCTTTGTCGTGCCAGCCGATACGCCGGGGCTGCATGTGGTCGAGCGGTTGGAGACCATCGCGCCGCATCCGCTGGCCTTATTGCGGTTTGACGGCGTACGGGTGCCTGCCTCGGCGCTAATCGGGCAGAGCGGGCAGGGCTTCCGCATCGCGATGTCGGTGTTGGATGTGTTCCGCTCCACCGTGGCGGCGGCGGCGCTTGGCTTTGCGCGGCGCGCGCTGGACGAGGCTTTGGCGCGGGTGCAGGCGCGGCAGGTGCAGGGCGCGCCGCTGTTCGATTTGCAGATGGTGCAGGGACATATCGCGGATATGGCGCTCAAGGTCGATGCGGCGGCGCTGCTGGTTTACCGCGCGGCTTGGGCCAAGGATTCCGGCGCGCCAAGGGTGACGCGCGAGGCGGCGATGGCCAAGCTCTATGCCACGGACGAGGCGCAGAAGGTCATCGACATGGCCGTGCAACTGCATGGCGGCGACGGGGTGCGGTCCGGCGCTGTGGTGGAGCGGTTATACCGCGAGATCAGGGCGCTGCGGATCTATGAGGGCGCGTCGGATGTGCAGCGGGTCGTGATTGCACGGCAAGCGATGGGGGCCTTTCAGGGGGAATGATGCAGATGCTGGGACCAAGCGCGCATACCGACACCTTCACGCGGGACAACCTGCCGCCGCTCGATCTTTGGCCCGATATCCTGCTGGACGGGTTTGATTATCCCGAGCATCTGAACGTGGGGGTGGAACTGACCGATGCAATGGTCGCGCGCGGCTTTGGTGACCGGACCGCGCTGATCGGCAACGGGCGCAGGCGCACCTACAAGGAACTGGCGGACTGGACCAACAGGCTCGCCCATGCGCTGGTCGAGGATCTGGGGGTAAAGCCCGGCAACCGTGTGCTGATCCGCTCGGCCAACAACCCCGCGATGGTGGCCTGCTGGCTGGCCGCGACCAAGGCGGGCGCGGTGGTGGTCAATACAATGCCGATGCTGCGGGCGGGGGAGTTGTGCAAGATCGTGGACAAGGCCGAGATCAGCCATGCCCTTTGCGACACAAGGCTGATGGCGGAGATGGAGGCCTGTGCGGCAGGATCGACCTTTCTCAAAAGCGTTGTCGGCTTTGACGGCACATCGAACCACGAGGCGGAACTGGACCGGTTGGCGCTGGAAAAGCCCGTGCAGTTCGACGCGGTGCCAACGGGGCGCGATGATGTAGCGCTGCTGGGGTTCACCTCCGGCACCACGGGCGCGCCCAAGGCGACGATGCATTTCCACCGCGACCTGCTGATCATCGCGGATGGCTATGCGCGCGAGGTTCTGCGGGTGGTGCCGGAGGATGTGTTTGTCGGCTCGCCGCCCTTGGCCTTCACTTTCGGACTTGGTGGGCTGGCGGTGTTTCCGCTGCGCTTCGGGGCGGCAGCGACGCTGCTTGAGGCGGCCTCACCGCCGAATATGATCGAGATCATCCAGAAGTACCGCGCAACCGTGTGTTTTACCGCACCGACAGCCTACCGCGCCATGCTCACCGCGATGGATCAGGGCGCGGATCTGTCCAGTTTGCGCGCGGCTGTGTCGGCGGGCGAGACCTTGCCCGCGCCGGTTTATCAGGAATGGATCGACAAGACCGGCAAACCCATGCTGGACGGGATCGGGGCGACGGAACTGCTGCATATCTTCATCTCCAACCGTTTTGACGATCATCGCCCCGCCTGCACTGGCAAGCCGGTGACGGGCTATGAGGCGAAGGTGATCGACGCGGAAGGCGCGGAGGTGCCGCGCGGCACCATCGGGCGGCTGGCGGTGCGCGGGCCGACAGGGTGCCGTTATCTGGCGGATGACCGTCAGGCGGGATATGTGCAGGACGGCTGGAACGTGACCGGCGATGCCTTCATGCAGGACGAGGACGGCTATCTGCATTTTGCGGCGCGCAATGACGATATGATCATCTCGTCGGGCTACAACATCGCGGGACCGGAGGTGGAGGCGGCACTGCTCGCCCATGCCCATGTCGCCGAATGCGCGGTGATCGGACTGCCGGACGACACGCGCGGCTGTATCGTGCAGGCGCATGTGGTGTTGCGGGAGGGGGCGGACCCCTCTGACAGCATGGTCAAAGCCTTGCAGGATCACGTCAAGACGCAGATTGCACCTTACAAATATCCGCGCAGTATTGTTTTCTGCACTGCGCTGCCCAAGACCGAAAGCGGCAAGATCCAGCGCTTCCGCCTGAAGGAAAAGGAAAACCCATGAGCTGCCTGTTCATCCAGATCCGCTGTACACCCGGCACCACCTACCGCGTGGCCGAACAGATCGTTCTGCGGGAGATCCATTCCGAGCTTTACTCGACATCCGGCGCGTTTGATCTTCTGATGAAGCTGTATATTCCCGAGGGCGCGGATGTGGGCAAATACATCAATGACAACCTGCTGGATATTCCGGGGATCGAACGCACCCTGACAACGCCGACGTTCAAGGCGTTCTGAACGACAACGACAAGAAAAAAAGACCAACAATATCAACATGGAGGTACTGAAGATGACACTGACGAAAATGGGCCTGATGGCCACGACCGCGATCTTCGCAGCCGGCGCCGCAATGGCGGATGGCAAGGTGAAGGTGGGCATGATCACCACGCTGTCGGGCGGCGGTGCAGGCCTTGGCATCGACGCGCGTGACGGCTTCATGCTGGCCTTGAGCCTCTCGGGCACCGAGGATGTCGAGGTGATCATCGAGGATGACCAGCAAAAGCCGGAAGTGGCCGTGCAACTGGCGGACAAGATGATCCAGTCCGAGAATGTGGATGTGATGACGGGCATCATCTTTTCGAACCTTGCAATGGCGGCGATCCCCTCGGCGGTGGCGCAGGACAAGATCTATCTGTCGGTGAACGCCGGCCCCTCGGCACTGGCGGGCGCCAATTGCCATCCCAATTATTTCAACGTCGCTTGGCAGAATGACAACCTGCACGAGGCGGCAGGCGCCTATGTCACAAGGACAGGCTACAGCAAACCGTTCATTCTGGCGCCCAACTATCCCGCAGGCACCGATGCGCTGACCGGGTTCAAGCGGTTCTACGAAGGCGAGCTGGCAGGTGAGACATACACCACGCTTGGCCAGACCGACTATGCCCCCGAGATCGCGCAGATCAGGGCATCGGGCGCGGATTCGGTGTTCTTCTTCCTGCCGGGCGGCATGGGGATTTCCTTCATGAAGCAATATGCCGACAGCGGCGTGGACCTGCCCGTGGTCGGCCCCGCCTTCAGCTTCGATCAGGGTATCCTGCAAGCGGTCGGTGCGGCGGCTTTGGGTGTGGTGAATACCTCGCAATGGAGCAAGGATCTGGACAACGAGGCGAATACGACCTTCGTGGCCGCGTTCCAGCAGGAATACGGGCGTCTGCCGTCGCTCTACGCAAGTCAGGGCTATGACACGGCCAACCTGCTTTTGTCGGCAATGGACAAGGCCGATATTTCCGACAAGGACGCCTTCCGCGCCGCGCTGAAAGAGGCGGATTTTGACAGCACACGGGGGGATTTCGAATTCGGGAACAACAACCACCCGATTCAGGACATCTATGTCCGCGAGGTGATCCAGGAGGGCGATATCTTTACCAACAAGATCATCGGTGTCGCGCTTAAGGATCACGCCGATGCCTATGCGGCCGACTGCAAGATGTAATCCCTGAACCGGTCCCGGCGCGGGTGTGCCGGGGCCTGTCTGACCGCCGTAATCCTGCGTCTCGTGGCGCGGGCGGGCCGGGATCAACCTGATCGGACTCGCAAGATGACCTTTCTTCTTTTCGCCGAACAACTGCTGAATGGGCTGCAATTCGGGATCATGCTGTTCCTGACGGCGGCGGGCCTTACGCTTGTGTTCGGCGTCATGGGCCTGATCAATCTGGCCCATGGATCGCTGTATATGATCGGGGCTTTTGCTGCGGCGACGGTGGCGGGGCTGACCGGATCATTCCTGCTGGCGCTGGCGGCAAGCCTTGTGGCGGCGGCAGCGGCGGGCGCGCTGATCGAATTGACGGTGATCCGGCGGTTGTACAAGCGCGACCATCTGGATCAGGTGCTGGCGACCTTCGCGCTGATCCTGATCCTGTCGGAGGGGACGCGATGGGTGTTCGGCTCCTTCCCGCTTTATCTGGATGTACCGCGCTATCTGGCGGGGCCGGTCACGCTGCCGGGGGGGATCCAGTATCCGCTCTACCGGCTGACGATCATCGCGGCGGGGCTGATCGTGGCGGCGGGGCTGTTTGCGCTGATCGCGCGCACCCGCATCGGTATCCAGATCCGCGCCGGTGAGGCGGACCGCGAGATGATCGCCGCGCTTGGTGTCGATATCTCGAAGCTTTACACGCTGGTCTTTGCGCTGGGCGCGGCGCTGGCCGGGCTGGCCGGTGCGATGGTGGGCACGATCCAGTCGGTGCAGGTGGGAATGGGAGAGCCGGTGCTGATCCTTGCCTTCGTCGTCATCGTGATCGGCGGGATCGGGTCGATCAAGGGCGCGCTTGTCGGCTCGTTGCTGGTGGGGGTGACCGATACGATGGGCGGGGTGCTGCTGCCGCGTCTGTTTGCGCTGTTTCTTGACCCTTCGGCGGCCACCACCGTGGGCGCGTCACTGGCCTCCATGCTGATCTATATCCTGATGGCCGCCGTTCTGATCCTGCGCCCCTCGGGCCTGTACGGGAGCGCCTGACATGGCCCGCGAGACATATATCAACGCCGCACTGACGCTGCTGCTGATCCTCGTGCCGCTCTGGGCGTGGTGCAGCGGACAGACCTATATCATGACGCTCTGCACCAAGGTGGCGATCCTTGCGCTGGCGGGCGTGGGGCTCAACATCGCGCTGGGGCTGGGCGGGCTGGTCAGTTTCGGCCATGCCGCTTTCTTCGGGATCGGCGGCTATGCGATGGGTATCCTTGCCAGCCATGCGCAAGTGATGGACCCGATCGCGGAATGGCCGGTCCTGATCCACGGCACCAAATCCATGCCGGTGATCTGGCTGGTGGCGATGCTGGCCTCTGCCCTCGCGGCGCTGCTCATCGGGCTGCTGAGCCTGCGGACATCGGGTGTTTATTTCATCATGATCACGCTCGCCTTCGGGCAGATGCTGTATTATTTCACCATCGGCTGGCCCGCCTATGGCGGCGAGGACGGATTGTCGATCTGGGTCCGTAACGGCTTTCCGGGGATCAACACGCTGGTGCCGGTGCAATTTTTGATCCTGGCCTATGTGATCCTCGGGCTGGCGTTGCTGTTCAGCGCCGCGCTGGCACGCTCGCGTTTCGGGCTGGCGCTGACGGCCTCGCGCCAGAATGCCGACCGCGTGGAGACCGTGGGGATCACGCCGTTCAAGCTGCGGCTGGTGGCCTTTGTGATCTCCGGTGCGATCACCGGCCTTGCAGGCGCGCTGTTCGCCGATCTCAACCGCTTCATCAGCCCAACGATGTTCAGCTGGCACACCAGTGGCGAGATCATGGTTTTCGTGATCCTCGGCGGGGTGGGGCGGCTTTACGGCCCTGTCGTGGGCGCTGCGCTGTTCATCATGCTGGAGCATCTGTTGGGCGGTGTCAGCGACTACTGGCAGATTTTCCTTGGCCTGCTGTTGCTGGGTGTCGTGCTGTTCGCGCGCGGCGGGCTGATCGGGACGCTGGCGGGACGGGAGGTGGCGCATGGCTGAGCCATTGTTGCAGACGCGCGGGATCAGCAAGAGCTTTGGCGCGCTGAAAGCCTCAAGCGATGTCAGCCTTGATCTGCGGCCGGGGGAAATCCATGCGCTGATCGGGCCGAACGGCGCAGGAAAATCCACGCTGATCAAGCAGATCGCGGGCAATATGAAACCTGACAGCGGCACCGTGCATTTTCTGGGGCAGGATGTGACAGCCCTCGATACCGTGGCGCGCGCGCGCATGGGGCTGGGGCGGACCTTCCAGATATCCGCGCTGGCGATGGACTTTACCGTGCTGCAAAACGCGGTTCTGGGCGCTTTGGGAGAGAGCGGCGGGGTGTTCCGGTTTTTCCGCCCCGTGATGAAGGACAAGGCGCTGCTGGAGCGCGCGCAGGAGGCGCTGGAGCGG